>NZ_VOLS01000053.1 GCF_007954265.1 Colwellia sp. C1TZA3 | reverse complement strand
TGGTATAATACCAATCCCATTAAGTTATTGCTCACTTGTACTAGTTAAAATAGCTCAATGCTGTGTTGCTCTCAATCCCAATAGCCAGCTATTGCTCAATCGAGCGCCTTACCTTGAGTTATTTTTCCTGCGCACAAAAAGATCACAAACTTAATGGAACTGGTATAACTACAAAGATGCAAAACGTTTGGTATGAGCATCAGTGCTACCAAACAAAAATTGAATGGTGGTTAAACGTTTAAAAATATGACCGACATCAAGCTCATCAGTCATTCCTATAGCACCGTGTAGCTGTATTGACTCACGAGCTATTAAGTTCGCTGCTTTACCAATACGACTTTTCGCCGCTGACAATGCTTTTGCATCACTGCCATTATTGCTATCCATTTTTAATACCGCCATCAATAGGATAGATTTAGCCTGCTGATGTTCAATAAACATATTAACTAAACGGTGTTGAATAGCTTGGAAAGAGCCAATAGTACGGCCAAACTGTTTACGTGTTTTAGCATATTCTAAGGTACGCTTATGGGCAATTTCCATCGCGCCAACGGCTTCGGCGCAAATCGCTAAGGTGGCTTTATCAATAATATTATTAATGGCAGGTAAGGCATTATCTTGCTCACCTAACAGGCCAAGGGTAGGGGTGTTGTCAAACCAAATGTCAGCCGCTTGATGACCATCAACATTAGCATAACCTTCACGTTTAACACTGGGGTGATGAGCGTCAACAAGGAATAAGCTGATGCCATTATCGTCATTGGTTGCACCAGCAGTGCGCGCGGCAACAATTAAGGTATCAGCATGATTACCATTTAATACTACCGACTTTTGACCGGTAATAACAAATTGGCCCTCATTTTTGATAGCACTACATTTTACGTTGTTTAACTGATAACGACTTTGTGGCTCGGCATAGGCAAAAGCCATTTGCAGCTCACCAGCCATTATTCTAGGTAAGTAATCGTCTTTTTGCGCTTGATCACCGGCCAAGGCAATTAAGCCACCTGCCATAACGGCTGTTGCAAGGAAAGGTTCAACGACCATGCCTTTGCCAAACTCTTCCATGACCAACATAAGGTCGACCATTGAACCGCCTAAACCGCCGTCTTCTTCGGTAAATGGCAGCATTAACCAGCCAAGTTCAGCAAATAAACGCCAATTTTCTTGACTAAAACCTGTCTCTGATGCCAGTATTTTTCGACGAGTATCAAAATCATAATCGTTGAGAATAAACTTCGATACACTATCTTGAATCATTTGTTGTTCGTTGTTTAACGAAAAATCCATTGTAAACTCCTAATGCTAATTTAAAGGCCTAAAACGGCTTTGCTGATAATGTTAGTTTGAATTTCGTTACTGCCGCCATAAATAGAAGCTTTACGGTTATTAAAGTAACGTAATGTACTGTTTGTTGCCATGTCAGGGCCAATGCTTTGTCCGTCAAAGTCATCATTAAATTGATGAGGAACAAATGGCATGGCGTAATATCCAGCCGCTTCGACATACAATTCGTCAATGGCTTGGATAATTTGTGTGCCAACAATTTTTAAAATGGAAGACTCTGGCCCCGGCGCTTGGCCTGTGCTAATAGCAGAAAGTGTGCGTAACTCAGTATATTCTAAGGCTAATAAATCAATTTCTACTTGTGCGACTTTTTGTGCAAAAATAGCGTCTTCAATTAACTTATTATCGCCATCAGGCGATGTTTGGGCTAATGTTTTTAATTGTACTAGGCGATCTTTAGAGATAGCAACGCGAGCGATACCGGTTCGCTCATGGGTTAATAGTACTTTAGCGTAGGTCCAACCTTCACCTTCTTCACCAATAAGATTAATCGCAGGCACACGCGCATTATCAAAATGAACTTCATTAACCTCATGTCGACCATCAATGGTAATAATGGGTGATACCGTTATTTTAGGGTCATTCATGTTAATTAATAGGAAACTTATCGCTTCTTGGTTTTTAACGCTCGGCTCCCCCGTTCTTACCAAACAGAATATCCAATCAGCATGTTGGCCTAAGGTTGTCCATGTTTTGGTGCCGTTAACAACATATTCATCGCCTTCTTTTACCGCTGTTGTTCTAACTGATGCCAGATCAGAGCCTGAACCAGGTTCTGAATAACCCTGACACCACCAAACATTACTGGCTAATACGTCAGGTAAAAAGCGTTGCTTTTGTTCCTCGTTACCAAAGGTATAAACAACAGGCGCGACCATTTTCAAACCAAAAGGGATGACATCGGGGCCACCGGCTTTGGCACATTCATTGGCAAAAATATATTTTTGCGTTGGTGTCCAACCTGTTCCGCCATGCTCAACTGGCCAATTAACACCGGCCCAGCCTTGTTTGTAGAGTATTTTTTGCCACTGGTTACATTCATCTTTAGATAAATGTAAGGCGTTTTTGGTTTTTTCAGCGATATCTTTAGGCAACTTTTCTTGCAAAAATTGCTGCACTTCTTGTTGAAAGTCTTTTTCTTGAGCGGTAAAGTTTAAATTCATTGTGCAAATCCTTCGTTGGTCTTAATTTATTGAATGTCTTTGATCATATTTTTGGCAATTATCATTTGTTGGATCTGGGTTGTGCCTTCGTATAATCGAAATAATCTGACGTCACGATAAAGTCTTTCTACGGCGTATTCTGAAATGTAGCCAGCACCACCGTGAATTTGAACGGCCTTGTCAGCGACTCGTCCCACCATTTCTGTGGCAAATAACTTACAACAAGAAGCTTCTGTGGTTATTTTCTTGCCTAAATCTTTTTGTCTTGCCGCATCAAGTACCATGCATTTAGCTGCGTAAGCCTCAGCTTTACTATCTGCTAACATCACTTGGATCATTTGGTGCTCAACAATGGGCTTACCAAATTGTTTTCTATCTATGGCGTATCTTAAGGCATCGTCAATTAACCGCTCAGCAATACCGACACTTAATGCTGAAATATGCAGGCGACCTCTGTCTAGCACTTTCATTGAGGTTATAAAGCCTTTGCCTTCAACGCCACCAATAATACTTTCGGCAGGGACACGGCAATTCTCAAAAATAACATCACAGGTATGAGAGCCTTGCTGGCCCATTTTCTTATCTTTAGGTCCAAGGGTAATACCAGGAGTCGATGCATCTACTATAAAAGCAGATATTCCCTTAGATCCTTTAATCGATGGATCGGTTCGAGCCATTACAGTAAAGGTTCCGGCTCTTGGCGCATTAGTAATATAGCGTTTGGTGCCATTAATAATATACTCATCGCCTTGCTTTATTGCCGACGTTTTTACGGCTGAAGCGTCAGAGCCAACGTCTGGCTCGGTTAAACAAAAAGAACCGATAAGCTCACCTGAGGCATATTTAGGTAAGTAGGTTTGTTTTTGTTTTTCAGTGCCGTCAAATACAATAGCGGCAGAGCCAATACCATTGTTAGTACCAATGAGGGAGCGAAAAGCCGGTGATGTTCTACCTAACTCAATAGCGACCAGCGCCTCTTCCTCCATAGTCAGACCTAAGCCGTCATATTCTTCTGGGATTGTCATACCAAACAAGCCCATCGCTTTCATTTCTTGAACAATATCATCTGGAATAGCATCGTTTTCTGCGACTTCATTTTCCGCAGGGACTAAACGCTCTCTGACGAATTTTGAAATAGTGTCTAGAAACTGATCCAATATTTCTTGATCTCGAATCATTTATCAACCTCAACATAAAAGCTTTTTATTCCGCACAGTGGAACACGCGGGTAAGTAAATATCAAGGTTAATTGTGGCTAACAGCATTATATTTGCTGACTAAATAATAATATTAGTTTTATTTTTAGCTTTATATTATTTTTGTTAATGTTAAGTTAAATGGATTACAGTGGAATTAATGGCTAAATAAAGTGCTTGCATATTCCGCTATGCAGAATTAGTATCAGTTAAATTTATTTCTGAATGTGTTGGTTTTTTAGGCTTTATTTGATTTTACCGGTTTAGGTATTAGCCATATTTCGGTTGGATCAATAAGTGATTTTTAACGCAGAATAGGCTCTAGGTGCAAGGCGGTATGCGCTGCTGTACTTAGTTTATAACTATTTAATGTGCGAATTATTATGGCCATGTAACCAAAGGTTTGGTGGGGATTTAGCGCAGTAAGCAGAATAATTAAGGGTTGTTGGAGTGATTAAGTAGCCTTTAATTGAAAAAATTATAATAAAACAAAATAAAATAAAATGAATAACAGGGGAAACAGATGAAAAATACCAGACTAAAAAGAAACTCCATAACCATCGCTATTAGCGCAGCGCTTGGGATTATGGCAAGTAGTGCTTTGTATGCCGAAGAAGTAAAAGTTACTGACAAAAAAGATATCGAGAAAATCCAAGTCATTGGTTCTCATTTAAAAGGTTCGGCATTAGAAACCTCAGCGCCTGTGCAAACGATTAGCCGAGCTGATTTAGAAAAAATTGGCTCTCCCTCTATTGTTGAAATGACTCAGAAGTTGTCAATCAGCTCTGGTATTCAAGGTAATTCAAATCAATATGGTTCAAATGGTACTGAAGGGACTTCTAATATTAATTTAAGAGGACTAGGCGCCGGTCGTACTCTAGTGTTAATTAATGGTAAAAGACACACTTTTAACCCTTATGCTATTGTTGATCAACAAATGCTTTATGTTAACACCCAAGACATTCCTTCGATGGCAGTTAAACGTGTTGATGTGTTAAAAGAAGGTGCTGCGGCCATATATGGCTCTGATGCCATAGCCGGTGTAGTTAACTTTTCAACCCGCAGTGACTTTGAAGGCTTAGAAGTAAAAGCTGATTATAAAAATTTACAAGATAGTGATGGTGATTATGGTTTAGGTTTTATCTGGGGACTAGGTAATGATGATACGCATTGGGTAACTTCTGTTAGCTATGATAAAACTAATACTATAAATACCAGAGATAAAGACTGGGCGGTACAAGACTTTGCCACTAACCCACAAGGGGGCTGGTCATCAATTGGTAATCCACCATCGATATTTAATGCCGCTTGGCTCGGTGATAACTCACAACCTAAATACTTAATAGACCCTGGCTGTGAAACCCTAGGCGGCACGATAGCCGGTGTTTGTAAATTCCAATATAGTCCGTATTCAGCGTTAAATGATGGCGATACCCATTTAAAATTATTTAGTGAACTAAATCATGATTTTAAAAATAATGTGCGATTACATGTTGAAGTCTTGTATTCAGAGACTGAGGTACCGACCACTTATGGCTCACCGTCGTATCCACCACAAAAATTAGTTGATTTTGCCGACCGTTATGTACCGACTTATCATCCTGCATGGCAAGACCTAGTGGCGGGTAACCCTGAATTTGCCAGTGCTCCTCATCCATCGTTAGACCGTGTTGCATACATTGGTCGTACTGTCGGTGTGGAAGGGCCTTCTAGTGAAGGTGGTTTAGAATATAACACTTACCGAATAGCAGCAGATCTAGAAGGTAAATTTGATAATGGTTATAACTGGCAAACGGGCTTTGCTTATTCAAATTCAAAACTTGACTATGCCAGTAACCCCGACACATTAATCGTGCCATTGAAAAATGCGCTATTAGGTTACGGTGGCGATAATTGTGATATGGCAGCAGGTGTGCCAGGTGCAAATGGCTGTTTATTCTTTAACCCGTTTTCTAATGGCATTGAAAAATCGGCTTCTAATGGCGCGACTAATCCAAACTACAATCCGGCATTAGCTAACACTCAAGAAGTTTTAGATTACGTTGAAGGTACCAGAACGTCACAAAAAGAAACGGAATTGTTTGTGCTTGATGGCTTATTTTCGGGTGACTTAGACATTGAATTAGATGGCGGCATTGTTGAGTTTGCTGTTGGCGCTCAGTATCGTTATGAGTCGTTTTCAAATGAAGTGAACGACCTAGGAAATTTAGCGATAAATCCATGTCCAGTGATGGGTGAAACAGATTGTGCAAATCCTACTGGTGTTTTTCATTTTCGTAGTGGTGAGCTGAATCAAGATTCATCACAAAGTATTCATGCGGTATTTGGTGAACTTGCGTTACCGGTATCAGATGATTTAAGTATGCAAGTTGCTTTGCGATATGAGGATTATGGCGGGGAAGTGGGTAATACCATAGATCCAAAAGTATCAGCGCAATATACCATTAATGATAACTTTTCATTACGCGGCTCTGCGAGTACTACCTTTAGAGGACCGACACTAAATCAACTAGAAGGCAGTAATACTACACTTTCTTATGTCGGTGCTACAGGCGCTTTTAAAGCTGTAGATACTCAAGGTAACAGTGGCTTAACACCAGAATCTGCCGTAGCGTTAAACTTTGGTGTTATTGGTGAATTTTGGGACGATCGCTTATTCGCAACGGTTGATTTTTGGTCATTTGACTTAAGTGATCCGATTATTGTTGAAAATTATAATGCGGTATTATCAGCTGCAGTAGCAGGTAACGAAACTTATACTGAGCAAGTGCAATGGACCGAGCCTGGTAACGCGAAAACAGTAGAACGTATTGAAACTAAAATAATTAATGGCGCTGATGTTAAAACCAGTGGTGTTGATGTGCAATTACGCTTAAATGTTACCGACTATTGGACCCTGAACATGAATGGCACCTATACGGCAGAATATAAAGTAGCTGGAGATGATTTATCAGCAGCTTTTGATGCCGCGGGTTTCCTAAATAAAACTAACTCTAATCGTCCAATACCCAAGTATAAAGCCACTATGACCAATAGTTTTGACTTCGACAATCACAATGTTAGCTTATCTACTTATTATGTTAGCGATTATAAAGATGAGCGAGAAGCGTTATTTACCACTAACACTCGAGGCCAAGTCATTGATAGCCAAGTACAGTTGGATTTAAGTTATAACTATCGCTTTAATGAAGATCAAACCAAATTGAACTTCACAGTGAGTAACTTAACAGATGAAGAACCTTCATTTGCTCGTTTAGATTTAAACTATGACCCGTTTACACATAATCCTTTAGGTCGTACTTTTAAATTAAGTGTTGTGCATAAATTTGCTGAATAATCATTAAAAGCAGTGTAAAGCTATAAGCTTTAAGCTTTAAGATTCAAGCTATAAGTTATAGAGCTTTAAGGCATTTTAGCATTGCAGCATTAAAGCCTTAGTGCTGGCTTTATTAAATAATGAGACAAAATCCGATGACGTTTATCATCGGATTTTTTATGTCGGGTACGCCAAGAAAAAAATGGTGAATGCTTTTAAATGGCATTTTTGGTCAAAAAAATAGCTATAAATACCCAATGCAGCAATTAATTAATCTGCTTGGTATCAACAAGGATTATTATGTTTAACATACTTAAAATTTTTTCAGTGTTATCACTGAGCGTTTCAGTAGCGGCATTTTCAGCGCCGCTGACATTATCTAGTCAGGATATTGCCCAAGGTGAATTTATGTCTAAAACACATGAATTCAGAGGCTATAGTTGCTCAGGCGGCGATCTGTCACCACATCTTAAATGGTCTGACGCCCCCAAAGGCACAAAAAGTTTTGCCATTACCGCCTATGATCCTGATACAGCTTCAGGCAGTGGTTGGTGGCATTGGCAGGTAATAAATATCCCTGTGACTGTGCTAGAAATACCCACAGGTGTAGCGAATAAAAAAAACAGTATCCCTAAAGGCAGTACTCAAATAGAAAATGATTTCAGTATTGCCGGTTTTAGTGGCGCTTGTCCGCCTAAAGGCGATGGTTTACATCACTACCGCTTTACAATACATGCACTATCAGTCGATAAAATTGACTTACCAGAAAACACTTCTGGCGCATTAGCAGGCTACATGATAAATCTACACACCATAGAATCGAGTACCATTGAGGCCTTGTACCAGCGCGATTAACCTAAGTTTTTAAAGTAAGTTGGCTAGGTTTAAATATGCTAAATTTTTTAGCCAGAAAACAGCGCATTAGCGGTAGAGAAGGCGTAGAGTATGTGCGGTTAAACTTTAATACTAGGAGAGGAAGTAACAAATGATTTTTGATGTTTCAGCATTAGAAAACCAAGAAAAATATCGCCTGCTCAATGGTGGTGTAACGCCCAGACCCATTGCATGGATCAGTACACGTTCAGCTGATGGTATTGATAATTTAGCGCCTTATTCATTTTTTACCGTGGCTAGCTGTAATCCGCCTGTGTTGCTTTATACCGAGGTAACACAGCGCAGTGGTATTGAAAAAGACACCCTAAAAAATTTAATGGCAACTGGTGAATGTGTAGTCAATATCGCTAATTCCGCTTTATTAGAAAAATTGAACCTGACCAGTGCAAGTCTTAACCAAGATGAAAGTGAATTCGATTTCGCTGGTGTTGAGCGTTGTGCAAGTTATCAAGTCAAGCCTCGCTCAGTGAAAGACTCACCCATACGTTACGAGTGCACGTTAAGAGAGGTAATCTCGGTGAGTGATTTACCTACAGGCGGCACTGTTATTCTTTTAGATGTAAAGTGCGTTTATGTCAGAGATGACCTGTATGAAGATGGTAATATAAACCAAAAATTAATTGATTCTGTCGGTAAAATGGGTGGAAATTACTTTAGCCTAACATCTAAAAATGTAGAACTTAAACGCCCTTAAAATAGTTGCGATCTATTGTTGCGATCTATTATTATACCAATCCCATTAAGTTATTGCTCACTTGTACTAGTTAAAATAGTTCAAGGCTGTGTTGCTCTCAATCCCAATAGCCAGCTATTGCTCAATCGAGCGCCTTACCTTGAGTTATTTTTCCTGCGCACAACAAGATCACAAACTTAATGGAACTGGTATTACTATCTATTATTAGTTACTGTTAATAAGACCATAAAGCGAAATTATTACAATGAGTAGGGTGCGCGCTATGCCTCACAATTTAAGCTACTATTCCTAGCCTTTAGATAGGCTTTTTGGAGAACTACTTTGACAACCAAACAAGAAATTGAACATTTTATGAGTACTGAATTTCCTCAGGCTAAATGCACAGTTGAAGCTGTTGGAGCACAGTCAGCAACGGTAAGACACGCAGTAGGGTTTGATGAATTAAGGCCGGGTGGTACGGTATCTGGCCCAGTTTTAATGACGGTTGCTGACTGTGCTATATACGTCGCTATTCTAGGTGAAATAGGCATTGTGGCACTCGCTGTTACCACCAGCTTAACCATTAACTTTATGCGAAAGCCTTCATCAACTAAAGACATTATTGCTAAATGTACTTTGTTAAAAGTAGGGAAGTCACTGATCGTTGGTGAAGTTTCTTTATATTCTGAAGGTGATGAAAAAGCGGTAGCACATGTGGTGGGAACATATTCAATACCTAAATTAAATTAAATCCAACTTAAAAAAAGCCACTGATTTTATGGCTGCCTGACCAGCAAACCCCCTGTTTTTATCGTCATGCTGCGACTTTAGATTACTTAACGTCTTTAGTGAAACTTAGTGTGTGAACAGGCACGTGCAGCGTTGCCGAAACATGTAAACGAGAAGAACAGAGGAAAACTTATCCGCTATAGATTGATTAGTAGCTTTTTCACCTGTGTAGTGGCATAGTTAATTTAGCAACCTAATTGGATGTTATACCAATCCCATTAAGTTATTGCTCATTTGTACTAGTTAAAATAGCTCAAGGCTGTGTTGCTCTCAATCCCAATAGCCAGCTATTGCTCAATCGAGCGCCTTACCTTGAGTTATTTTTTCTGCGCACAACAAGATCACAAACTTAATGGAACTGGTATTACTAAGCACCTATTCAAACACTAATTGGCACCATAACAAAAAGAAAAACACCCCATTTAGACCAGAATTAAGACTTGAATTCGCGCAATTAGTTGTTGATAAAACTGCTCTGTCATTGAGGCTGAGCAAGTGATGGATGTAGATAGTTCATTAGTAGATAACTTATACCAATCAAATTAATTAATGGTGCAAATTTTAATGAGGGTAAATTTTCAAGAACAAGGCGCTTGATTGAGCAATAGCTGGCTATTGGGATTGAAAGCAACGATGTTATTGGATATTTAGACCATTTAAAAAGATCACTTAGTTAGTTTGATTGGTATTATTAATAGATAAATGATTTCAGTAATTATAAATGAACGTAATAGCATCACTAACTAAAGATTAAAACAAGTGGATTAAAACCATGAAAATGAATTTTATACCGTCTTTTCTCACCTATATGTTACTAAATTTTTCGACAGTACTGTTCGCCGCGAACAGTGTAGAAACTCCCAATTTAGAAAATAGTATCAATGACACTCAGCTGATTTCTGGGTTAAGGCATGGTGGCTATATTCTTTATTTTAGGCATGGCAAAACCAATCATAATACTTTTGATAGCGATCGAATAAATTTAAAAAATTGCGCGACTCAACGCTTGCTATCGGAAGAAGGCCGCAAGGAAATGAGCTGGATAGGAGATGTTATCAGGCAACTGGATATCAAAATAGGCGCTGTTATTAGCAGCCCTTATTGCCGTTCTATTGATACAGCGACGCTTGCATTTGGTAGCACAGAGATTCATCCTGATCTAAAGCATACTATAATCGCTGACGAAGCCACGATGAATCTCCAGGCTAAGGCGCTGCAGAAAATGCTGTCGAAAATACCTACTACTGAAGGAGCCAATGATGTGCTGTCTGCGCATACTGCCAATCTGCAAGAAGCAGTTGGCATTTGGCCCAAGCCTGAAGGTGTTGCTATCGTTTTCAAACCGGAAGGCAATTCATTCAAGTATATCGCTACTATTCGACCTACAGACTGGCAAAGGCTGCTTAAGGTCGCTGGTCAGTAATTCTATGTATAATTTATTTTCTCCTCAATTTAGCAATGCTAAATTAGCAATAAAGATATTAAAATGAAATGGTTATCTAATTTATCTATTCGATTCAAATTTTTGTTGTTACCGGCAATTGCCATACTCTTGCTACTATCATTGAGCCTGACTTTTCTCGCTGAGCAGAAAAGAGAATACACCTTACTGGTGCAGATAGAACGTGAACATATTCCCAAGATGCAGGTACTCTCTAGAATTTTTTCTGATTTTTCTACCAATCATGTCCATTTTATTAGCTTATTGGCATCTGCGCTTAAGGAAAATATTTCTGAAAGCGAGTTTTATTCGGTTGGTCGTGAACATATTTCCATATTGAATAACATTATTAAAGACTTCGAAAAACTGAAATCAAGTTTTGACCTGGCGCAGGATCAAGCTGTGCTTTATGCTAATTTAAAAGCCGAACTTGAAACTTACCGAGACCAAATGGGGTCGACGGTATTAATGTCTTCAGTCAATATTGATTTAATTGTGCAATTTATGCTGCGTGCGAATAAATCCTATGAACAGGCAAACACCCAATTTCTTATTTTTATTGATAACTCACAGATAGAAACTGAGCAGTCGGTTATTAATGCGAGGAAAAATCTCGACAGTATTCGTAATAATCTTTTTATGGCGCTAGGCGGCACGTTATTTTTTATCATTGTTGTCAGCTTTATACTTTCTCAGGTATTTCTTAGAGACATCAAAGGCATCATTGCCCGTTTGAGTGGACTTGCAGGCGGAAACACTAATATCCAAATACCGCAGGAAAAAAGAAAAGACGAATTTGGTGTCGTCAACCATGCATTCGAAGTGTTCAGAGAGGCTTTGATTAAGCGTGATGAAGTAAAAGCTCAATTATATAATGAGATTAATCGGCGTGAACAAATCGAAATGTCACTGCGCCAGAGCGAAGAGCGCTTTCGTGCTTTATACGAAGATAATCCATTAATACTTTTTACACTCGACCAAGCGGGTAAGATTTTGTCAATTAACCGACGCGGTGCTTCACAATTTGGATCTTCATCAGATAAAATCGTGGGGTTGTCGATATTCAAACTCGTCATGTCGGATGATCGCGATGATGCCAGAAAGATGATAGAACAGTGCATCAGCTTTCCGGGTAGAAGGAGGCAACTGACACTTCGCAAGCGTGACAAAGATGGCAATATAATCTGGTTACGCGAAACGGGACAAGCTATTAAGGATAATGAAGACGCCATGATTCTGTTAGCCTGCGAAGATGTTACCGAAGCCCAAAATTTGTCAGCCAAACTATCCCATCAGGCGACACATGATGAGCTCACAGAGCTGGTCAATCGCTGGGAATTTGAGCGACGGGTTACGCGAACACTAAAAACAGCAAAGAGTGAAAAAAAGCAGCACATGCTTTGCTATTTAGACCTTGACCAATTCAAAATAATCAATGACACCTACGGACATGCGGCTGGTGATCAACTCTTAATACAAATAAGTAAAGAGTTAAAAAAACATATACGTGAACGAGATACTTTGGCTAGACTCGGTGGTGACGAATTTGGCATCTTGTTTGAACACTGCTCAATGTCTGCTGGTTTACGTGCTGCCAATAATTTGGTTAAGGCCATTGAAGCATTTCGCTTTCCCTGGGGCAATCATGTATTTCGTATCGGTAGTAGTATCGGTGTGGTTGAAATTAATGAACTTTCGATCGACTACGGTACTATCTTGTCCGAAGCTGATACCGCTTGTTATCTAGCCAAAGAACTAGGTGGAAATCGTGTACAGGCTCATAAAGCAGATAGTAAACAATTGGCTGAGCGGAAAGGGCAGATGCTTTGGGCTAATAAAATTCCTAAGGCGATTGAAACAAACCAGTTTGAGCTTTATTATCAAACGATAAGCCCATTGAGTGAGGGCAATAGCATTGATCATAAGCTGCATGTAGAATTATTAATTAGGCTCAGAAATGAGCACAATGAAATTATTTCTCCGGCTGTTTTTTTGCCAGCAGCTGAACGCTATCTTTTATCAAGCAATATAGATAGATGGGTAGTTAACCGTGCTTTTTCCATGTTAAATAAAATGCAAAAGAATGCACCAATTATCGAGCAGTGCTCGATCAACCTGTCGGGTACTTCAATAGGTCATGTAGACTTTCTCCAATTTTTGCTAGAGAAGGTTGATGAATTTCAAATTCAACCAAAGCAGATATGTTTTGAAATTACTGAAACGGCAATTATTTCAAATCTGAATGCAGCGAAAAAATTCATCCAGCAATTGCGTGATAAAGGCTTTAAGTTTGCGCTAGATGACTTTGGCACTGGGCTTTCTTCTTACGAGTACCTGAAAGAATTACCGGTTGATAAACTTAAAATTGATGGTGTTTTTATCAGAGGCATAGATAAGGATCCGATAAAACTGGCGATGGTAAAGTCGATTAATGAGATAGGTCACGTCATGGGCTTAGAAACTATCGCTGAGTTTGTTGAAACGAAATCAATTCTAGATACCTTGAAAAACATTCAAGTTGACTACGCGCAAGGTTATTATATTTCCAAACCACAACCCTTTGCTGATATCGCTTCGATAGAGAACTCTGCTGGTATATTAGCTGCAAAATAAATATGCTAATACTTACCTAATACTTGATATAAAAAACTCAAACATCCATCGTAATTTAGCTAATACCAGTTCCATTAAATTTGTGATCTTGTTGTGCGCAGGAAAAATAACTCAAGGTAAGGCGCTCGATTGAGCAATAGCTGGCTATTGGGATTGAGAGCAACACAGCCTTGAGCTATTTTAACTAGTACAAGTGAGCAATAACTTAGTGGGATTGGTATAATACCAGTTCCATTAAGTTTGTGATCTTGTTGTGCGCAGGAAAAATAACTCAAGGTAAGGCGCTCGATTGAGCAATAGCTGGCTATTGGGATTGAGAGCAACACAGCTTTGAGCTATTTTAACTAGTACAAGTGAGCAATAACTTAATGGGATTGGTATAAGTTAATAATGGTTATTTTAGTGAACTTAGTCCCATTATTCATTAGCGTTATGGTTATTTTTTCGCAATTTGGTGAACAGTAATGGGGGTATTTGTCGCGTTAAACGACAATACCATGCAAGTGAGGCTTTGTTATTGATTGCTGGTTAATAAGTTTTGGTTAACAAGTTTTGGTTAATAATGCAGAGTACTACTGTATCAACAGGGACAGCTTTACTGTCTGTAAATGCTGTCCCACAAGTCAGGTTTTAAAATCTAAGCGGGTGTATATACTTCATAATCAGTATAACCTTTAGCGCCACCGCCATACCAAGCACTCGTATCATCAGATGGTGCTAATGGCCAGTTATTCAACATACGCTGCGGTAAATCTGGGTTAGAAATATAGGGGCGACCAAAAGCGACCAGATCAGCTTTTTCTGACCCTATTGCTGCTTCAGCTTTTGACTGGTCGTAGCCACAATTAGCTATGATAAGGCCATTATATTTATTTCTGAAATCTGCTAATGTCATCGGCTCTCCACGTTCGTGAAAACCAAAGGCTAAGCCATCCATAATATGCACAAAACCGAGCTGATAATGGGTAAAACGCTGCATAACCGCCGTAAATAATTCTTTATAGTCATCACAGCCCATATCATTGAATATGCCATTTGGCGAAATTCTACTGCCTACATTTTCCGCAGGCCATACGGTTAATACCGCTGCAAGTATTTCGTTTAAAAAACGCATACGGTTTTCAATGCTACCACCATATTCATCGTCACGCTGATTGGTGCGACCATCAAGGAATTGATTAATCAGGTAGCCGTTTGCTGCATGAACTTCAACGCCATCAAAGCCTGCTGCCTTGGCATTTTCAGCTGCTTTGCGAAAGTCTTCAACCGTTCTTTTGATATCTTGTACGGTCATTGCGCGTGGTACTTCATAGTCTTTTTTAGCTTCAGGGGTATGAATTTGGTCGCCATTAATTTTTAATTCTGAAGCAGATAGCGGCAACTCACCGTTATGGAAATCACTATGAGATGCTCGTCCGGTATGCCAAAGCTGAAGAATAATTTGGCTACCTTGCTGATGTACGCGTTCAGTAACTGTCTTCCAACCTTCGACCATTTCATTGGTATAAATACCTGGTGAGTTTACCCAACCATTGCTTTCTTCAGATATAGCGGTCGCTTCTGCAATCACTAAGCCAGCAGTACTGCGCTGTTCATAATACTCTGCCATTAATTCATTAGGGACGCGAGTTGGACCTGCACGACCACGAGTTAGCGGGGCAAGAACGAAACGATTTTTGAGGGGTTTTTGGGCGAATGTTGTCGTCGAAAAAAGTGTAGGTGTAGACATGCTATTTTTTCCTTATTCATTTGTGAGAATAATTTATTGAGAAACCTATTTAAGAGGTTATAAGGTGTGATTTTCAATCATTGATGTGATTATCTCATATAATATAAAAACATTGTTTTATATTTTGTAATAACTTGTAGTTATATAAAAGCAGAACACTCAAATTGAAATATAATGTTAAATACGCTGTAAATAAATTAATTTATTTACAATTTTTGACTGAAGATTAAAATATACTGAGTCCTTTTTATCGCTTGCTTTTTATCTATGTGGCTGCTGCCATCATCGATTAATTTGGCGTTTCAAGTAATACCAATCTCATTAATTATCTGGTCATTTCACCTAATTAAAACAACCCACTACTGTGTTATTTGTTTAATCATTATCGCTGCATGGATACAGCTTATACCAAGTTGATTAATTACCTGCTCATTTTTAATGGTTAAAATGAATAACTACAGCGTTATAAAATTTATAAGGTGAATAACTACTGACTAAATTTTATGCCTTGTATTTGGCTGTTCCCCTACGTATGAGGTAGACCAGATAATTAATGAAATTGGTCTAATAAAAGGGGTGGTGTAAACTACCCCTCGTTGATTTTTTCAGCATAGCTATTTTATAATAAACGTTTAGAAAATTATTTATTGACCGCTCAATCTTTTACCGAAAGAAATAGCATAAGCCGGTGAGCGCATTTTTAATACTGGGTCTGCACTTGGTGTAAAACCCGCTGACATCACATTGGGATCAAAGTTAGTATTTTTACAGGCATCGCCGCCACTCGTTTTAATGGTCACTGTGCCAAGCGACACTTGAGGGCGTTCACTAGGCCATTGCTGTGACGGGTCAATATCGCTATCTTGTGCTTCGCCTAAGCTTGCCATAATGGTAAAACTAACCGTTTCATCTTTAAGTTGCTGCGCGAAGGTATCAGCTAGAAACTCTGTTGGCATACTATCAGCCTCTGCTTTTTCTAGGGTTTTAACCCCTAAGCTTGGCTCAATATTCCAGCGAAATTTAGTTTGTTGTTCATTGGGTTGTTCGAAGTAAAAGGTGTGCAAACCAAAAAACTCAGTATTGGCAAATGAAGCCGATGTTTTAGCGGTTTTATTCCACGCAATATTCGCTTGTAGGCTTGGATTTTGCTCGACAAATGCCATAGTTTTAGCTGGATCAGCGTTGCCATTTTCATCAGGCAGTAAGGTTGACAAAAAGCCGTAAAAAACTTCCGGGCTTTTGCCGGCAAACACTGGGAAATTGTTACCCGTAAAAGTATGTAAAGCGCCATCAGGTAGTTGAATTTGCATACCCATACCGCGAGCACCTGGGGCTCTTTCATTACTACTTGGGCTTGAACCACCTACTGAAAAGCGTATAGATACAGGTAGTTCACCGTTCGATAATAAGGCTGCTCCTGTGAAGTGTTTATTGGGTGTTGGCACAAAAGTTCCAGATGCACACATACCGTTAGCATGTGCCTTTCTATAACCCGGATGTTTTCCACCTAACTTCTCAAATAGTTCAATAAAATCATTTGCTTGAACTTTTTTATCATTTTCAGCTGCATTTGACGTTGCTGTGGCACCCGCCATTAAGAAAAAAGCCATAATACTTGAGGTGATGAGGTTATACTTCATTTGTGCTCCTTGTTGTTATATTAAAAGCTAGAACTACGAAAGTTTTCGCCGCTAAGATCATAATGTTTTTTATAATACCAATTTGATTAATTAAGTGATCACCTTTTTCATGAGGAAAAATGGATAAATACAAGGCATAAAATTTAGTCAGTAGTTATTCACCTTATAAATTTTATAACGCTGTAGTTATACCAATCCCATTAAGTTATTGCTCACTTGTATTAGTTAAAATAGCTCAAGGCTGTGTTGCTCTCAATCCCAATAGCCAGCTATTGCTCAATCGAGCGCCTTACCTTGAGTCATTTTTCCTGCGCACAACAAGATCACAAACTTAATGGAACTGGTATAATACCAATCCCATTAAGTTATTGCTCACTTGTACTAGTTAAAATAGCTCAAGGCTGTGTTGCTCTCAATCCCAATAGCCAGCTATTGCTCAATCGAGCGCCTTACCTTGAGTTATTTTTCCTGCGCACAACAAGATCACAAACTTAATGGAACTGGTATAAGACCTGAGAAAGTTATTAAAACTTGCAACAGCAGCCCAAGCGATTAAAAATAAGCAAATAGGCTGACACTTCTATACCCGGTACTGTACAACTCTGGTCAATAGACTCAGATTAAGTGTAGATTAATAGATAGAAATTCAAGCGTTATTATAAATTAATATTATTTGTATATAAGAAACATTGTTTGCTATTAAAAAAACTTCAAATAAAGCTCTCTGCTAACGACTAACGCTTATATCCTTTATATTCCTTGCAATTACACCAAAACAACGAGAAAAAAATCTAAGGTTAATAGTACTAATACACTGTATAAGCCATTCCACTTTACGCCCATTTGAAAGGCAGAAATGCCAGTGATTTTAGCGCTAATACGCACTGAGGTGGTAGAAGGTGAGCTACCGGCAACCACGGCCCAAGTGACCATCATCACGAGTGCAATAATGACGGGCATATTGTTAACACCAGGTAATTGAGCTAAAGCTCCAGCCATCAAAGTGACAGAAATCATCGGACTAATAAATAACAGCGCCGCAATAAAAATTAGCCATGAAGCGGCAATTAATATCAGCGCAGCAGATAAATTTAAATAGGCTAATTGTTGTGCAAACCAGTCAAGGTCTAACACGGTTAATAATAAGCGACCAATCAGCACCGAGCCAGCAAAAAATACGATTTCTGAACGTTGTAAGGCAAGTCTAAAAAATATCTCTGTGCTAAAACGCTTTAGCGTTAATCGTACAGCGTTTACTTTATTATGTACCCGATAGTACTGGGCAAATATCCAAGCTATGCTAACAAGTGGTGCACTAACTAACACCGCAGCAATAGGTCGCAGGGGCGAGGTAAAGATGAGTAGCGCAGAGATAATAGCCAAGGTGATGACAACCGCAATAATAGGGTAACTGACCTTTAAGGCGGACAAATCGTTGGAAATTGTCGGTACAAGGTGGCTAAGGTTTTTCGGTGCTTGGACATGATCTAGCCAAATACCAAATAAAAGTAGCGCTAGGGTGAGGTACAAACCATAAGGAATAATATCTATCCACTTTAGATCTGGAATGGTGGTGACTAACAGCGTAATGGTGATTGAAGTGGGTGCCCAAAGCGGAATGCTGCAAAATCCTCGCATCACCGCTAGCATCATACGGCGTTGCCTGACACTGTTGATGCGAGCGTCTACGGTGTCTTTGTTGTCATCTAGACTTCTCTGGATCATGGTGCCTAATAAGTTAATGGCGCCAACACTCATTAATATTCCCAAAACATGACTGGCAAAGGTCAGCAGCGCATAACGTCTAACGGGGTGTTGCTGTAATAGTACCTGTCCGGTGAGATTAACAGAATTTGAGCTTAAAGCCGCTTCTTTTAACAGCCCTAAAGCAATTAAGAAAAAAGCAAAAAAAACCACACTGCTAGATAGGCTAGCAAGCTGATGAAATGATATCTGTGAGAACAACAACAAAACAAGTGTTAAGCCCATAGCAACCCATGCGATGATTTTTGTTGATAAATCTAACTGTTTCCATTCGATGCACATAAATAATATCAACATCAATACAGCCAATAGGGCAGGTGGCTGGTACCCGGTCCATTCAGTTATTAAGGTGGCAAAAAAAATAATCACTAGGCAAAGCGGTGACAGCCAAGCAAAGGCGCTAGTTATTTTGCCACTTTGCTCCAGGTTAGAAATATGCTTCATAGGTATGTTCTTTTACATAAGTAGTTGACATTAAAAGCAGTATTATAAAGCTCATTGATAGACAGTTCCATTTTATACTGTTCGCGACAATATTTGTCGAGACTCTCACTAATGCACAATAGCGGTAGTCAATGTTATTTATTCTTGGCTTTATTTAGTGTGGTGTTAAATTTTCATGCAGTTTTTTTAGAATAATACCATGTAGTGCCGCCTGGCGGAATTAGATTTTAAATCGTTAAGTTTGTCTGTTTTTATTAATATGATGAATTAAAACCGATATTTTACGGGTAATTTCTAAACTTTTCTTCAACTGAATAGCTATGATTTTATTATTGTATCAAGTACATTGGCTAGTATTTTAAAAACACTTGCAAAATCAAGTTCCGCATTGCAGAATGAATGAACTGTTTTGCTGCGTGATTAATGTTGTAGTAATAATGAATAAAAATTGTATTAGAGTGAGCGCTTAATGTCCAAACTAACAGAAGTAGAGTTACTTGCTGATTTAGAAAAAATAAACGACCAAGACCGATATCATTGTAAAACAACTTACGATATTTTTTGCCATGCAGCCGATGAATACGCCGCTGATACCGCAATAGTTGAGCACTTAACGGCTGAGCGAGATGAAGTCGCTAACACACTCACTTTTACTACTTTAGCTAACAAGCTGAATCAAACAGCAAAGCTCTATCAATCATTTGGTGTTGAACGCACAGACGTTATCTCTATTTTACTGCCCAATTTGGCTGAAACTCACCTGAGTATGTGGGCTGCCCAAGCGGTAGGGATTGCCAACCCGATTAACTACCTGTTGCAAGTTGATCACATCGTTGAAATATTGAATGAAGTAAAATCAAAAGTATTAGTCACTGTTTCGCTTGATGAGAGCACTGAATTAGGTAAAAAAGTGCATGAGATTATTGCCCGCGTACCATCACTTGAACAAATACTTGTCCTTGATAATAGCTATGGCCAGAGCAATAATAACCGCGTAACCATCACTGATTTTAATCAGGCTATATCGGCTCAATCAAGTGAACGATTGAGCCAAACCTCTCAACCCAGAGGCGACGATATTGCGATGTATTTTCATACCGGAGGTACCACTGGCCGACCTAAAGTAGCGAAACTATCGCATTATAATATTAGTTTTGTCGTACAAGTTTATGCTGGGTTTAATGCTTTTCAAGGCAAGTCTGCGGTATTGAATGCTTTACCCTTATTTCATGTTTTTGGTGTTATTGCCGCCAGTTTATCGATGTTTTTTGTCGGTCGTAAGGTAGTTATTATGACCCCAGAAGGATTTAGACATCCTAATACGGTGAAAAACTGGTGGTTTTTTGTTAATAAATATCAAGTGTGCTGGTTTCCTACCGTGCCGACCATCATTTCTGTTTTACTACAGCAGCCTGATGAAGACATTGATCTTAGCTGCTTTGAACATGCCGCTTGTGGCTCAGCGCCTTTACCTATTGAACTGAAATTATCTTTTCAGCACCGCTTTAATTGTAATGTTACCAATGGCTACGGCATGACCGAATCTTCTTGCGTGGTGGCTAGGGTATTACCTGGTTATGAGGTTGAAGGGGTTTCAGTGGGTAATGGCATACCTTATAGCCGAGTGATTGCTGCCCAAGTTATTGATAATAAAATTAGCCGTGTTTGTAACGCTAATGAACCTGGCATTATTTTGGTCAAAGGCCCTAATATCTTTCAAGGTTATTTGAACGAAAGCGATAATGAAGGAGCATGGGTTGACGGTGAATGGTTTAATACCGGTGACTTAGGTTTGATTAACGACCGAGGACATATTCAGCTGACTGGCCGCGCAAAAGACTTGATTATCCGCGGTGGCCATAACATTGATCCCCAGATTATTGAAGATGCATTAATGGTGCATGCCGGTGTTCTCCAATCTGTGGCTATTGGTCAACCTGATGCCCATGCAGGCGAGATACCGGTTGCTTACGTGGTGGTAAAAGATACCCAGCAAACAACAGCCGTTGAATTATTGCGCCATTGCCAAAGCCATATTAACGAAAGAGCCGCCATTCCAAAGCGTATTGAAATACTCGATAGTTTTCCGCTAACGGCGGTTGGTAAAGTGTTCAAACCTCTATTACGTAATAAAGCGACCGAATTTAGTGTCAATGCCTTATTCAAAGCCAATAATATTACTGCCCAAGTTAGCGCAGAATTTGATCCAGAAAAAGGTCAGGTCGTTTATATTCAATTATCAAATACTCAAGACCAAGAGAAAGTGGCGGCATTATTAATCGCCTTTCCTGTCTTGGTTAATTATCAAACAACTTTATAAGCAAGGAAAAAATGATGAAAGACGCGTATATATACGATGGGGCAAGAACCGCCTTTGGACGTCATGGTGGGATTTTATCTTCTGTTCGACCCGATGATATGCTTGCCCACCTTATAAAGACTTTAGTGCAACGCAACGACTTTGATTTAAGCCTTTATGAAGATGTTATTGCCGGTAGTACCAATCAAGCCGGTGAAGACAGCCGTAATGTTGCGCGTTTTGCTGGGCTATTAGCGGGTTTACCGATTGAGACGGGTGGCATAACGGTGAACCGTTTGTGTGGCTCAAGTTTATCAGCCGCGTTAGATGCCGCTCGCTGTGTAAAAGCCAATGAAGGTGACTTATTTGTTGCTTGTGGTGTTGAATCTATGAGTCGCGCGCCTTTTGTTTTGGCTAAAGCAAGCTCAGCCTTTGCTCGCCAGCAAGAAATGTTTGACACCACCATGGGAGCTCGTTTTACTAATCCTGAGATTATTAAAGCCTATGGCGGCCATTCTATGCCAGAAACAGCCGACAATATTGCCAGTGATTTAACTATCAGCAGAGCAGACTGTGATGTATTTGCTGCTAGCTCTCAAGCTAAGTATGAAGCGGCGAAAGTAGCAGGATATTTTGATGATGAAATTATTGCCATTGAAGTGTCACAGGGGCGTAAGTTGCCCGCACTTTCTGTGACCGCTGATGAGCACCCACGTCCTGCTTCAACCGCAGAAGCCTTGGGTAAATTAAGACCATTATTTGATGGTGTGGTTACCGCTGGTAACGCTTCAGGCATTAACGATGGCGCTTCAGCAATGATTATTGGTAGTAAAGCAGTCGGTGAAAAAGCCGGTATTAAACCGCGCGGTAGAATTATAGCCGGCGCTATTGCTGGTGTAGCACCACGTGTTATGGGCTTAGGGCCAGTGCCAGCGTCACAAAAAGCCTTAGCGCGAGCAGGCTTAACGCTAGCGGATATGGACGTTTTAGAATTTAATGAAGCCTTTGCCGTACAAGCGCTAGGTTGCATGAAACAACTCGGTATCGCTTTTGATGACCCTAGGGTCAATCAAAATGGTGGTGCTATTGCTATTGGTCATCCTTTGGGTGCTAGTGGTACACGTATTATGATGACGGCATTACGCCAATTAGAAAAAACCGGTGGTCGATACGCATTAGCGACCATGTGTATTGGTATTGGTCAAGGTATCGCTGTCGTTATTGAGCGTGTTTAACTTTTCAAAGTAAGGAATGAATTTATGTCAGTTGTTAGTTATCAATTAGAGGGTGATATCGGGGTTATTCGTTTAAATAACCCGCCAGTTAACGCGCTTTCTCATGCATTACGCCTCGGTATTCAAGACGCGGTAGCACAAGCACAAAATGATGCTTCTTTAGCCTTAGTGTTGATTTGTGAAGGCCGTACGTTTATTGCCGGGGCAGATATCTCAGAATTTGGCAAAGCGCCGATGTTACCATCATTACCTGGGCTGCTTGATATAATTGAAGCGTCAACCAAACCTATTATTGCTGCGATTCATGGCACGGCACTTGGCGGTGGTTTAGAAACGGCATTGGCTTGTCACTATCGTTGTGCATTGGCTAGCGCTAAAGTGGGCTTGCCAGAAGTTAAATTAGGCTTGTTACCTGGCGCGGGGGGCACCCAAAGAGTACCTAGATTAGCCGGCGTTAAAGCCGCACTTGATTTAATCACCACAGGCACGCCCATTACGGCAGCTAACGCGTTAACTATTGGTTTAATTGATAAAGTGGTTGAAGGTGATTTACTTAGCGCTGCACTTGATTTTGCCAAAGAGGTTATTGCCCAAGGTGGGGTGCTTAAAAAAGTCAGCGATATAGCGGCAGATAAAACCGGTATTTCAGCTGAATTTTTTGCTGAATATCGGGCCCATTTAAGTAAACGTTTTCGCCAACAAGAAGCACCACAACGTATTGTTGAATGTATTGAAGCTGCTTTGAGTCAACCTTTTGAGCAAGGTCTTAAAGTAGAACGACGTTTGTTTGTCGAATGCATGCAATCAACACAGTCAGCGGCTTTGCGTCATCTGTTTTTTGCGGAAAGAATGTCCTCAAAAATTAAAGGGTTACCCAAAGGTACTGAACTAAAAGTGATAAAACGCGTCGGTATTATTGGCGGTGGTACTATGGGCGGCGGCATTGCGATGAATTTTGTTAATGCCGGTATTCCAGTGACCTTACTGGAAATTAACGAGCTAGCATTGCAACGTGGTAAAGATATTATCGCTAAAAATTACGCGATGACAGTTAAAAAAGGTAAATTAACCACTGAGCTCGCCACCCAACGTCAAGAGTTGATCACAGGCACAACCGATTATAACGATCTCGCTAACATGGACTTGGTGATTGAAGCGGTTTTTGAAAATTTAGAGATTAAAAAACAAGTCTTTGCCAAGCTCGATAGTGTGTGTAAGCCCGGCGCTATTTTAGCCAGTAACACTTCTTATCAAGATGTTAACTTAATTGCCGAGTCTACTTCTCGTCCCCAAGATGTTATTGGTCTGCATTTCTTTAGTCCAGCTAATGTAATGAAATTACTTGAAATTGTCCGTGGCGATAAAACCTCTGAGCAAGTATTAGCCACGTCAATGGCAATGGCTAAAACCATTAAAAAAATCCCGGCATTATCGCGTGTTTGTTATGGTTTTATTGGTAACCGTATGTTGCGCCAATACGCCCGTGAAGCACAACTATGTTTGCTTGAAGGCTCAAGCCCTGAAGCGATAGACACAGTGATGCAAAACTTTGGCATGGCAATGGGACCGTTAGCGGTAGGCGATTTAGCCGGTATAGACATTGGCTACAAAGCGCGTGAAGGCTTAACAGATGAAGAAAAAGGCGATGTTAGAACTTATTGTATTGCTGATGCTTTATATGAAATGGGTCGTTTAGGTCAAAAAACCGGTGCAGGCTATTACCGTTATGACGCCGAGACCAGACAGCGTATAGCTGATCCGATAGTGCTTGAAGTGATTGAGGCACAAGCCAAGCAAAGGGGAGTTGAGCGCAAAGCGATAAATGATGAAACTATATTAGCGCGTTTGACTTTTGCCTTGATCAACGAAGGTTTTAAAATACTGGCAGAAGGCATTGCCCAACGCCCAAGTGATATTGATGTAGTTTATGCATTCGGTTACGGCTTTCCGGCTTTTCGAGGCGGCCCGATGTTTTATGCTGAAACCATAGGTTTAGACAAAGTCTATCAAACTATCTGTGATTTTGGTGCGACTTACGGTGAAGAGTTTTGGCAACCTGCGGCACTGTTAAAACAACTGGTCGCAGAAGGTAAAACCTTATCTGAGTGGTCCAACAGCTAAACAAGTTATAAAATAAGTTATACCGGTACTATTAACTAACTATTTTATTTTGGCACTGTTTCACAACACTGTTGTTAGATGATAAAGCCTACTGCTTAAAGGCTTAAAGAGAAAATGACTATGTAAGGCAACATTGCTTTTACGGCAAATAATATAGCGTTTGGCCTAGTGCCTGTGGCAAATAATATAGTGTTTGGCAATTTTTTGTAGGTCGGACTTTAGTCCGTCAAGCATTAAGCGGGTATTTACTGCTATGGACCAAAAAAATTTGCCGCGGGGTATTATTTTTGTTGCTTGGTATCTGCGCTGATAACCGTTAAATTTCATTTAACTTGATGGACTAAAGTCCAACCTACAAAGTGCCTATGGCTGACTGTTTAGCGTTTTTCGGTAGTACCTGTAGGTGATTATGTAGCGTTTAGTATAGTGCCTGTGGCAAATAATACAGTGTTTGGCAATTTTTTGTAGGTCGGACTTTAGTCCGTCAAGCATTAAGCGGGTATTTACTGCTATGGACCAAAAAAATTTGCAGCGGGGTATTATTTTTGTTGCTTGGTATTTGTGCGAAGAACCGTTAAATTTCATTTAACTTGATGGACTAAAGTCCAACCTACAAAGTGCCTACGGGTGATTGTTTAGCATTTTTCGGTAGTGGCTGTAGGTGATTATGTAGTGTTTGGCCTAGTGCCTGTGGCAAATAATATAGCGGTTGGCAATTTTTTGTAGGTCGGACTTTAGTCCGTCAACCGTTAAGCAGGCGATTACTGCTATGGACCAAAAAAATTTGCAGCGGTGTATTATTTTTGTTGCATGGTATCTGCGCTGATAACCGTTAAATTTCATTTAACTTGATGGACTAAAGTCCAACCTACAAAGTATCTACGGGTGATTTTTGAGCATTTGTCGGTAGTGTCTGTAGGTGATTGTGTAGCGTTTAGTATAGTGCCTGTGGCAAATAATATAGTGTTTGGCAATTTTTTGTAGGTCGGACTTTAGTCCGTCAACCGTTAAGCAGGCGATTACTGCTATGGACCAAAAAAATTTGCAGCGGTGTATTATTTTTGTTGCTTGGTATCTGCGCTGATAACCGTTAAATTTCATTTAACTTGATGGACTAAAATCCAACCTACAAAGTGCCTACGGGTGATTGTTTAGCATTTTTCGGTAGTGGCTGTAGGTGATTATGTAGTGTTTGGCCTAGTGCCTGTGGCAAATAATATAGCGGTTGGCAATTTTTTGTAGGTCGGACTTTAGTCCGTCAACCATTAAGCTGGCGATTACTGCTACGGACCAAAAAAATTTGCAGCGGTGTATTATTTTTGTTGCTTGGTATTTGTGCGAAGAACCGTTAAATTTTATTTAACTTGATGGACTAAAGTCCAACCTACAAAGTGCCTATGGCTGACTGTTGAGCATTTCTCGGTAGTGTCTGTAGGTGATTGTGTAGTGTTTAGTATAGTGCCTGTGGCAAATAATATAGCGGTTGGCAATTTTTTGTAGGTCGGACTTTAGTCCGTCAACCGTTAAGCAGGCGATTACTGCTGCGGACCAAAAAAATTTGCAGCGGTGTATTATTTTTGTTGCATGGTATCTGCGCGGATAACCGTTAAATTTCATTTAACTTGATGGACTAAAGTCCAACCTACAAAGTGCCTATGGCTGATTTTTTAGCATTTTTCGTTAGTGCTTATGGCTGACAACAGAGCCTTTACTTTATACGCCATAGAAATGGTAAAATAGCAGATATTTATTTTAATTACTTATGTGTTAATTACTTATATTTTAATCATGAGATAAATAACTAAGCAGTGGCTTATTATAATCAGATGAAATGATCACAACGTTAGTGAGATGGCTATTATGCCAATTTTTGGCGCAGCTCATTTTTTTCATCACAATAAATACCTTTTAGGGGATCAACATGCCAATTCCAAAAACATTACAAAATAAACTATCTTTACCTGTTATCAGTGCTCCTATGTTCATCGTCTCAGGACCAGAACTGGTTATTGCCGAGTGTAAAGCCGGTATCGTTGGCTCTTTTCCAGCGCTTAATGCCCGTCCACAATCATTATTGGCACAATGGCTCACTACTATTAAAACTGAGTTAGATCAGTACCAGCTTGCTCACCCTAACGCTATCGTTGCACCCTATGCGGTCAATTTAATCGTGCATAAAAGTAATGACCGTTTAGAGGCTGATGTAAATACCTGTATTGAATATAAAGTACCAGTGATTATTACTAGCCTACGCGCGTTAGACCCTACCTTAGTGCAACGTATTCAAGCTTATGGCGGCATTATTTTTCACGATATTATTAATATTCGCCATGCCGAAAAAGCGATAGAAGCCGGTGTTGATGGTTTAGTATTAGTCTGTGCAGGCGCCGGTGGCCATGCAGGAACCTTAAGCCCTTTTGCTTTAGTGAGTGAAATTAAACAAATTTTTGATGGCCCTATTGCCTTATCAGGCGCTATTGCTAATGGCGCCTCTATATTGTCAGCGCAAGCTTTAGGGGCAGACTTTGCCTATATTGGCACGTCTTTTATTGCTACCAAAGAAGCTAATGCTGATCAAGCATACAAAAATATGTTAGTTGAGCATAGCGCGAAAGATATTGTTTATAGTTCGTTGTTTACCGGCGTTCATGGCAACTATCTCAAACCCAGTATTACCAATGCTGGCTTAAATCCTGATGATTTAGAAGAAGGTGATAAAAATAAAATGAAGTTTGGCTCATCAGGTGGTAGTAAAACTAAGGCTTGGAAAGATATTTGGGGCGCAGGGCAAGGCTTAGGCAGTATTACCGAAGTTGCTACTGTTGCTACGGTCGTTGAACGCTTTAAAACAGAATACGATGTGGCGCTATCGCGTTTAAATGGCTTGCAGGAATAATAGTTGGTAAAAATTCGCTTGTAGAAATAAGGGTTTGCAGAAAAAAGAGCCGTGACCGTAAATCATCAACATCATAAATAGGTATTCTTTATATGAAAGATCAAGAACACATCTTAATTCACCAGGACAGTGGTGTTTTACACTTAGCTATTAATCGCCCCGAGAAAAAAAATGCCTTAAGCAGTTTAATGTATGCCGCTATGGCTAAAGCACTGAAAGACAGTGTGACTGATGAAAGTATTAAAGTGGTACTGATACATGGTACGCAAGAGGTTTTTTCAGCCGGTAATGATTTAAACGATTTTAATAATCGTGATGCCAATAAACCCTCACCGGCCGCTACTTTATTATATGAACTGCTCAACTATCCTAAGCCGATTGTTGGCGCAGTATCTGGTGTTGCGGTGGGTATAGGCGTAACTATGTTGCTGCATTTTGATTTGGTTTACGCCTCAGAAACTTATTTTAAAATGCCATTTGTTGATTTAGGTGTTTGCCCTGAAGGTGGTTCAAGCCTGCTTATTCCTCAGTTAGCTGGCCATCGTAAAGCCGCTGAGTTATTAATGCTCGGCGATGCTTTTAATACTGAAACGGCGATTGATATCGGCCTAGTTAATCAGCAAGTAGACAAGTCTGAGGTAGTTGACTTTGCCTTAAGTAAAGCGAAAGCCTTAGCGCTGAAACCGCAAAATGCTTTGCGTGCTAGCAAAAAACTCCTGAAAGCTTCTGGGCAGGCCATACTGAACGATGTGATTAAAAATGAATTAGTGATTTTTGCACAGTTATTGCAAAGTGAAGAATCTATCGCCGCCAGAACAAAAAAATGAGGGGCTAAAATGACACCTTGGGCCAATAAACCTATGCCGGCATTTAATAACCATTTAGGTTTTGTGGTGGAAGAATGGCATAAAAATCATATTAAAATTAGTGCTGAGCTTAAGCCTGAACATCTCAACCGTTCAGGGATCCCCCATGGTGGTTTTATTTCAACCTTATTAGATGCTGCCACGGCTTTATCGGGTGCCCATAGTGACGATCCGCTTGATTATAAAAAAGCTTTAACCTTATCTTTAAACATAAATTACTTAGGACAAGCGCAGTCCAATAAGCTTTATGCTATTGGCAAAGTGACCGCGTCGGGTCGAAATATCTATTATGGCTCAGCTGAGGTATTTGACTCTTTTGACAATATTATAGCTTCAGGCCAAGGCGTATTTCGCTATCGAAAAGAGTAAGTTAACTTTAAGCAAAATATGCAGTTAAACCTGGTTTGGCGTTATACCAGTTCCATTAAGTTTGTGATCTTGTTGTGCGCAGGAAAAATAACTCAAGGTAAGGCGCTCGATTGAGCAATAGCTGGCTATTGGGATTGAGAGCAACACAGCCTTGAGCTATTTTAACT
>NZ_VOLS01000052.1 GCF_007954265.1 Colwellia sp. C1TZA3 | reverse complement strand
TTGTTGTGCGCAGGAAAAATAACTCAAGGTAAGGCGCTCGATTGAGCAATAGCTGGCTATTGGGAGTGAGAGCAACACAGCCTTGAGCTATTTTAACTAGTACAAGTGAGCAATAACTTAATGGGATAGGTATAATAGCGCCTTATTCACCTAGATTAGAACTAAAGCTGAGCAGTGACTTTTATCGGTAACCACTTGCTCATTAAAAAATAAACGCTAGCGTAAAGTCTAAATATAATTTTACCCTTTGATATAACTTTCAAACCTAGATAGCATTTTTATACTAGGTTATAGACAGGAACAACACATGAACATCAGTAAAAGAACTTTTTTAAAAGCCAGTGGTGCAAGTATTGCCACCCTGTCTATTGCTGGACAAACCCTGACGTCATCTGCCCTTGCCGCTACAACAAATAATCAGCCTGATAATCAAAGCCAAGGGTCAGCACTTAAATCAATTACGGATACGGTAACAGGCATTACTCCAGCCGAGCGATTTGAACGTATTGCCAAAGCACAAAAATTAATGCAACAACTTAATATATCGGCCTTAATACTTGAACCCGGCGCCGCGATGGATTATTTCTCAGGTATACAATGGCGGCGCAGTGAACGCTTAACAGCAGTTATTGTCCCGCGTGACGGTAAAATTTCTGTTGTTTGTCCTTTTTTTGAAGCGCCAAGCGTGCGTGAAAGTTTAGCGGTTGGTGATGACATTCGTGTTTGGCAAGAGCATGAAAGTCCATTCGTTTTAATTAAACAAATATTAAAAGACTCAGGATTAAATAAGGGCAAAATCGCCTTTGAAAATTCAGTACGTTATTTCGTTATGAGCGGCGTTATGGCGCAACTTTCTAACCTGCAACATGTTAGTGCCGAACCAGTAACTCTTGGTTGTCGTATGTATAAAAACCAACATGAGCTTGAGTTAATGCACAAAGCCAATGAAGTTACATTACTGGCTTACGCTAATGTTTTCGCTCAGCTAAAAATAGGCATGAGCCAAAGCGATGTCAAATCCTTAATGCACACAGCACAAGGGCAATTAGGCGGCAAAGGTGCATGGAATATGGCGCTATTTAATCAAGCTAGTGCTTATCCGCATGGCACTAAACAAAAGCAAATATTGACTGAAGGTTCGGTGGTATTAATGGATTGTGGCTGCAATGTGCATGGTTATCAATCTGATATTAGTCGTACTTTTGTCTTCGGTGAAGCAACAAAGCGCCAGCGTGAGGTTTGGCAAACGGTTAGACAAGGTCAAGAGATCGCCTTTGAACAAGCAAAAATTGGTACACAAGCAGGTTTAGTTGACGATGCCGTGCGTGAATTTTACCAAAGCAAAGGTTTTGGTCCTGGCTACAAATTACCCGGATTGTCGCACAGAACCGGTCACGGTATCGGCATGGAAGGACATGAAAGTGTTAACTTTGTCCATGGCGAAACTGAACGCTTAAAACCAGGAATGTGCTTTTCTAATGAACCCGGTATTTATATTCAAGGTGAATTCGGTGTGCGACTTGAAGACTGTATTTACATGACCAAAAATGGCCCACAATGGTTTACTATGCCGCCGGCATCGTTGGACAATCCGATTGGACAATTAATTAAGCTGCAAACAATTTAATTTTAATATACTAATCTGGTTAAGTATAATTTCAAGACCTTATTTTCATACTTTATCTTTGCAACCGACCTACCGGTCGGTTAAACTAATGCTATTATATTGTAAGGTATTTTAAGGTAATCCTATGAGAGACCCGGAGCAAACCCGTCAAAATATATTGGAAGTTAGTGCTGATGAAATCCATAGAAAGGGTTTTACCGCCACGAGCTTGTCTTGTATTTTAAAGCGTTGCGAAATATCTAAAGGGGCGCTATATCATCATTTTGCCAATAAAATGGAACTTGGCTATGCAGTATTTGAAGAGGTTTATGCCCCGGCTTTTATTGCGCTTTGGCAACCGCCCGTAGAGACTGAAGATCCTATTCAAGGCCTATCTGATTTTTTCAGTTCAATGTCTAAAGAGATGAGTTGTGATGAGCTAGTGTGCGGCTGCCCTTTAAACAACCTCTGTCAGGAAATGTCAGGCGTAGATGAAGGCTTTCGTATTCGCATACTGGCGATGCAACAACAGTTAAACTTATTAATTGCTACCAACCTATCGCGGGTTAGTAGCCAGTTACAACCAGACCTTGATTTTAGCCAGGTCGCTTACTTTATTGTTTCGACCTTTCATGGTTCTTCAAGTTTAAGTAAAAGCTCATTAAACAAAGAGCTGTTTGACAAAGTCATCAAAGAGCTTTGCCGTTATATGCAACAACTAAAACGTTAATACTAAATTAGCACTGCACTGAGTTAACATTTCTTAACACTTTATCATCTATCTTAAGCCTAAAAAACATTTACATACCGCACGGTCGGTATGTATAATGACTGCAATGAAAATTAACTATACCTTACAAGGATCATCATGAAAAAGCTCTTAATGCTGTTGGTGTTATTCACTAGTTTCGTCCAAAACACTATGGCAACTGAGGCTACGCCATCAGTTTCTCCCTATCAAGTCATCGCTGTAACAGGTAATAATCTATTTACTAAAATTGCGAATAATCAAGCGGCTTTGAAAAAATTCCCAGATTTAATGCGCGATATTGTTGAAGAAGAATTAATGCCATCAATTGATTATCAATATGCCGCCTTTAAAATTTTAGGTAAACATTTGCAACAAACAACATCAGAGCAAAGAGTAAAATTTATTACTGCCATGCGCTCTTATTTGGTGCGCACTTATGCCAACGCACTAACACAATACAGTAATCAAAAAGTGTTATTTGAACCAGAAAGTCAGCTAAGAGCGAATGTAAAATCAGCTTCTGTTGATGTCAAAATTATCGATTCGGGCAAGCCAGATATCAATATTACCTTTCAAATGCGCAAAGACACAAAGTCGCAAGAATGGAAAGCCTACGATATGATTGTTGAGGGTATATCGTTAATTAGTAGCAAACAATCTGAAATTAATCGTAAAATATCAGATTTAGGCTTAGATCAAGTAACCTTAGAGCTTGCGTCAATCACAAGTTAACTTTAATAGCTGAGCAAATTACAGCAATTAAAAAGCCAGCATAGCCTTTAAGGTCAATGCTGGCTTTTTTGTTTACAACACTCTAACTGTTTACTCCGGAGCAGAATTAATGGTCATTTCAAAGACTTTATTAGCTTCAATATCTGCTTCGGTAAAGCGCAAAGGTCTAAGTTGTGGTTGTTGTGAGTAGAGTAAGGTTTGGTCTACGTTGTGGTCGCTGCCATATTCATGAGATTGAGAGTAACTTAATAAACCTCTAGCAACCGGGCCATTATCGGTAAAGTTCACTACTGTCATCCAGCTACTACCATAATTAATATGATAGCCTCCACCTTCAGCACTTAGGATAGAATCACTATTTTGTGCCGGGTAAACATGGCGACGCAACAATGAGCCATCATTACCTGTGCGCGTATCAAAAACATTAAAGCCACCCTCTATATTGTGCGAGCCTGCCCAAGGCATTTTGATAGCTGAGGCACTGCCATCAGCTAAACTACGCTCAACAAACTGCACTGAGCCTAATGTGGCATCTAATGCTAACCCCGCTGATTCAACATTAAGCATAGCTTGAGCAAATTGTTGCAGTGTTATGGCATTATTGATTAAGCCACTAGGTGTGGTCAGCACATAGTCTGCAGAGAAACTTTGTTGCCATTGCGGATTTTTATCAAATAGAAAGGCAAATTCTCGAAATAAATGTGCCGCACTACTATTTTTATTAAAACTACCATCCCAAAGCGCTAATGCCGCACAACCACGACTAATATCAACATTCTGTGTTTCAAGACTAACCTCTGTGCTGCCTTGCGCTTGGCAAATACTTAATAACTCAGTCAGTATATTTTCAGACAAATAGCTGCGATTACTCAACAAGGCTTGCTCAACCTCAGCCGGATTAAATAAATCATCACTGCCGGCACTGTCTACTAATAACTTCTGTGCCAAACGAGAACGCAGAGACTGCTGATTATCGACAGCGCCATATAAAGGCGAAACACCTGTTATAGGGGTATTAATATTGCTAAGCCAATAACTGTCATTTGAGTTTTGTACATAATCAGTGCCAGAATATTTTGGTGCATTTTCATATGGCACAGCGCGTTCAAAATCAAATGCGGATAAGAAGCCTGGTAAAATAGTAAAGCCCGCGGCTTGTTTAGCACCAACAAGTAATGGATTGGTAGTCATTTCATTAATTGCCGTAGCGGTTAAATTTGGCACCGTTGAGTCATCAATATAGAAAACATTGCCCTCACTGTCTGCTGACATGGTATTGTTAAAAATCACCCCGTCATAATCAACAAAAGCTTGTTTAAATTCAGCCATATTACCAGCTAAGTTCATTGCCAACCAATGGTCGATAATATCGACATTACCCAAGTTAGCATCTTTTATTGCGAAGGCACTGCCACCAGGACCCCATGCAAAATTTCCCGGTACAACAACCATAGGACCATGATGGGTTGAGTAAGTCATTTTTGCGAGTTTAATCGTTTGACCCGGCCCGACAGCAACATCAATAACGATTTCTTTGCCGGTGATCGAACGGTTTGCTCCGTCAATCACTTGCGACATTTGCGCAGGGTCGTTCGGGTTTAATGTCAACTGATACAACACAAAATGCTCAGCAGATGAAAAGGTATGTGTCCAAGCCACATTTTCATTAAAACCAATATTGACTACCCCTGGCATGCCAGTAAGCGACCCCCCCATCACATTCAAATGTTCAGGAATAGTGATGTGAAATTGCCAGAAACGTAAATTACCGGTATGCGGAAAATGTGGATTAGCTAACACCATACCCTTACCATTTTCAGTTTTATCTTTACCTAAACCCCAGCCATTTGATCCTAAATCATTCGGATTTTTTTCAGGCAGCGTAACAACCGGATTTGAATTAACTTTATAACTATTAACGTCAGCACTTTGTGGGTAAGGTGCGAAATTTTCTCCTGGAGGAGCGGCTAAAAACATCGGCCCAAGAAAATTTGCAGCGCCTGGTAACAAAGCAATGCCGAGCGTGTAGGTCAGCATATCAATATCACTAATCGGCTGTACCCAAGGCATGTTGGCACATGAGCCGTCAATATTGGCAACACCAGTATCCGCTAGGTATTTATTATAACCTTGTGCATAACCTGACAATAACGCTTGGCTATTGCTTGAAAGCGACTTTATATTTTGTTCTGCATGCGCTCTAATACCTAAGGTTAGAAAGCCAAAGTCATTAATTAAATGTGCTGAATCGCCCGAGGCCGGCACAATATCAGGGCCATAATACTTTGCCCGTTGCGAGTTATACTTTAGGATTTGATCGGCAAGCATACAGATATTATCTTTAGCAAACGCATAGCCCACACCATACGACATGCTCTCTAAGTTGTTGGCAGTAATGTGTGGTACGCCATAATCTGTCCAACGAATATTTGCTGATAATACGCCATCGCTATCAAATGAAGGCACAGGTGTGACGACCACTAGTGGTATAATGGGCTCTGGCTTTTCAGCTTCTGGCGTGCCAATATAAGTGTAATCACCACCACCGCATGCTGATAATATTGAAAATAATCCTACAATTGAAATAGGCTTTATTATATTTTTAATTGAATAATTCAAAACAAACTCCTTTTTAATTCTATTATTTTTTATCATACGTAAACTATGCCGACACTATCATATTTGCACAATAAACCACCAACTTCAAACAGTTATTAGCTAGCATGGCAATAGTGAAATAATAATAAAAGTCCTTATTTTTTAATTTCAGTTAATAAAAATTAAAAGCATTTTTCTTTCGTTATTAAATAGCACTATACTAACCAAGTGGTCATAACTTTGCGTATAAATAATGCTTGCACCTACTCTGCCAAAAAATGAAGAATGTCGATTAGCGTCGTTAAATGCTCTGAAAATATTAGATACTGATCCTGAAGAGCGATTTGACCGTTTTACTCGCTTAGCTAAAAAAATATTTAATGTGCCTATTGCACTAGTTACTTTAGTGGATAAAGATCGCCAATGGTTTAAATCTTCAGTGGGATTAGACGCAAAAGAAACCCCCAGAGAAATTTCTTTTTGTGGCCATGCGATTCACCAGAATAATACATTTATTATTGAAGATGCCTTAAAGGATGTGCGGTTTTTTGATAATCCCCTGGTAGTAAACCTACCTGATATACGTTTTTACGCTGGTCATCCTATTGCCTCACCCAGCGGTGAAAACATAGGCACCTTATGTATTATAGACACAAAGAAAAGAACCTTAAGTGATGATGAACTTGCTTCATTAACCGATTTAAGTGCCTTAATAACTGATGAGTTTATTTCATGGCAGTTAGCGACTATGGATAAACTAACCAACATAACAAATCGATTAGGTTTTAAACGTTTAAGTCAACATTCTATCGATAAGGCTGTTAGGCAAAACAATGACTGTCATCTGGCTTACTTTGATCTTAATGACTTTACATTACTCAATGATCATTATGGCCATATGATCGGCGATCAGGTGTTAAAGCTATTTGCTGAACAATTGAAAATCAGCTTTAGAGTGTCTGATGTTTGTGCCCGAATAGGCAGTGACGAGTTTGTGGTACTGCTGAGCGATACAGAGTTAGAAACAGCTAAACAAGTGATAAAACGTTTTGCTTATAATTTAATTTCTGTGAGTAAACACCTAGCTCTGCCTTACCAAATATCTTTTGCGCATGGCATTGTATCTTTTGATCAAGAAAAGCATATCAACATTGAACATTTACTTAATGATGCCGATCAGGTGATGGATGACAATAAAGGTAAAAAACAAGTGTTATACCAATTTGATTAATTAGGTTAATTCAATACCAAAGGAGAAAAGTCCAGACCTTGCGAAGTATTATATTAAGCATATTAATTTAACAATCTACTCTTAAATTAATATGCTGCTTATAATGATATTTTTGAGCGTTCTTTGACTATTATAGTTTAAAGTTCATTGTTGCTCATCATCACTATAAGTGCACTTAACATTGACAACTAAACTTTGTAGCGTAAGTTTTTATAATACAGGTTTTATAACATAAGCTTTTCAAATAACTTTTACCTTCGGTTAATAAATATTGCACCGCTGGATGTGTTATACCAATCCCATTAAGTTATTGCTCACTTGTACTAGTTAAAATAGCTCAAGGCTGTGTTGCTCTCAATTCCAATAGCCAGCTATTGCTCAATCGAGCGCCTTACCTTGAGTTATTTTTCCTGCGCACAACAAGATCACAAACTTAATGAAACTGGTATTACTTTGCGTTCGGGGGTATTAAATAGTAATGCTGGATAATATCGGTTGTTCTACCTGTAATTTCAACATAAAACTACTCAACAACATGATTCTCAATCATAGTGGGTATTAAAGCACTCATCATCGACTCATCTTTATCATTATGGGGTTAGTTGGGAAATAATAATTCAGTAATACCATGAAGCTATTGATTTTGATGATTAAATTTTAATTATCCTTGATATAAATGTTCAAAGTTTGGAATATTACTTTCCCAAATAGGTATCGTTTTGCCAATATATTCGCGAACTGCATCAAAAAATAGTCGCGTTCTTACCGGCAGATCTCGGTGGGGATATATTGCATACATGGCACTGTAATCTGACAATTGTATGTCTGTCAGCAATGGCACTAATTGCCCATCAGCAACTTCATTGCCAACCGTCAACGCTGGCACCACGACAAATGCAGTGCCAGAAAGCGCTTTTAGCAACAATACTTCGGCATCATTCGCTCGAAAGACACTTTTTATGGTTTTTTCATTCTTATCGCCATGTTTATCAATCGTGCTGATACTGGTTACTCTAAGCGAATTGCTGGTATAGCTTGCCGCAGGCAATAGTGCGAGTTCATCGATAGTTTTAGGCATGCCATAACTGTCGATAAATTCCGGTGACGCTAAAATAATCATGCGATTACGGGCAAGTTTTCGGGCAATTAAAGTCGAATCTTTTGGTTCGCCAATACGAAATGCCAAATCAAAACCTTCTGCAACAATGTCCATAACACGATCATCTAAATGCAATTCAACTTCAACTTGCGGAAAGCGCTTTTGAAAATCATTGATCACCGGTTGTAAATATCGTTTAGCGATGATGGTTGGCGAGGTGATTTTTAATACGCCTCGGGGTTCTTGGTGATAATTTTCAGCCAACCTAATGGTATGTCCGAGTAATTCTCGCAACTCACGAGATTTTTTTATCATTTCTGCACCTGCAGCGGTAAGTGAAAAAGAACGGGTCGTTCTATTTAACAGCCTTACGCCCAAATCATCTTCAAGTCGGCTAATTTGCTTTGAAATCACTGAGCGGTCAATGTTTCTACTTTCTGCTGCGCTTGAAAATGAACCCAGTTCAACGACATCTAGCAACATTAATAACCGGCTTGTTGTATCCATTATTCTCTCCTTAGCACTCCAATTGGTGCCATTTTTGCACTAATGAATTTAAAATACTATGGTATTTGTCCACATATTTATTCCGTATCATGCACGCCATGAACTTTAAGCATATTATTTCCAGCAAAACGAGAGTCAACATGAGCAAAAACATTTTTATTGCCGCTATCGTCATCATCAGCTTAGCTATAACAGGCTGTGCTGATGAGTCTGTACAAGCCCCTGTAAAACCACCATTACAACCCATCGATGTTGCAGAAGTTTTAATTAAACCTGTACAAAATTGGCATGTATATACTAGCCGTTTAGAGTCGCCAGAAGAAGTAGCGTTAATGCCACGCGTTTCAGGTGTTATTGACCACATTGCTTTTCATGAAGGTGACGATGTAAAACAAGGCGATTTATTATTTCAGCTTGATGATCGCCCATTTGCTGCCGTTGTTGCTGGCTTAGAAGCACAAATTCTTAGTGCAAATGCCGCATTAGAACAGGCCAAAAGTGAGGCAAAACGCGCTATACGACTAACCGAGCGCAAAGCTATTTCGACAGAACAAGCTGAATCTCGCACCTCAACGTTACATCAACGTGAAGCACAACTAGCGGCATTACAGGCTCAGCTGACTGCAGCACAACTTGATTTAGAGTTTACCGCTATTCGTTCGCCCATTAATGGCCTTATTTCACGTGCAAACATTACCCGTGGTAATAACGTGCTCGCCGGTCAAAGCATATTAACCTCAATTATTTCAAATAATGAAATGTATGCCTATTTTGATATCGATGAACGTACTTGGAATAGTTCATTTTCTGAGGTAACAGCGGCAAGTAAACAACAAGTTGTTATGCAAAAAGTAGGACAAGAGAGTTTCACATATGATGGTTATATTAACTTTATTGATAACCGTATTAACGCTGCAACCGGTACCTTGCGTGTACGCGCTATTTTTGAAGATAATGCAGCAAACAGGCCATTACGTGCCGGATCTTTTGCTCGTATTAAGCTCGCGGCTAATGCTATTACTAAACAAATAATTATACCCGAACGCGCCATAGGCACAGATTTGAAAAATCGTTTTGTACTTACAGTAGATAAAAACAACGTTCTAGAGTACAAATTAGTTAAAATAGGCGAACGTTATGGAAAATTACGTGCGATTACCGCCGGTTTGAACAAAGGCGACATTATTGCTGTTAACGGCCCAGCTCGTGTTGGTCCAGGCATGCCAGTTAACCCAACAACCGTCGCCATTGATACCACCGATATCGCATTTACTTTGTCTGCAACTGACAGTGTTAGCCTTGTTGCTAAACACTAAGAGCTTATCATGAAATTTTCTCACTTTTTTATTCAACGACCTATCTTTGCGGCCGTATTATCACTGATGATTTTAATTGGTGGTGGGATTTCATTATTCCAACTACCTATCAGTGAATACCCAGAAGTTGTACCACCTACAGTAGTAGTGACCGCTAGTTATCCAGGTGCAAACCCAACAGTTATTGCACAAACGGTAGCGACGCCGCTTGAGCAAGAAATTAATGGTACTGAAAACATGCTATATATGTTTTCACAAGCGACCAGTGATGGCCGTATGACATTAACAGTTACCTTTGCCTTAGGTACCGATTTAGACCGTGCACAAGTACAAGTGCAAAACCGCGTAAACAGCGCATTGCCGCGTTTACCTGAAGAAGTACAACGTTTAGGCGTAGTCGCCGAAAAGTCATCGCCTAACCTCACCATGGTGGTACATTTGTACTCGCCTGAAAAAACCCACGACACCGCCTATTTATCTAACTATGCCGATTTAAACATTAAAGATGAAATTGCGCGTTTACCCGGCGTGGGTGACATTCGTTTATTCGGTGGTGGTAAGTACGCAATGCGAGTTTGGTTAAACCCAGATGTACTTGCCGCGCGTGGACTTACAGCAACAGATGTTGTAACGGCATTGCGCGCTCAAAATCAACAAGTTGCCGCAGGTAGCTTAGGCGCACAACCTATTTCTAACGACAGTCAATTCCAAATACTGTTAAACGTTAAGGGCCGTTTAAATAGCATTGAAGAATTTGAACAAGTAATTGTTAAAGTCGGTGACCAAGGTCAGTTAACACGTTTATCTGATGTGGCACGTGTTGAGTTAGGTCAAGACTCTTACTCACTACGTGCTGAACTTGATAACCAACCAGCACTAGCCATGCCTGTTTTTCAACGCCCTGGCTCAAACGCGATAGAATTATCTGACCAAGTACGCGAGACCATGGCGCGTTTATCAAAAGATTTCCCTGCCGGGGTTAAATACGACATTGTTTACGACCCAACAGTATTCGTACGCGGATCTATTGACGCGGTTATTACCACCTTATTAGAAGCTATTGCACTAGTGGTTATTGTCGTTATTGTATTTTTACAAACATGGCGTGCGTCGATCATTCCATTAATTGCTGTGCCTATTTCACTCATTGGTACGTTTGCCGTAATGCAGTGGTTAGGGGTATCAATTAATACGCTATCGTTATTTGGTTTAGTGCTAGCGATAGGCATTGTGGTAGACGATGCCATTGTGGTGGTAGAAAATGTTGAACGTAACATCGAAAAAGGCTTATCACCACTTGAAGCTACACGTGTTGCGATGAGCGAAGTAACCGGTCCTATTATTGCCATTGCCTTAGTACTGAGCGCCGTATTTATTCCTACCGCTTTTATTAGCGGTCTGTCGGGGCAGTTTTATAAACAATTTGCGCTGACTATTACTATTTCTACTATTATTTCGGCTTTTAACTCACTGACCTTATCACCAGCTTTAGCGGCATTATTATTAAAGCCGCATGATGCAAAACCTGATGCCTTTACCCGCTTACTCAATAAGTTATTCGGCCGCTGGTTGTTTAAGCCATTTAACCGGGTATTTAATCGTGGTGCTAAAGGTTATGAAAAGCTAGTACAAAAACTTATCCGAATGACGGTTGTTGTTATGGTGGCTTATATCGCCTTAGTTGGCGGCACAATTAAGTTGTTTGACACCGTACCAGGTGGTTTTATTCCACAGCAAGATAAACAATACTTAGTGGCGATTGCCCAGTTACCCGATGCAGCAAGCCTTGACCGCACCCAAGATGTGGTTGCCCAAATGCAGCGAATTGCCTTAGACGTGCCGGGCGTAGCACACACGGTAGCATTTCCTGGTTTATCAGTTAACGGATTTACCAACAGCCCGAACAGCGGTATTGTATTTACCCCACTTGATAGCTTTGATAAACGTACCGACCCAAGTCAATCCGCTATGGCTATCGCAGCACAATTAAACCAGCGTTTTGCTGCTATTGACGAGGCCTTTGTCGCGGTATTCCCACCACCGCCAATTCAAGGCCTAGGCACGACTGGTGGTTTTAAATTACAAATTGAAGACAGAGCAAATAAAGGCTTTGAAGCATTATTTAATAGTCTACAAGCGGTTATTGCGAAAGCGCAAACAGATCCAGCATTAATCGGGCTTTACTCAAGTTTTCGTATTCAAGTGCCACAAATGGATATTGAGGTTGACCGCGAACAAGCACTGATTCAAGGTATTCCATTAAATGAAGTCTTTGACGCACTGCAAATTTACCTAGGCTCAGTATACGTCAACGACTTCAACTTATTTGGCCGTACTTACCAAGTTAAGGCGCAAGCCGATGCTGATTATCGATTAGATCCAGATCAAATCCTTAATTTAAAAGTACGTAACCGTGCAGGTAACATGGTGCCATTAGGCTCAGTATTAACAGTAACACCCGCTATTGGCCCTGATCGTGTCATGCATTACAACGGATATCCAAGTGCAGAGCTTAACGGCAGCCCAGCACCAGGGTACAGCTCTGACCAAGCACAATTAGCTATCGAAAAAGTACTCGCTAAGACATTACCAGCAGGTATTGAATATGAGTGGACAGAAGTCACCTATCAGCAAGTACTGGCAGGTAACACTATGGTTTATGTCTTCCCCTTAGTCGTGTTATTAGTATTTATGGTGCTTGCCGCTCAGTACGAAAGCCTGCGCTTACCGCTGGCTATTATATTAATAGTACCCATGACCATATTCTCCGCCTTACTGGGGGTCTGGTTTGTTGGGGCAGATAATAATATATTCACACAAATAGCGCTAATAGTGCTAGTAGCGTTAGCGTCCAAAAACGCCATATTAATGGTCGAGTTTGCTAAAGATAAACACGACAACGGTTTATCGCATTTAGAGGCAATACTTGAGGCCTGTCGTATGCGTTTACGACCCATTTTAATGACCTCAATTGCTTTTACTGCCGGTGTTGTGCCATTGGTGTTAGCGACGGGTGCAGGGGCAGAAATGCGTCATGCCATGGGTAACGCTGTATTTTCTGGGATGATCGGTGTGACCATATTTGGCTTATTATTTACCCCAGTATTTTATATGTTAGTGACGAGCAAAAAAGCTAATACGCAGGAGGTATCTCATGACTAAATTAGAACAAAAAAGGCTTAAAACAAGCTTAACTGCTAGTGCGGTATTAGTCGTTGCGCTTGTATCAGGCTGTGCAAGTAAAATTGATACCATAAGCGAGCAAAACCTCATTAACGAATTAGTCGCTAAAGCAAATATTGCCAGTGAGTTAGGTGAAGAGTTAGATGGAAAATTAAGCGACGCAGATGAAACAAACTGGTGGCAAAAACTTGATTCAAGCCAACTCAACCAATTAGTAACAGAGGCTTTGGCAAATAATCATGACTTACAAACTAGCCAATTAATCCTTAAAAGTGCATTAGCACGATTAGGTGAGCAAGAAGCACAATATCTGCCGCAAGGGGGTGTTAAGATTGGTGCCCAACGCAGAGGTTTAGGCGATACAAACAGCCGCCAGTCGAGTGCTAATGTAGCACTTAATTGGCAGCTTGATTTATTTGGCCGTATTACCGCCTTGGTTGATGCTGCAAATGCATCTGCCATGAGCCAAGCCGAAAAAGTGCGCTTATTACAAATTGAGCTGGTTTCATCAGTCGTTAAAGGCTTTGTAAGCTATCAAGGCAATGTAGAAAAACAACACATTCTTACCATGCAGATAGCAGCCTTAATGCAAAGTATTGATGTGCTACAAGCACGTGTAGACGAAGGCGTAGCAAACGATCTCGATTTAAACCGAACCATGGCACAACTTAAACAGCAGCAAGCATTAATGCCGGTTATCGAATACGCTAAGTACCGTGACTTATCTACACTTGCCGTACTGACAGGGCGTTTAGCGCAAAACGTTACATTAACTAACGAACAAGCTATTTTACAGCATGAATTTAGTGTTTCGTTAAGCGAGCCTAATGACGCCATTGCACTTAGACCTGATATTAGCCGAGCACTTTACGACTTTAGCCAAGCGAATAGCTTAGGTGTTTCAGCCAGCAAAGCACTATTGCCTGATATTAGTTTAGCAAGTTTTGCTGGTGTCGTCAGCATAGGTAGCAATGGCTTTAGTGACACCCAGCAGCAGTGGCAAGTAGCACCACAACTTCAGTGGTCATTACTCAGTTATCCTGCTTTGTTAGCGCAGCGCGACGCACAGCAATTTTTAAGTAAAGCGGCGTATAGTGATTACCAACAGGTGGTGCTAAATGCACTTAGTGAAAGTGAGCTTTCTCTGCAATTGTTAGTAAATCAGGCTCAGCAAAAACATTTTGCTGACCAACGCTATCGCTTTGCTAATAAAGCATTTTTACAAGCAGAAGCCATGTACCAAGAAGGTCAAATCCCTTACTTAGCGTTGTTAGATGCACGTCAGGGTGTTTTAATAGCACAAGAAAATGCTGTTGATTCAACGATTTCGTCCTTACTTGCTAAAGTAAATGCCTACCAGTCGTTTAACGGGCAATGGAGCTATGCGTTAAGCAATACTAATAAGTAGAGTTATATTGATGCCAAATACTAATATTTTACCTGAAAAAACTTCAGCGCAAACTATGAGAGCCATTGTTCTACCCGAAGCTAATGAAGCGATTCGCTTAGAGAATATTGAGCTTAGTGTGCCTCAATGCAGTGGTAATGAACTGTTAATAAAAGTTGAATATGTTGGCCTTAACCCATTAGATGCACAATATGCAAAAACTGGCTTTTGCCAATGGCAATATCCGCATGTGCTTGGGTTAGATGCTGTAGGTATCGTTGTTAACGCGCCAAAAGGCATTTATCCTCCTATTGGCGCACGCGTTATGTGGCATGCCAGTATGGGAGCACAAGGTGTACTCAGCGAGTATGCCAAAGTACCAAACTATGCAGTTTCTGTAGTACCGGAAAGTGTTAGTCCTGAAAAAGCGGCAGCACTGCCTTGTGCAGGTATGACAGCGTTAATTTCACTCGAAAAATTACAAATTACTGAAGGTGATACTCTCTTGATTGAAGGGGGGGCAGGTGCCGTTGGTCAAATTGCTATTCAATTTGCTAAACTACGTGGCGCCGATGTATTTACCACCGCAGCAAAACGTAATCATAAATTAGTCAAGTCTTTAGGTGCCGACGCGGTATTTGATTATCAAGATAAAAAACTCTGTGAAAAGATTCGCCGAGCATTAGGCCCACAAGGCTTTGACGCGGTACTTGACTCTATTGGTGGTGATGTTACCGCACGAAATATTGAATTAATGCGCTTTTGTGGTCGCATTGCGTGTTTAAAGCCCTTACCTAGCTTTGAACAAGACCTGCTGTTTAAAAAAGCACCTAACATTAGCATTGTGTCGCTTGCAGGTGCATGGCTAGCCAATAGTTTATGTGCACAGCAGCGCATGAGTTTTATGAGCAACTTACTACTTGATAGCGTTGCAAAAGGTGATTTAATTGTGCCAGATGTTAGCCTAGTTGCATTTAATGCAGCACATATTTCTGCGGCGCTAAATGAGCAACTCGCGGGTGGTTTTACTGGAAAGAAAGTAGTAAAAATAAAGACGGCTTGAATGTATTAATAACCTAGCTTGCTTATTACCTATTAATAACTTAACCCGTTTTTAACCTCACTTCCACCTCAGCATAAAAATCATTTACTGCCGAGTAAGCAGCATATAACTTATACCAATTTGATTAATTAAGTGGTCTACTTTTTTATGAGGAAAAATGAAGAAATACAAGACATAAAATTTAGTCAGTAATTTTTTATTTTAACCATTAAAAATGAGCAGATAATTAATCAATTTGGTATTAAGTCAGTTAAGTTAATTATCCTTATTTAAAAGGAAACGTTTAAAGTCACTAGCAAGCAACGGTTTTGCAATATAATAGCCTTGTCCTAAATCACAACCAATTTCTTTCAGCTTTTGATATTGCTCTGGGGTTTCAATGCCTTCTGCGGTGGTTTTTATTTTCAATACTTTAGCTAAATTCACCACAGCGTCTAATATCAACACCTTACTGCTCACTTCATTGATGTCATCAACAAAACTTTTATCTATTTTCAAATAATCTAAAGAAAATTGATGTAGATAACTCAGCGACGAAAAGCCTGTGCCAAAATCATCCAAGGCGACTGAAATATTAAGGCTTTTCAAAATAGCTAAATGTTCTTTTACTGCGTCAACGTTTAAAATTAAACTTTCTTCAGTAATTTCTACACATAATCGCTCAGTAATCTCTGCAGACTCCAGGTGTTGTTCTTGCAAGTAATGAATAAAATCTGGTGACGCAAAACCTGATGTTGAGACATTGACATTAAGCTTAAATTTATCTGGCAGCCAGTCAGCCCAAAGCGTTAGGTTACTCACCGCCAACTTCAGCATATAAAGATCAAGCTGCACTATTTGTCCTGACTTTTCTAAAATAGGAATAAAAATATCTGGAAACAAAAGTCCTAATTTAGGGTGCTGCCAACGTACCAAAATTTCAGCACCAATCACATCACTGGTGTCAAAATCAATTAACGGTTGATAATTGCCGATAAACTCTAAATTTTTAACTGCATGATCAAAATCGTACTCAACTTTAACATTGGTTGATTTATTTTTGTCTTCAAGCGCTTCAAAAACTACATACCGATTGCGACCTTTGAGTTTAGCTTGATACATGGCATGATCAGCATCAATTAATAATTGGTCGGCACTCTCACTCGTCTCATTGTAAGTCGCGATGCCAATACTGACACTGCTGAAAATATTCAAACCATCGATATTAAAAGCCCCTGACATCACCTCAATAATACTTTCAGTTATCCGACAAATGGTCTCATAATCAATCTTACCATCAAGTAATATGGCAAATTCGTCGCCACCTAAACGCGCTAATGTATCAGTGTTTCTTAAGGTTGTCTTTATTGATTTTACAATAGCAATAAGTAACTTATCACCAACATGGTGACCATAAGTGTCGTTGACTTGCTTAAATCTATCGACATCAATAAACAGTATAGCTAAATTGTCTTGGCGATTATTCTGGCAATGTAAAAACGCATGTTGGATCCTATCTTTAAATAGGGATCGGTTTGGTAAGTCGGTCAGAGGATCATGTAATGCTAGAAATTGAAGCTTTTGCTTAGCTGCCATTCTTTCAATGGCATTGTTGATGTGCTTCGCTACAAAAGATAACAGTTGTTTGTCTTTTTCTTGGAATAAGAAGTCAGTACTATAACTTTGTACCACCACAATACCTTTACTGTCACCGCTACCAAAAGGCACACCTAACCAAGCTTTTGGTATGCTCCCTAAAATATAGAGTTCCTTGTTATCAAGCATTTTTTTAATATCTTTTTCATATAATAAAAAAGGTTTATCTTTTGACAGGGTATAACCTGTAATACTTAGATGTTTTGGATCAATGGCCACTTGTTCGAATATCTTTCCTTGATCTAACTCATCAACAATATCTTGATCAAGCTCGTCTACCGCATAAGGAAATTCAATGGTTTTTCCGTCGTCTTTAAGTAAGGCAACAAAAAAGTTTTTTGCAAAAGTAAGACGGCCAATACATTGATGTAAACTCCGATAAAACTCGCCCATAGTTTTAGTGGTAAACGTAAGTTCGGCAATCTCGAATAAAGCATCTTGAATTTTATTAGCATATTCTAAATTTTCAATAATCTCTTCCAAACCATCAACTTTGATGATTTGAGATATTTTCATTGCGGCAAGAGAAGCTAATGCGGTAAGTGTTTTCAGATGATATTCAGTATAAAAGCCAACCCGAGTATGTTCGGTGTCAATAACACCTAATAATTGCTCTTTAAATAAAATAGGAACGGCTAGCTCTGATAGAGTAGTTTCATCTTCAACGATATAGCCAGCAAATTCTCGGATATCTTTCACTAATATCGCTTGCTTAGTTGCCGCAACCTTACCAATAACGCCTTCATTAAAAGGGATAACCATCAAGTTAGACGAAGTATCTCTTATTTCAGTATTACTGCTTTCATCATGATTGCTGAAGGTTTTCTTCTCAAAGCCCGACATGCGACTTAACGTTTCTCCTCCGGCATCTAAAGTGTAAATAACCGCATCTTCAAAACCGAGTTTTTCAACCATATTTTGTGCTAAATACTGCCACACTTCATTAGGGGTATTTAATAACAAAATATCAGTAGCAAACTGATTGGTGATGATTAAACTTTTTATCGTTTGTGATTTAGATAGTACTGACAAATTTATGATGCCTAGAAGTTATGTAAAATATATATACCCACTCCTTTGGCTATTAAGTGCTCTCAAAGTGCAAACTTACATCTTAATTAAAGCAAATTTTTAATCAGGTGTCTATTGACCCATGTCATAAAAATGCGAATAGCTAATACGCTATTAAAGTAAATTGTTACTAATAATATATTCATTAGTCTAAGGGCTTATACCTTATCCTTTACTTATAACAAGTTGATTAATTATCTGCTCATTTTTAATGGTTAAAATAAAAAACTACGGCGTCATAAAGTTTATAAGGTGGATAACTACTGACTAAATTTTATGTCTTGTATTTCTTCATTTTTCCTCATGAAAAAGTAGACCACTTAATTAATCAAATTGGTGTTACTGGGGTTTACATACGATTCAAGTGTTATTCGCAAACTATTAGCTTATTTTATAATCGCAAATAGCGTAAGTTTTGCTGTCTTTACATAATGAATAAATATATTTCAGTAGCTGAAATTATCGGGTCGCATCATAAAAATAACAAATATATTACTCGGCTTAGCCAGCCATTCATTTTGAAAAATTAACTAGTGATTTGTATTATCACTAATTAAGTTTTATATTTTCCTCTTCAATAACATAGGAAAAATACTGCATATTAACGCTGCTCAGTCTAATCTAATCTAAAATGACATTGCATGCAATATTTGCATCACCATAGTCGATTAACCTAAAAAGTAAGCAATTGAGCTCGTACACTATCGCGGAAAAGTTAACTAATACCAATCAAACTAACTAAGTGATCTTTTTAAATGGTCCAAATATCCAATAACATCGTTGCTTTCAATCCCAATAGCCAGCTATTGCTCAATCAAGCGTCTTGTTCTTGAAAATTTACCCTCATTAAAATTTGCACCATTAATTAATTTGATTGGTATAATACCAATCCCATTAAGTTATTGCTCACTTGTACTAGTTAAAATAGCTCAAGGCTGTGTTGCTCTCACTCCCAATAGCCAGCTATTGCTCAATCGAGCGCCTACCTTGAATTATTTTTCCTGCGCACAACAAGATCACAAACTTAATGGAACTGGTATAATACCAAGTTGATTAATCAACTATTAAGTTTGATCAAAAAAGGGTAATAACAGTGACGTTATTACCCTTTTTTATATGCTTTGAACTGGAAACTAGTGGATTTCAGAGACCATATTGACGGTATATTTAGGAATCTCTACTACTAAGTCTTCATCGCCGACTAATGCTTGGCAACCAAGGCGCGATTCTGGCTCTAAACCCCAAGCTTTATCAAGCATATCTTCTTCGAGTTCATCGCCCTCTGTGATAGAGTCAAAACCTTCACGGATAATCATATGACACGTAGTACAAGCGCACACTTTTTCACAAGCGTGCTCAACACCAATATCGTTTCTCAGTGCTACATCTAATACGCTCTCGCCTTTTTTGGCTTCTACTACTGCGCCTTCTGGGCAAAGATCTGCATTAGGTAAAAATATAATTTGTGGCATGTAACTAAACCTCGTCTACTGAATGGCCAGATAGTGCTGTTCTGATAGATGAATCCATCCTACGTTCAGCAAATGTGGCAGTGCTATTGTTTAATATCGCTATTGCCGCTTCAACTTCATCGGCATTACCTGTTTGACTTGTTTTTTTCAGCGCAGAAATAGCGCTATTTATTTTGCTAATTTCTGTAGTGTTTAATAAAGCGCTATCAGCAAGAAGTGCTGCTTGAATCGACTCAATCACTTGTGACGCTTCAACTTGCTGCTCTTTCAACATCCGTACTTGCATGTCTTGCTCAGCATTTTCCATGGAGTCTTTCAGCATGTTAGTGATTTCATCTGCTGCTAATCCAAAGCTTGGCTTAACAGTGATACTTGATTCCACACCGGTTGATTTCTCCATCGCTGAGACTTCTAACAAACCATCTGCGTCTACTTTAAAAGTAACACGAATATGTGCTGCACCGGCGGTCATGGCCGGAATGCCACGAAGTTCAAAACGTGCTAATGAGCGGCAATCGTCAACTAGCTCTCGTTCACCTTGTAATACATGCAAAGCCATCGCCGTTTGACCATCTTTGAAAGTGGTAAATTCTTGCGCTTTAGCCACAGGGATAGTGGTGTTGCGTGTAATAACCTTCTCAACTAAGCCACCCATGGTTTCTAGGCCCAGTGATAAAGGGATAACATCAAGTAGCAGGATATCGCTCTCAGGCTTGTTACCTGCCAAAATATCAGCTTGAATAGCCGCACCTAAAGCAACCACTTTATCAGGGTCAATTGAAGTTAAGGGTTGGCGTTTGAAAAAGCCTTCAACCTCCTGACGTACTAGCGGTACACGAGTAGAACCGCCAACCATCACCACTTCAATAATATCACTAATATCTAGCTCTGCATCTTTTACCGCTCGGCGACAGGCACGCAATGTTTTCTTGACTAGTGGTGCGATCAACTGCTCAAACTCAACTCGAGTAAAGCTGCTGCTCCATGTTTTTTCATTGGCCAGTGTTAGTGAAATGTCAACACGGTCAATGTTTGACAATTGCTCTTTAACAAAACACGCTTGCTGAGTTAATTGCCGTTCCATTGAAGTAGACAAAGGGCGAACCAAGCCTGCTTGATTAATGATATGTTCGACTAACATGCCATCAAAGTCATCACCACCGAGCGCAGAATCACCGCCGGTAGCTAACACTTCAAATACGCCTTTATTGAGGCGTAATATTGAAATATCAAAGGTGCCGCCGCCTAAATCATAAACCGCAACAACGCCTTCTTGTTTTCCTTGATGTTCAGTGTCTAAACCATAAGCAACCGCAGCCGCTGTCGGTTCGTTAAGTAAACGTAAAACATTGACACCGGCTAATTTTGCCGCATCTTTCGTACTATGGCGTTGCGCATCATCAAAATAGGCCGGCACGGTAATAACCACGCCCGTTAGTTCACCACCTAGCGATAACTCAGCACGTTTTACTAAGGTTTTAAGTATTTCTGCCGACACTTGTACGGGATTCACTTCGCCTGTACGAGTTGTTATTGAGGGGTGATTTTCATCACCACAAAAGACATACGGTAGTGATGTATATTTTGTCGTTATATCAGCTGTAGAGCGACCAATTAGGCGCTTTGCTGATACGATAGTATTTTCAGGGTCACTCACGGCTAACGCTTTTGCGTCATGACCGACAAGAATGCCATTGCTTTGATAACTGACCACTGACGGTAAAATATCAGCGCCATTGTCATCAACAATAGTTTCAGCTAGGCCACTTTTTACGCTAGCAATTAAAGAATTTGTCGTACCAAGATCAATACCCGCCGCAAGGCGATGGGCGTGAGGAACTGTACTTTGCCCTGGTTCAGCGATTTGTAATAATGCCATTGTAAAAGCTCGTTAGGTGATAGTTTTACGGATTTTTTATTAACAACGGCATTTGTTTTTAAAAAAAGTCAATGCCGTTGTTAACGTCTTAATTTTTTATAGCTCAGTCGTCTAGCAATAACTCTTCGAGCTTATCAAGCTCAACATGAAGCTTTTGATAGAACTTAAGTTTCCTTAAGTTATCACAAGCTAAGTTATTGGATTCTAGCGTATTTTCTGCCAATTGACTTTGTAGCTGATTAAAGAGTTGCTGAAATTCTGTTTCAAACACTTTTGAAGCATCAAGTACGGCTGCATCAACATCATCAGCTTGTTTGACTTCATCTAGCATTTCTCGCAATTCCATTTGATGCATTAAAAAACTCACATCACCAAAAGATGCCTGCTCATTAGGCATGCTAATACCGCGCAATTCTAGAAGATATTGCGCGCGTTTTAGTGGGGTTTTTAGCGTTTGATAGGCATCGTTAATCAAGGTTGATTTTTTAACAGCTAGCATTTTCTCTTGGCTTGAGCCATGAGCAAAACGATCAGGATGTACTTTTTTTTGTAATGTTTGATAAATTGTTGAAAGCTTAGCCAGGTCAATTGTAAACTGAATATCTAAGCCAAATAATTGAAAATAATTCACAACAACTCCAGTGAAATTAATCGCTCACTAAACATTAAAACTTTCACCACAACCACATTCGCCTTTAGCGTTTGGGTTGGTGAATTTAAAGCCTTCGTTCAAACCTTCTTTAACAAAATCAAGTTCGATACCATCAAGATAAACCAGGCTTTTGCCATCAATAATGATATTGACATCATTGATAGAAAACATCGAGTCATCGTCATTTAGATCATCTACAAATTCAAGTACATAAGCTAAACCAGAGCAACCCGTTGTTTTAATACCTAATCGTAGACCGAGGCCATTGCCTCGGTTTTCGATAAACGATTTTATCCTGTCAGATGCAGCAGGTGTCATCGTTACACTCATATTGCGTCTCCAGCTTAACCTTTATGCTTACTACGGTAATCTTCGATTGCCGCTTTAATTGCATCTTCTGCTAAAATTGAACAGTGAATTTTCACTGGCGGTAATGCAAGTTCTTCAGCAATCGCGGTGTTTTTGATTTCACCAGCTTCATCAACTGACTTACCTTTAACCCACTCTGTTACTAGTGAACTTGAGGCAATCGCAGAGCCACAACCGTAAGTTTTAAATTTCGCATCTTCAATAATACCATCAGCTGAAATTTTAAGTTGTAACTTCATCACGTCACCACATGCAGGTGCGCCAACCATACCCGTTGCAACTTGTGGGTCAGTCTTATCAAAAGAACCAACGTTGCGTGGATTTTCATAATGATCAATTACTTTTTCGCTATAAGCCATAATATTTCTCCTGGTGCTCTAGTGAGCAGCCCACTCTATTGAATCTATATCGATACCGTCTTTGAACATTTCCCAAAGCGGTGACATGTCACGTAAATGACCAATTGCCTTTTTAATCAGGACAATGGCATAGTCTATTTCTTCTTCTGTGGTAAAACGACCAAAGCTAAAACGAATTGAGCTGTGCGCCATTTCATCATTTAGCCCTAAAGCTCGAAGTACGTACGATGGTTCTAAACTTGCAGAAGTACAGGCTGAGCCTGAAGATACTGCTAAGTCTTTTAACGCCATGATAAGTGATTCACCTTCAACAAAGTTGAAACTGACATTTAAGTTACCAGGGTAACGTTGATCAAAATCGCCGTTAACAAAAACTTGTTCCATGTCGTTCAAACCAGCCCATAAACGATCACGCATTTTAGTTACGTGTATATGGTCTTGTACTAGTTCTTCTTTTCCAAGTCTAAATGCTTCACCCATACCAACAATCTGATGAGTCGCTAGTGTACCTGAACGCATACCACGTTCATGGCCGCCACCGTGCATTTGTGATTCAAGACGCACACGCGGTTTACGACTAACATATAAAGCGCCAATGCCTTTTGGACCATAGATTTTATGGGCAGAAAATGACATTAAATCCACTTTTAAAACTTGTAAATCAATGTCAATTTTACCAGCACTTTGCGCGGCATCAACATGAAAAATAATTTTACGTTCGCGACACATTTCACCAATGGCAGCAATATCTTGAATCACGCCAATTTCGTTATTAAGGTGCATGATACTAACAAGTACGGTATCTTCACGCATGGCGTCTTTTAATTTGTCTAAATCAATTAAGCCATTGCTTTCAGGGTCAAGGTAAGTAACCTCGAAACCTTGACGCTCTAATTCGCGACAAGTATCTAGTACCGCTTTATGTTCTGTTTTACAGGTAATAATGTGCTTACCTTTTTTACTGTAAAACTTAGCGGCACCTTTAATGCCTAAGTTATTCGACTCTGTTGCACCTGAGGTGATAACAATTTCGCGTGGGTCGGCGTTAATCAAATCAGCGATTTGATTACGAGCGATATCAACCGCTTCTTCCGCTTGCCAGCCGAATTTGTGTGAACGTGATGCTGGGTTTCCAAAAAAACCATCAGTAGTCATATATTGCATCATTTTTTCAGCAACACGTTTGTCTACCGGTGTTGTCGATGAATAATCAAAATAAATTGGAAGCTTCATTAATTAATAATCTCCAGTTGAACCAGCCATTAATGCCAGTCATTCATAATATTGCGGGTAGTAATTAAGGTCTCTAACGAAGGAGATTTGCGAGCTTTCGCTGTTGCTTCATCTTGTCGTTGTGACACTATTTTTACATTTCGTTGCTCGACGAGCTCGGCAAGTGAAATGCCTTTTAAAAAATCTTCAATTCTATCGCTTAAGTCAGTCCATAAATAATGCGTTAAACATTGCTGGCCATCTTGGCAATTACCTGTGCCACCACATTTAGTGGCATTGATACTTTCATCAACTGCGTTGATAACATCAGCAACGGTAATTTGCGCTGAACATTGACCTAACCGGTAACCGCCACCTGGTCCACGAACACTATTGACTAGTCCGTATTTTCTCAGCCGTGAAAAAAGTTGCTCTAGGTATGATAATGAGATGCCTTGGCGCTCGGAAATATCAGCCAGTGGAATAGGTCCTGTTATCGCATGAATAGCTACATCAAGCATTGCTGTTACAGCATATCGGCCTTTAGACGTCAATTTCATTTATTACCCCTATTAATTCGTTGGCAATTTTACATGTCCCTACAAAATATTCAACTAAATACCCGAGTGATTTACTCAAGTATTCTACGCGCCTTTGATAATTAGTCAATACGAAGGAATAAACATTAAAGTTTACATTACTCTAATGTTTAAATTTTCTTTGAGTAAAAATAATGCGGGGCTGGAAATTTATTATCAATAGCTAGCATAAATATCCGCTAGACTAGCAGCAAAAATAATCTCTAACCGCAATAAGCGATACTAAATTGCTGGATCAAAAGATTCTGTCGCACTTTCTCGACGTTTTGCTGCCGCTTTCTCATCTTCGTCAAACTCACCAACCCTTAATTCAGGTAGAGACTCTTGGCAAACATGACCTCCAAGCTGATTAACCTCTCGACATAAGTCGGAAACTTTATTTTCCATTAGATGCATATGATCAAGTAAACGACCTATCGCTTTAGCGACTGGATCTGGATTGTCAGTCGCCACTGCATAAGCATCAAAGCCATATTTTTTTGCGACTTTTTCACGTTTTTCTGCCGCACTATTGTCCTTTTTAGCGTTAACAATGCGAGCAGGAATGCCAACAGCTGTACCGTTTTCAGGAACATCTTTTACCACCACGGAGTTAGAACCCACTTTACCGTACTTGCCAATAGTAATTGGACCTAAAATTTTAGCACCAGCACCAATCACAACATTGTCCATTAAGGTTGGATGACGCTTTCCTTCCTTCCAGCTTGTGCCACCTAACGTAACCCCTTGGTATAACGTAACATCATCACCTATTTCAGCGGTACCACCGATCACCACACCCATACCATGGTCAATAAAAAATCGCCGACCAATCGTAGCACCAGGGTGGATCTCAATGCCGGTTAACCAACGAGAAAATGTTGATAGTGAGCGCGCTAACCATTTCCAATTACATTTCCATAAACGATGACTTAAACGATGAAACCACACCGCGTGCAGGCCAGGATAATTTGTTAAAACTTCGAAAACATTACGTGCGGCAGGATCTCGGTCAAATACACTATTGATATCTTCTTTCATGCGGTTAAACATACCACGTTCCTTAATTCTTAATTCTGCAGTCATGCTTGATGACTTAATTAGATGACCAAGCAAGGCTATAATTAATCTTTATTTTTTTCAGTGTCAGATGCTTTTGTAGCACGCTCAACTGAGGCTAAAATACCACGCATCATTTTCAATTCTTTTACATCAGGTCGTGCACGGTTAAACAAACGGCGCAGCTTAGTCATCACCAAACCTGGGTGACTTGGCATAATAAAGCCCGTTGCTTTTAACACATTTTCAAAATGCTGATAAAAACGTTCGGTTTCGTCAGCAAGCGGATATTCTTCATTTTCACTCAAGGTAAAGGCTTGTTGTTGATGGAGCAAGAAGCTTGTGCGCACTTCATAACTTAAAGTTTGTACTGCCATAGCCAAATTCAATGAGCTATATTCTGGGTTCGCTGGAATTTGGACATGAAAGTTACATAACTGAAGTTCTTCATTCGTTAAGCCACTGCTCTCACGGCCAAATACTAGTGCCACCGGATACTCTTGTGCTTCTGTGATCAGTTTTTCGCCACAACCTCTAGGCTCTAACATCGGCCAAGGTAACGTGCGCGACCGAGCACTTGTACCAACCACTAAACCACAATCTTTAATGGCTTCATCAAGTGTTGCCACTACTTTGGCATTTTTTAAAACATCAGTTGCGCCAGCAGCTAAAGCCTGTGCTTGACCATTGGGCATCTCAACAGGGTCAACTAAAACGAGATCAGTTAAACCCATTGTTTTCATGGCACGAGCGGCTGAGCCAATATTACGACAATCGGAGGTATTAACAAGAACGATACGAACCTTACTTAATAAAGAATCTGACATTATCTACACTTACTTAATTCGAGGGTAATAATTGCTTAGCATTATTGTAATTAGCTAACAACATTACCTATCTAGACGGCTAAAATTATCGATAATGTTAACACAGAACATTATCCTTGTACTGAGAAAAAATCACCGCTTTTATATTAGTTTTATAGTGTTTATTAATATGGCCTAGCTCTTTTACTTATAAGATGTAGAAATCATGGTCAATTTTATCTCCTTTCTTTATGACTTTATCTGACCTAATCAATATCAGTTTATTAATGGTAAAGAAGAGTGTCGCAAATTAATAATTAGTTTGCTATAATTCGCGCGCTTAATTTTTGGGGGGCGTCACAGTATGGCTCTCAACATTAACCTCGTTCTTTTACATAGCTGTTTATGACATTTTACAACATATAGGGTAGTCGATAATGCATCCGATGCTAAATATTGCTGTGCGCTCTGCGCGTGCTGCGGGCAAAGTAATTCTGCGCGCTTTTGAACAAGTAGATAAGATTGAAATTGAATCTAAGGGTACGAACGATATCGTTACTAATGTTGATATAAGTGCTGAACTAGCTATTGTTGAAACAATTCAAAAATCTTATCCTAATCACACTATTATTGGTGAAGAGTGTGGTTTAATTGAAGGTAAAGACAACGACTATCAGTGGGTTATTGACCCGCTTGACGGTACCTCTAACTTCGTTAAAGGTATTCCACACTTTGCCGTTTCAATCGCTTTAAAAGTGAAAGGCAAATTAGACCAATCAGTTATATACGATCCAATCCGTGGTGAGCTATTTACCGCAAGTCGTGGTAAAGGCGCTCAATTAAACGGTTTCCGTATTCGCGTAAAACAATCTAAAGAACTTAAAGGTTCTATTTTAGCGACGGGTTTCCCGTTTAAACATAAGCAACATACTGATGCTTATTTACAAATGTTTAAAACCCTCTTTGGTAAAACCTCTGATATGCGTCACGCTGGCTGTATCGCTTTAGATTTAGCTTATGTTGCTGCTGGACGAGTTGACGGATATTTTGAGATTGGTTTAAAACCTTGGAATACCGCCGCAGGTGAATTAATGATCATTGAAGCCGGCGGTTTAGTGACTGACTTTGTTGGTGGCCATAATCACAGTAACTCAGGTAATATAGTGGCAAGTAGCCCACGCTTAGCTAAAGAAATCTTAAAAGATATTCGACCTCATTTAGGTGATGCTCTAAGCAAGTAATAAAACACTTGAATTAAACATTACGATTAAAAGCGCCTTCTGGCGCTTTTTTTTTACCTATAAAAACATAACTGACATCGACACCATAGTTATACCAATCTCACTAATTATCTGATCATTTCTACTGGTTAAAACAACCCACTACTACATTATTTATTTAATAATTAGCACAACGAGTTATACCAACATCACTAATTATCTGATCATTTCTACTGGTTAAAACAACCCATTGCTGCGTTATTTATTTAATAATTAGCACAACGAGTTATTGAAATAAATGCCTTATATTGGGTCGTTTTTCCTGCGTACAAAGTAGACCACCTAATTAATGAAATTGGTATTAGGTAACTAGTGCCATCCTAAAAATTATTACGTTTTCAAATCAACCTGCTTTTTTATGGATAAATAAAGCGCATTAGAGCAATGCAGGGGCCATTATCAAAAAACTCTAGTATTATTAAACATCAATGACTAATACCAAGTTGATTAATTACCTGCTCATTTTTAATGGTTAAAATGAATAACTACAGCGTTATGAAATTTATAAGGTGAATAACTACTTATACCAGTTCCATTAAGTTTGTGATCTTGTTGTGCGCATGAAAAATAACTCAAGGTAAGGCGCTCGATTGAGCAATAGCTGGCTATTGGGAGTGAGAGCAACACAGCATTGAGCTATTTTAACTAGTACAAGTGAGCAATAACTTAATGGGATTGGCTATGTCGTAGTTAATTGATGCTATACTGAGGTTACATACAGTAATTGATGTGAGATTGTATATGAATAATTCATTTGAACAACTCGAACAATTAACTAGCCAACTAGCGATAGAGCAAAAAAAACTTTTAATCAACTTACTTGAAGGCCAAGTCTCAGGTCAAAGTTGTCTCGATGTTTTAAGCATGCATAGAGACAAAGCCAATCAATGCCCGCATTGCCAATCTCAAAAAATAAAGCGCAACGGGATTATAAATATGCGTCAGCGTTATGTTTGTAATACCTGTAGAAAGAGCTTTATGTCCACGTACAACACGCCATTTTATCGTCTGAGAGCACCTGAGAAATGGTTGGGGTATTTAGCTTGTATGATTAATAGTTTACCCATACGCCGCAGTGCTCAAGCGTGCCAGGTGACTAAAAACACGTCTTTATTGTGGAGACATAAGTTTCTTAAGCTATTAAATAGACAGTCAGAGACGCATTTGTCAGGCATTGTTGAAATGGATGAAACCCTATTTCGTTATTCTGAAAAAGGAAGTCGTCAGTTAACGCGTCCAAGTCATAAACGTGGTGGAGATAAAGCGGGTAAGGGCCGAGCCAAAGGCGACTGGGTAGCGGTATTGGTGGCTAGGGATAGACAGCAACAAACATTCGATAAGAAACTTGACCGCTCAACAGGCGCAAGTTTTTATCAAT
>NZ_VOLS01000051.1 GCF_007954265.1 Colwellia sp. C1TZA3 | reverse complement strand
AGAAATAAAGGTTGAGCATAGTGGAGCTACATTCTTCCATTCTAAGATAAGCAGTTAAACGTGTTAGCGTCGGTGGTAAAAAGCGTGTGGATGTGCTTCTCTTTATGTAAAACCGCTCTTGAGCATCCTGCTCCCAAGGCATTAGTGCATCCATGCACGTCAGAGACCCGTAGCTAACGCTACGGGTCTTTTGCTTTCTGGCGTTTGAACATTGATTGTTGTTATGCCAAATGCTTTATAGTTGCCTAAACCTCAGGCAATATCAGGTTAGTCTCAGGTTGCTACCTAAGTCGTTCTTTGCCATCTATGGCAGTTTGAGATGAGTATATCCTTATATTTCAGGGCTACTTTTCTTCTAAGTATTCAATATTTATGATTATACCAATCCCAATGACTTTTTGATTATCAAATAGATAATATTTACATTCTCCCTTCCTTACTCCTTCTATTCTTCCTGATTTAATCCATCAGTTACTGTTTTTGCAAAGCCATTCTAATTATCTAAGTAAAATTAATTTTTATTCTACACCATCAAAATTTTCTTATAGGCTCAAAGATCACATGAAAAATTTTATTATTAAATAAAATGCTACGACAAGTGAAATTTAATATTTAATGCTTGTTGTACGTTGTTAATTTAGATATTCTCATGGCTGTTGGTAACATTTTATTTACATGTGTTCCTGTTAGTTAACAAATAGTTGTTATACCAATTTCATTAATTAGGTGGCCTACTTTATACGCAGGAAAAATGACCAAATATAAGGTATTTATTTTAATAACTCGTTGTTCAGGACAATAGGTGCCTGCATTGCCTAATAAGCGGCATCCATACAGCGATAATAATTAAATAAATAATGCAGTAGTGGGTTGTTTTAACCAGTAGAAACGATCAGATAATTAATGAGATCGGTATTAATATTAAAATAATAAATGCATTCTTAAGGAGCGCTCGTGCTTATTAAAGATAATTTTGACGAAGCACTGAAATTCAGTGAATCAACAAACGAATTTTTATCACATTATCAAATCCCGCCTAGTCCCGTAAATTATTCAGTTACTTATCTACATATTAGTAAGCGTAATGAAAAATTAACTGCAGAGTTAGAGAGACATGTCCAAACTTTTCAGGAAGTAGATTTAATTTTTATTGAAGGTTTGTTTGAAAAGTACATCTCTAATTCTCATGTTATTGATAGACAGATACTTAACCCAATTGAGAAATCTTTAACTTCAACACTTGAGAAAATTAATTTACAAGTAGATAACGTAAAAACCTCTACCTCTAATCTTAAAAAGGCAGAAAAAGCACTTTCCAAACATGAACACCATAAATCTATGCAAAATATTGTTGCCTTTTTGATGAAGAATATTGCATCTTCGCAGCAGCAGCAAACCGACTTATCTTTAAATCTGACTAGGACTTGTGGTGAAGTTAGTTTTTTAAAGTCTAAGCTTAAAGCGGCAAGTAATGAAGTGATAGTCGATTCGTTATCGGGTTTATATAACCGCCGTGGCTGTGATATTAAATTAAAAGAATTAGATATTGAACAAGTGCATTCTTCATTAGCAATAGACATTGACCATTTTAAAAGTGTAAATGATAAATTTGGCCACATTATTGGTGATAAAGTTATTCAGCGTATTGCTAAAGTCATTAAATCATCTATATCGGACAATGATATTGCCGTACGCTTTGGTGGTGAAGAGTTCGTTGTTGTGATGGTAAATAAAACCAAAACGCAGGCATATGTAGTTGCAGAAAATATAAGGTTAGCAATTTCAGAATTAAAACTGATGCAAAGAGACTCGAAAGCTTATCTACCTAAAATTTCTGTTTCTATTGGTGTAGCGCAACGAGAAGAGGAATTAAACTGGACGGCAATATTTGAACAAGCTGATACTGCCTTATATCAAGCTAAAAATAATGGCAGAAATAGAAGTGTTTGTTTATAGAGCAATCATCACGCTGTAGTTTACGTTTTAGCTTCATCAATTTAATACCAATTTCACTAATTATCTGACCATTTCACCTAGTTAAAACAACCCACTACGGCGTTATCTAATCATTATCGCTGCATGGATGCAGTTTTTTAGACAATGCAAGAGCCTATTGTCCTGAATAACGAGTTATTAAAATTAATGCTTTATATTTAATCGTTTTTCCTTCGTATACAGTAGACCACCTAATTAAAAAATTGGTATAAGTACTTTATATAGGGCTAAAGGGAGTAATCAACGGTAGTGTTTATTGATAAATACTACCGTTGTTCTCAAGCTCAGTAAGGTAAATACGCGTCATTAGCTCTAATTGATGATAGTTTGGCAACATGTGTTGGCATAGTTTATAAAACGCTTTGTTATGCTCTTTTTCTTTCAAGTGGGCGAGTTCATGTATCACGATCATACTTAATAGTGCTTCGGGTGCTCGCTTAAACATGCTACCAATAAGGATCTCGTTTTTGCTTTTTAGCTTATTGCCCTGTACGCGAGAAACATAAGTGTGCAAACCTAGCGCATTATTAACAACGTGAATTTTATCATCGTACTTTACTTGGCTAAGTGGGGCTGATTTTTTTAAATATTGTTGTTTTAATGCGATGGAATATTCACGTAATGCTTTATCGGTCGTTATTTCATGTGGCACAGGAAATTGTCCTAATAAATAGGCTTTTAAGTTGTTTTCCTTAATAAGCTTCGTCACTTGCTGTTGTATATCAAGTGAATAATGAGACAAATACTTTAACGGTGTGGGCATGCGACTAAATCAATTCTGTATTGTTGATGGTTGCGATTGTGTACATAGTTTACGCATTATAGTTTAAGTATTCATTATTTTTTATTAAACTTTGGGCTAATAAAAGCTTCAACTGTGTGATTACTGTTCTATACTGGCTTTTAAGTCAAAGTAATTGATAACTAAAATGAAATCATATAAAAATTAAAGTAAGGGAATACCCATGCAAAAATCACCTAAATTTTTAATGCTATTCATTGGGATGGCATTGTTATTAGCTTGTTCAAAGCAAGGGTTAATAGCACAGGCCGAGATACCTGCGATAAAAGCTGCCACGTTTAAAACCTATAACGCCGAAGAATTTTTTAAAACACGCTCGGTATTTGGTTCTTCAATTAATGCTGATACGAGCGCGGTATTAGTGAGTGACGATGAAAGTGGAATTTATAACGCTTACAAAGTACCTTTAGATGGCTCAGAGGTAACACAACTAACAACTTCAACTAAAGAGTCAATTTATGTTGTTAGTTGGTTTCCTGAGGATGAGCGTTTTTTATACAGCGCAGACAAAGGTGGTGATGAATTAGATCATCTTTTTGTTCAAGCTTTAGATGGCACAGAAAAAGACTTAACACCGGGTGAGGGGCTCAAAGCCTTTTTTATTAGTTGGCATGAAAACAATAAACAATTTTTTGTTGCTACGAATGAACGAGATGAAAAGTTTTTTGATATCTATTTATATCAAGGGGCTGACTATTCAAGAGAACTGATATACCAAAATAATTCAGGTTATTCTCCTGAAGCGATTAGCCCAAACGGTCAATATATTGTCTTAAGTAAAACTAATTCCAATGCTGATTCAAACTTATATTTAGTCGACTTAGCAAGTAAAGAGCGTTCAGCTCAATTGATAACTGACCATGAAGGTGATGTTGAACATAGTGCATACACCTTTACCCGTGATAATTCTGCATTGATATTTTCTACTGATGAATTTGGCGAATTTAAACAAGCTTGGTCTTACGACCTAACGAGTAAAGAAAAAACAGTTAACTTTGCTGTTGATTGGGATGTTAGTTTTAGCTATTTCTCAAAAGATGGCCGTTATCAAGTTAATGGTGTTAATGCTGACGCACAAACAAGAATAGAAATTATTGACCTAGTAACAAAGAAAAACCTTTTATTGCCTGATATGCCAAGTGGTGATTTGCGTGGGGTGAATTTTTCTAATAATGGCAAGCAAATGGTGTTCTATATAAACTCTGACACTTCACCGTCAAACTTATATGTCCATCAGCTAGGCAGTAACTCGATAAAGCGCTTAACAGATACAGGTAATCCAAACATTTTAGAAGAAAACTTAGTGGTGGGTGAAGTGGTCCGCTTTAAAAGTTTTGATGGCTTGGAAATCCCCGGTATTTTATATAAACCAAAGCAAGCAGCAAGACAAAAAGTACCTGCTTTGGTTTGGATACATGGTGGACCAGGAGGACAAAGCCGCAAAGGCTATTCGGCGACTATTCAACATTTAGTGAATAATGGTTACGCTATTTTTAGCATCAATAACCGGGGGTCAAGTGGTTATGGAAAAACTTTTTACCACCTAGATGATAAAAAGCATGGCGATCATGACTTAAAAGATGTGGTTTACAATAAGTATTATTTACAATCTTTAGATTGGGTTGATGCCGATAGAATTGGTGTTATCGGTGGCAGCTACGGCGGTTATTTAACCATGGCAGCCATGGCATTTACTGATGAGTTTGAAGTGGGCATTAATATTTTTGGTGTTACCAATTGGGTCAGAACCTTAGAAAGTATTCCACCCTATTGGGAAGCATTTCGCCAATCGCTTTATGATGAACTCGGTGACCCAAATACAGACAAAGAGCGTTTGCATAATATTTCACCCGTGTTTTTTGGTCACAATGTTAAAAAGCCAGTGTTAGTAGTGCAAGGTGAGAATGATCCACGAGTATTAAAAATTGAAAGTGATGACATGGTAGAGTCTATTCGCAGCGGTGGCACTTATGTTGATTATTTAGTTTTTGATGACGAAGGCCATGGCTTTAGTAAAAAAGCTAATCGCATTAGTGCTTCAAATAAATATTTAAGTTTTTTACAGGCGCATTTATAAAATTAGCTACTTGAATATAAATTTTACTTTAAAAATAGCGAACTTTAAGTTCGCTATTTTTTTAGCTACTGAGTATTAGGTAGAATTAGTTATTTGATTGGTCAGTTTTGGACGAGATAAAAGATGATGATAAAACAGTAACTTAAGGGTAAAAATATTACTAAAACGGCGATGTTGATGCTTTAAAGACTGCCATTAAGTTTTCTACAAAGGTAGTATTGTTTTGATCTGATACCGATACTGTGATGCCAAATGGCGCAAAGTGAAGTATTTCGGCTAATGCTGATGCTGACAAGTCTATCTTACTTAGCGTTAAACGATTTGAGGAAATTTCTTTTTCAATTCTTAATTGGATACTATTTTTTATTAAGCCTTCTTCTGCTTGAATAAGATCTTTACAAAATGCCTGACCAGCGTGCAATAAATTTGCTCTGACTAAACTACTCGATACGTGATTGAACAAACCTTCACATCGCTGAATAATAAGCACTCGGGTTTCCTGCCAAAAGTTTATTTCTGACTTACTGTAGATATTAATCAGGACATTGTGTTGCTGAAAATGTTTTTCAACAACAGCTCTAAATAAGAGCTCTTTTGATTTAAACTGCTTGTGTATAGTGACACGGGATATACCAGCATAACGACTGACCATAGATATATTTGCGGTATCGTAGCCGTGTTGAAAAAAACAATCCATAGCCGTATTTAGTATTTTATCGGTAGTACTTGGCAAATCATCTGCTCTTACTCATTGAGGTAGCAATATATTAACGCGAGTGGTTACATTAAACAACAAGTTTACACTAGTTGTTAATGTGTAAACCTGTGTTATGATTAGCTCACTTATTTTTATAATTTAACTGATATTTTGGGACTGATGTGAATCGAATTTTTATGCTCGGAGCCGTTTTTTTACTGCAAGCTTGCTCTGAACCAACAGAAGTCACGAAAGAGGCTGCACCTGTAGTGGTTCAACTGACGAGTGCTCGGCTAACAAGTTTAGTGAATGATTATGAATTTCCAGCCACGGTGTCAGCAGTGAAAAGTGTTGACCTTAAATTTGAAGTCTCAGGACGTTTAATTTTTGAGAGCCTTATTGAAGGCAGTGAAGTTAAAAAAGGTCAAATCTTAGCTAAAATCGATCCAAAACCCTTTCAACGTAAGGTGCAAGAGAGCCGTATTCGTCATAAAGATGCGCAGCGAAACTTAAAGCGTATCAAAGATGTTTTTGAAAAGAACGTTGCGTCACAACGAGATTACGATGAAGCAAAGTCTCAGTTTTCAATTACTAAAATAGCATTAGCTAATGCCGAGCAAGACTTAAGTTACTGTACTATTAGAGCGCCATTTGATGCCGTCATTGGTGCTCGCTATATTGAAAATGATAGCTTAATTCGTACGGGAGATTCACTGGCTAATTTACAAGATAGATCAGCGCTTTATTTTACTTTCGAAGTGCCTGAACGCATTATGACCGCCAATGCTGGCAATCGTGATGTAAAAGCAAGTGCTCACATTATTGGTCAGGAAGATAAGGTATTTGATATACATTATGTTGAACATAAAACCACGCCTGATCCCATTACTCAAACCTATGGCGTAACCTTTGCGCTTGATGGTGAAATGGCTAAGTCTTTTTATCCAGGTTCGCGAGCCATTGTTAACATTAAACAAAATAATAGCCACTCACAGGCATTAGTGATTCCATTAAGTGCCTTAATGGGTAATAACGACTCGGGTTTTAGTGTTTGGCGTTTTAATCAAGTACAAAATAGTCTTACTGAGGTCAAAGTTAAAGTTTCTCAATTAAAAGGAGAATACGCCCTAATTTCTTTGGGATTAAATAGCGATGATAAAGTAGTTTCTGCCGCGGTTGGCCAAATGCGTGAAGGGCTAATAGTGCGAGAATATAAGGCGACATATTAATGGATATAGCACGTTATTCGTTGACTAAGCCAATTAATATTTGGCTTATGGCGATATGTTTTATTATTGGCGGCATTGTTGCCATGGGTAAAATAGGGCGCTTAGAAGATCCCGCTTTTACCATCAAACAAGCGGTTATCTTTACTTATTACCCTGGTGCAAGTGCCGAAAAGGTGGAAAAAGAAGTTACTGAGCAAGTTGAAATAGCGCTGCAGCAAATGTGGCAATTAGATACTTTAAAATCAGTCAGTAAACCAGGTTTCTCCCGAGTTACCATGGAAATACAACCGCATATTGATGGTCCATTATTACCCCAAATTTGGGACGAATTACGTAAACGCCTGCGTGATATTCAGCAAAGTTTACCACTTGGTGCTAGTGCTCCTGTGGTTATTGACGATTTTGGTGATGTTTATGGCATTTATTACGCGTTATCTGCACCTGATTTTAGCGCTGATCAAATGCGCGAATTCTCTCGTATTATTCGCCGTGAAGTATTAACCGTTGACGGTGTTGCCAAAGTAAAAATTGGTGGCATTTTAGAAGAAGAAATCGTTGCTACCATTGATAGCTATCAAATTGCTGGCTTAGGGCTTTCTTTTCCTGACATTCAACAAGTGCTGGCAAATAATTTAAAACCCTTTAGTGGTGGTAGGTTATACATTGGCGATAAAAAAATCAGGATCCCAGTTGAAAGCTCAACCAATAAAATAACAGAAATAGAAAACCTCTCTATTGTTATTCCGGGTAAAAATGCCTCAATAAAGATAAAAGATATTGCTCAGCTCAGTATTCAACCCGTAGCTATACCAAGTGGTTTAAAGCGCTTTAATGGTGAGCGTGCGGTAACCTTAGCGGTATCGGCACAAAGTGATATTAATATCGTTGAAGTTGGCGATGAAATAGCCGCTAAGCTAGCTGAAGTGCTAGATAAATTACCCGCGGGTATTAAGCTATCTTCTATTTATAACCAAGCGAAAATTGTTGATGAGTCAGTTGACGGTTTTATTTTAAATTTGGAAATTTCAGTTGCTGTAGTGACCTTAGCACTTTGTTTATTTATGGGCTGGCGCTCAGGCATTGTTGTTGGTGGTACTTTATTGATCACGGTACTAGGGACTGTTTTGATCATGTGGCTGTATGATTTGCAGCTACAACGTATTTCGTTAGGCGCATTGGTCATTGCCATGGGTATGCTGGTTGATAACGCTATTGTGGTGGCCGAGGGCATGATGCTGCGCATGGAGAAAGGTAAATCGGCAATGGAGTCTGCCAGTTTTATTGTTAAACGAACGCAATGGCCATTACTAGGCGCTACGGTTATTGGTATAGCGGCATTTTCTGGCATTGGTTTATCAGATGATGCTACAGGTGAGTTTTTATTTTCACTGTTTGCTGTGGTAATGATATCTTTGTTGTTAAGTTGGATACTTGCGGTAACGCTAACACCTTTATTGGGTAAATATTTTTATCAAGTGGGTGATAAAGAAGCTGCTGAAGCGTCGCCTTCATTATTTCATCGAGCCTACTTAGTTGTTTTGCGTAATGCTTTGCATTGGCGTGCTGTAACGCTGTCGTTATTAGTGGTGATCACGATTAGTGCATACGCAAGCTTTGGTTTTATCAAACAAGGATTTTTCCCTCCTTCAAATACCCCAGTGTTTTTTGTTCATTACTGGGGCCCACAAGACTCAGATATTAGAGCGACTGAAAAGTATATGAAACAAGGTGAAAAACTGATCCTTGATACTGAAGGTGTCGAGTCATTGGCGACCTTTATCGGTGAAAGTTCAGAACGCTTTACCTTAGTGTTTGCACCTGAGTTACCCAATGAGAGTTATGGCCTATTTATGGTGCGAGCACACGACGCAGCTGAGATCCCTCGGTTAGCGCAAGCGGTTGCAGATAAATTAAGACTGGCCAATCCTAAAGTGAACTTTTACGCAGAAATTATGCAATTTGGCCCTGGCGCGGGGGCTAAAATTCAGGCACGATTCTCTGGTGAAGACCCAGCTATTTTAAGGCAGTTAGCTGAGCAAGCGAAAGCGATATATTTTAAAGATGGTAATATTCGCGATATTCGTGATGACTGGCGTGATAAGGGCATTGTTTTAGCACCTGAGTATGATGATATAGCCGCCGGTATTGCCGGTGTTTCAAGAAGCGACTTTAGTCAAGCCATCAAGTTTTATACTGATGGTTTGCAAATAGGGCAACTACAAGATGGCGACTACCTTTATCCAATTATTGCCAGAAATAGCAACACCAATTCTGATCAATTAGCTGGCTTAGAAAACAGTTTAGTGTGGAGCAGTAGTCAACGAACTTATGTTCCATTTAAGCAAGTAAGTGGCAAAATGAACTATGCCAGCGAAGAGCTACTAATTAATCGACGTGATCGGGTGCGAACTATTACCGTTAAAGCCGAAGCTGGATACAATGAAACTACTGGTGAAGCGTTTAACCGCACACAAGCTAAAATTACCGCGATTGCTTTACCAGAGGGTTATAAACTTGAATGGGGCGGAGAATATGAGTCGTCACGTAAAGCGCAAGCCGCTTTAGGAAAAGGCTTGCCGCTTGGTTTCTTAATTATGTTTATTATCAGTGTGTTGCTTTTTGGTAAGGCTAGACAACCCATTATTATTTGGCTTATTGTACCAATGGCAGTGGTGGGTGTGGTTGCAGGTTTACTGATAGCAGACTTACCTTTTGGTTTTATGTCGTTACTGGGCTTTTTAAGTTTATTCGGTATGTTAATTAAAAATGCTATTGTGCTATTGGAAGAAATTGACTTACAAATTATTGAAGGCAAAGAAAAAGCAATTGCTATCGTTGAAGCAAGTTTGAGTCGTTTGAGACCGGTTTCATTGGCAGCTATCACCACTATACTGGGTGTTATGCCGTTATTATTTGACCCTTTCTTTGCTGACATGTCGGTGACTATTATGGGTGGATTAGCATTTGCCACTATTTTGACCATGATCGCCGTACCTGTACTTTATAGTGTCTTTTATAAAATTAAGGTAGAGAAAGTCTAGTATAGGTACGTAGTACTTATACCAATCCCATTAAGTTATTGCTCACTTGTACTAGTTAAAATAGCTCAAGGCTGTGTTGCTCTCAATCCCAATAGCCAGCTATTGCTCAATCGAGCGCCTTACCTTGAGTTATTTTTCCTGCGCACAACAAGATCACAAACTTAATGGAACTGGTATTACTAAAGCGTTAGCTAAATAAAAAATGTAGCGACTAAGATTTATGTTCAGGATGAAAGGTATGTCGTGGTCACATGGATGTGAAAGAACGACGATGTTCAGGCCTCTCTCAGACATCCTATCTTTCGAGGCATTAGTATATCCCTACACGTCGATGAACGGTCAGTTCTTTTGTTCCAGACAAAACTAAGTACCGACATCCATATCGGCAATGTTGTGGTCAAATGGTGCTACGACATTAGTGAATCCATTCACGTTAGATGAAAGAACGCCAAGATACTCTTTATCTATGCTAAATTTAATCGATATTGAGTACTTTTTTCAAAGGCGTTAAATAGGCTTCAAAATGTCGCCATTGTTCAGTGGCACTTTTGTAAATCGGTTGACGCACTTGCTCAGAGCTTGGGGTTTTAATATTGCGCTTGGTTTTATGAAAATCAACACATGATTGTTCAAATTCCAAGCCACAAAAATCAAGTATTCTTCGCACTTGTGTTGCTAAATTATTAACCACATCTTCATGATTTACCTTTAAAACATAACCAAGTAAAACATCATCCCAATGTGCCATTAATTTTAGATACGCTTGATAATAACGGCCAATGTCTTCAAGGTTGTAACTAAAGTCTTGTCCTTCGGCAAATAATTGTTTAAAACCGCTAAAACAACAAGCCATAGGCGAGCGTCTGGCGTCAATAATTTTCGCATTAGGCAGCATTAATCGGATCAGGCCAATATGGAGAAAGTTATTGGGCATTTTATCAATAAAAAGCCGCTTGATACCTTTATCAAGCGGCTTTAGTTGAGATTTTAATTAGCTTTTAGTTATTGCTTAAGACTTAATAAAAATCGTACGAGAATCTAAAGCCAATCGTACGAGGTCGGTTAGAAACCACTTTTGGCGTATACTGTTGAGTATCAGTATATAGTATTGCGCTTTCATCAGTTACGTTGTCGATGAAAAGCTCAGCTTTCCATTCGTCGTTAGTGATACCAAAGGTTAAGTTGGCCAAAACGTAACTATCTTGGATATAACGACCACCGGCTAAAGTATCCCCGTTACTATCTTGATAATTAACACCCGTATAAACGTCTGCTTCTTTTTCAATACTTAAACCTGAACCTGTGCCATAGATTAAATTAGTCGAGTCTTCTACCATATAAGCATCCATCACCATACCGGCAAGTCTTTCTCCAGTGTAGCTTACTGAACCGTTGACATAACCGGTTAGGCCTTGGGAAATTGGATAGAAATATTGCACTTGTAAATTACCTGAAAACTCAGCTGAATACGGTAATCTACTGCCTTCTGGCGGCGCAATACCGTCAAGCTGAGTATTAACTGACGTTAGCTCGGTATCGATCAAACTAAAAGCGCCAGAGATAATCAAGTTATCTGTTGCTACCCAACTAAAATCACCATCAATACCTTTAATTTCAGCATCACCAACATTATCAGTAAATACTAAGAAGCTGATATTGGTTGGGTCATATCGTGATGTTTGCAGATCAGATATTTTTGAATAATAGGCAGTAGCGTTAAAGCGTAAGTTTTGATCAAATAAGGTTGATTTAAAACCTAACTCTACGTTATCTAAGCTGTCAGTCGTTGAGTACACTGGAATGCGGAAACCTTCGAAGGCGCCTTCTTGACTTTTAGCTGAGCCACCACCAACTCGGTTAGTCACCGGTGGTCTAAAACCTTCTGAGTATGATGCAAATACCATCACATCATCAGTTACTTGCCAATCAACTGAAGTTTTGATAATAGTATCATCAACCGTTAATTTACCGTCACTATCAAGTAAGTCAGTTTCTAATTGCCCACTAGCAATAGCCGCTTGAACTGCTGCTGCTTCGTCAGGACCAAAAAATTCGGTTAGCGCTGCTTCGCTACCATCACCGAAAGCTTGTAATCTACCACTGACATCAGCGGTATTAGTAGCACCTTTATAAATGTCATCAATTTGATACCAACGCGCACCAAAACTGGCGGTGACTGTGTCGGTAATATCATACTCAAATTGACCAAATACAGCGATTTGATCTATGGTGTGTGTAACATCATTAATAAAGCTGACTTCTGAAGGGAAAGGACCACCGTCACTGTTAATGCCATCACTTCCTGCAAGAGTCCTTGCTAAATTAGGAAACTTCTCGGTATTAGCTATTTTGAATTGACCAACAGTTGATAATTCTTGAGAGTCATAAAATACACCTGCTGTTACACGCCAGCGATTTTCAACAGCCGTGTTGAAACGAAGCTCATGAGTGATACGTGAGGTACTGGTTTCTTCCTTATTAAACTTAGTTGGGTCAAGACATTCTTGTTCTGCTTCAGCAACACCTGCATAGTTACAAACATAAAAAGCCGAAAATGAACCACCATTAGTATAGCCAGTGTAATCAATAGTTGAATTGATATCCCTGTCGAGATACCCGCCGGTATAAACAACAGTAAGTTGCTCAAGTCGGCCTTCTAATGTCCAGGTGGTTAAACCAAAATCATCATTGTTGTTTTCTGGTGTAAAACGGTTTGTTGACGTCTCACCCTTAAGGTTTGGATCATAAGAAAACACCCCTTCGGTATCAAGAGATTGTTGAGTATGTTGAACTAAAAGATCCCAGTCATTATTAATTAAATAAGATAAGCCAAAACGTGCACCAGAATAATTAGCGGTGTTAAAATCATCTTCCACTAATGCGGCATTTTTTGGCGCTGTAATAGGCGTATTTTCAGGGTCTGCTAAAACGCCTCCAGATATTCTGTCAATGACGACAGCACTGCCGGTATAACCACCATTGCTAGGGTCGTTTAATATATTATCAATCCAACCGCCCTGATAGTCATTATAGGCAGCAACACGTACGGCCAGTGAGTCAGATAAAGACATATTAAAATATGCTTCAACAGAATTACTCATGTCGCCGCCCTTGGTAGAGCTTGTGCTGGTATCAAAACCTGCAGAAAAACCATCATGGGTTGGCTTGTTAGTAATTATGCGTACGGTACCTGATTGAGAGCTAGCACCAAAAAGTGTGCCTTGTGGCCCGGGTAAGACTTCTATACGTTCAACATCAGTAGCATAAATGTCTAAGTTACGCCCTTGCATTGATACTGGCTGTTCGTCTAAATAAAAGGCAACAGAGGGTTGTAATGCTTGAACTGATGACAAAGAAATATTGCTTTGCGTCGTTGCCGCACCGCGAATATATATTTCATTTTGTCCAGGGCCTGTGCCCTGAAAAACAACGTTAGGCAAAAACTCTACGTATTGGTCAAAATTAGAAACGCCAAGTTTTTCTAAGCTATCACCGGTTAAGGCGGTCACAGTGACGGGCACTTCTTGAATTGATTCAGTTCGCTTGGTTGCAGTAACTTCAATTGTTTCTATTGATGCTTTTTTTTCTGTTTCTTCAGCGTATAAAGTGCCTGACGCTGCTAGTGCTGTTAATACAGCGCAGTGTAGTTTAGTGAATTTCATAGTGATTCTCCCTTGGTGTTTTATCGTTCAACGGCCAAATATAGTTAGATCTCAAACTATAAATATAGTTAGTGCACTAACTATAATTGACATTTCGCGGCATCTTAACAAAATTTTACATCTTATTCAAAATTATCAGGGAAATATTATAGGCGTATAAAAAACAGACAGTCACATTTTGTGTGGTATGAACCTTTGCAATTTAGCTGAATAAAGCGCAAGTACTCTTATACTTTTGAGGATTTTAGTTGATAATTTACTTCAAAATATTCCTATGACGCACCGCTGTGAAAATTATATAAATGGCTCTTTATTATCTATTATGAAATAGCGTTATAAGGGCGATTGTTTACACAAGTGGCTTTAGTCAAGACATCAAGTTTTATAGCGATGGTTTGCAAATTGGACAACTACAAGATGGCGATTACCTTTATCCGATTATCGCCAGAAACAGCAACACGAACCCTGATAAATCAACCAGCTTAGAAAATAGTTTAGCGTGGAGTAGTAGCCAACGAATTTATACCAGTTCCATTAAGTTTGTGATCTTGTTGTGCGCAGGAAAAATAATTCAAGGTAAGGCGCTTGATTGAGCAATAGCTGGCTATTGGGATTGAGAGCACACAGCCTTGAGCTATTTTAACTAGTACAAGTGAGCAATAACTTAATGGGATTGGTATTATATGTTATTTAAGCAAGTGAGTGGCAAAATGAACTAGGCTAGTGAAAAGCGACTAATTAATCGACGTGATCGCGTGCGAACCATTACCGTTAAAGCCGAGGCCGGATACAATGAAACTACCGGTGAAGCGTTTAATTGTACGCAAGTTAACATTGCCACCATTGCTTTACTAGAGGGTTATAAACCGGCGAATATGAGTCTTCACATAAGGCGCAAGCCACTTTAGGAAAGGGCTTGTCGCTTGGTTTCTTAATCATGTTTATTATCAGTTTTTTGCTTTTTGCTTTTTGCTAGGTCTAGGTAGCCGATTATTATTTAGCTCATTGTGCTTATGGCTGTGATGGGTGTTGCTGCTGGCTTACTGATAGCAGACTTACCTTTTGGCTTTATATCGTTACTCGGGTTTTAAGTTTATTCGGTATGTTAATTAAAAATGCTACTGTGCTATTGGAAAAAATTGACTTACAAATTATTGAAGACAAAGAAAAAGCAATTGCTATTGTTGAAGCAAGTTTGAGTCGTTTGAGACCGGTTTCATTGGCAGCTATCACCACTATACTAGGTGTTGCCGTTATTATTTGACCCTTTCTTTACTGATATGTCAGTGACCATTATAAGCGGATTAGCGTTTGCCACTATCTTGACTATGATCGTCGTACCAATGCTTTATAGTGTTTTTTATAACATTAAGGTAGCGAAAACTTAGCTTAGGTCTTTAGCTAACAGCTAAAGTGTTATATCAAGTCTTAGATTAATTATCTGCTAATTTTTAATGGTTAAAATAAAAAATTACAGCGTCATAAAATTAATAAATAGAATAACTACTTATTAAATTTTATGTCTTGTATTTATTCATTTTTATTTATGAAAAAGTAGACTATTTAATTAATCAAATAGGTATTATTTAAATAAAAAAGTGAGCAGAAAAAGGTTTGTTCCCCAGCGAAATACCGTTCGTCCTGAACATAAAATAGCACATGTTAATATTAGCTTTTATGTTCAGGACGAACGACATTTTGTGAGCACATGGATGTGAAAGGAGGAGGATGTTCAGGCCTCTCTCAGACATCCTATCTTTCGAGGCATTAGTATATCCCTACACGTCGATGAACGGTCAGTTCTTTTGTTCCAGACAAAACTAAGTACCGACATCCATATCGGCAATGTTGTGGTCAAATGGTGCTACGACATTAGTGAATCCATTCACGTTAGATGAAAGAACGCCAAGATACTCTTTATCTATGCTAAATTTAATCGATATTGAGTACTTTTTTCAAAGGCGTTAAATAGGCTTCAAAATGTCGCCATTGTTCAGTGGCACTTTTGTAAATTGGTTGACGCACTTGCTCAGAGCTTGGGGTTTTAATATTGCGCTTGGTTTTATGAAAATCAACACATGATTGTTCAAATTCCAAGCCACAAAAATCAAGCATTCTTCGCACTTGTGTTGTTAAATCATCAACCACATCTTCATGATTTACCTTTAAAACATAACCAGGTAAAACATCATCCCAATGTGCCATTAATTTTAGATACGCTTGATAATAACGGCCAATGTCTTCAAGGTTGTAACTAAAGTCTTGTCCTTCGGCAAATAATTGTTTAAAACCGCTAAAACAACAAGCCATAGGCGAGCGTCTGGCGTCAATAATTTTCGCATTAGGCAGCATTAATCGGATCAGGCCAATATGGAGAAAGTTATTGGGCATTTTATCAATAAACAATGGTGCATTTTCTCGGTAGACTTGAGTTTCATCGATAAATTGCTGACCAAAGCGTTTGAAATAATCGGGATTAATTTCATTTAAGTTTTTTGGGTATTGGGCTTCTTGATCACTTTGACTGTTGCCACGGCCTCGTAGCCGTGATGCCAAGCCTAATATATTGTGCAGCTCCATTGTGCCGTCTACTTGACTATGTGAAGCCAGTATTTGCTCAAGTAGTGTAGAGCCTGCACGCGGCAAGCCAACAATAAATATCGGATCGGGTAAACTAAGCCCTAAATCGCCACGGCTTTCAAACAGCTCGGCGCTACAGTATTTTATTTGCTCCGCAACCTGTTGTTCTATTTTGGTAATGTCAAAACCATTATGAGCATGCTGCAATTCATTACCTTGTTGGTAGGATTGAAAGGCTTGTTTATAGTCTTTTCTGTCTTCAAAGGCTTTACCGGTAGCAAAGTGTAGTTGAACTTTATCCGTTAGTGCTAAAGTTTTATTTTCTTGCTGTGTCTGCATTTGGGTAATTTCTTCGTCACTAAAACGGTAGGTTTTAGTATTGGCTAAACTCCAAAAGGCATCGCCATAACTTGGGTTTAACTGATAGGCTTTTTGGTAAGCAGCCACGGCTTTTTTTATGTCACCTTTGGTTTTCAGCGCATGGCCTAACTGCAACTGAAAGCCTGCAATTTGATTATTTTGCTCTACAGCTTTTTGGAATAGGACTATAGCTTGCTCTATTTCTCCTAAACCTGTTAGGGCACTGGCTTTAGCTACTTTAAAGCTAAGGTTGTCAGGTTGTATCGCGAGTAATATTTCAACTTGCTGTGCCGCCACTTTGTATTTACCTAAGCGGATAAGTAAATTGAGGTACTGAGAACGTGCATGAATATGATTGGGCGCTAGCTCAATGGCGCTGGCCAATAAAAATTCAGCATCGTCATAAATTTTTAACTCTACCCCTATTTCAGCAAGCATACACATGCCATCGACATGGTGTTTATTATTTTGCAAAAAATGTCGACAAATTTGTTCTGCTTTTAATAGTTTTCCTTCGTGCATTAACTCAGTGACTGCGAGCAAAGCAGGTGGTAACTTTTTTAGTTTTTCTAACTGATTTGCCGCTTTTTGCACATTGTCTTGCTGCTTTTCATCTCGATAAAGGTGAATCAGCGCTTGCCAACTAGCGACTAAGCTAGGGTTAAGTTTTACCGCCTTTTCAAATGAAATTTTTGCCATTGTTGGTTTATCTAAGGCTAAATAGATAAAGCCTTGTTCTTGATTAGCACGGCTATGTGTTTCATCAAGTTTAAGTAATGCATTAATACTGCTTAACGCCTCAGAAGAAGTTTTTGCATAGCGTTGGGCAACAGCAATTAAATACCATAATTCAATTTGGTGTTGTTGGTCTATGTTTTGTTTTTGTAGTTGTTTACTTTGTGTAATAGCGTCATTGAATTTTGTGTTTTGGATTAATTGTTGAATTGATTTTAATTGCTCTTCAATAGCAGCGTGGGATATTTTGTCCAATGACTTAGCTCCAGGGTAGGTTAGCGTGTAATTTTTATTTTAAAAACAAGGTTACTTTATCAATAAAAAGCCGCTTGATACAGGTATCAAACGGCTTTAGTTCTAACTTTAGTTAAGATTCTACTTAGCTTTAATTAGCTTTTAATTATCGTTTAGTTATCGCTTAAGACTTAATAAAAGTCGTACGAGAATCTAAAGCCAATCGTGCGAGGTCGGTTAGAAACAACTTTTGGCGTATACTGTTGAGTATCAATATATAGTATTGCACTTTTATCTGTGACGTTGTCGATGAAAAGCTCAGCCTTCCATTCGTCGTTAGTCACACCAAAGCTTAAGTTTGCTACCACATAACTATCTTGTACATAACGACCACCGGCAAAGGTACCGCCATTACTGTCTTGATAATTAACACCAGAATAAACATCAGCTTCCTTTTCAATGCTTAAACCTGAACCTGTGCCATAAACTAACTCAGTTGAATCTTCAACCATGTAAGCATCCATCACCATACCAGCAAGTCTTTCTCCAGTGTAGCTTACTGAACCGTTGACATAACCGGTTAGACCTTGTCCAATTGGATAGAAATACTGGGCTTGTAAGTTACCTGAAAATTTAGCTGAATACGGTAATCTACTACCTTCTGGTGGTGCAATACCATCAAGCTGGGCATTAACTGAGGTTAGCTCGGTATCGATCAAACTAAAAGCACCAGAGATAATTAAGTTATCTGTTGCTACCCAACTAAAGTCACCATCAATACCTTTAATTTCAGCATCACCAACATTATCAGTAAATACTAAGAAGCTGATATTAGTTGGGTCATATCGTGATGTTTGTAGATCAGATATTTTTGAATAATAGGCAGTAGCGTTAAAGCGTAAGTTTTGATCAAATAAGGTTGATTTAAAACCTAGCTCTACGTTATCTAAGCTATCAGTTGTTGAGTACACCGGAATGCGGAAACCATCAAAGGCACCTTCTTGACTTTTGGCTGAACCACCACCAACTCGGTTAGTCACCGGCGGTCTAAAGCCTTCTGAGTATGATGCAAATACCATCACATCGTCAGTTACTTGCCAATCAACTGAAGTTTTGATAATCGTATCATCAACCGTTAACTTGCCGTCACTATCAAGTAAGTCAGTCTCTAATTGCCCACTAGCAATAGCGGCTTGAACTGCTGCTGCTTCGTCAGCACCAAAAAATTCGGTTAACGCTGCTTCGCTACCATCACCGAAAGCGCGTAATCTACCACTGACATCAGCGGTATTAGTAGCACCTTTATAAATGTCATCAATTTGATACCAACGCGCACCAAAACTTGCCGTGACTGTGTCGGTAATATCATACTCAAATTGACCAAATACGGCGATTTGATCTATGGTATGAGTAACATCATTAATGAAACTTACTTCTGAAGGGAAAGGACCGCCATCACTATTAATGCCTTCATTGCCTTTAAGCATTCTTGCTAAATCAGGAAACTTCTCGGTATTAGCTATTTTGAATTGACCAACAGTTGATAACTCTTGCGTATCATAAAATACACCTGCCGTTACACGCCAGCGATTCTCTGCTGAGGTGTTCATACGCAATTCGTGAGTCGTACGAGAAGTACTAGTTTCTTCTTTATAATACTTAGTAGGGTCAAGACATTCTGCGGCTTCAGTGGTACTTCCATAGTTACAAACATAATAAGCCGAAAATGAACCACCATTAGTATAGCCAGTGTAATCAATAGTTGAATTGATATCTCTGCTGAGATAACCACCGGTATAAACTACGGTAAGCTGCTCAAGTCGACCTTCTAATGTCCAAGTAGTTAAACCAAAGTCATCATTGTTGTTTTCTGGTATAAAGCGATTGGTTGATGTCTCACCTTCAAGGTTTGGATCATAAGAAAACACCCCTTCGGTATCAAGTGACTGTTGGGTATGCTGAACTAACAGATCCCAGTCATCATTGATTAAGTAAGATAAACCAAAGCGTGCACCGGCATAATTTGCGGTGTTAAAGTTCTCTTCTACTAAAGCAGCGTTTTGTGGTGCGGTAACAGTGGCATCTGTTGTATCTCCTAATGCACCACCAGAAATTCGACTAATAACTTCAGCACTACCGGTATAACCACCTTCGCCCGGAACATTGAGCACATTATCTATCCAACCACCTTGGTAGTCGTTGTAAGCAGTAACACGTACAGCCAATGAGTCAGATAAAGACATATTAAAATATGCTTCAACCGAGTTACTCATGTCGCCGCCTTTGGTAGTACTTGTGCTGGTATCAAAACCGGCAGCAAAACCATCGTGGGTTGGCTTGTTGGTAATTAAGCGCACGGTACCTGATTGAGAGCTAGCACCAAAAAGTGTGCCTTGTGGCCCTGGCAAAACTTCTATGCGCTCAACATCAGTGGCATAAATATCTAAGTTACGCCCTTGCATTGATACAGGTTGCTCGTCTAAATAGAAGGCAACAGAAGGTTGTAATGCTTGAACTGATGAAACCGAGATGTTGGTTTGCGTTGTTGCTGCGCCACGAATATATATTTCGTTTTGCCCAGGACCTGTACCCTGAAAAACTACGTTGGGTAAAAACTCTACGTATTGGTCAAAATTAGAAACGCCAAGTTTTTCTAAGCTATCACCGGTTAAGGCAGTAACAGTAACGGGCACTTCTTGAATTGATTCAGTCCGTTTGGTAGCGGTAACTTCAATAGTCTCTATTGAGGCTCTTTTTTCTGTTTCTTCAGCGTATATAGTGCCTGACGCTGCTAGTGCTGTTAATACAGCGCAGTGTAGTCTAGTGAATTTCATAGTGATTTTCCCTTGGTATTTTTATAGTGAACAGCCTAATACGGTTAGAACTCTAACTACAAATACACTTAGAACTCTAATTATAAATACCATTAGAGTTCTAACTATATTCGGCCTTTGGCAGTATCTTAACAAAATATTTGAATTTTTTCAAAAATATAATAAAGTACTCTTTTTTCCGAAAATCTTGCTATACGGGTGATTGTTCACATAAGTGACTATTTACACCATGATTAACAAGATATAATATCAACACAAATTAAATTTAGGGGAAGGCTTTGTCTTTATCCGCCAATAGTAGTCAATTAAACAAGACAGTATTCGTTAGTGCATCATCTATCATTATTGCTCTTTTACTTTATACCGTAGCATTACCTAAACAGGCGCAAAGTTTGTTTACGATTATTCAAACAAGCATTGTTGACAATGGCAGTTGGTTTTATGTACTCACCGTTGCTTTCATTTTCTTTTTTGTTATATTTTTAGGATTCTCTCGTTATGGGGATATTCGTTTAGGGCCAGATCATGCGACCCCCGATTATTCTATGCCGACTTGGCTGTCCATGTTGTTTGCTGCAGGCATGGGCATTGGCTTAATGTTCTTTGGTGTAGCAGAGCCATTGATGCATTATTTATCACCACCTACGGCAGAACAAGGTACGGTCGCTGCGGTTCAAGAAGCCATGAAAATGACTTTTTTCCACTGGGGACTGCATGCTTGGGCTATCTACGCCATTGTGGCTTTGGTATTAGCTTACTTTAGTTATCGCCATAATTTACCCTTAACACTACGCTCTGCATTGTACCCATTAATTGGCGAAAGAATTTATCAATGGCCAGGGCATTTAGTTGATGTTTTTGCTGTGGTCAGTACGGTTTTTGGTGTGGCCACCTCATTGGGTTTAGGCGCGTCTCAGGTAAATGCAGGTTTTGGTTATTTGTTTGGTATTGAGGTCTCTACGACTAATCAAATCATTATAATGGCTGGCATTATTGGACTGGCTATTATCTCTGTTGCGACGGGTTTGGATAAGGGTATTAAAATACTCTCTGAAACTAATATGGTGCTAGCGGTTATTCTATTAACCTTGATTTTTATACTCGGTCCAACAGTGTTTTTATTACAGGCTTACTTGCAAAATATTGGTGATTACTTATCCGATATAGTACGTAATACCTTTAATTTGTTTGCTTATAAAAAGACGACTTGGATAGGTGGTTGGACGATATTCTATTGGGGTTGGTGGCTTGCTTGGGCGCCTTTTGTTGGCTTGTTCATTGCTAGAATTTCTCGTGGTCGTACGATCAGAGAGTTCATTGTCGGTGTAATGCTAATACCGACCGTATTCACTTTGTTTTGGATGACTATTTTTGGCAATAGTGCCATTGATTTGGTGCATAACCAAGGGGTGGTAGAATTAGGTGAAATGGTTAGTAAAGACTCATCAGTGGCATTATTTGTTTTTCTAGAAAACTTCCCATTATCTACATTGCTGTCTTTCTTTAGTGTCTTGATGATTGTGATATTTTTTGTCACCTCTTGTGATTCTGGTGCCATGGTAGTTGATATGCTCTGTTCACATGGTAGTAATAACACACCGTTGTGGCAGCGGGTTTATTGGGCTGTAGGCATAGGCATGGTCGCAGGGATTTTATTGTTAGCCGGTGGGCTTAATGCGCTGCAAACCATGACGATTGCCAGTGCTCTACCTTTTGCTATCGTACTACTGCTTGCCATTGCTGGCTTGATTAAAGCTTTAAGAGTTGAAGCTTTTAAACAAGACAGTCAGCTTATAACGCCAGTACCTCATTCAAACAATGATCGTGATGATAGTTGGCAAGTGCGGTTAAATAATATTGTTGATTACCCGAACAAGGGTAATGTTAATAAATTTATCAGTAAGACGGTTATACCCGCGTTTAAATCTGTCGCCGATGAGTTAAAGAAAAACCAAATCAATGTCGTTGTTTCGGATGAAAATGGTCTAAGTCTGTTAGTTGATCATGGTGAAGAACAGCAGTTTGTTTATCGAGTATTTGCCCAAAAGCATTTACAACCAGATTTTGCCAATGAAGCTGATGATGATGAGCATAACTACTATCGAGCAGAAGTTCATCTAGGTGAAGGTGGACAAGATTATGACATTATGGGCTGGTCAAAGTCGGCAGTGATCAATAATATTATTGATCAATACCATAAACATTTGCACTTTTTGCATTTATTGCGTTAACGCTTAGCCGCGTCAGTTCTATCGATATTACTGGCGCTCATTACATATGATTTGAGCCTATAACAAAATCTGTTATAGGCTTTGTAATTCTAACAGTGGTGCCGCATCTATTTTGTCGGCATCCATCATTTCTGATAAACGCTCCATTGAAGACAGCAATTGTGATTGTTCCCATTGCGCTAAGTTAGAAAACTTTTCAATAAAATGTTCTTGCAATGCTTGCGGGGCCTTAAGTAAAAGCGCTTTTCCATCATCAGTTAAATACAGGCCTACTTTACGTTTATCTTGTGTGTAACGCACTCTTGTAATAAGGTTTTTATTTTCTAACCTATCAATAATATTAGTCACCGTTGCCGGACTTAAATTAACTCTTTTTGCGACCTGGCTTGAATTGATACTATATTCTTTATCGATCTCCAACATAATTAATAATTGTGGACCGGTTAAGCCTGATGTCTTATTAAGATGTTTTGAATGTAAATCAATTGCGCGTATAACCTTTCTTAAGGAAATTAATAATTCCTGGTGTTTTTCCATAACAGTAGACTCCAACTCCTAATTTTAAAATCGCGTAGTCTAATCAAAATTATAACGACCGACTAGACAAATTATTGAAATAAACATTATTTAACTAAAATTACTTTGGTTTTCTTCAAATAATGAATAGGTATGATGGCTGAAAAGTTATTATCTCTCAATATAAAAATACCAGAGTATGTAAATATGAAATTTACAAAAATAGGACCTGGGTTTCTTGTTACTGCAGAGTTTATTAATTCAGGGACGATAATTACCGCATCAATGGCGGGTAAAAATTAAAAATTATCACTTGTTTGGGCGTTGCTGTTTGCGATACTCGCAACGTTAATTTTGCAATAAACGCCGCCAAGGCTCGGTATCGTCAGTCAATAAGGTTTGTACTTGGTATTAGTATTAGTACTATTGTGGTAGTTAATGGCGCTTATCAGTCGCTATTAAAGTCATGAGGAGTTGAGGTTATACCAGTTCCATTAAGTTTGTGATCTTGTTGTGCGCAGGAAAAATAATTCAAGGTAAGGCGCTCGATTGAGCAATAGCTGGCTATTGGGAGTGAGAGCAACACAGCCTTGAGCTATTTTAACTAGTACAAGTGAGCAATAACTTAATGGGATTGGTATTATTAAGCGTTAAAGTCATTAGGCTAAACTATAATGATTTTACTAACGAAAAAGATAATGCAAGTAATAGTGCAAGTAAATAAGGAACGTTGATTATGAAATTTATTTTACTTTTCTTTATAGTATGTCTGCCAAATTCATATGCAGAAGAGACTTGGAAGATCGCGTCATTAGAATGGGGACCTTATGCTGCACCAGAGATAGTAAATCAAGGAAGGTCGATTCAAAAGTTAGCTACATTATTAAAAAAGGCAAATATTACGCTAATTGTGGAATATTTTCCTTGGAAAAGGGCGAAAAGATTAGTGCAAACTGACAGTAAATATGTTGGCATTTTTCCTGCGTGGCCTGAAGATATTTTTGAAGGTGCTATAATTTCCCCAGCAGTTGACTGGTCAGAGATTGCCATTTTAAAAATTTCTGACCAAGAAGTGATTTTTGAAAGTATTGATGAATTATTTAAAAAATATTCAGTTGGCGTTGTTAGCACATACACATACCCCAAAATCATCGAGGATGCGATAAAAAAATATCCACATCACGTCGAAAGTGCGTTGAATGAATCATCATTACTGAAAAAGCTTTTACTCGGACGAGGAGACGTTGCCATTACCGACCCAAATGTAATGCGATATTCGGCTACAAGAGCCGGCATCTCCAATATTAATATAAAAAATTTGTCTGTTATTATGAAAAAAGAATTGGTTGTAGCTTTTAGTAATAATGAAGAAAATAGGATACGTTTAAAACTGCTAACAAAACTATTGCAAAATAATAGCGCAAATTAAATTTTTAAGACGATAAAATACGGTGCTTGCCATATTAGTAATACTAAAAGCCACTATTTATCACACCTTACCCAGGTAAGTTACAAATGATGACTCTGGAAAAAATTAAGACCGTAAATTTAACGCGTTATAATTGTAGCTTAACTAATACCAGTTCCATTAAGTTTGTGATCTTGTTGTGCGCAGGAAAAATAACTCAAGGTAAGGCGCTCGATTGAGCAATAGCTGGCTATTGGGATTGAGAGCAATACAGCCTTGAGCTATTTTAACTAGTACAAGTGAGCAATAACTTAATGGGATTGGTATACCAATCTCATTAATCACCTGATCATTTCCACTGGTTAAAACAGCCCATTACTGCGTTATTTAATAATTATCGCTGCATGGATGCCGCTTATTAGACAATGCAGGCGCCTATTGTTCTGAGCAACGAGTTATTGAAATAAATGCTTTATATTGGGTCGTTTTTCCTACGTCTAAAGTAGACCACCTAATTAATGAGATTGGTATAAAAAAATTGAGTGTAAAGTTATTCACATCCGCTTTGTTAACTAAGGCTGTTAGTTTGGGGAGGTAGCATTATTAAAGTAATAAAAATGTAGGCTTATCAGCAATAACATTAACTATTTGAATCCAAGCAATATATAAACAAGCCCTTAAATTAGATGGTTTAAGGGCTTTTGAGTGTTAACTAATGATCAGAAACCACATTGTTTACCTTGGTTTTTATCTTTTAACCAAGTGTGTAAGGGAGAAAAATAATCAATAATGGCGGTTGCATCCATTTGTTCATTGCCGGTTAATACTTTATACGCGGCTTGCCATGGTTGACTTGAGCCCATTTCAAGCACAGTATTTAACGCGGCGCCAGCCTCTTTGTTATTATAAATAGAACAACGATGAATAGGGTCAGTATTACCTGAAATTTCGCATAAAGCACGATGAAATTCAAATTGCTGAATATGTGCTAAGAAATAACGAGAATATGGCACACCACCTGGCACGTGGTATTTTGCACCGGGGTCGAAGGCATTGGCGTTACGAGCAGTAGGGGCGGTTACACCTTGGTATTTTTCACGTAACTCCCACCAAGCGCTATTATAGTTTTCAGGGGTAACTTCACCGGAATAAACTTTCCAACGCCATTGATCAACCATTAAACCAAAGGGAATAAAGGCAACTTTATCTAAGGCCATTTTCATCAATAACCCAATGTCTTTTGATTCATCAGGAATGGTGTCAATTAAACCAATTTCTTTTAAGTATTTTGGTGTTACTGATAACGCTATTCTGTCACCAATGGCTTCATGGAAACCGTCGTTAGCACTATTTTGATAATAAACCGGCTGGTTTTGGTAAGCACGTTGGTAAAAGTTATGCCCTAATTCGTGATGAATAACTGAGAAATCTTCACCCGTTTTTTGGATACACATTTTAATACGAATATCATCTTTGGCATCTAAGTCCCATGCTGAAGCGTGACATACCACATCACGGTCGGCGGGCTTAGTAAATAATGAACGTTGCCAAAATGTTGCGGGTAACGCCTCAAAACCAAGTGAAGTAAAAAAGCTTTCAGCACCTTTTACCATTTTAATTTCGTTGTAATTATTGGCAGCAAGTTGCTTGGTCAAATCATAACCAGGATCGGCATTTTCTGGTGCGACTAAGTCATAAATATTGCCCCAAGATTGCGCCCACATATTACCTAATAAATGCGCAGGAATCGGTTGGTCTTGTGGGACTTTATCTTCGCCGTAGGTTTTGCCTAATTCAGTGCGCACATAACAATGTAAATCATCGTATAACGGTTTAACTTGCTGCCATAAACGGTCAAGTTCTTTAGCAAAGTCATCAGCAGGCATGTCGTAATTAGAACGCCACATTGCGCCCAAATCAGTATAGCCTAAACCTTGTGCGCCTTCGTTGCCAAGCTCCGCTTGGCGAATATATAAGGGCTTCATGGCAGGACTAATGGTTCGCCAGCCTTGCCACATTGCTAATAATTCATCGTAGTCACGAGAAGTCGCCATGGTAGCGGTCATCTCACCTAAACTTAAGGTTTCGCCCGATTTAGTGGTGTAATTTCCTTTGCCATACAGGCTATTTAATTCAGCGCCAATTTTTGCTAACTCAGCCGATTTCGCTGAATTTTGTGGTGCTGGCATTACTAAGCTCTGTTTTAATATATTGAGTTTTCGGCGTTGATCTGCGCTGACTTCTACAGAGTCAAATTTAGCTGCTTGCATGGCAAACCGCACGCCAGCTTCTGTCGACTTTTGATCTGCTGCTGCCGCAAGTGCTGAAGTGTCTTGGGTAATAAAATTTGAATTGATCCAAGCCGCACGACTGCCTTCAAGATTAAGTTGCACGAGTTCTTGTTCGGTAGCGACTAAAAATTTTTCTGCAGCTTGAGCGGTCAACGCTTTACTTACCACATTGGCGGGTTTAGCTGCATTTTTTGCTGTGTTATCACCATTACAAGTACTTAAGCTTGCTGCTACCAAGATAGCTGCGGTGGTTAATTTAAATGTTGATTGCATAAGTATCCATTATTGTTTTTGTTAGCGCTTGATTTGCGCCTTAGTCAACTTAATATAGGGTCATGGCTAGTGTAGATTGTGAATAGCATCTTGGTAATGGTCTTGATTTTGTTGAATTCATTCGAGGGAGTTGAAAAATTTTGGACAAAAAAAAGCCCAGCGAAAGGGGTGCTGGGCCATCATATAAAATATACTAGGGAAAGTATGAAATTAACATTTCAAAAATCTCTTCCTGAAATGCCAAAACACTATAGCTATATTAGGTGTTTTTAACTGTGTTTTTATTGTAATAGTTTGTAATGAGTGAGGTAAGTAATTGCAAGAATAATTCAGTGATAAAACTTGAAAATTAAAACATTACGCTGAGAATAAAGCAAAGTTTATTAGCTGCTAGTTACTATGAAAATATCAATCAAGATAGCTTTAATACCAAGTTGATTAATTACCTGCTCATTTTTAATGGTTAAAATGAATAACTACAGTGTTATAAAATTTATTAGTAGAATAACTACTGACTAAATTTTATGCCTTGTATTTATCCATTTTTCCTCATGAAAAAGGTGATCACTTAATTAATCAAATTGGTATAAGATATTAATATTGCCGTATAAATTGCTGTGTAAAATGTTAAATGTGTAACCATTTTTAATGTTGCGGTCATTAACTGACTTTTTTTAGTATTTGTTTGGCATTTTTCTAGTTATGCATTTAATCCTAGTTGCGTTATTTTAAACGCTTGTTTAAACTACTTGTATTAATTTGTTGATTACACTAGAACTACGGCGTTATTTACCTATGAGCACGAAGAATAAAATATTAGATGCAGCAGAAACTTTGTTTGCAAATAAGGGTTTTAATGGTACCTCTCTACGTGAAATAACTGGTCAAGCTGATGTGAACTTAGCGGCTGTTAACTATCATTTTGGCTCGAAGAAAGAATTAATTAAAGCGGTTATGTCTCGTTACATGAATGAGTTATCCCCACGTTTAGAAAGTGCTTTAAGGCAAGTATGTGAAATAGAATCACCTAGCTTAATTAATGTGTTTTCTGCTTTTATTGAGCCGCTATTATCCTTGAATAAGTTTAAGAATAACGGCACCAGTAATTTTTTGCAGCTTTTAGGCCGAGGTTATACCGACAGCCAAGGCTTTTTACGTTGGTTTTTAACCACTCAATACCCTGGCGTTATTGATAATTTTGTTTTAGCGGTACAAAAAGCTTACCCAGAGTTAAGTGCTGAAGAAATGTTTTGGCGTTTACATTTTACCATGGGTACAGTGGTTTTTACGATGTCTTCAAGTGACGCTTTGATTGATATTGCTAAAAGTGATTTCGACCGTGACCTGCAAATATCAGATGTGATCCGTAATGTTATTCCCTATGTTGCCGCCGGTGTTGGCGCACCTATGCCTTTGAGAAACTAAGCTGTGCTTGAGTTAGGCTGAGTTAGCAGTATATAAGATAAAAATAACACGCTGTACTTAGTATACTTAATCTTTTATAGAGTTTAAAAGCACTATAATCTTCAGGCTTATTTTTCAGATTCATTTCTCAGGTTTATTTTCCAGATTATTGCCGGTAAATAGTGTAAGCATCTTTGTTTATTCATGTTAATTAGGTAGAGTAGTAACATCTTAATATTGTAAAGTGTTGTTATGGGTCCAGTCATGTTTGATGTGCAAGGCACATCATTGTCTCAAGAAGATAAAGAAATCCTTCAACATCCACTAATTGGTGGATTAATCTTTTTTACCAGAAATTACCAATCACCAGAACAAATGGCGGACTTAAGTCAGCAAATCCGCATTGCAGCTAATAAACCTATATTATTGGCGGTTGATCATGAAGGCGGTCGTGTACAACGCTTTCGAGACGGTTTTTCTTTGATCCCAGCGATGGGGGAATTATGGCAAATGTCAAAGAAAAATCTTGTCTTGGCAAAAGAACTCGCTAAACAAAGTGCAATCCTGATGGCGTTGGAAGTGCAGGCGGTTGGTATAGATGTCAGTTTTGCACCAGTATTAGATATTAATAACATTAGCGACGTTATTGGTGATAGAGCTTTTCATCAACAGCCAGATTACGTCACTGAATTAGCAGAGGCTTTTATTAGTGGTCTGCATCTAGTGGGCATGAAAGCAACCGGTAAGCACTTTCCTGGTCATGGCAGTGTCAAAGCCGACTCTCATATTGATCTACCGATTGATGAACGCACAAGAGCGGATATATTCCAACAAGATTTGGTACCATTTCAGGAGCTAATCAATAAAGGTAAGGTTGATGCTTTGATGCCCGCACATGTTATCTTTCCAGATATTGACAGTCAAGCGGTTGGTTTTTCTCGCTATTGGCTACAAAATATTTTACGCGAGCAACTCGGTTTTAATGGCGTAATTTTTAGTGATGATTTATCCATGCAAGGTGCGGCAAGTGTCGGTGGTTATATTGAACGCGCTGAAGCAGCACAAGCAGCAGGTTGCGATATGCTTTTATTATGCAACAACCGTGATGGCTGTGTTGATGTGCTCGATAATGCCAATATTTCCACATCCTTAGTGGGTAGCCAAAGACTTAATAAACTGCTAAAAACACCGGGTAAAAACACTAATTGGTCAACGCTTAGGGAAAATTTAGTCTGGCAACAAGCGATTAAATACCTTAACCAATATCGTTGATTTTGAGCTAATAGCGCAGTGGTTCAAATTGATAACAGCAAATCTCAATAAAAATAAGAAAATAAAAAAACAATAGGGTCTGTTGATCTTTCAAATTCATATTTTAACCACTTACATTGGCAGCCATATTATGCAACATGCCAATGCGAGTGTACTTTCATAGTTTCTTTTTAATTTATCGTATCTTGTCGCTATACCCCGGTAATGCTTGAGGCGAGCAAAAACATTTTCAACTAAATGTCGGTATTTGTATAAACACCAATCGATATCATCATTACCTACTTTGGAATTTTTCTTTCTCGGGATAACTGGAATAGCACCTTTATCGCCTATTTTATCTCTAAGTGCTTCA
>NZ_VOLS01000050.1 GCF_007954265.1 Colwellia sp. C1TZA3 | reverse complement strand
CTTGTTGTGCGCAGGAAAAATAATTCAAGGTAAGGCGCTCGATTGAGCAATAGCTGGCTATTGGGATTGAGAGCAACACAGCCTTGAGCTATTTTAACTAGTACAAGTGAGCAATAACTTAATGGGACTGGTATAACTCAGCCAAAAGCACTGATGTTTTACGAACCTGTATCGAACAGTAGTTGATTAACTCGATATAAGTAATGCACTTATTACTCCTACGTATGGAATGATTTATAATAAACAAGTTATTTTACAGTCGTGTTAGCCAGAACAAATTATGAGAGGAGCTGCCAATGATTAATTGGACAACTTGGGAGGAATTTAAATCTTCGCAAAAAGAAATTGAGTTGCCTGCGGGCACTGTTGTGCATATTCCAGTCACAATCCGTTACATTGATGCCGGTCAGGACTTCAAAGGTACGATTCTTTTGATGCATGGAATACCAACATGGGGGTATCTATATCACGCTGTTATCCCTCTGCTTGTACAAGCAGGGTATCGAGTTATTGCACCTGACTTTTTAGGGCATGGTTGGTCTGATCGCCGTGACCGCTTTGATCGTTCTTTTCAAGTTCAGGCTCGTATGATTATTGCACTGTTAGACAGGCTTCAATTGGATGCAGTGGACGTAGTAGGCCACGACACAGGAGGAGCCGTTGCACTCATTTTGGCAATAGAGCATCAAACACGAGTAAACCGACTTGTGATTACAAATTCTGTTTGTTACGACCGATTTGATGATGACATGCTCGATTTTGGTCATCCAATGAGGTGGAACTCTCGCCCTATAGCTGATCTAGTAGAAGCGTTGGAAGAAAGTCTCGTCGCAGGTCTGTCAAATCGTCAGCAACTAACCCCAGAGTTTAGATCAGGGATCATAGCCCCATGGGCTAGTGAAGAAGGAAAGTTGAGTTTGCTGCGCAATGCATCCGCACTTAACCCCAACCAGACTATGGCTTTGATTGATCGACATAATAGTATCCGTGCTCCTACTATGATTCTTTGGGGCGTGGATGACCCATGGCAAAAGTCAGAGGATGGTAGACAACTATCGAATGAAATTCCGGGAGCATTATTTAAGCCACTTATTGGCACTTCGCATTGGGTACCACAGGATGCGCCCAAGGAGTTCACGGCCGCACTAGTCGAATTTTTGGCCAACGTAACCAACAAAAAAATCTAGTCAATGTAATAAACTGTATTCATGATTTTATAGGTTAACTTGTTGTAAAAAACTTTAACGTCAAAATGATATGTTCTCAATTAAAATATATATAAATAAACAGCCCAAGCTTATTTTAAATTCTACACACAAGATAAGCTTTCCTACCTTCAATTTCTTAATCAACTACTTAGGTGATATCCCATGAGATAATCAAGAATAAAATAAATGAGCTTTCAACTAGAGTGATAATTATACCAATCCCATTAAGTTATTGCTCACTTGTACTAGTTAAAATAGCTCAAGGCTGTGTTGCTCTCACTCCCAATAGCCAGCTATTGCTCAATCGAGCGCCTTACCTTAAATTATTTTTCCTGCGCACAACAAGATCACAAACTTAATGGTACTGGTATAACTAGAAATATTACTATGGTTAAAATAGCGGTGGTTTTGGGCCATCGAAGGGCTGGCTTAATCTTGACTGATGCCACTGATAATAAAGATACTCCGGCTATTTTTCATGGTGATTTTAGCGCCAATTGTGGGGTTTTATTGCTAGTTTATTTTATTTTCCCTAGATATAGTCAGTTAAATAATCTAGAGTGATGACTTTAAAGTTAATGAGATATAATTTGTTGTTTTTTAATCGTTTTAAATTTTTCATTAGCTTTCTTTTGATTATTATCATTTCAACTTATAGTAATGCCCAGCCTTCCGAACTGACTAATGAATACTCTGTTGATATGTTAACCGAAGAGGATGGTTTCGTCTCTTCTAAAATATATTCTATTATTCAAGATAATCAAGGTTTGCTTTGGTTTGGCACTGCCGAAAATGGCATTATGCGCTATGATGGCCGAAAGGTAACCCTCTTTGAATTTGATAGTATGAGTTCAAACGGTTTGACCCATAATGATGCTGGAAATCTTATGTTAGACCGTCAGGGAAGAATATGGGTTGGCACTTGGGGAGGAGGTGCTAATCTTTATGAACCAGAAACAGGACGTTTTCAGCATTTTATTCATGATCCTTTGCGCATTGACTCTCTCTCATCTAACCGAATACAATCTTTATTTCATGACCAAGAAGGCTCAATTTGGTTAGGCTCATATGACAATGGTTTAAATCGATATCTTGGTGTTAACAGCTTTGAGCATATTGATGATAAAGCATCAGGTTTATCACATAATAGAATCTGGGATATTGAAGACAACGATAGTGATAGCCTTTGGATTGCCACTAGCTTTGGCTTAAATCTATATAATAAAAACAAGAAAACCTTTGCTCATTTTTTCCCTGCTCCAGATAATCGCACGCCTACCGGCGCAAACCAAATCAGAAGTATTTTAAAGACTTCAAAAAATAAGCTTTATATCGGTACACAACAAGGTTCATTTACCTTTGATAAAAAAACAGGTCTTTTTACATCATTAAAAACCCTTAATGATGAATATCTAGGGCAAGTGAATTCTATGATTGAGGATCAGGAAGGCCACATTTGGTTTGTCTCCACTAAAGGCTTGTTTCGACAATCAAACTCAGGCTCTCAAATTGATAAATTTAACCTTGAGCATAATCATGGTCTGAGAATAGTTTTTGAAGATAGCTCAAGCACAATATGGGTTACTAGCGAAACTCACGGTATATATAAAATAATACCAAACCGAAAATTCAAATCCATTAATAGTCCTGCACTGACAGTGCCAAATGGCATTACAGTTGATGCTAATGGTGATTTATTAATTGTATCTTCATTATCTCAATTATATAAGTGGCACGTAACATCACAAAAACTAGAGATATTATCTGAGCCAATTTTTAGTGATGAAAATGGTTTTGGAGGAAATCAGTTATTAGAAAAACCTATCATATTTCCAAATGGTCAGAATATGTTATGGGTTGCACAAGATGATGCCTTAGCTAAATTCAATTTAAAAACTAAGCAAGTTGAGTTATTAGAATACCCTAAGTCCGATCCAAACTATAAGGAGTTTAGGGAGTTACGAGCGCTTAATACCGATCAATATAGGAACCTTTGGATCGGTACTTATAAAAATGGTGTTTATCGCTACAATCCTTTGACTAAAAAATTTACTCACTTAGATGATTCTTTCGGGTTATCTCATCCAGAAGTGTTAGAAATATTTAAAGACAGCGAACAAAATATTTGGGTTGGTACTGGAAATGGTTTGAACCTTTGGCAGGAAGCCAACCAACGATTTATTTCATTTACAAGTAATAATAAAGCAGCGAGCTTATTGGGTAACATCGTTCAAGATATTCATCAAGCTAGGAATGGAGAAATCTGGATTGCCACTCAAAAAGGACTGAACTTGTATCTCCCTAAAACAAAAAGCTTTAAAGCTTTTGGCAGAAAAAACGGCTTACCTACTTCTTTGATCCGTGGGATCGCCGATGATAAGAATGGTAACTTGTGGCTAACGACAAATAAAGGAATTTCAAAGCTAAACCCATTGTCAGGAGAAGTAACTAACTTTGACAGTTATAATGGCTTATTAGGCTTAAACTACTATGCTAATAGCTTAATAAGAGCTGGGAATGAGACACTTTTCACTAGTAGTCCAAGAGGAATTGAATTTTTCAATACTGCAAATGTTGAAACAAATAATAGCGAGTTCAATGTTGTTTTAACTGGGTTTAATAAGATGGGTAAGTCAGTAAAACTTGCACAGCCTTATTCTTATGTCACTGATATTAAATTGTCTTATGTTGACTACTTTTTTTCATTTGAATTCTCAGTATTAGATTTTATTTCTCCTCGTAAGAATCAATATGCTTATAAGCTAGAAGGGTATGATGATAATTGGATTGATATTGGTAACCAAAATGTTGTTTCTTTTACTAATTTAGATGGTGGCTCATATAAATTTTTAGTTAAAGCGACGAACAGCAGTGGTAAATGGGGAGAAAAATTACTGTCAATTAATTTGTCTGTATCGCCACCTCTATGGAAAACTTGGTGGGCATATAGCTTGTATGTGTTAGTCGCTATCATGATTATATTTACTGTTATTTATTTTAGAACACGTTTACAACAGACAGAAATAGCAAGGCAAAAGCAATTTGTTTTAACCCTTGAAGAGCAAGTTGCACAGAAAACAATCTCATTAAACAGCCAAGCTAGTGACTTAATGGAAGCAAATAAGCAATTGGAAGTACTTACCTATCAAGATGGGTTAACTGGGTTATATAATCGCCGTTATTTTGATAAAAAACTGGCCATAGAAATAAACAGACATGACCGTCAAAAGCAATCATTGTCTCTTATTCTTGGCGACATTGACCACTTTAAACTGTTTAATGATTTTTATGGTCATCAGCAAGGTGATAGTTGCCTAAAACAAGTGGCTCAATGTATTTGTACCAGCGTAGCGCGAATGACAGATGCAAATTGTCGTTACGGTGGTGAGGAGTTCGCTATTATCCTACCCGATACATCAATAAAACAATCGACTATTATTGCTGAGCGTTTATGTTTGGCGATAGAAAACATGAAAATCCCTCATGAAAAATCTGAAACTAGCGCATTTGTCACTTTAACTTTAGGGCTTGTGACTATCTCACCAGAGCAAAATACAACGATTGATTCCATTGTGTTGTCTGCAGACAAGGCATTATATCTTGGCAAATCAAAGGGGAGAAATAGGGTTGCAAGAATTGGTGAGTAAATAATGCCGTAACTGTAGACTATTTAGCTAGAGACCTAGTATGGCCTAAATTACTCGTATGCATTGACCCTATAGAAAAATGATAAAATGTATAAGCGAAACGTCAGCTTTAAGATCAAAGTGACTACTTTGGGTGGTTATACCAATCCCATTAAGTTATTGCTCACTTGTACTAGTTAAAATAGCTCAAGGCTGTGTTGCTCTCAATCCCAATAGCCAGCTATTGCTCAATCGAGCGCCTTACCTTGAGTTATTTTTCCTGCGCACAACAAGATCACAAACTTAATGGAACTGGTATTACATCATTTCGATAGCAATCGCAGTGGCTTCACCACCACCGATACATAATGAAGCAATACCTTTATTTAAGCCTCTGTTCTTCAAGGCATGGATTAATGTCACCATAATACGTGCGCCACTTGCGCCTAACGGGTGACCTAATGCACAAGCACCGCCGTTAACATTAACTTTTTCAACGTCTAAGTCTAAGGCTTTAATGCCTAGCATAGTGACCATAGCAAAGGCTTCGTTGATTTCAAACAAGTCAACATCGGCTGCTGTCCAGTTAGCTTTAGCCAGTAATTTTTGCATTGCACCTACGGGCGCAACGGTAAATTCTGCTGGCTTTTGAGAGTGCGTAGCGTGAGCAACAATCTTACACAACGGCGTTAAGCCACGTTTTTGTGCTACTGATAACTTCATCATCACTAATGCCGCCGCACCATCAGAAATAGAGCTTGAGTTAGCCGCGGTAATGGTCCCGTCTTTTTTAAAGGCGGGACGTAAGCTAGGAATTTTATCTGGACGAGCATTACCGGGTTGTTCATCAGTTTCAAACACTGAGTCACCGCGGCGAGATTTAATCGTTACTGGCGATATTTCATTAACAAATGCGCCATCGGCAATAGCAGCATTAGCACGTGCTAATGAACGAATAGCATAAGCGTCCATATCTTCGCGAGTAAAAGCAGATTCATCCGCCGTTTTTTGGGCGAAACAACCCATGGCAATACCGTCGTAGGCATTTTCTAAACCATCGGTCATCATATGATCAAGTATTTGACCTTGACCCATTTTAATTCCAGTTCTGCCTTTAGGTAATAAATGTGGTGCGTTTGTCATGCTTTCCATGCCACCAGCAACCGCAACATCAATAGAGCCAGCTAATAGGGCGTCATGTGCTTGCATGGCCGCTTTCATACCTGAGCCACAAACTTTATTAATAGTGGTACAGGCTGTTGATAACGCTAAATCAGCTTCTAAAGCAGCTTGTCTTGCTGGTGCTTGTTTTAAGCCCGCAGGTAATACACAACCCATGATCACTTCATCAACTTGATCATGAGACAAATTAGCAGCCGCCATAGCACCACGAATAGCAGTTGCCCCTAAAGTGGTAGCACTCACTGCTGATAAACCACCCATAAAACCACCCATAGGGGTACGTTTTGCAGCAACGATGACGATTGGATCTTGAGTAGACATAGGGTTCTCCGATAAAGTGTTGTTTGACATTTGTTTGACATTTGTTTGAGATTTTTTGTTAGGTAATTATTTTCAATAATCGATTAGCATTAAAGATTAGGTTAACGTAAATTCAGTTTTACACAAACGTAAATTTTATACATTGTTAATATAGCAACGCTAATATTTGTAAAATTCACCCTCATTATTTAAAGCAAAGTTATACGCTCAATTATGCTCTCTAAGTGACCATTGATTTAAATCGCGCACGACTATTATCTATCATGCAAAGTACTTCATTTATCTAACTTTACACTCGCACTTTACGTTAACGTAAACTTATTGTAAAGTGTCCCATAAATAAAAAAGCGTGTTAACTTAGAGCAACAAGAATGAGTAACCATAATGAGCGATAAGAACCCAATCACCTACTCTATTGGCGAGTTAGCAAGAGAATTTGATATTACTACCCGTAGTATTCGTTTTTACGAAGACCAAGGTCTAATACTGCCAAACCGCAAAGGACAAACAAGAATATATAACCAACGAGATAGAGTTAGACTAAGGTTAATTCTACGGGGTAAGCGCTTAGGCTTTTCACTAGCAGAAACCGGTCGCTTGTTTGAACTTTACGATGCTGACACCTCAAGCGCAACGCAATTAATAACCATTATGGAATTGATTTCCAATAAAAAAAACGATTTAAATCAGCAATTAGAAGACATTAAAGCGGTGTTAATTGAATTAACTGGCTTAGAGAAAAATTGCCAAAATGCCTTAGCGCTTATTGAGAAATAACCGTTAGTCAATCAATAGGCAGTAATAGATAAAAGCGCTAAGTCGCGTGACAAATAAAGTAATAGCTAACGTGATAATAAATGCGTTAACACGACAAACCATTATTAAAGGTACTACTATGATTTCTACTTTCTCATCAATGAATTTTAACCTAGGTGAAACCGTTGACATGATCCGCACTTCGGTAAACGCTTTTGCTCGTGATGAAATTGCTCCTCGTGCAGCACAGGTTGATAAAGATAACGAATTCCCCATGGACTTATGGCGCAAATTTGGTGACCTAGGTTTGTTAGGCATGACAGTAGATGAACAATACGGTGGTTCTGGTTTAGGTTACTTAGCACACATGGTGGCTATGCAAGAAATCTCACGTGCTTCTGCCTCTGTTGGCCTAAGTTATGGCGCGATGTCTAATCTTTGTTTAAACCAATTAAATAAAAATGGTAGCCATGAACAAAAAGAAAAATATTTACCTAAACTGTGTAGCGGTGAACATATTGGTGCGCTAGCCATGTCAGAGCCAAACGCGGGTTCTGATGTGGTCAGCATGAAACTTACCGCCAAAAAACAAGGTGATAAGTACATTCTTAATGGCAACAAAATGTGGATCACTAACGGCCCTGATGCCAATGTTTTTATCATCTATGCAAAAACTGATACCAGTGCGGGTTCTAAAGGTATTACTGCCTTTATCGTTGAACGTGACTACCCGGGTTTTTCACGTCATCAAAAGCTTGATAAATTAGGTATGCGCGGCTCTAATACTTGTGAATTAGTCTTCCAAGATTGTGAAGTCCCTGCTGAAAACATTTTAGGCGGCGAAGGCAAAGGCGTTCGAGTATTAATGTCAGGCTTAGATTATGAACGCATCGTGTTAACTGGCGGCCCGCTAGGTATTATGGATGCTTGTATGGACTTAGTTGTACCTTACATTCATGACAGAAAGCAATTTGGCCAAGCCATTGGTGAATTTCAATTAATTCAAGGCAAAATAGCCGATATGTACACCCAAATGAATGCGGCTAAATCTTATGCCTACTTATGTGCAATGGCAGCAGATCGCGGTGAAACAACCCGTAAAGATGCCGCGGGTGTTATTTTATATTCAGCAGAACTGGCAACAAAAATGGCTTTAGACGCCATTCAATTACTTGGCGGTAACGGTTACATTAATGAATTCCCTGCTGGGCGTTTATTACGTGATGCTAAGTTATATGAAATTGGTGCTGGCACGTCAGAAATTCGCCGTATGCTAATCGGCCGCGAATTATTTAACGAATCAGTTTAGAAGCTGACTTTGGCTTTCTCCTTGCCAATAACGCGATTTTTTCATAAAAATACACCCGTAGATAATACCCCTACGTGCTTTTTATTAAACTTGTGCTACTGGCTTTGAGCTTAGCTAAAGATTAAAAAAACAAGCTATAAAATACTTCAGTGACTATTGCTGTTAAATACTCACCACTCATGACATGACTTATTAGTTATCACATTGAGTATTAATGAGTCAAAAGCAATAACAATAGCCGCTGACAAAGCAAAAGATTAACAAAAAAAGGTTATAACGTGGCTAAGATAATATCGAAAATTAATCCCCGCAGCCCTGATTTCATCGAAAATGCTGCCCATATGCAACGACAAGTCGATGATTTAAAAGTTAAGTTAGCAGAAATAAAACTGGGTGGTGGTGAACGAAGTCGAGAACGTCATTTGTCACGTGGTAAATTATTACCTAGAGATCGGGTTTATGCCCTACTCGACCCGGGCTCTGCATTTCTTGAATTATCGCAATTAGCCGCCTTTGAAGTTTATGACGATAACGTTCCTGCTGCCGGTATTATCACAGGTATTGGTCGTGTTGGTGGTCAAGAGTGCCTTATTGTTGCTAATGACGCGACCGTAAAGGGAGGAACTTATTTCCCGTTAACGGTGAAAAAGCATTTACGTGCACAAACTATCGCACAAGAAAACAACTTACCTTGTATCTATTTAGTCGATTCAGGTGGTGCAAACTTACCGAATCAAGATGACGTTTTCCCCGATAAAGAACATTTTGGGCGTATTTTTTTCAACCAAGCTAATATGTCAGCGCAAAGCATTCCACAAATTGCGGTAGTAATGGGTTCATGTACCGCGGGTGGCGCTTATGTGCCTGCTATGGCTGATGAATCTATTATCGTCAAAGAACAAGGCACTATCTTCCTTGCCGGGCCACCATTAGTTAAAGCAGCAACCGGTGAAGTAGTTAGTGCTGAAGATTTAGGTGGCGCTGATGTGCATTGTCGTACCTCAGGGGTTGCCGACCACTATGCGCAAAATGATCACCACGCCTTAGAAATTGCTCGCAGCGCTATTGGTAATTTAAATCGCGTTAAACCCGTACAAATGGCGATTAAAGAAGTTGTTGAACCCGCTTATGCCACAGAAGAAGTTTATGGCATTGTCCCCAAAGACTCTCGCCAGCCTTATGATGTGCGTGAAATTATCGCCCGTGTGGTTGATGGCAGTGAATTTGACGAATTTAAAGCGCTTTATGGCACCACCTTAGTTTGTGGCTTTGCCCGAATTTATGGTTATCAAGTCGGCATTATTGCCAATAACGGCATTTTGTTTGGCGAATCTGCACAAAAAGGTGCGCACTTTATTGAGCTCTGTGCACAACGAAAAATTCCATTAGTATTTTTACAAAACATTACTGGCTTTATGGTCGGTCAACAATATGAAGCTGGCGGTATTGCCAAACATGGCGCAAAAATGGTCACCGCAGTGGCAACCGCACAAGTGCCTAAATTTACCATTTTAATTGGCGGTAGTTTTGGTGCCGGTAACTATGGTATGTGTGGCCGTGCTTACGACCCGCGCTTTCTTTTTATGTGGCCAAACTCACGTATCTCAGTAATGGGGGGTGAACAAGCGGCTGGCGTATTAGCCCAGGTTAAACGCGATCAAAAAGACCTTCGTGGTGAACAGTGGAGCGCAGAAGAAGAAGCAAACTTCAAGCAACCCATTATTGATGATTACGAACATCAAGGCCACCCATATTATGCCTCAGCACGTTTATGGGATGATGGTGTTATTGACCCGGCAGATACGCGTCAAGTGCTAGGTTTAGCCATTTCAGCGTCACTTAATAAACCGATAAAAGAGACCAAGTTTGGTCTCTTTAGAATGTAGGGGGTTGATGATGTTTTCATATAGCCAAATAAAAAGTCCTAGTGCACAAGTTTTGTTCGACGTTGACAGTTGCGGCGTTGCAACGGTCACCTTAAATAATCCTGATAAGCACAATGCCTTTGACGACAGTATTATTTTTGCACTAAATCAGCTGTTTCAGGCAATAGCGCAATGCCATGACATTAATGTCATGGTGTTAGCGTCAACCGGTAAAAGCTTTTCTGCCGGTGCAGATTTAGGCTGGATGCAGCGCATGGCATCTTACTCTTATGAAGAGAATTTGTTGGACGCTAACGCCCTCGCCCAAATGTTAAAAAGTCTTAACTTTTTACCACAGCCAACCATTGCTAAAGTACAAGGTGCTGCTTTTGGCGGTGCTGTTGGGCTAGCAAGTTGTTGCGATATTGTGCTTGCCAGCGATAAAGCCAGTTTTTGTTTAAGTGAAGTAAAATTAGGCTTAATTCCTGCCACCATTAGTCCTTATGTGGTTAACGCAATCGGCCAGAAAGCCAGCAGACGTTATTTTCAAACAGCTGAGCGATTTTTTGCTGACAAAGCACAGCAAATTGGTTTAGTTGATGAAATATACCCGTTAACCGGATTAGATAGCGCGGTTACTAAAATGGTAAGCACACTATTAGCCAATGGACCCCTAGCGGTGCGACAAGCAAAACAGCTAGCCTTTGATGTAGCTTACCAAGATATTGACGAAGCTCTGATTAAAAATACCAGTGAACGTATTGCAGCCATTCGTGTTTCCACAGAAGGTCAAGAAGGCCTAACAGCATTTTTTGAAAAGCGCCAACCTGCTTGGCAAGCCGAGTCAAAAAATTCAGCCAAGCCAACAACATCAACAAATAAAGGCGAAGGATAAAATTTATGTTTACTAAAATACTAATTGCCAACCGTGGTGAAATCGCCTGCCGTGTTATTAAAACCGCACGAAAAATGGGCATATTAACCGTCGCAGTTTATTCTGATGCTGATGTTGACTCATTACACGTTAATATGGCCGATGAAGCGATCCATATTGGTGCTTCACCTTCACGCGAAAGTTACTTGTTATCCGAAAAAGTGATTGCAGCTGCGAAACGTACCGGCGCACAAGCTATTCACCCAGGTTACGGCTTTCTTTCTGAAAATGCTGATTTTTGTCGTATGTGTACCAAAGCAGGTATTACCTTTATTGGCCCACCGGTTGCTGCTATTGAAGCTATGGGCTCAAAATCAGCCGCTAAAAATATCATGGAAAAGGCACAAGTGCCTTTAGTGCCTGGTTATCACGGTGATGACCAATCGATGGCTGTGATCAAAAAAGCTGCTGACGATATGGGCTATCCCGTATTACTCAAAGCTACCGCTGGCGGTGGTGGTAAAGGTATGCGTCAAGTTTGGCATGAAGACGAGTTTGCTGAAGGATTTGCCGCCGCTAAACGCGAAGCAAAATCATCTTTTGGTGATGATAGAATGCTGGTTGAAAAGTACTTAACTCAGCCTCGTCATGTTGAAATTCAAGTATTTTGTGATAATCATCAAAACGCTGTCTACCTTTTCGAGCGCGATTGCTCAGTACAACGTCGTCATCAAAAAGTCATTGAAGAAGCGCCAGCCTTTAGCATGAGCGAAGAGCTACGCGCACAAATGGGTGAGTCTGCGATAAAATCGGCTCAGGCTATTGGTTATCAAGGCGCGGGTACGGTTGAATTTTTACTCGATGTGGATGGTTCATTTTACTTTATGGAAATGAATACCCGTTTACAAGTAGAGCACCCGGTGACTGAATTAATCACCGGTCAAGATCTGGTTGAATGGCAATTACGTGTAGCAGCTGGTGAAGTTTTACCTAAAGCTCAGCACGAACTGAAAATTAATGGCCATGCTTTTGAAGCACGTATATACGCTGAAGATCCTAATAACGACTTTTTACCCGCCACTGGCACCCTAGACTTTTTACAACCCCCTGTTGAAAGTGAATTTGTTCGGGTAGATACTGGTGTTCGCCAAGGTGATGAAGTGAGCGTGTTTTACGATCCTATGATTGCAAAATTAATTGTTTGGGATGAAAACCGTGAAAAAGCCTTGCAGCGCCTAGCGAAAGCCTTGTCGGAGTATCGTATTAATGGCGTAACAACCAATATCGATTTTCTTTATAATTTAGCCACTTGTGCGCCGTTTGTTAACGCCGATATCGACACCAGCTTTATTGAAAAAAACCAAGCGATAATATTCCATGACAGCGAACAATCACTGGCTGGCGAATTACCCATGGCGGCACTTTATTTAGTGCTATCGCAAGCACAGCAAGCAAAAGCAAAAGCCGCTAAAACCAACGACCCATTTTCACCTTGGAATATGACCAATGCTTGGCGCTTAAATGAAGCAAATATTCATCACATGATATTGGCGCATAACGGCAGTGAATACCCAATTATTGTTGAGCAAAAGCGTCAAGGTAGCGGTAGTTATTACTTAATCTCAGTTGATGGCCAAACCGTTGACTGTCAAGGTCGTATTGAAAACGACACTTTATACGCTAGTATTGATGGCTATCGCAGTCATACAACCATTGCACAGAATGCTCACCAAATTAGCCTTTATCATCAAAATGGCGTGTTTAACTTTACCCATGTTTTGCCTGACTGTGGCGATAATAGTGCTGATGATAACCATGGTGGTTTACTTGCACCCATGAACGGCACTATGGTGTCGGTATTAATAAAAGCTGGCGACAGCGTTACGGCAGACCAACCCTTGATGATTATGGAAGCGATGAAAATGGAACATACCATTCGCGCGCCAAGTAAGGGGGTGGTTGATGCTATTTATTATAACGATGGTGATATGGTTGACGGTGGTGCTGAATTACTCGCCTTTACTGCAGAGGAGGCATAATGGCCGATAACATTAACTCTTTATGGCCAACCTCAGTAAAAATAGTTGAAGTAGGTCCACGTGATGGCCTACAAAATGAAAAAGGTCAGATTAGCGCCGAAGATAAAATAGCGTTAATTGAAAAGTTAGCCGACGCCGGTGTCAGCTACATTGAAAGTGGCAGCTTTGTCTCCCCTAAATGGGTGCCACAAATGGCAACCTCTAGCGATGTTTTCAACGGTATTAAGCGTAAAATTGGCGTTACTTACGCCGCATTAACGCCTAACATGAAAGGCTTTGAAGCGGCAATGGCGGTGAATGCCAATGAAGTCGCTATTTTTGGCGCAGCATCAGAAGCCTTTAGTCAAAAAAATATTAATTGCTCGATTGATGAAAGTTTGCAACGTTTTGAGTCCATTATGCAAGCCGCGAAAGCCGCAAACATTCGCGTACGTGGCTATGTATCATGTGTCGTTGGCTGTCCTTACGATGGTGATATTGCAGCAGAAAAAGTAGCCGAAGTTGCAGAAAAGTTATATAAAATGGGCTGTTACGAAATATCACTTGGCGACACCATTGGTGTTGGTACACCAGCGAGTGTCCAAAAAATGTTACAGGCTGTTATTACTAAGGTACCAGTTGAAAAATTAGCTGTGCACTTTCATGATACTTATGGCCAAGCTTTGACCAACATTTACGCGGCGCTTGCTATGGGCGTAAAGGTAGTCGATAGTGCTATTGCAGGTCTTGGTGGTTGCCCATATGCTAAGGGTGCATCAGGTAATGTCGCCACTGAAGACGTATTATATATGCTCAATGGTTTAGGTATAAACACTGACATTGATTTTGCCCAATTACTGGCTGCAGGATGGTTTATTAGCGACAAATTAGGTAAGGCACCGTTATCAAAAGTGTCGATAGCCTATCGTGCAAAATAACTCCTATACCCTTGTAATTAAAGCTATTGTGTAAACTAAAAAACAACTGGCGTTGATCATGAATATTACCAACATCAGCGAATGAAAATATAAATTAAACATTAATATTGAGGAGCGAATAATGGCAGGATTTGACAAAGTAGTGTCAAGCTATGAAGAAGCAATGGCCGGTCTTGAAGACGATATGACCGTAATTGCTGGTGGCTTTGGTTTATGTGGTATTCCTGAAAATTTAATACGCGAAATTCAACGCAAAGGTACTAAAGGCTTAACCGTTGTTTCAAATAACTGCGGTGTAGACGATTTCGGTCTTGGTATTTTACTGCCTGACCGTCAAATCAAAAAAATTATCGCCTCTTACGTCGGTGAAAATGCCGAATTCGAACGTCAGATGATGAACGGTGAGCTCGAAGTTGAATTAACACCACAAGGCACCTTAGCAGAAAAAATGCGTGCTGGCGGTGCGGGTATTCCGGCTTTCTTTACCGCAACAGGTTATGGCACACCCGTAGCTGAAGGCAAAGAAGCACGTGAATTTGACGGCCGGCATTACATTTTAGAACCGGCGATTAAAGGCGATTTTGCGCTTGTAAAAGCGTGGAAAGCTGATCGTTATGGCAACTTAGTGTTTAGAAAAACCGCGCGCAACTTCAATCCTATGGCGGCAACGGCAGGTAAAATAACCGTGGTAGAAGTAGAAGAAATTGTAGAACCAGGTGAATTAGACCCTGATCACATTCATACGCCGGGTATTTATGTTAATCGCTTAATTTTGGGTACATTCGAAAAACGCATTGAACAGCGTACTGTTCGATGCGACTCAGAATAATCAGTGTTAGTAAGGAGTAATTTATGGCTTTAACAAGAGAACAACTAGCACAACGGGTAGCACAAGAATTACAAGACGGCTACTACGTTAACTTAGGTATCGGTATTCCTACCTTAGTGGCAAACTACATTCCCGAAGGGATGGAAGTTATGCTCCAATCTGAAAACGGCTTACTCGGTATGGGACAATTTCCCACCGAAGCAGAAATTGACGCCGATTTGATCAACGCCGGTAAACAAACAGTGACGATGGCAAAAGGTGCATCAATTTTTGATTCCGCAGAATCATTTGCTATGATCCGTGGTGGTCATGTTGATTTAACCGTTTTAGGCGCTTTTGAAGTTGATGTAAATGGTAATATTGCCTCGTACATGATCCCAGGTAAGTTAATTAAAGGTATGGGCGGTGCAATGGATTTAGTTGCCGGTGCTGATAATATTATTGTCACCATGACCCATGCCTCGAAACATGGCGTGTCTAAACTGTTAAGTAATTGTACGCTACCGTTAACCGGTAAAGGCTGTATTAAAAGGGTCTTAACTGACTTGGCTTTTATTGAAATTAAAAATGGCAAGTTTTACTTATTAGAGCGTGCACCTGGCGTGTCAGTCGCAGAAATAATTTCATTAACGGAAGGTGAACTTGTCGTTGAAGGCGACGTGCCTGAGATGCAATTATAAAGCGATAACAAGCAGTTGATAAATAACTTATAAAATAGATATATACTCACAGGGGCTACGGCCCCTTTTTAGTACTTTATTTATAAAAAAATTAAGTCTACCGGCCATCAAATACTAACAAGCTGTAACCGTCGGGTTGCAATTAACTGAGACTTTAGTGATAATTGCACTGACGAAGAAAAGGCAAAACACGCGAAAACGTGTTACGCAAAACCACCGGTCTAAGGATAATACTCTATTTATCTACGACAGCGGAGTCACCGTGTTATTAGGTACATCCTGTGGTTTTTTCTTTTATTAACTCTAGTTGTGTTATAAAAGGTTATTAAAATGAAAAAATTATTACTAGTTACCACCATTACGGCTTTAACGATGACGTCTATTGTCACGGCGCCAAAAGCGCAAGCCACCAACATTGCACTAAGTGTATGTGAGTATGTTGCCGCAGACGACAAAAGACGTATGCGTTCATTCTTGAGAACGAAAAGATTAAAAATTCGTAATATCTTCTCAGAGATTAAGTGTAACGGTCAAAACTTGTTAGAGTTTGCAGCTACCAATGGCTCAGTTGAAACAGGCTCTTTAATGATTAGTAAATTACCAAAGCAAATTGTTTCTGATAACTTAGCACTTATTCAAAATGGCTCGCAACTATTAATCGACGCTGCAAACGAACGCGTTAGCAGCTAGAGACTTATTTTCCTGTAGGCGTTTATATTTAATGTTTTACTAGTGAATAATTTTTGTGTCGTTAGAAGGCTAGCATTTGCTGGCCTTTTTTCTATTAATTTTCCCCCACAAGCAAGTATTATGTATTTCAACTAGCCACCCTAGAAAAAACTGATTAAAATCACGCCCAACTTCAATAACATCGGTTTAATTAATGACGAATAAACGCAGCTACATTAACAGCAATAACGCTTTAGTATTAACCGGTGGAGGTGCACGTGCCGCCTATCAGGTCGGAGTTTTATCTGCAATAGCTAAGTTTATGCCACGCAATCATGGTGTACCTTTTCCGATTATTTGTGGTACTTCAGCAGGTGCTATCAACTCAACCGCATTAGCTTGTTATGCTTCCTGTTTTCAATTAGCGGTGAAAAAATTGGAGTGGGTCTGGAAAAATCTCGATCCTGAAAGAATCTATCATACGGATCCGATGCGTGTGTCTAGGCACTTAATCGGTGGTGTTTTAGGCAACTTTCAGGCAGATTATGCCAATAAAAGTGCCCGAAGCTTATTAAACAATGCACCACTTCGGCAACTACTTGAAACTGTGGTAGATTTTAGCCGCATAGATACCAATATTAGGCGCGGTTATCTCTCAGCAGTATCGGTGACAGCCTCAAGTTATTCTAGCGGTGACTCCATCAGTTTTTTTCAATCAGAAGCGTCTATTTCACCTTGGTTTAGATCAAAACGACGGGGCGAGCCTACGCAATTAAACAGCCAACATTTAATGGCATCAGCAGCCATTCCGTTAGTTTTTCCGTCAGAAAGAATACAACGCCATCATTTGGGCGATGGTTCAGTTCACCAGTTGTCTCCGTTAAGTCCTGCTATTCACTTAGGCGCCGAAAAAATATTTATTGTTGGTGTTGAACAACCAAAAGAACCACTTCATGCCGTTGAAAACAACCCACACCCACCAACAACAGCAGCAATCGCCAGTCACTTACTTGATTCTGTTTTCTCAGATACCCTACAAAGTGATATTGAGCGCATGGAGAGGGTTAACAACACCTTATCGCTAATTCCAGATGCAAAGAAAAAGAACATTACCGGTTTAAAAAACATTGAATCCTATCTGATCAATCCTAGTCATAACTTTAACAGTATTGCGGTAAAATATTACGATAAACTCCCCTTGTCAATTCGACTATTATTACGCAGCATGGGGATTAGCAATGACGCAGAATCTAGCTTAGTAAGCTACTTATTGTTTGAAAAAAACTACTGTAAAGAGTTAATAAACCTTGGCTTTAATGACGCGCTTGAGCAGGAAACTAAAATTCGCCAATTTCTTAATATCTAAAGCTTGGTCATTGAAAAGCCTGAACAACCTGTTGGTATAATACCAATCCCATTAAGTTATTGCTCACTTGTACTAGTTAAAATAGCTCAGGGCTGTGTTGCTCTCAATCCCAATAGCCAGCTATTGCTCAATCGAGCGCCTTACCTTGAGTTATACCAATCCCATTAAGTTATTGCTCACTTGTACTAGTTAAAATAGCTCAAGGCTGTGTTGCTCTCACTCCCAATAGCCGGCTATTGCTCAATCGAGCGCCTTACCTTAAGTTATTTTTCCTGCGCACAACAAGATCACAAACTTAATGGAACTGGTATAACAACTCATTCCTATCATTAAGTAAGCTAATGCCCTTCTTGGACAAAACGCTCTGCACGCTCTACCCGTCGAGGTTTACCACGGACAATCAAAGTATCTTGTGATTGTAATATCGTCTCAACATCAGGCTCTTCACTTTCAATGTTATTGCGACGTAATGCGACAACAATCACGCGGCGCTCATCTAATTTTAATGAACCAATTGAATGGCCGTTAGCAAAGGAGTCATCGGCTAATATAATCGCATGCGCAAATTCAATGCGGTCAATACTATCAGGGCTCATATCAGTATGCTCGCCTTGAAAGAAGCCATGTAAATGGTTGTAATGGTTCTTGCGCTCTTTTTGTACACGGCGAACAATTCTAGAAAAAGGTACACCTGATAATGACAAAACTTGCGACACTAACATTAAACTGCCTTCTAGGCTCTCCGGAACCACTTCGTTTGCGCCCGCGGCATGTAATTCGTCTAACTGATCGTCGTTACGGGTACGTACTAAAATAGGCACGTTAGGGGATAAAGCACGCACTTTTTGAATAACATCCAGTGATTGTTTATCTTCACCAAAGGCAATAACAACCAGCTTAGCTTTTGATAACTGTGCAGCATGCAATAATTCAGCCTGCCTAGAGGAGCCAAAAAGTACGTTCTCACCGGCTTCTCTTGCTTTCGTTGTGCGCAGTGGGTCAATATCAATAGCGACAAAGTCGATCGACTCTTGTTTTAAAAAGCGACTAACGGTTTGTCCAATACGGCCAAAGCCGCAAATAATAACATGATTACTCAGTGTTGTACTTTGAGGTAATTCTTCTAGTGCTTGACTATCCAGTGGTTTTTCACGACTCAACCAAAGTGCCCAACTGCGCGCATGACTGATCATATAAGGCGTTATTGCCATACTTAGCACACCCGTACCTAGTAGAATAGACGCAGTCGTTTCAGGCAACACTTCAACTTGGCTAGCTAAAGCAATTAAAACAAAACCGAATTCCCCCATTTGCGCCAACATAATACCGGCAGCCCAAGCATCTTTAGAAGACTCTCCAGCACGTTTTGCTAGTAAAACAATCACCAGCACTTTAACCGCCATAAAACAGACTAACAGCGAAATAATGACCAAAGGAGAAGAGAAAACCACATTGATATTGAGCTTCATACCAACAGTAACAAAAAATAAACCCAATAAAATATCGCGATAAGGTCTAATGTCAGCCTCAAGCTGATGTTTATATTGGCTCTCTCCTAACATCATACCCGCTAAAAATGCCCCTAACGCCATCGAAAGGCCAAACCATTGGGTTAATGCTGATGCTACTAAGGTCACCAGTAATGTGGTTAATACAAACAATTCATCAGTTCTAACTTGAGCAACTACATTGAATAATCTCGGTAGTAGCCATTTGCCAGCAAATAATAATAGTGAAACAACAAATACCCCTTTAACTAGCGCAAACAATAACGCCATTATAAAAGAAGAATCACCACCTTGAGCTAATAAAGGGATAATAATTAACAAAGGTACTACGGCAACGTCTTGAAATAGCAGTACTGCTACAGACAATTGCCCTGATTTTTTCTTCATACCACCGTTTTCACTTAGCTGGCGAATAACAATAGCGGTGGAGGAAAGTGCTAATATGCCACCAATGGTTATTGCCGCATCAAGATTTTGCCCTAAAAACATCGCGACTAACATAAACAACACAAGTGAAATAATCACTTGTAAACTACCCACTGTCAGCACTAAATGCCGCATGGCAACTAATTTAGGTAATGAGAATTCAAGTCCAAGGGTGAAAAGTAGAAATACAATACCCAACTCAGCAAAATGTTCATAGTCAACATGCTCTTGAGCGATGGCTAAACCATGGTCACCCACCAGAACCCCTGCCACTAAATATGCCAAAATGGCTGGCAATTGTAAGCGCCTAAAAAGCCAAACAATTAAAACGGCACTGGACAATATAGCGAGTAATTCAAGGTGACTTGTCACATGTATTCCTTCTAAAGTGATAAATTGATAAATTGATAAATTGAAAATTACAGAGTAATTGCAGAATTGCGCTGGTTGATACACTTATTAATACCAATTTACTCACCAACGCATTCAAATGAGGCTGTAAAAACGCCAATTCAACAAGGTTAAATGCGTTTATGTAATATTAGTCTATTGAGTGTAACTTTGTACAGGCCGTTTTGTCTAAAGTATTTTATTATATTTTTATAAAAAAACGCTTAAAAACGGTTACTTAACTTAGTATTTAGACTTTAATTACCCTTTAAGAGCACATCAGTTAGGTAGCACCCTAAATGGCGTAAATTGACCATTTTAATTAAACCATTAATAAAAAAACTGTAGATTAAAATAGTAGGTATGCTTTTTGCTTTAGTTGATTAAAAGAAAAATTAAAAACTATAACGTCAAAAATTAGCTGGGAAAAACTATGCACACAGTCAATGTTGTTAATCACCCTAATTCAAAATTTAATGCCTTTACATTATTTCAACATAGTGAACAACAAAGCCAACGTAACTTAGCCTTGCTTGAGCAATTGCAAACCACATTAGATATAAAGCAGCTTATTAATATTTTCGCAATTGAAGTGGCAAAGTACCTTGATTTTGCGGGGATTTACTTTAAACATGCCGAGGTAAGTGCAACAGCTCGCGGCAGTCGTCAGGCTAAAGAAGCACGTCAATTCGAATTAAAACTCAATGGTCAGTTTTTTGGCATCATCACTTATGCTGTGAACATGCCTATAAGTATGGGCAATAATAAAATTTTGACTGAACTGCATCAGTTATTAATTAACCCTTTAAATAATGCCGTGCAATATCACCAAGCAATGCAATTAGCGATGCAAGACAGTTTAACTCAATTGGGCAACCGACGGTGTTTTGACGAACAAATTAAACGTGCCATGGCCCAAGCCACTCGCAGAGACAGTCGTGTTGGCTTAATTTTTTGTGATTTAAACAAGTTCAAAGCGATTAACGACTCTTTTGGCCATGCTATGGGCGATAATGTCTTAGTACACTTTGCCAAGGCATTACGCAAAAGTGTTCGAGATACTGATTGTGTTTTCCGCTTTGGCGGTGACGAGTTCGCGATTATAGTGGCCGATGCTACCGAACCGTCATTAACCGTCATCGAGCAAAGGGTTTACCACGCAATGTCGCAAGATATATTATTGGCAAAATATAACGTTACCAGTAGCTTAGGTTTGGCTTTCATGAAAAATTCTGATAACGTAACCCGTTTTTTACTTCGAGCAGATAAGGCGCTATATTCACAAAAAATGAATATGCCACGAAAGTTCAGTATAGTTTTCAAAAGCTAATTTAATCATTTTATTAGCTCAGCTTAAAATGGAGGTTTAAGAGGTTATAAACTCAGCACTAACTGAGTAGTGACAGCAATGAAATTTTTTAGCTAAACTCGCGTAACGCACGTGACTTTTCATTCGGTGTTGCACCGACATATAAGCGGCAAAACCTTACCGCTTTGGCAAAACTTTTTGGGCCAATTTTTGCCATTAATTGGCGTAAGAACCCCAGATCTAAAGAAAAATTAACACTATAATGTGTCATCGCCTGATCGATACTCGGATAACTCACACCGTCAAAGCAAAATGCTTGGTCTACATCTTCATTAATCATTTCAATGCCATTAAGTACTAACGGCCAACCACGAAAATTGACTCTGTCTCTTGCTACTTCGTACATAAACCAAGCACTTTTTTGAAAACCAGCAAAACTGCCCTCTTCAAAGCCAGCATTGGCTAATTCGTCTTGTGTCCAATTAAGTCCAATGGCGAGATCTTTACGATATTTTTCAATTAAATACACTTTAACACTTTGTTCAACTTGCCAAATACTCCGTACCTCGGCTTTGCTAGCCGCTCGCGCGCACTCTGCACAACTAGGTAAGGTTAATGGCGCATGCGAGCAGTCAAACACTAAATGTTGTGAGTGAGGAAAAGTAAAAGAGTGTCCTGCTGGCTCAGCACAAAACCAGCAGTGATGTCGATAGTTAAAGGGGACGTCGATATAAGTGTTATCAAACTGCATAAATATTAACCTGCGTTATTATCCAAGCACTTAAAAAGACTATTTACGTCTTTTATTGGCCGTTTTACTTACCGGGGCATTTTTTTGCGCTTTAGTTTTCTCTTTTGCTCTGCGTTTTGCTGCCGGTGTTGCTTCAGCCTTTTTACGCGCAACTAATTGATTTTTATCTTGCGTCGCTTTATAGCGGCTTTTCTTTAATGGCGCATCTTCTTTAGCGTCATAATGCGCAGGTAAAGGTCGGTCTACTTCATAACCCGGTACGACAATACGCTCAAACTTTCGCTCAATTAAGGCTTCAATATTATCAAGGAACTGCTCATCTTTAGGGCTAACCAATGATATCGCTGTACCTGATTTACCTGCTCGGCCTGTGCGGCCAATACGATGTACATAATCTTCAGGCAAGAAAGGTAAATGATAGTTCACCACATAAGGTAAGTTAGCAATATCAAGGCCACGCGCAGCTACATCAGTCGCGACTAAAACCCGCACACTGCCATCAACAAATTGCTCAAGCGCTTTGTTACGGGCACCTTGAGTTTTGTCACCATGACATAAAGCGGTTTTTATACCGTCGAGTTTCAGCTCATTCGCTAAAATATTGGCACTTTCTTTAGTACCGGCAAAAACTAACACTTGCTGCCAATTATTAACCCCAATAAGCTCAGACAAAAGCTCAGCTTTGCGGGTTTCAGACACCCAATAAACTGATTGCTTTACTTTACCCGAGGTAGAGTTTTGACGCGCTACTTCAATAGTTCTTGGGGTTTTAAGCACTTTCTTTGCCAGGGTTTTAACTTTATTTGAAAATGTTGCCGAAAACATCAACGTTTGGTGTTTGGCCTTGATCATCGCGACAATACGTTCAATATCGTTATAAAAACCCATATCTAGCATGCGATCAGCTTCATCAAGCACAAGGTATTGCACCTGCGATAAATCTAAGTTGCGTTGCTCAAGATGCTCAATTAAACGCCCCGGTGTTGCTACTAATACATCAACACCACTTTTAAGCATTTTAGTTTGTGGTGGCATATTAACACCACCAAAAACAACACCCGAGCGTAACGGCAAAAACTCACTATAAGTTGCTACATTTTTTGCAACTTGTGCGGCTAACTCACGCGTTGGCGTTAAAATTAACGCCTTAACTGTGGTTGTGGTGTCAAAACCATCAGCATTTGGCTTTACTTTTTTCGCTAAACTATCAAGAATTGGCAAAGTAAAAGCCGCTGTTTTTCCGGTTCCTGTTTGAGCACTAGCTAAAACATCAACACCGGTACGAATAACAGGAATAGCTTGTTGTTGAATCGGCGTTAAATTTTTATAACCGCATGCTTTTACCGCTTCTAGTAAATTAGCCGATAAACCTATTGCATCCACACTCATCACATCACCATTTCTGTATTATCGTAAAAAGCGCACTTACCTAAAAGCAGTACGCCAAAATATTAAGGCGCGCAGTATAGCAGTTTTATTAGCACATGCTTGTATTAAATCAATACCAATTTTAACTGTTACTTTTTATCCCAAATACCTTTGGTTAAATTAAAGCGTTGTTGCTCTTTTTCATCAGGCTGGTATGTCGGTAATAAGCCTTTATCTTGTTGGCTGTGATAGTCTTTAGTTATTTGCACCACTACTTTAGAAAGCATAAATAACGCCGTAACATTAAAAATAGTCATCAGTCCTGTCGACAAATCGGCTAAAGCGATCACTTCAGGTAAGGTCGCTACCGAGCCAAAAACTAACATCAATAGAAAACCAATACGTAAAAACCAGCGTCCGAGAAAATTATCCATATTTAAATACTTTAAATTATTATCGGCATAAGCGAAATTTGCCACTATCGAGGTAAAAGCAAACAGCAAAATGGCGATAGTGATAAAGTCACTGCCCCAAGCACCTACTTGATGGCTAAGAGCTTGTTGCGTTAGTTGAATGCCTTGCGCTTGGCTGCCAGTATCTTTAAAGAGTAAGATCAAAATTGCCGTACATGAACATATTACAATAGTGTCAAAAAACACGGCCAACATTTGAATGTAACCTTGAGAAACCGGATGTGGAGGAAAAGGCTCAGCGGCAGCAGCAGCATTGGGCGCGCTACCCATACCCGCTTCATTAGAATACAAACCACGTTTAACGCCTTGCACTATTGCCGCCCCCACCAGGCCACTCCCTGCTTCTTTTAAGCCCAATGCTGACGCAAAAATATCACTAATAATCATTGGCACTTTTTCAATATTTAAGCCAATAACACTAAGGCACACCAGTAAATAAAGTAAACCCATAAAAGGCACAGTCAGCTCAGCAAAACGCGCAATATTTTTTAAGCCACCAAAAATAATAAACCCTGCCGCTATGGTGATAACCATACCGGTATAAAGTGGATTAAAACCGTATGAGCCATTAAATGCACTAGTAATAGAATTTGCCTGCACCGCGCTAAACACAAAGCCATAACCAAAAAATAAACACAATGAAAAGGTGATAGCTAATTTTTTGTTTTTTAAACCTTTACTCATGTAATACGCGGGGCCACCACGAAAATTACCCAAGCTGTCGCGTTCTTTATAGAGCTGGCCTAGGGCACTTTCAGCAAATGCCGTTGCCATACCGACTAAAGCAATCAACCACATCCAAAAAATAGCACCAGCACCACCTAATGAAATAGCCACCGCTACCCCCATTAAGTTACCCGTACCAACACGGGCCGCCAGCGATGTACACAATGCTTGAAAAGAGGAAATGCCTTGGCTAGAGCTTTTGCGACTGGTCTTTAAAATAGTAAACATGTGAAAAAATCGAGTGATTTGTAACCCTTTCAAACGAAAAGTAAACCAGATCCCACAAGCGCTCAGCAGATAAATTAAAATACTGCCCCATAAATAACCGTTAATAGTGCCTACCCACAATTCAATGACACTGGGTTCAATTACACTTGGATCTACCACATTATTCTCCGAAGGTTCTATGCTTAGTAATAGCCAGCTTGGATAAGCGAAAACTATTCACTCTGCTTATGCTTAGCTATATTAAATTTGCTATTAATTATTTGTTGTTGGAAGAAAGTATTGTTTTGTTTTGTTATCAGATAAATTTTATCGACTAAAATTAAAAATTTTAGTCCCAACACATCAATGTTGGCTAATAATTCACCGACAAGACAACTGAACCTATTGATTGACTCAAAATGAGCTTAGTAATAATACTTACCGCTAATAGCTTAACAAAATTGCCTGCTAGATATATAACTTTATCCCGGTATTAGCGACTAAAATCAACGACCACTTACAGCATAAAAGGTGGTTATACCAGTTCCATTAAGTTTGTGATCTTGTTGTGCGCAGGAAAAATAACTCAAGGTAAGGCGCTCGATTGAGCAATAGCTGGCTATTGGGATTGAGAGCAACACAGCCTTGAGCTATTTTAACTAGTACAAGTGAGTAATAACTTAATGGGATTGGTATTAATCATTAGTAATCTTGCAGCAAAGCGGCGTTTTAAAATATTCTATGTTGTTGGATTTAATAAAAACCCATAAAAAATGCCAACAATTGCTTGTCGGCATTTTTAACATCACTTGTTTATTTAAGCTTTAATCTAGTAAATTACAACGCTTTAAATATTTTCTCAACTGAGTCTTTCGCATCTCCAAACAACATTTGAGTGTTGTCTTTAAAGAACAATGGATTTTGTACGCCAGCGTAACCGGTATTCATTGAACGCTTAAAAACGATAACATTTTTGGCGTGCCAAACTTCTAACACCGGCATACCAGCAATCGGGCTAGTCGGATCTTCTGCCGCTGCTGGGTTTACCGTATCGTTTGCACCAATGACTAACACCACATCAGTTTTAGCAAAGTCATCATTAATCTCGTCCATGCCTAAAACAATATCATAAGGCACTTTGGCTTCAGCTAATAAAACGTTCATGTGGCCCGGTAAACGACCCGCAACCGGGTGAATAGCAAAACGGACATCAATACCTTTAGCTTTTAAAGCTTGAGTCATCTCATAAACCGGATATTGTGCTTGCGCTACTGCCATACCGTAACCTGGTGCAATAATAACCGACTTGGCGCCGTTTAACATATCAGCAACCGATTCTGCCCCAATTTCAACGTGATCACCGTAATCGGTATCGGTGTCTATGACCACATTGGTACCAAAACCTCCAGCAATAACGCTGATAAAAGAGCGGTTCATTGCTTTACACATAATGTAAGAAAGAATAGCCCCTGATGACCCCACTAGTGCACCGGTAACAATTAACAAATCATTATTAAGCATGAAACCTGCTGCTGCTGCTGCCCAACCTGAATATGAATTGAGCATGGACACCACCACCGGCATATCTGCGCCACCAATTGAAGCGACTAAATGCCAACCAAAAACTAAAGCAATAAAGGCCATGATATACAAAGTATTATCACCACCGCCTTGCTGAACAAAAGTGACTAATAAAATGGCTGATATGACACCCGCCAGTAAATTTAACTTATGGCGCTGCGGTAACATTAATGCTGCTGAGTTAATAACACCTCGCAACTTACCAAACGCGACAATTGAGCCGGTAAAGGTGACCGAGCCAATAAATACCCCAAGAAACACTTCAACTAAATGAATATTAACCGCCATTTGCTGACTGTCAGTAAAGGTCGCCATTAGCGAATGGTCCATTTCAAAATAGCTATTAAAACCGACCAATACCGCTGCTAAACCGACAAAACTGTGCAATATTGCCACTAATTCTGGCATTTGGGTCATTTCAACTTTTTTTGCTAGCTGTAGGCCAATGATAGCGCCGATCACCATAGTCACTAAAATAATCCAAACATTATCAACACGAGGGTCGGCAATGGTCGCAATAAGCGCGATGGCCATACCGACAATACCATACCAATTGCCGGTTTCAGCGGTTTGTTGCTTGCTCAGTCCTGACAAGCTAAAAATGAACAATAACGCAGCAATAATGTAAGCTGCACTGATTAAACCTTGAGAAAATTCCATTAAAGTGTCCCCTATTTCCTAAACATTTTTAACATACGTTTAGTGACAACAAAGCCACCAACAATGTTGATAGTGGCAATAAGTATTGCGACACCGGCGAGCACTTGTATTAGTGGGTTACTATTGCCCACCTGGAGAATTGCCCCAACAATGATAATGCCAGAAATGGCATTTGTTACGCTCATCAGCGGGGTATGCAGTGAATGGCTGACATTCCATACCACGTTGTAACCAATAACACAGGCCAAAACAAAAACAGTAAAATGAGAGAGAAAATCCGCAGGAGCAACACTCGCAACCCAAGCAAACAGCAAGGCACCAGCAGCCATCAGGCTATATTTTTTAACTGGGCTCATCGGCGCTTTCACCTTAACCTCAGGCGCTTTAACTGCTTCAGTTTTAGGCTTAACAGGCGCGGCACTCACCTTAATAGCCGGTGGTGGAAAAGTAATTTCATTGGCTTTAACAACAGTCATATTACGAATAACGACATCGTCAAAATCAATCTTGATCATGCCATCTTTTTCTTTGCACAAGAGCTTGGCTAAGCTGACTAAATTATTGGCATATAATTGTGATGCTTGATTCGGCAAGCGAGAAACAAGATCGGTGTAACCAATTATTTTTACACCATTTTCATTAACCACTTTACCTGCTTGGGTTAATTCACAATTGCCACCACCCGCGGCCGCTAAATCAACAATAATACTGCCGGTTTTCATCGATTCAACCATTGCAGTTGTAATAAGCTTCGGCGCAGGTTTACCTGGGATCATCGCGGTGGTAATAATAATATCAACATCTTTTGCTTGTTCAGCAAACAAGGCCATTTCTGCATCAATAAAAGCTTTGCTCATCTCTTTTGCGTAACCATCACCAGAGCCTGTGTCTTCAGGCTCTTCGTAATCAAGCTCCAAAAATTCAGCGCCCATGCTTTCTATTTGTTCTTTAACTTCGGGTCGGGTGTCGAACGCTCGCACAATGGCCCCTAAGCTACTTGCTGTACCTATGGCGGCTAAACCAGCGACACCGGCACCAATAATCATCACTTTAGCAGGTGGCATTTTACCTGCAGCAGTTATTTGCCCGGTTAAAAAACGGCCAAACTGATGTGTCGCTTCAATAACGGCACGATAACCAGCAATGTTGGCCATCGAACTTAATGCGTCCATTGATTGACTGCGGGTCATTCTTGGCACCATTTCCATGGCTAAGGTGGTAATTTTTTTATCTTTTAACGCCGCTAAAATATCCTCATTTTGTGCAGGCGCAATAAAACCAACCAGATAAGCCCCCTCCTTCATGGCAACAATTTCGTCAAGCGTAGGAGGATTTACTTTAAAGATGATATCAGACTGCCAAACATCCTTCTTAACCGCAATATTGGCACCAGCATCAATAAATTCTTGATCTGTAAAGCTTGCTTTAGTGCCACAACCTTTTTGTATTTTCACCTCAAAACCAAGCTTGAGTAATGACACTACCGCGGTTGGCGCACTAGCGACTCGGTTTTCACCTGACAATGTTTCTTTCGGTATACCAATAATCATATATCACCTTTATTTACATATAAAACACCAAATAATAAGCTCAGCACATAGTCTTATGTGTTTAGCTTAATTACGAGGTATCTCATCCGACTGGACGTTAAAATTATTATTATTACTAACTACTTATAATGTTTTACCATTAATTGCTTAATCTTCATACACCAAGCTGGTTTATTTTCAGTATAACTTAAGCATTATAACTATAGCCTAAAGGTCTAATTTGCTCTCTAACCGGAATAGATTAGTATAGAGAGATACATTCAAGAAAAGGAAAAATAGATGATTTATCGATTGGCTGACTTAGTACCCGACTTAAATGAAAGCAATTTTATTGCCCCCAATGCCACACTCATTGGCGACGTTACCCTAGGTGAAAATACCAGTATCTGGTTTAACGTGGTTATTCGCGCCGACGTTGCCAGCATTAACATTGGTGAGAGTACCAATATTCAAGACGGTTCAATTTTACATGTTGACGCTCAATTCCCAATGTCTATAGGCCGTAATGTTACGGTCGGCCACAAAGTGATGCTACATGGCTGTACCATAGGAGAAAACACCCTAGTGGGCATGAATGCGGTGGTGCTCAATGGTGCTAATATTGGCAAAAATTGCTTAATTGGCGCCAATAGTTTAGTAACAGAGAACATGCAAGTGCCAGACGGACATCTAGTTTTAGGCTCGCCAGCTAAAATAATTAAAGCACTTGATGAATCAACCCAAGAGATGTTCACCAAATCAGCGCTACACTATGTTGAAAATGGCCAACGTTATTTAAAAGACTTAGCGCCAGTAACGTGATAGTTATTAGCAGCATCAATAGGCTTTAGTGAAATTTTTCACAACCTATTTTAGAGCAATACTAGCAGAGTATACGACACTTAGGCGTCTTAAGTTCAATCATCGACATAAGCCATAATGCATGTTTTATGTTGATGAACACTGTTTTAATAATGTTGGCCTGAATACTATTTGCCTTACATGCTATTTGTTTTAATACTATGGACTTTAATACCGCGGCTTTAATACTACGGCTTTAATAATACCCATTTCATTAATTAGTTGGTCTACTTTATAGACAGGAAAAACGACCCAATGTAAGGCATTTATTTTAATCACTCGTTGTTCAGGACAATAGTCGCCTGCATTGTCTAATAAGCGGCATCCATGCAGCGATAATGAGTAATAAATAACGCCGTAGTGGGTTGTTTTAACCAAGTGAAATGATCAGAAAATTAGTGAATTAGTGAGATTGGTCTAATACCAATTACATTAAATTTGTGATCTAATGGTAGTTATGAAATATATTACTAAAAAACAATTATCTGAGAAATTGGAGCTTATTAATTTAAAGGCACTTATTGCTCAAGAAACCAATGGCAGAATGAGAATTCGCCTATTAGCTTTATTGCACATTAAGGATGGAGCTGACAGAACTCAAGCTGCCAAACATGTAAAAGTAAGCAGG
>NZ_VOLS01000004.1 GCF_007954265.1 Colwellia sp. C1TZA3 | reverse complement strand
AAGAGGTATCAAGGCAGATAGTCTTGTCTCATGTTTCATCAATTTTTCAAATGCTGTTCGAGAAAGTGATGGCAAAGAACATATCAGCTTTGATGGTAAGGTCGTTTGTGGCTCCAAGCATGGTGAGATAGATGCTTTGCAATTAATGACAGCAATGGTGGTAAAAAACGGCCTTATTATTTACCAAAAAGAAACATCAACGAAAACAAATGAAATTCCTGTCATGCAATCAATGCTAGCAAGTATGAATATAACAAATGCCGTGATTACCGCCGATGCTATGCATTGCCAAACAGCAACTACGCAGTTGATACGCGAAGGCAAAGGCGACTACGTGCTGCAAGTAAAAAAGAATCAGGGTAAATTACTAAAAGAAATTGAAGCGTATTTTCATATCGCCGAGCGTGATTTTCCTAAAGTATTAAAAGATAATGTTTTTCAGGAATTAGATGGTGAGCACGGTCGGATTAATGAGCGAGAATACCGCTTATTACCCATCACTAAATGGTTTGATGAAACAGAAAAGTTCAAGGATAGCTTCGCTGTAGTGCAAGTAAAACGTACACGACAACTGAAAATGAAAACAGAGCAAGAGACATCTTATTATATAACGTCAGTCAAAGAAAACGTAAAAGAGGTAGCGGGATACATAAGAGGTCATTGGGCTATAGAAAATAGCCAGCATTGGGTATTAGATGTCACCTTTAGGGAAGATGAGAGCCAAATTTATGCTGATGACGGAGCGATAAATTTAGCGACTATCAGGCGTAAACTACTCAACTTAATCAAAGCACACCCACTAACAGATAGTGTTGCAGGTAAAATGCAGCGGGCATGTTGGGATGCTAAATTTAGAGCGGAAATTTTATTTGGTTAAAAATAAAGCAAAGCATAATCCCGCCCTGACTAAAGTAGCCTTGAAATGGTTATTTTTAAATGAAACACAGTAAATGTAATAAAATTACCAAAAGAGCTTTACTGATGACGCTATAGCAGATAAATTAGCCTCATATGTAGTTTAGTTACAGTAAAATAAATAATTGAGAATACACGCTATGAAAAACATAGATTGCCCTTTAGCAAGCGAAATTGTTATTTTTGGTGCGTTGGGAGATTTATCTCGTCGCAAACTTTTACCTTCTTTGTATCAATTAGAACTTGCTGGCTTGTTGAGTGATAACACTCGCATTATTGCTGTTGCTCGAAATGAACTAACACTTGAACAATTTACTAAACAAATAGATGAAAGCTTAAACGAGTTTATATCTGAAGCTTTAGATGCTGCAGCACTGACCAAGTTTTTAGCTAGGCTTGTTTATCAACAGCTCGATTTTAAAGATCTTAAGTCTTACAAAAATTTGGCTGAAAGTTTATCAGCAGTATCGAGTGCGAAGGTTTATTATTATTCTACTCCACCCGCTATTTATGGTGATATTAGCCAAGGCTTAAAAGCAGCTAAGTTAATCCACGATGCAGATAGGGTAGTGATGGAGAAACCTATTGGTCATTGCCTAGAGTCGTCTAAAGTGATTAATGATCAGGTTTCTCGTTACTTCAATGAAAACCAAATTTACCGTATTGACCACTATTTAGGTAAAGAAACGGTCTTAAACTTATTAGTGCTACGTTTTGCCAATACCCTATTTACCAATAACTGGGATAGAAACTGTATTGACCATGTCCAAATTACCGTTGCAGAAAGTGTTGGTATTGAAGGACGTTGGGGCTTTTATGATGAAGCAGGGCAAATGCGAGATATGGTGCAAAACCATTTGTTGCAAGTACTGTCGTTAGTTGCCATGGAGCCACCGGCAGAATTAAGTGCTGATTGTGTTCGTGATGAAAAACTAAAAGTGATCAAAGCGCTTAAACCTATCACTCGACAAAATGTTAAAGATAAAACCGTGCGTGGCCAATATGCTGATGGTTATTTAAATGGCGTAGCTGTTCCAGGGTATTTGAACGAAGAAGGTGCAAAAGCGAATAGTAAAACAGAAACTTTTGTCGCCATAAAAGCTGAGATAGACAACTGGCGTTGGGCTGGCGTACCTTTTTACTTGCGAACAGGTAAACGTATGCCGCAAAAACACAGTGAAATTGTTGTACATTTCAAACAACAAGCTCATAACATTTTCAGTGAGAGTTATGCCGATTTACCATCAAATAAATTGACCATTCGTTTGCAACCTGACGAAGGTGTCGAACTTGATATGATGAATAAAATTCCAGGTATCGCATCGCAAATGCAAATTCACGAAAACAAACTCGATTTAAGTTTCTCTCAAGCTTACGATAACCAGCGTGTGGTTGACGCCTATGAACGTTTGCTGCTTGAAGTTATTAAAGGCGATCAATCTTTATTTGTTCGTCGTGATGAAGTTGAAGCAGCGTGGCAATGGGCTGATAGTATAATCGAAGCATGGCAAGCAACCAATGAAGCACCTAAACCTTATGCAGCAGGTTCATGGGGACCCGTTTCATCAATTTCTTTAATCGCACGCGATGATCGCCAGTGGGTAGAATAATGTATCAAATTAATGAATTCGAACAACGCCAACTATTAGATGAATCACTGGCAGATAAAGTTGCCGCGTTATTGACAGCTGCGCTGGAAAGTAAAGGCAAAGCAAGCATCGCGGTGTCGGGTGGTTCAACACCTAAAGGTTTTTTTCAAGCTTTATCAAAGAAAAAACTAGCCTGGCAAGCTATCACTATTACCTTAGCTGATGAGCGCTGGGTTGATATTGACTCAAGCGATAGTAATACCAAGTTAGTGCATGAATACCTTATGCAAAATGAAGCGGTAAAAGCAAAGTTTTTTCATCTAAAACAAGGTGAAACCCTAAGTGATGAAACCTTAGCTGATTTAAACCTAGCAGCAAACCAGCAGTTATTACCATTAGATATCCTTATTTTAGGTATGGGTGAAGATGGTCATACTGCCTCGTTATTTCCTTGTAGTGATGAAATAGCGCAGTGCCTGGCAAAGGATAGCCAAGCATTATTGAAAGTAACGCCAAAAACGGCGCCACATCAGCGAATTAGTTTTAGTTTTGCTGCCTTAGCACAAAGCAAAAATACTTTTTTACACATTAGCGGTACCAGTAAAAAACAAGTATTGGCTAAAGCTATTGCCGGACAAGCATGTAAAGAAATGCCAATTAGGGCTTTTTTACAAGCGCCAGACATTAATACACAAGTTTATTGGGCCAAGTAATTATGAATAAAACAGTTATGAACAAGAACATCTTACGCATCACACAACGCATCATTGATCGAAGTAAAGCAAGTCGTGCGGCCTACCTTGAAAAGATAGCGGGTGAAAAATCAACTACTGTGCATCGTGCTAACTTATCTTGTGGCAACTTAGCCCATGGTTTTGCTGCTTGCGGTAGTGATGATAAATCGACATTACGTGGTGTTAATCATTCAGACGTTGCCATTATATCGGCTTATAACGATATGCTTTCAGCGCATCAACCTTACCAAACATACCCAGCCATTATTAAAGCGGCGGTTAAAGAAACCGGTGGTGTAGCACAATTTGCCGGTGGTGTACCTGCGATGTGTGACGGTGTTACACAAGGTCAGCCAGGTATGGATTTAAGCTTGATGAGCCGCGACGTTATTGCTATGTCGACTGCTGTTGCCTTGTCACATAACATGTTTGATGGCGCTCTGATGTTAGGTATTTGCGATAAAATAGTACCTGGGTTAATGATTGCTAGTATGACCTTTGGTCATTTACCTACAGTTTTTGTCCCTGCGGGTCCCATGCCGTCGGGCTTACCAAACAAAGACAAAGCACGTGTTCGTCAGCAATATGCCCAAGGTGAAGTGGGTAAAGAGGAATTATTAGAAGCAGAATCTGCGTCTTATCACACCGCTGGTACCTGTACGTTTTTTGGTACGGCAAACTCGAACCAATTAGTAGTTGAAGTGATGGGTTTACATTTACCAGGTGCCTCTTTTATTGCGCCAAATACCCAGTTACGTGAAGAATTGACCAAAGCTGCAGCACGCCAAGTTACCCGTTTGACTCAGCAATCTGGCAATTATATGCCAATAGGCAAAATGGTTGATGAACGTTCAATTGTTAATGCCATTGTTGCCTTGTTAGCAACGGGTGGTTCAACAAACTTAACCATGCACATCATCGCCTTCGCTAAAGCAGCGGGTATTACTATTAATTTCCAAGATTTTAATGACTTATCAGACGCTGTGCCGCTATTAACCCGTATTTACCCCAATGGTCATGCTGACATTAATCAATTTCAAGAAGCGGGTGGCATGGCATTGTTATTCAAAGAGCTTATTGATGCTGGTTTGGTGCATGAAGACGTTGAAACTATCTGTGGTCGTGGCTTAACTCGCTATACGCAACGCCCAGTAATAGAAGATGGCAAATTAGTCTGGATCGATGGCGCAACTAGCTCAGGCGATGACGAAATAATTGCCACTGTTACAAAACCTTTTAGCAGCCATGGTGGTTTAAAAGTCATGAAAGGTAACTTAGGTGTTTCAGTGTTGAAAACTTCATCACTGCGCGAAGGTAGCTTTGTCATTAAAGCCCCTGCGGTTGTTTTTGAAGATCAACATGAACTTGATATTGCCTTTGATGCCGGCGAGTTAGAAAAAGACTTTATCGCTGTGGTTCGCTTTCAAGGGCCAAAAGCTCGTGGCATGCCTGAACTGCATAAATTAACGCCACCGTTAGGGGTTTTACAAGATAAAGGTTTTAAAGTTGCTTTAGTTACCGATGGAAGAATGTCTGGTGCTTCAGGTAAAGTGCCAGCAGCTATTCATTTATGCCCAGAGGCGTTAGATGGCGGCTTAATTTCAAAAATTAAAACCGGTGATATGATCTTACTTGATGGCGAAAGTGGTGAGTTAACTTTGTTAGTTGATGATGTTGAACTAGCAAAACGTGAAAACGCTATTTTTGAGGTTAATGGTCATCATCAAGGTATGGGTCGTGAATTATTTGGTTTTATGCGTCGTAATCTAAGCTCTGCTGAAACCGGTGCCTGTTCATTATTTGATGACAACTCTCAAGGTGAGCTATAACCATGCCTAAAAGTGAGATAAATATTATTGCTGATATTGGTGGCACTAATATGCGTGTGGCGTTAGTCAACGCAAAAGGGAATATTGCTAACATCACCATTTATGCTTGTGCTGATTACACGAGTTTGGCCGAAGTATTAACCGACTTTATTACACAGCAGCAATTAATGGGTAAGAAAGTTAATGCTTGTTTAGCTATTGCTTGCCCAGTAGATAAAGATCTTATTGTGATGACTAATCTACCTTGGCAGTTTTCGCAAACGCAGCTAAAAGCAGATTTGCAGTTTAACGAATTAGTGCTGATTAATGACTTTACTGCGATAGCGCATGCTATTCCGCATTTAGGCGCAGCGCAAAAAGTACAAATAGGCGTTGGTGAGGTTATTGCAAACAAGCCTATCTCTATTTGTGGTGCGGGTACGGGTTTAGGCGTAGCTAATTTGATCGCCGTTGATTCTGGTTGGCATAGTTTAAGTGGTGAGGGTGGCCATGTAGACTTTGCGCCAGTTGATCAACAAGAAGTGGCGATTTTTCAATTTCTTTCAAAAAAATATGCTCGTGTTTCCTATGAGCAATTATTGTCAGGATTAGGAATTGAACAAATATATCAAGCCTTGAGTTATGAAAAAAATGGCGCAACAACAAAACTATCAGCAAAAGAAATAACGGAAAAAGCCTTGTCAGGCAGTTGTTCACTGGCAGTGGAAACATTAGCGCAATTTTGTCGAGTTTTAGGCAGTTTCGCTGGTAACCTGGCGTTAACACTGGGTAGTTATGGTGGCGTTTATATTGCGGGTGGTGTTGTTCCTCGTTTTATCGAGTTTTTTGCTAACAGTGAATTTAGACAACGATTTGAACAAAAAGGACGTTTATCCAGTTTTAATCAGCCTATACCGACATTTGTTGTTACTGAAGAACAGCCAGGTTTACTTGGCGCATCGGCATACCTTAGCCAATTTATGTCAGAAAAAGCTAATGAAGCCATCCAAAAAAATAATACTACAAGGTAATAAAAGCAATTATGACATTATCAAATAATTGGCAAATACAGCCAAAAGAGCTATTTGCTATGGGCCCGATAGTGCCCGTTTTAGTGATAAAAGATGTTAAAGATGCATTGCCTATTGCAGAAGCATTATTAGCAGCCGACGTAAAAGTGCTAGAAGTCACCTTGCGTACACCGGCAGCATTAGAAGTGATCAGTATTATAGCTAAACATTTACCCGAGGCCATTGTCGGTGCGGGCACAGTCACTAATCGAGATTTATTACAAAAGTCTTTTGATGCTGGCGCAAAGTTTGCTATTAGCCCGGGACTAACTAAAAATTTATTACAAGCAGGTAAAGAAGGCAATATTGCTTTAATTCCAGGTATTTCTTCTATTTCTGAATTAATGGATGGTATTGATTGTGGTTATGATCATCTTAAGTTCTTCCCTGCGGAAGCATCAGGTGGTGTAAAAGCGTTGCAGTCAATTGGCGGACCATTTCCTGATATTAAATTTTGTCCAACTGGCGGCATTAACTTAAACAATGTTCGAGACTATTTGGCGTTACCTAATGTTTCATGCTGTGGTGGCTCTTGGTTAGTGTCAGATGAAATTATTAAACAAGGTAATTGGCAAGAAATTACTCGTTTAGCAAAGCAAGCACTAGCGCATGTAAAATAATAGCCATTAGTTAGTTAAACTAAGTGCTTAGAACAAGTAAAACCAGACCTATGTCTGGTTTTTTTGCTTGAAATATAAAAATAATAACAATCATGGCGGCACTGACGTAGTTAACTGATCATTGTTAGCATGTAACAAACAGACTTTCTGTGTTGTTTTATTACATCTTTAAAGACAATAATTACGCCATTCAACAATATAACCTAGGTAGTAGACCACCTAATTAATCAAATTGGTATTAGTAAATAAGCCGCTGAAGGATAATAGGTTGGCAAATGTATTTTTATGATTTTTAGTACCAAAATAGCAGACAAAAAAGCCAGAACGAATCTGGCTTTTAAATTTATTTACGCTTATAAGCCAAGATATAAAGACTTATTGGCTTGAAATATAGGTTGCTAAGTCTAAAATTTTGTTCGAATAACCAATTTCATTATCATACCAAGAAACTACTTTCACAAAAGTATCTGTTAACGCTATACCTGCGGTAGCATCAAATACCGAGGTACATCTTTCGCCAATAAAGTCGTTCGACACTACTGCATCTTCGGTGTAGCCTAAAATACCTTTTAGCTCACCTGCTGATGCTGCTTTCATCGCTGTACAAATCTCTTGGTAACTGGCTGGTTTTTCTAAATTTACAGTTAAATCAACCACGGAAACATTAGGCGTTGGTATGCGAAATGCCATACCTGTTAGTTTACCATTTAATGCTGGTATAACTTTACCAACAGCTTTTGCAGCACCTGTTGATGATGGAATAATGTTTTGCCCAGCACCACGACCACCGCGCCAATCTTTAGCTGACGGGCTATCAACTGTTTTTTGTGTTGCTGTGGTGGCATGTACTGTCGTCATTAAACCGTCTTTGATACCCCAATTATCATTTAACACTTTTGCGATAGGGGCTAAACAGTTTGTGGTACAAGATGCATTGGACACAATGTCTTGTCCGGAATATTCAATATGGTTAACACCCATAACAAACATTGGTGTATCGTCTTTTGATGGCGCAGAAAGTACTACTTTTTTAGCGCCCGCTGCGATGTGCTTACGCGCTGATTCATCGGTTAAAAATAAGCCGGTTGACTCAACAACAACGTCAACTTCAGCCTCATTCCATTTTAGGTTTAGTGGGTCGCGTTCTGCGGTCACACGAACATTTTTGCCATTGACAACTAAGTGGCCATCAACAACATCAATAGTGCCGTTAAATCTACCATGAGTAGAGTCATACTTAAGCATATAAGCGATGTAATCAACGTCAATTAAATCGTTAATAGCGACTACTTCAACGTCGGCTCTGGCAAATGCTTCTCTAAACACGAATCGACCGATACGACCAAAGCCGTTAATCCCTACTCTAATTGTCATAATAAAACCCTAAAATCAAACTTTAAAAATTAATGTAGTAAAATTACACCATTTCATAAAAATTACAAGTTATAACTCGACAATAAGCAATAAATATTGATTTAAACCTTGTTTTATTGCGTATTGTTACTAAAATGTCGGCTATTAAACCTAGCCTTGCTAAAATATTTATTTATTGGCTTTTTCATAAGGTTATTATTTTTCTATGTTGATGATGGCATAATGTCCTCATCTATAATTTTTTTGGACTTTTTATGATACAGAACAACAGTGCATGCGATATCGGTTTTATTGGCTTAGGTGTTATGGGTAAGAATTTAGTGCTGAACTTGGCCGATAATGGTTTTAGTATCGCCGCCTTTGACCTTGATATTAGTAAAGTCGAAGATGCCATTACTCAAGACAAGGCTGAAAGTGGTTTATCAACAGCACGTGTTATTGGTTGTTCGTCTTATACTGAATTACTTTCTCGCTTAAAACCACCGCATCTTATCGTACTATCAGTACCCGCAGGCGCACCAGTAGATCAAGTATGTGAAAACTTGATTGGTGCCGGTATTCAACCGGATGATATTGTTATTGATACCGGTAATAGCTTATGGGTTGATACCGTCGCACGTGAGAAAAAATATAAAAATAACTTTATTCTGTTCTCTTCAGCCGTTTCAGGTGGTGAAGTGGGTGCGCGCTTTGGTCCGGCATTAATGCCAAGTGGTTCACCCTACGCATGGGCAAGAATTAAACCTATTTGGCAAGCCATTGCTGCAAAAGTTGATGCAAAAACAGGTAAGCCAATTGAACGTACTAAACCCGGTGAAGTTGTGACCGAAGGTGAACCCTGTGCTGCCTATATTGGTCCAGCAGGTGCTGGGCATTACGTGAAAATGGTGCATAACGGTATTGAGTATGCCGATATGCAAATTATATGTGAAGCATATCAAATGCTGCGTGACGGTTTAGCATTAAGCAGTGATGAAATTGCTGATATTTTTGAAATGTGGAATGGAGGTCCACTAGAGAGTTATTTAATGGAAATTTCGGTTGAAGTTTTACGTCATCGAGTTGGCGAAGAAAAAACACCGTTAGTTGACTTGATCTTGGACAAAGCAGGGCAAAAAGGTACCGGGCTTTGGACTGCGGTCAGTAGTTTAGAATTGGGCACACCTGCGCCAACTATTGCTCAAGCTGTTTTTGCTCGTTCTATTTCTTCTTTTAAAGATTTACGCGTTAAAGCTTCAGGTATATTGTCAGGCCCAGCAGTTGTGATACTCGATGGTGAAGAAAAACAGGCATTTATTGAACAGTTACATGATGCTATATATAGTGCAAAAATATGTGCTTATGCACAAGGTTTTCAGTTAATGAAATTGGCTGAGCAAGAGCATAATTGGCAGCTTAACTTCGCTAGTATTGCCAAAATTTGGCGTGCAGGCTGCATTATCCGTGCAGCATTCTTACAGTCAATCACGCAAGCATTTGAGCGAAATCCTGATTTAGACAATTTACTTTTAGATGATTTTTTCGCTGAGCAATTAAGTCAACATCAATTGAACTGGCGCAAGTCGGTGTCTAACTCTGCCTTGATGGGGATCCCTACAGGGGCAATTTCATCTGCTTTATCATATTACGACTCTATACGTTGTGCCGTGTTACCGGCCAACTTATTACAAGCACAGCGTGACTTCTTTGGCGCTCATACCTTTGAACGTATCGATAAAGCTACCGGAAAAAAATATCATGTTAACTGGTCAAGTGAATCGCGTAATATGCAGGAAATCAATTAACTATAGCGGTATTTCAACCCAAGTAGAGTTTTGTTCTACTTGGGTAATAACTAATATTAATGGTTAACTTGGCGAGCGCTGTATTTAAAAAACTGGGTCATTAGTCGTCCGAAAATTAAGTTCGAGGCGCTTTAAACTGACCCGCAATAATATTGTTTAAGGTTTTTTTCGCTACTCGGTCTAAAAACTGAGTATTTAAGTTATTGCTTTTAAAGTAACTGACTAAAATCTCATGGCTGATATGGCTATCTTTTGGGCTATATAAATGTAATATTTTTGACCAGACATAAGCTTGTTTATGCTCCTTTTTATGAGAAAAAATGCTGGCAAGAGATTGAAATATCTCGGTATCTATAGTGCCATCGCTCGGGTAAAGTTCTAGTGCATGATAGAGCAAGCTTAAGGTTTTATTGGTATCATGTTTTATGTAGTAGCTCGCTAAGTTAATTTGTCGGTTAGGCGTTTCCAATAATTCATTACCTTCTAAGGCAATGAATTTATTTAGTGAGTGCTGATTTAAATAGCGTGACCAATGAAAAAATAACAGGTCAGGGTGTTCAGAATTTTGCGTTGCAAGTGCTATAGCTTTAATTTTAGCCTGCGCTTTCACTACATTATCGATGCGCATGGTCTGCTTAGTTTTTAGCTTAATGTGCTCAATTTTAGCTGCATGGACCATACATTTTTCATAGCCTTCATAGGCAATTAACTGCTGGTATTTGTTGCTATCGTTAGCATCGCTTTTGTCTGCCAAGTTAGCAAAGCCAACCGCGACACGTTCTTGTTTGCACCAAGTGTCTTCTTGAAATTCTTGACAAATTTTTGTATGTTGTTCACATAAATCAGAAAAATTGGGTCTGTTTTCACAGGCCATTAATGTACAAAAAGGTAAAAGCATCGCTAATTTATCAAATTTCATCTTTTTCTCTATTTATCCCAGAAAAATATTTGTAACTGGTGGCGAAATAATTCATGTTGGATTACAATATGCGCCGCATTCAGTAATTAGTTATTGCTAATTACCTCTTTACATAAATAATAACCCATCACTCAATTGACTGACATAAAAAGGTTTACGCAATGACTTCTCTTCTTGAGGAACAATATCTAACTAGTTGGCAGGAACGTCAAACATTCGCTGAAAATATGCAGCCAATCATCGGACAATTATTTAGAAATGACGGTATCGAAATTTCTATTTATGGTCGCCCACTAGTTAACGCCTCTGCTATCGACATTATTAAAGCACATAAATCAGTGGCCTTACACGAAGAAAATAAATTGCGTTTACGTGAAAGTTTCCCCTTTATTCAAGCTTTAGCTAGTATGTCATTAGCACCTGCGCGGATCGACGTAGGTAAATTAGCTTACCGTTATTTGTTTAAAGGTGAAGCGAATGGTTTATCAATTGAACAATTTTTAGAAAAAGAATTAGCTACCATTACTAAAGATACCGACTTACAAGAATCTAAAGACGTTGTACTTTACGGTTTTGGCCGTATTGGTCGTTTGTTAGCGCGTTTATTAATTGAACGTGCCGGACCTAATGCTAAGCTTAAGTTACGCGCCATTGTTATTCGCCCTGGTAAAGAAGATGACTTAGAGAAACGTGCGAGTTTATTGCGTCGTGATTCAGTGCATGGCGCCTTTAACGGTAGCATCACCATTGATAAAGAAAATAACGTTATTAAAGCGAACGGTGCTTTTATTCAAATTATTTACTCTAAATCGCCAGCAGAAATTGATTACACCTCTTACGGTATCAACAATGCTTTAGTGGTTGATAACACGGGTATTTGGAGTGATGAAGAGGGTTTAGGTCAGCATTTACAGTCAAAAGGTGTTGCTAAAGTTTTACTAACAGCGCCTGCTAAAGGCGATATTAAAAACATCGTATACGGCGTAAACGAAGATATGATTTTAGCAGAAGACACCATTATTTCTGCAGCAAGTTGTACAACTAACGCGATCACACCGGTACTTAAAGCACTCAATGATGAGTTTGGTATCCGCAACGGTCATGTTGAGACAGTGCATTCATATACCAATGATCAAAACCTAATTGACAACTACCATCCTGCGCCACGTCGTGGCCGAAGTGCGCCATTGAATATGGTGATCAGTACCACGGGTGCAGCTAAAGCAGTAGCAAAAGCACTGCCTGAATTAAAAGGTTTGTTAACCGGTAATGCCATTCGCGTTCCTACGCCAAACGTTTCAATGGCTATTATGAACTTGAACATGAAAAAAGAAACCAGCAAAGCCGAATTAAATGATTATTTACGTAACATCTCTTTAAATTCTAAATTGCAAAATCAAGTTGATTACACCGCTTCTACTGAAATTGTCTCTACTGATTTAGTCGGCTCACGTTACGCGGGTGTTGTTGATTCACAAGCAACAATTGTTGATGGTGATCGCGCTGTACTCTACGTATGGTACGACAATGAGTTTGGTTATAGTTGTCAGGTAGTGCGTGTGATGTTAGCAATGTCAGGTATTGATGTACCAACACTGCCATTAACATAACTAGGCATAGTTAGGCATAGTTAGCACAGTACCGATTTAGTCTATTTGAATAAGCGTTTACCTTGTAGGTAAGCGCTTTTTTTTGCCAATAAAGATTAATACCAATTTCACTCATTATCTGATCATTTTTACTGGTTAAAACAACCTACTACTGCGTTATACCAGTTCCATTAAGTTTGTGATCTTGTTGTGCGCAGGAAAAATGACTCAAGGTAAGGCGCTCGATTGAGCAATAGCTGGCTATTGGGATTGAGAGCAACACAGCCTTGAGCTATTTTAACTAGTACAAGTGAGCAATAACTTAATGGGATTGGTATTATTTAATAATTAGCACAACGAGTTATTAAATTTTGTAACGCCGTAGTTATTTATTTTAACCATTAAAAACCAACCGATGATTAGTCAGCTTGCTTTAATATACTATGTCAGCTTTTTAAGTTCGTTGATCAAATAAGAGCAGTTAAATACACCTAGCCGGTTTGGGTAAACCGGCATACTTAGTGGCTTGTTTAGCAGGGCCTTCTTTAAACAAGCGATATAGGTAACGACTGCTGGCCTTCTCTTCGCCAAACTCTGCTTTCATTGCTTTAGTTAAGGCGCGAATAGCAGGTGAGGTATTGTAAGTTAGGTAAAACTGCCTAACAAAGCGAATAACTTCCCAATGGGCTTCTAGCAGCTCAATGTCATCACTTTCTGCCAGTAACACGGCAACGTCTTCGTTCCATTGCTTAAAGTCGAGCAAATAGCCTAATTTATCGGTGGCTAAGCTTTTGTTGTTATATGTTATTGTCATGACCAAGTAATTGAATTGTTGTGTTTAAAAAGTAGCGCGACTACTTCTGTTAAGGTGGTTGCAATAAATAAGCTATTAGTAGTGCGTTGTGCGCGGGCATCGGCATGTAAGCTAATAAAGTAAACTGTTATGTCTCGCTGCTCTGTTAGCGTTTTAAGCAACAAGGTATGATTCAAGTTATAACAACCGTCATCGATTAATACTATACTGTCTTGTGGCAAAATCATATCAAGGCATTGTGTTAATGCACTGCTAGTAAAGCCTGAATTTCGAATAATGTGTAGCATCGCCATGTTAAAACCTATAAATCACGTTGTGCTGGTGTAAGCGTTGACTAAACGCTTGCTTTGATAATACTTGTACATTATTGATATGAAAATGTGCGGTTAAGCTGCGCTCAGTTAACGACTGTTGGCAAACATAAATATTTTCAATATCGTAAAATTCAAGTGCAGAAAATGTTTTTAGGTAATCTTTAATCTCAATCGCTGAGGCATTTTGATCCCCGATCAGTTGAAATACCCCATCACCTAGAAAGAACAGTGAGGTTGCTTGCTCGTAAGAGCCAAATATTAACGCGGCGTCTAGTGCCTCTTTACCGGCGGCATTTGAAAAAGGCGCATGGGTATTTATAATGGCGATAGTTTTATCAGGCTGTTTATTTTCTGACATTATAATTGCACCACACGTTCAGCTTTACTTGTTAACTCAACTAACTCACCTAAACCTGAAACGGTAAATGCTGAGTCTATATTTGAGCTTTCATGGTTATTGAGTTCGTCACTTAAGCCTCTTTTTTCGGCGGCAGTAATACATAAATATAACGGCACATTGTATTCGCTATTAAGCTGTTGCCATTGTGTTAAGGTTTGAAATTCATCACTGGGTATTAATAGCTGTTTAGCAGCATTTAACACACCGTCTTGATAAAAGAAGACACCAATAATGCTAACACTACTATCAAGCGCCGCTCTTACAATATTAATTGCCGTTGTTGTTAAGTTACTGTTGGGCGGGGTAGTCACCACTACAGCCAATGTATTTTGCATATTTTGCTTATCGCCTTAATTAACGTTATTTAAACACCGCTAATAAAAAAGCCTCAATATTGAGGCTTTATAATTTATACGTAGAGTATAAACAATGATTAATCACAGTTAATAATTTTTGACTGCGAATTAGTCATCGTTACCTAAAACCCCTAAAAGGCTTAATAGGTGTACGAAAATATTATAAATATTCAAGTATAGCGAAACAGTTGCACGAATATAGTTTGTTTCACCACCGTGAATAATACGGCTTGTATCATATAAGATCAAACCAGACATGATCATAATAATTGCAGCACTAATAGCTAACGACAGCGCAGGAATTTGGAAAAATATATTTGCTACCATTGCAATGACCGCAACGATTAAACCCACCATTAAAAAACCACCCATAAAGGAGAAGTCTTTTTTGCTGGTTAACGCGTAGCCAGAAAGTGCAAAGAAAATTAATGCCGTGCCACCTAATGCTTGCATAATTAATGAAGCGCCGTTGGGCATTGCCGCATAATAGTTAAGCATTGGGCCTAAAGATGCACCCATTAAACCGGTGAAAACAAAAATCCAAAAAATACCACTCGCTTTATCCGCGTTTTTATTAACAACAAATAATAAACCAAATGAAACTAAGATCATTACTAGGCCAGCCATGTGAGACAAGCCCATCGCCATAGAAACAGCAGCAGTGACGGCACTAAACGCCAAAGTCATCGAAAGTAACATATAGGTGTTTTTCAATACCTTGTTAATTTCAACTGCTGAGCTTTTATTAGCATTTACACTAATATTTGATTGCATAATATTTCCTCTAAGTATGCCAATTCTATTTTTTAGATATGGGCTATTGTTAAATAGTTCAAGGGTAAATCAAATATTTAACCTTTACTTTATCACTACAGTGATAATTAATTATAAACCACATTGACATATTATGGCACGGTGTATTTTTAAATACTATCTTTAACCTTGCTGAAATTTTGCAATAATTTGTGAGCGTTTGTAACAGTCACCACCATGATCGTTAACCATGCCACAAGCCTGCATATGCGCATAACAAATAGTTGAACCAACAAACTTAAAGCCCCGTTTTTTTAAGTCTTTGCTCCAAGCATCAGATTCTTTAGTGGTGGCAGGATAGTCGTCTAGTGTAGTCCAATTATTGACAATAGTTTTATGGCCAACAAAACCCCACATATAATGGCTAAAGCTGCCAAATTCTTTTTGAATTTTTATAAATATTTTAGCATTATTAATTACAGCATTAATTTTACCTCTGTGGCGAATAATAGCGCAGTTAAGTACGAGTTCTTCAACTTTATCATCGGTGAATAGCGCAACAAGGTTAACGTCAAAGTTAGCGAATGCGGCACGGTAACCCTCACGGCGTTTTAAAATTGTATACCAACTTAAACCTGCCTGTGCTGATTCAAGCATTAAATATTCAAATAATTTTCGATCATCAACAACAGGTACACCCCATTCATCATCATGATAAGCAACATAATCAGGTTTTGTGGTATCTAACCAAGGACATCGACAAAGGTTTTCTTCACCCATAAGCTCTCCTTAAACATTAAAATTAACTTAATCTGCTTAAATAAATGACAAATTGTTGTTTTTTTTAGCAAACAAACTGTTTTATATAATAAATCCTTTACAAGAGAATTTCGAGCCTTTACTATGCGTCTCGTTCTCAAGCAGTAATGCTTTCGGACATTGGTGAGATGGCTGAGTGGTCGAAAGCACTGGTCTTGAAAACCAGCAAGGGTTTATAGCCCTTCTAGGGTTCAAATCCCTATCTCACCGCCAAACTATAAAAAACCGCTAATCGAAAGATAAGCGGTTTTTTTTCGCCTAAAATTTAGTGTGCCACAACAAAGGGTTTATAGCGCCGATGCTTCGAGTAGGGTTCAAATCCCTGTTTCACCGCCAAACTATAAAAAACCGCTAATTGAAAGATAAGCGGTTTTTTTTCGCCTAAAATTTAGCGTGTTACAGCAAAGCAGGGTTTATAGCGCCGATGCTTCGAGTAGGGTTCAAATCTCTATCTCACCGCCAAACTATAAAAAACCGCTAATCGAAAGATTAGCGGTTTTTTTTGCCTAAAATTTAGTGGATGACATAAGATAGGGTTTATAGCGCCAATCCTGCGAGTAGGGTTCAAATCTCTATCTCACCGCCAAACTATAAAAACCGCTAATTGAAAGATAAGCGGTTTTTTTTCGCCTAAAATTTAGCGTGTTACAGCAAAGCAGGGTTTATAGCGCCGATGCTTCGAGTAGGGTTCAAATCCCTATCTCACCGCCAAAAAACGAGAAACCGCTAATCGAAAGATAAGCAGTTTTTTTCGCCTAAAATTTAGTGGATGACATAAGGCAGGGTTTATAGCGCCAATCCTGCGAGTAGGGTTCAAATCTCTATCTCACCGCCAAACTATAGAAAACCGCTAATCGAAAGATAAGCGGTTTTTTTTCGCCTAAAATTTAGCACATTACATAAGATAGGGTTTATAGCGCCAATCTTGCGAGTAGAATTCAAATCCCTATCTCACCGCCACATTTTATAAGTAAGCCTATGTTTTACAAGGGCTTTTTATGCCTATATTTTTCTGAGACGTCAATAAGACCGTCATTTGTCTTTGCTGTAAATAAATTTAAAGAAGTGACAAGCTCTTTAAATTCTTTAATACTTGCTCTTTTTTGCAGCTATCATACAGAAAGCTCTGAGGTATATTAAATATTCACCATTAAGAAGATAGCTAGTGTAACTAGCCATAGAGTAGGTAGGTAGGTAATACGTAGTATTAGTATAAAAAAAGAACTAAACCCCAGAAGGTTTAGTTAGTTACTTGTCTTTAAGTTGTGTTGTAGTCCAGTCACCAGTAGCTTTGACTACGTTGTCAGTTACGTCAGCCACTGTGCTGATAGGCTTACGAAAAAATAAAGCCAAGTACGCCATAAATGATTAGATCAGTCATGATTTATATCCTTTAAGTTAATGTAATTAAATTCCATTATAAAGGGGTAGGGGGGTAGCCCACCTTATATTGGTGCACAGCACCAATACTGAATCTGTCTCCAATTATTATAATTTTTTCCCACTATTTTTACTCATAATTAAATCAACTGAATCAGTATCAAATTTAATTTGTATAAGCACAATGATCCAAAAGTAGTTAACAGAGTGTTTTCAGGTGAGCTTGAATGTATCTCAGCTGATACAATTAATCGACTAGGTTTAACCATTACATTAATGGTTAAACCAGAATTGGCTGATGCAAATCTTGTTATTGCTCAAGGGATGTAATTTGGTAGATTATTTATTTCATATACAAAATAGCGATTGTCTTACATATATTATATCTTATGTCTTATGTTTACATACTTGAATATTCTATATAATTAGAATCGAAAAAAACTTCTTAAATAGAGCAAGATGCTCTTGATTTTTATAAAGGACATAACATGAAAAACAATTTAATAACCTCAGTAATACTAACCTCCTCTTTAATTTTTTCTAACGTTACATATGCAAATGAGAGCTCTGGCACTTCGTCTGATGGATTTTATGTTGGTGCATCTCTAGGGCAATCAAGTTTTGATATTGATACAGAGGATTTGGATTTATCCTCAAATGGAGATTATGATGATACTGATGTGTCACTTAAGATGTTGGCAGGATACAGTTTTAATCAATACTTTTCTTTAGAGGTTTCTTATGTTGACTTTGGGCAAGTAGCTGTAACAGATAATTATTCACAATCTAGTGTTAATGTAGCTGTGGGTATGACTTCAGAGTTAACAGGATTTACTGCAAGTATTATTGCTGGTTACCCGCTGTCAGAAGAATTTACAATCTATGCAAAGGCCGGAGCTAATGCGTGGGAAGCTGATACGTCTGTTAGAACATCTGCCTCTGGTATCGACTTTGAAATAAACGAAAGCGAAACGAATGACGGCACTGATGTTTTTGTAGGACTAGGTCTGTCTTATAACTTTCAAAGCTTTTCTGTCCGTGGGGAGTATGAATTGTATGATATTGATGGCAGTGATGTCGGTGTGTTAAGTGTGGGTGCTATCTACAACTTTTAATCTATTGAATATTAGCGGTAACTATTTAAGTTATCGCTAAATTTTTATTAAAAGAGCATTAAGCCATCTTTCATTTCTATCAGGGCGGTTATCTTCAGTGACCCAACTATACTTTACCTCAATAGGGGGTAAAGCATTTACCAAATCAGCCAATCTTTTTTCGTTAACATCAGTAAATAAACGCCCACCTTTTGCTCGTTGAGTATCACCATACTTAAACGACAAGTACCATATGCCATTAGGCTTAAGTGCAGCAACTAACTTTGCTAAAGTACTAGGTAAATCATCTTCCGGTACGTGTAACAGAGAAGCGCAGCACCAAATAGCATCATATTTATCAGTGGCGGTAACATCATCAAAGACAGCGTGTTTAACGTCTAAATCAGTGTACTTACTGGCTCTTTTTACCATCTCAGAACTAGCATCAAAGGCTTTAACTTGATAACCCATATCAAGAAAAGCTTTACTGTCACGACCTGAGCCACAACCAGCATCAAGTATTAAAGCATTAACGGGTAAGTCTTTAGTAAAGTGCTGATAGATGTTGCTCATATCAACGTTGATGGTTCCATTAAAGAACTCATCTGCATTATTTTGGTAGTAGGGTCTGTTGATCTTTCAAATTCATATTTTAACCACTTACATTGGCAGCCATATTATGCAACATGCCAATGCGAGTGTGCTTTCATAGTTTCTTTTTAATTTATCGTATCTTGCCGCTATACCCCGGTAATGCTTGAGGCGAGCAAAAACATTTTCAACTAAATGTCGGTATTTGTATAAACACCAATCGATATCATCATTACCTACTTTGGAATTTTTCTTTCTCGGGATAACTGGAATAGCACCTTTATCGCGTATTTTATCTCTAAGTGCTTCACTATCATAGCCTCTGTCTGCAATGATATAATCCGATTTTGCAACTTATCATAGCCAAGAGAAACGCCACCGCCCATCCACATACCTTTTTTCTTAGAAGCAGCTACTTTATCTCTTATACGTTCCCCTGTAACTTCCCGCTCAAATTGAGCGAAAGATAATAATACATTGAGTGTTAACCGATCCATTGAGGTAGATGTATTGAATTGCTGAGTAATAGAGACAAACGAAACGTTATTTTTATCGAATGTTTTAACCATATTTGAAAAGTCAGCAAGAGAGCGACTTAACCGATCAACTTTATATACAACGATCAAACCTATTTCACCTGATTCAATGTCAGACATTAATTGAACTGATGAAGGCCTATTTGTGTTACCGCCAGAAAAACCCCCATCATTATATTCTTTTTCTATTAATACCAATCCCATTAAGTTATTGCTCACTTGTACTAGTTAAAATAGCTCAAGGCTGTGTTGCTCTCAATCCCAATAGCCAGCTATTGCTCAATCAAGCGCCTTACCTTGAGTTATTTTTCCTGCGCACAACAAGATCACAAACTTAATGGAACTGGTATAATACCCAGCCTTCATGGGCCTGGCTTTTAATATAGGCTTCACAAGCTTCTCGTTGTGCATCAAGTGAGTTGAATGCTTGATCTAGACCTTCCTCTGTTGATTTACGGGTATAAATAACACAGCGAGTTATCTTATTATTAGATTCAAACATATTATTTCCTTAATTTGTTAAACCGAAAAAACGAGGACCAGACCAGCGTGTACCAGTAACCTCTCTAGCTATTTCAGAAAGGTTTTTATATTTACGTTTTTGCCAAACAAAATGAGTCGCTTCAATTGTTACTTCATGGCTTGTACCATGCCACTCTCTAATAAGGCGGGTACCTGGTTTATAGGTAAATTTTGATGATGCTTTATGCTTAGAGACACTGCGAACTATTTTTTGTCGTAATTCGCTAGCATTTTTTACGATTGATTGTGCTTGAATATGCCAGGATATATTTCCTAGTAAAAACTCTTTTTGTGCTTTTACGGGGGGGCTGTATTTGTATGATTTCTTTATAGGCTTGCACTAATTCTTGTCTCGACATTAATTCAAATGTATTAACATTCATATATATTATCTCTATGTTCTTTCTGTAGCCGTAGTAACGCTATATACGATCTACTAGTCAAGAACCTTCATATCAATGGTAATTTATTTTATTTTATGTAATATTAATTACCAATTTAAAATAACAAGAAACTCATATCTGTGAATACTTTATATACTTGGTTAGGCTACAGAGATGTAGAAAACATGAAGCAGGATCAAAATGCAGCTGTCGCAAGTTTAGCCATTTTCAACAAAACTCCTTTTGATCGTATTGTCATCTTTGCTAATACATGGGAAGAAAGTTGGGATAAGTACGAAACCTGGCTTAGGAAGCGCTTAAGCACCATTCAACGCCCTTCAGATAACATTAAAGTCTACAGAGCTGATGTTACATCGGCCATTGATTACCCAACAATCATTAAACATACTGAAAAGTGGCTTTCAAAGTTATCTGAAGAATCAGAACACCTGTATATCAATTTAACGTCAGGCTCTCCTGCAATGACCGCCGCTTCTATCTTAGTCGGCAAAGGTAAGAGCAATACAATATTCATACAATCATCAAAAGATGACAACGTTTTAGATGTAGATATCCCCGTTGATTTTGGTAAAGCTTATATACAATCAGCAGCAAAAAACATTGCTTCAAAAGCCGTTGCTAAACCCCTAGTTCATAAAGCCTTTAATAATATTGTTGCTCATTCACCAGCAATGAAATCAACCATAAATAAAGCTAAACGACTTTCAATCTCTGAATTACCTACGCTTATTCTAGGTGAAACAGGAACAGGTAAAGAAGTTCTAGCCAATGCCATTCATGCCGCAAGCTTAAGAGCAGGTAAACCATTAAAAACAGTTAACTGTGGCGCGTTACCCGAAACCCTGGTTGATTCAATTTTATTTGGTCATGTTAAAGGCGCGTTTACCGGAGCTGAAAAGGAACATAATGGTCTATTTGAACAAGCAGATGGCGGAACGTTATTTTTAGATGAAGTCGGTGAGCTAACGCCAGAAACACAAGTGAAGCTTTTACGAGCATTACAACAAGGTGAAATTACTAAAGTAGGTAGTGAGCAAACCATTAATGTTGATGTGCGTATTATTGCAGCGACTCACCGAGATTTAATACAATTAGTTGAAAATAATGAATTCAGAGAAGACTTATTTTATCGATTAGCGGTAGGCATTGTTCAAATACCCGCTTTAAGAGATAGAGCTGAAGATATTGTACTCTTGGTTAAGGAATTAATAGATGAAATCAACTTAGCTGCGAGTAAGCTCCCCGACTATAAAAGTAAGAATATTTCCGAAAGTGCAATAAAATTTATTTCCACTCAAGCATGGCCAGGGAATATTAGAGAATTATGGAATACTTTAAACCGTGCTTTCTTGTGGACTGATAAAGAAAAAATAACAGAAAAAGATATTCAAGATGGATTAATTATTCGTACAAATAAACAAAAAGTTAATGAAATAAGTTTAACACTTGGACAAAAAGTTAATATCAGTGATATTATTGATATACAAAGAAAAAAATACATTGAAGCCGCATTAAAAGCAACAGGCAATAACAAAAGTAAAGCTGCTGATATGCTAAGTTTAAATAGTCACCAAGTGTTAACAAAATGGATCAAAGATTTAGATATTGAAATTGTTTAATGCCAAAAATAAAATATGTGGTATTAAACTTGCGATAAAATAAATAGTTGAATAAATAAAGGAAGTGAATGGAGTACTTCGTCAGTGACAAAATCTAATTTTGAATTCTTAAAAGGTGTTAACGACATTCTTTACCGTATCGCATTAGCGGCGGAAAAGAACTTTCCTGACGATCCCAACACCACCTTAGTTAAGTTACGTATGTTTGGTGAAGCATCAGCTAAACATATTGCTAAATTACTCGATATTGAACTCCCGCCAACGCAAATTGAATTAGTCAGAGAACTGGCCAAAATATCTTGGGTTGATGACTCTATTATCAACGTTTTTCATATGCTGCGTAAAGTGGGTAATCAAGCGGTTCACGATTACCATAACGACCTTGACGATGCCGAAATGGCATTGCGTTTAGCCTTTCGTTTAAGTATCTGGTATTACCGCTTAGTTAATAAAGATCTAGACTTTGCAGCACCTATGTTTGTACTGCCCGATGGTCAGCAAGATAACGAATACCAGCATCAGGTCACCGAACTTAAACAAGCGTTACAACAAGCCTTAAATACTAATAGCCAAACAGGTGTTGAGCTTGCAGCGAATAAAAACAAGTTAACGGCGCTTAATGGTTACATCGCCATACTTGAAGGCAAAGAAGTAGAAACCCAAGCGCAAACCCAAGCGCGTGTGGAAGCGTTAGAAGCGCAGTTACAAGAAAAAGAAGTTGAGCTAGCCAAGAAAACCGAAGTAGAGCGCAAAGCCTACAAACAGGAAATTACCCAACGTGCAGCGGCTCGTCGTTTAAACTTATCAGAAAAAGAAACCCGGTTTATTATCGACCAACAACTGCGTGATGCCGGTTGGGCAGCAGATACCCAAGCATTGACTTATGCTAATGGTACTCGTCCACAAACGGGTAAAAATTTAGCCATTGCCGAATGGCCAACAGCCAAAGATGAAACGGGTAAAACAGGTTTTGCTGATTACGTATTATTTGTTGGTTTGCAGCCTATGGGCGTTGTTGAAGCGAAAAAAATTAATATTGATGTTTGTGACAAGTTAAGCGAAGCGCATCGTTATAGTATTTATTTTGACTATAACCACCTAAACGACGAACTATGCCTTGAACTAACAAAGCAAGCGGCGAATGATGCTCAATCACAAAAAGTGATGCAAGCAAAAGTCGCGGAACAAGTGCAATGTTATCAAGTTACTTGGCCTGAATCAGCTAAGCCAAATACCCGGACCTATAAAATTCCTTTTGTTTTTTCAGCAAATGGTCGAGATTATCGCCGTCAACTACTGACAAAAAGTGGTATTTGGTATCGTGATGTACGTAAAATTAATAATGCGCCTAAAGCATTACCCGCATGGCATACACCTAAAGAACTTCAAGGGAAACTTGGCAGCAATAGTGATGTTGCGCACCAATGGTTAGAAAATAACAAACCCACCGATTTAGGGCTACGCTACTTTCAAGAAGAAGCCGTAACCGCAACAGAACAAGCCATTAAAACAGGGCAGCAAAACATACTGTTAGCCATGGCTACCGGTACAGGTAAAACTAGAACCGCTATTGCCTTAATGTATCGCTTGGTGCAATCTCGTCGTTTTAATCGCGTATTATTTTTAGTTGACCGTAGATCCTTAGGTCAGCAAGCCCTTAACGCTTTTGACGATACTCGCATTAACGATGTTCCTTTTAATACTATATTTAACATCAAAGGTTTAACCGACAAGTTTCCATCTGACGCGACAAAAATTCATGTTGCAACCGTGCAGTCTTTAGTTAAACGCACGTTGCAAAGCGATGAGTTTATGCCGGTAGAACGTTACGACTGTATTATTGTCGATGAAGCACATCGCGGGTATATTCTCGATAAAGAGCAAACCGACGGTGAAATGGAGTTTCGCAACCAGATAGATTACGTTTCTGCGTATCGAAGAATACTTGATCATTTCGACGCAGTTAAAATAGGACTTACCGCAACACCAGCACTTCATACTACTGACATTTTTGGCACACCTGTATACCGTTATAGTTATCGTAAAGCGGTGATCGACGGTTACTTAACCGACCAAGAGCCACCAATAAAAATCATGACTAAATTGGTTCAAGAAGGTATTTATCTAGACCAAGGCACCAAAGTCACTCGATTAACCAATCAAGGTGAATTGATTGAAGACACTCTTAAAGATGAACAAGACTTTGAAGTTGCCAACTTTAACCGAGATATAATCGTACCGAGTTTTACAAAGGTTGTGGCTGAAGCACTAGCGGGTGAGCTAAACCCAACAGGGCTTCAAAAAACCTTAATCTTTTGCGTTAATAATGTCCATGCCGACATGGTGGTATTGGCGCTACGCGATGCCTTTGAAGATAAATACCCAAAACTAGAACACGACGCCATTATTAAAATAACCGGCACCAGTGATAAAGATCCGAAAAAAATTCAAAGCTTGATCACCCGTTACAACAAAGAGCGCTTGCCTAATATCGTGGTAACGGTTGATTTACTCTCTACCGGTATCGATATTCCCAGTATTTGTAATATCGTTTTTCTGCGTAAAGTTAAAAGCCGTATTTTGTACGAACAAATGAAAGGTCGTGCCACACGTTTATGCCCTGAAGTCGGTAAAATCAGCTTTAAAATTTATGACGCCGTCGACTTATACAGCACACTCGAATCAGTAGATACCATGAAACCTGTGGTAGTAAGACCTAAAGTAGAATTAAAAACCTTAGTGAATGAAATCACCGACTCGCAAACCTATAAAACTATTGAAGCTGATGGCAGAAACTTTGCCGAACATAGTCATGAGCAACTTGTTGCCAAAGTTCAACGTATTGTTAGCCATGGTTTGTTTAGCCGAGAAAAGTCAGTAGAAATTGAGCAAACGATTAAACGTTTTGATGAATCGCTAAGCCACAGTGCAGGGTGTGACTTTGCTAACTTAGCCCAAACGCTAAAAACTAAAGGCCCACAGCAATGTGCTGAAATTTTTACTAAAATGCCCAAATTGGTTGAAAACTTAGAGCAACTGAAAAAACAAATAAATGAATTAAGAAGTGAACCGATATTCACCGACATTGATGATGAACTCATCGATATGAAACAAGGTTTTGGCGAATACGACAGCCCTGAAGACTTTCTTGAAGCATTTGACACATTAGTTGAGCAAAGCGAAAATAAACAAGCAGCATTGCATACCGTTATTACTAAACCTAAAGATTTAACCCGTAAAGCGCTGTTAGAATTGCAAGAATGGTTTGACGCGCAATCGTTTGACGAATCAACCCTACGTGTCGCATGGCAAAAAACGACTAATCAAGACATTGCCGCCCGTTTAATTGGCCATATTCGCCGCGCCGCTTTAGGTGATGCCTTACTGCCATTTAACCAACGAGTAGATAACGCGCTAAAAAAAATATCACAACAAACAGACTGGAACCCAGAGCAAATTAACTGGTTAGAACGTCTTGCCAGCAGCTTAAAAGAACAAGTTGCCATAGACGAAGACACCTTTAAAACCGGCAACTACAAACGCCGTGGCGGCGTAAAAAAATTAGAAAGCGTATTTGATGGCAAACTCAACCAAGTACTCGAACAATTTAACGAATACATGTGGGAACAACCCGCATAAGTAAAATGTAGGTCGGGCTTTAGCCCGTCACAGAAAAACAAACCGATGGCCTAAAAGCCAACCGACAATAACAGCCAATACGGTAATATATTTTGTAGGTCGGGCTTTAGCCCGTCAAAGACAAACAAACCGACGGCCTAAAGGCCAACCGACAATATCAGCCAATACGGTAATCTATTTGTAGGTCGGGCTTTAGCCCGTCAAAAACAAACCAAATTTAAGCCAACATGACCATAATGGTCTGTTTACAAAGGCGTTAGGAACAAAAAATGAATAATAATGACTTGGTCGCCAAACTCTGGAAAATGTGTGACACCCTGCGTGACGGCGGTGTTTCGTATCAAAACTACGTAAACGAATTAGCCACTTTACTGTTTTTAAAAATGAGTGAAGAAACTGGTCAAGAAAAGGATTTACTGCCCGAAGGCATGCGTTGGGGCAATTTAAAAGGTAAAATTGGCTTAGAGCAACTGCAATTTTACCGCAACATGTTAGTACAATTAGGCAGTGACGAACACGCCATTGTGCGTGCTATATTTCAAAACGTAAACACTACTATTACTAATGCAGGGCAATTAACTGAGCTAGTCAGCACCATGGACGACCTAGATTGGTTCGAAAGTGGTAGCGCCAAAAGCCGTGATGACTTTGGTGATATGTACGAAGGGCTATTACAAAAAAACGCCAACGAAACAAAATCAGGCGCAGGGCAGTATTTCACACCAAGACCATTAATCAGCGCTATGGTTAAATTACTTAAACCACAGCCACGCGAAATAATTCAAGATCCCGCAGCAGGTACCGCTGGCTTTTTAATTGAAGCCGACAAATACATTAAAAGCCAAACTAACGACTTAGACGACTTAGATGACAGCGGCCAAGAGTTTCAAATGAAACGCGCTTTTGTTGGTCTTGAACTGGTACCTGAAACGCGTCGTTTAGCGTTAATGAATTGTTTATTACATGACATAGAAGGTCCTGATGTTGCTAGTGAAGGCAGCGGCGCAGGCGGTGCTATCCGTTTAGGTAATAGCTTAGGTAACGACGGTGAAAATCTGCCCAAAGCCAATGTGATTTTAACCAACCCTCCCTTTGGCTCGGCTGCTAGTACCAATATTACCCGTACTTTTGTTTACCCCACCTCGAATAAACAATTGTGTTTTATGCAGCATATCTATAACTCCCTTGAGCCAGGCGGAAGAGCGGCGGTGGTGATTCCGGATAACGTATTATTTGAATCTGGTGTGGGTGCATCAATTCGTACCGACTTAATGAATAAATGTAACTTGCACACCATTTTACGTTTACCGACCGGCATTTTTTACGCAGCAGGGGTAAAAACCAACGTATTGTTTTTCCAAAAAGGCACGCCGACTAACCCCAACCAAGACAAAGACTGTACTGAAGAGACTTGGGTATACGATTTACGTACTAACTTACAAACCTTTGGTAAACGCAGCCCGTTTACTGAAAAGTACCTTGAAAGCTTTGAACAAGCGTATGGTGATGATGCTAATGGTCAAAGTAAACGTGAAGAGGGTATCTACAATATTCTAGGTTGTACTACCGACAGTCATTCTGAACTTGATTCAGAATCTTCTAATGGAATTGAACAGGCTCGTTTCCGCAAATTTTCTCGCCAGTTTATTAAAGATAAAGGCGACAGCTTAGACATTACTTGGCTGAAAGATAACTCAATTACTGATGCAGCTAACCTACCCGCACCAGAAGTCTTAGCGACTGAAGCGATGACCGAACTGACCGAAGCTTTGCGCGAAATGAATCAACTAATGATAGATCTTGGAGCTATTGATGAAGCAGCAGGGCAAGTGGATTTATTAGCGGAAGAGTTTGGGCTAGAGAAAAAAATTATTGTAGGTGCTGAATAATGGGTCTAGAAGAAGTAACTGAATTACCTAAAGGTTGGATACAAGATGAACTTAGATCCATTTGTAATGTAATCTCTGGGAATGCTTTTAAAAGTAAAGATTTTGTAGAGTCTGGTACTCCTTTAGTAAAAATATCTAACGTTCAAAGTGGTTTCTATTTAATCAAGAATCAGGAGTATTTACCATCCTCCTATATCGAAGATACAAATAACTCTTTTTTGGTAAAACCTGAAGATTTATTGATGGCTCTCACTCGTCCGATCACTAACGGGAAATTAAAGATTTGTCACTACCCTAAAGGAAATGAAATTGGACTACTTAATCAGCGAGTTTGTAAATTAAATTTCAATGCTGAAATAGATAAAAAATACTGTGAGTATCATTTATTAACAAATAGCTTTATGAAGCTAGTTGAGGTGAATTTGTCAGAGACTTTACAGCCAAATTTATCTCCTAAAACGCTTTCAACTTTACCGTTTGTTGTAGTACCACTCCCAGAACAAAAACGCATTGTTGAAAAACTCGATAGCTTATTGGCGCAGGTCGACACCATACAACAACGCCTCAACAATTTGCCCAACATCATCAAACGTTTCCGTCAATCCGTGCTCGCCGCCGCAGTCTCCGGCAAACTCACTGAGAAATGGCGTGGGGATAATGAATGCGAAAAATCTATTGTTGAAATTAAAAAAGATATAAAAAACTATAGATATGACATTTGGGTTGAGGAGCAGGAAGCAAAGTTTTTAGCTAAAGGGAAAGTACCTAAAAATGACAAATGGAAAGACAAATACAAAGAAATTTTAACTGAATTATCAGGTGAAGAAAAACAACTTCCAAAAGGCTGGGTTTATGAAACTTTAGAAGGTCTTATTTATATTTCAGCTAGAATCGGTTGGAAAGGACTAAAAGCTGACGAATATACAGAAGAAGGTCCATTGTTTTTATCTGTTCACGGTTTAAACCATGGTCAATATGTTGATTTGTCCAGAGCCTATCACATATCCAAAGAGAGATATGAGGAGAGCCCAGAAATACAACTCAGAAATGAAGATATCCTTGTGTGCAAAGATGGTGCAGGTATTGGGAAAATAGCAATTATTAAAGATTTAACTGAACTTGCGTCAATAAATTCTTCACTTCTGCTAATTAGATCGGGGAAGTACTTTTTAACTGATTATTTATATTATTTTCTAGCAGGGCCAGAGGTTCAGCGAATTGTTCAGGAAAGAATGACAGGAAGTGCTGTACCTCATTTATTTCAACGAGATGTGAAAGAATTTATTTTAGAAGTACCTCCTATCGAGGAGCAAACCGAAATAGTCCGACTAGTCGAACAATACTCTGCCTTAGCCGATACCTTAGAAAAGAATCTCAGCAATGCCAAACAGCGAGTCGACAACCTAACCCAATCGATATTAGCTAAAGCTTTTAAAGGCGAGTTAGTGCCACAAGATCCCAACGACGAACCGGCCAACAAACTACTTCAACGCATTAAAGCCGCCCGAGCTGAGGCTGAAAAGCTAGAAAAGGCAGCGAAGAAAGTTGCTAAAGCCTCTAAGGCCAATAAAGCCAAGACAAAGCCAAAAACTAAGGGTGTCGCATAATGGCATTATTATTTGGTACGGTTAGCCGTTATCTTGATGATAAAGGCTTTGGTTTTATCGAAGTAAGTGGTTATAAGGATATATTTTTCCATATTAGAAAAATAAAAGATGAAAGCACTAAACAATTATTAGCTAAGTTCGATACCTATAATTATGAGAATAACTCAAACGTTAAATCATCTCATTTAACGGTTTGGTTTGATAACGAAAAAACAGATAAAGGTAATGCACTGGCTAAGCATTGGCACAATGTTAATGATATTCCTAATCAACAGTTAGTCGATTTTGTTGCACAATTAAAAGACAAGTTTGTGGTGAATGCTCGTATTACCCAAACAGATATTCTTGCACTAAAATCACTGATTTTAAGTGATGTAATTACAGCGACAGAAAAATCAGCATGGATAGAGCAATTAACTATTCATGCCCATTGGAAAAAAACAGAGTTGAGTTCACCTCATTGGCTAGATGAGGTGAGTTGCTGTTTGTTGGGTGAAGAAGAAACATTGGCCTTAAAAAGGCAAATACAAAAACAAAAGTTTGAAGCGCGTTGTACTAAATATAAAGAAAATGCCACAGACATTAGAAATGATGATGCTATGCGTCACGTTTGTCTCAACTGTGCATCAGACAATACCGATTATAAAATTAAATTTGCGGATCCTTACAAGCCGGTAACGGAATTTGTACCAACATATTGGGTGCACAGCGCACAAGGCTATCAACGTTGCCAACATTGTGCGACTGAATGGTATATAAATCATTGTTGGAGTTGTCATAGTGGGCGCGTTGATGATCGCGACCCGGCAACCCCCCGGTGTGGAGCTTGCAACTGGTGTAAGTGTTCAAAATGTCAATCTTGTAGTTTGATGGGGTGTAGTACTAACCCTTATTCTAAAGACAATAAGTATGTGGATGCTGCGCCTAAAGTAACAAGTTCAATAGTAGCTAAAGACGAAGACTTCGAAATTTTATTTTAGTGGTAATGATTATAATACCTTACCTAAATACGGTAACTAAATGAGACTAACCCCAGCATCAGTAGTTCAATTCTGGCATAAAATACGCGGTGTTCAACTAAGTATTGAACTTGACAGTACCACCATTACGATTAAACGTAATGGTGGCGTTATTGAATTTTCATTAAATGATATTAACCAGTTTAACGTCAACAAGGGCTGGTTATTTGATTCGTTAACGATAGGGGCAGAAGACCAGCAACAAGAAGTCCTTAAAGGCTACAGCAGTGCGGTATTAAATGCTTTTAAACAAAAAGTGATTACTACTCTATTAAGTTTGATTGCCTCAAGTGAACGTTGGTTACACTTTCAACAGTCATTAGAGCAATTAAAAAATAGAGAGGTTTATTTATCTAGTACTGAATGGCAACCTATCGCACAGTTACACTTCTTAGTGACCAAATTTTCATTATTAGGTATTAATGTTGAACAATTAGAAAATCCGTTACATCAGCAAATATTTACTCAAGCGCTCAGCTTAAAAACAACTGATGTTAGTGAGCTTGGGCGTGAATTACATAACCAATCAGTTGTGCCTATTTTACTGAATAAATACGCAGAATTTTTCGATACGGTAGAAAAGTCAAAATTAACTGAAAAGCAACGTATCGCCTGTGTTACGAATGATGACCATAATTTGGTTATTGCTGGCGCAGGTACAGGTAAAACAGCAACGCTAATAGGCAAGGCGGGATTTTTAGTCGAAGCTAATATTGCCAGTGCAAAAAATGTGCTGATGCTAGCTTTTGGTAATAAAGCTGCCGCTGAAATGAATGAGCGAATTAAAGATCGCATACCGTCTGTTGCACAAGACATTAAAGCCAGTACCTTTCATGCGCTTGGCAATGCCATTGTTGCAAACTTTGGTGGTTATAAAAAGGCAGTAACCCCATTTGCTGAGCAACCACTTCAATTTACACAATTTATTAATAGCTCCATAGATACTTTAGCTGATGCGGATGATAATTATAAAGCGTTATTAGTTAACTATTTCTCGAGTTTAGGTACACCCGCTAAAGCAGAATTAGACTTTGAAACTATTGATGATTATCACGAGTTTTTATCAAGTTGTCGTTTGATTACGCTTAAAGGAGAATGGGTTAAAAGTGTCGGTGAATTACGTATTGCCAACTATTTAACACTTAATGGGGTTGCCTATGAGTATGAAGCTAATTACAAATTTGATACCAAAACTGTCGCCAGACGCCAATACCAACCTGACTTTTATTTACCTGAGGCTGATCTTTACATTGAATATTTAGGCTTAAATGAAAAGTTTGAAACGGCGCCATTTGTTGATCAGCAAAGTTATCTTGAAGACCTTGAATGGAAACGAGAATTACATCGCTCAAAAGACACCAAAATGGCTGAGCTGTATTCTTATCAACTAATGCAGGGGAAGTTACCTAGCTGTTTAAAGCAGGTACTAATCGATAACTTGGTAACCGTTAAAACTATCCCTTTAGCAGAAATATTTACACAATTAAAAGAAGAAAATGAAACGCAATGGTTAGGCTTTATTGAGTTAATTCAACGTTTCTTGGGACTTTACAAAGAAGGTGGGCACTCGGTAGATGAAATACTGGCAAGTATTACACCTGCGCAGTATGACATTGAAAGAACGCGTGCCTTTTTAGCCTTGTTTGAACCGATATTGTATAGTTATCAAACACATTTGAGTGAAACTGATACGGTTGATTTTAGCGATATGATTTCGCTTGCTGTGGAAATTGTAGAAAACGGGAAGTTTTTCCACAGTTATACCCATATTTTAGTCGATGAGTTCCAAGATATATCTGGTGGCAGGGCAAAGTTATTAAAGGCTCTTTTAGCGTCTAAACCTAATATGCGACTGTTTGCTGTTGGTGATGATTGGCAATCGATATACCGCTTTAATGGTGCTGATATCGCTTTGTTTACTGAGTTTAATAAAAGCTTTTCTCCGTCAACGGCTGTGCCATTAGATAAAACATTTCGTTTTAATAATAAAATTCAGAATCTGAGTAGTCAATTTGTTATGGCTAACCCAGGACAACTTAAAAAAGATATTTCAACTCATGCTCAAATTGATGTTCCTGCACTTAGGCTAGTAGATATAAAGCAAGACTTAAAACTAAGTCATTTATCAATAAAAGACCAAAAACAGCAAGCATATCAGGAAGCACTTCAACGTAGCTTAAATACCTTTAATAAAAGTGCACAACAGAAAAATGAACATTTATCGGTATTAATAATTGGCCGATATCGCAAAGAAAACATGCCAATGCTGACAGGGTTTGATGTTGATAAATTGAATTATTCTTTTTTAGATATTACTTATGTTACCGCTCATTCAAGTAAAGGCTTAGAAGCTGATTATGTGGTAGTGCTGGGCGTAGAGTCCGGGAGTTTTCCCTCTTCACGTGAAAATGATGAGCTGGTTGATTTGGTGTTGCCGCAAAAAGAAAGTTATTTGTATGCAGAAGAGCGACGTTTATTTTATGTTGCCTTAACCCGAGCTAAGCACTTTATTTATGTATTGTTCGATTCTGACAAGGGTAGCCCTTTCTTAACTGAAATCAATAAGTATGGCAATAAGTTAGTTGATAATAAGTTAGCTAAATCATTTGCTCAGTGGCATTGTCCTAGCTGTAAATCAGGTACGTTACAAGCATTGCAAACTCGCTATGATAAAACTTTTTATAAGTGCACTTTAGCGCCAGCTTGCGATACGACTATGAATGCTTGTAAGCATTGTAATTCGCCTATGCAAACCAATGCTAAAGGTTTTAGGTTTTGTCTTGGTTGTAATGAAGTTGAGCTTGGCTGCTTACGTTGTGGTATTGGCACTATGGTCGCTAGATTAGAAAACGATGCTAATCGAGAGACTTTCTATGGCTGTAACCGCTTTCGCCGTGGTGCTGATGATTCTTGTGGGGAAAACATTAAAACTGAAGCCTTTGACAATCGTTATAGTGAAGCAAAAAGAGTATTAACAGACAAGGTGTAGATATACCGTTTACTTTGATGAAAATAAATAATAAAAACAGGAAGTTACATGGAAGGTTTTGATGGTTTTTTTACTTATTTAGACACGTTTAAAATAAGCCAATTAATTGAAAGTGCAACCGAGTCTGTGATCTATGCAGCACCGGGAGTTAGGCCTGAAGTGGCTGGTGCTTTGATCCAAGCTTCGGAAGATTTAAGTGAAGGCATGGTTACTGTATGCCTGGATGTTTGTGAACAAAGCATTCGAATGGGCTTTGGTGATTTTGAAGCAGTATCGAATTTGGATGACTTTGTTGTGATTAATAACATTCCTAATTTGCGTTTTGCCTTGATCATTGTTGATGGTAAAGGCTATAGCTTTTCACCAACTGCTTTATACCTTGAAAGTGAACAGTCAACCAGCTTAGGTTTTAATGCCATCAAACTAACTGTACAACAAGTACAAGAAGCTACAACTCGATTATCTCCTGCGGCTAAAGCAATAGCGCTTACCACCTGTGTAAGTGAAGAAGAGCGTGAAAAAATCACAGCTACTATTCCTGAAATACCTAATAACCCATTAGGTGAGCAAGAGATTAAAACCATTGAAAGCTCAATTAAAAATAACCCCTTAGTTAAGTTTGACGTAACTCGCCAAGTTAGGGTGTATAGCTCGTATCTGCAATATGTTGAATTGTCGATGACAGGTGCCGCTATTCAACGCCAAAAAATATCCATGCCTAAAAGCTTACAAGCACTGGGCACTGCCAATACTGAATTAGAAGGGCGTTTTAAAACAAGTTTTGATTTATTAGCCAAAGACAATGCGCTCTCTTCTAAAAAAATAGAAAAAGATCTTAAAGACATTCGTGATAAATTTACCTCGTCGCTGGGTAAAGACAGAGGCAGAGTGTTACTTGTTAGGAATAAAGAACTCTTCTTAAAGAAAATAGATGAACTGAATAAAAAACTAACAGCTCATGGCAAAGCCGTACAAGACAATTTACAGCAAAGTATTGAAGACTCTAAATCTGCGATTGTTGATATTTATGTGCCTATTTTAAAGGCTAACGATTTAGAAGATATAGAGCGAGAATTAGGCCCTGACCCGAGTGATGAAGCTATTAGGCTATGGATAGAAGATCAATTAAACGATGTATTCCCAAGTGCCGATGAGTTGATAAAAAAAATGGAATTACGCTACGACTTTAAAGATTTGACTTACGAAACGCTCAATAAGAAAGAGTTTATTGATAACGTGAAAAAAGCGTTTAAGTATGAGAATTGGGATAAAGCTTACAAAGAAAGCATTACAGCATCAGGTATTGAGACAGGTAGATAGATTATGGAAAGTTATTTATTAAGTTGGAATCCCAAACATTTCAACAATGGTGGAGAAGGCTCAACGAAAGGGCAACTTATTTATAAAGTTGGCGAAAGAATCACGTGGTCTTGTCATAATAAACAAGTGAAATTAAACGATAATGTTTATTTGATTAAATTAGGTGATGGCGCTCGCGGTATTATTGCGAAGGGTGTGGTAACCAGACCTAGTTTTATGGATGTTTGTTGGAAAGATTCTAACAAACAACGTTCTTACATTGAATTTGAGTTACAAGGCTTACGTAACACCTGTAAGGAAGGCTTGATACCTTATGTGTTATTGCAAAACGCTTGTCCTGAACAACAATGGAGTACACAAAGTTCAGGAATACAGATAAGAAATCAGTATCAAAGTGCTATCGATGATTTTTGGCAACAAAGTAATAAAAAACATAGCTTGTCAGTGTTTTTTGACTGGATTAAAAGTAACCATTTTAACTCTGATGGCTGGTACAAAGACTATCAAGCGACTTGTCAGCTAAAAGATAAAATAATTAACACGCAATCTGTTGATGATGAAGACTTAAGCAAAATTTGGCTAAAGAAAGTCAACGGTATATCGAGTGTTGGCAATGGCTTTATGTACGATGAGAGGGAATTTTCAAAAAATAAAGTATTTTTACAAAAAGTAACTTTAGATATTGTTAATAATCCAACTAAGGAAGTTTTTGATGATGTTTTCAAGCGTTGGACAGCAAATGAAAATTTTAAAAGAGTTTTATATTCGGTAATACATCGTGTATTTGCTTTGGCTGATCCTGAGCATGTTACTAGCATTGTAGGTAAAAAATACCTTAAAGCTATTTTTGCAGGTTTAAATACTAATTTTGAATTGTCACTACTTAAAGCTGACCATTGGTATCAAGATAATGAAACGCTTTTACAATCTGTAAATTCGTTTGTAAATAAAGATTATGACTTTTTCACCAGAAATATTTTGCTGTGGGAACTCTATGAGTTTTTTAACAAAAAAGAAAAACCAGAAGATATTGGTGGAATAACTGAACCTGAATCTGATTATGATGCTCAGCAAGCTGGCAGTAAAGGAGTTAGTACTATGCAAGAGACACCGTTGAATCAAATACTTTATGGCCCTCCTGGAACAGGAAAAACCTATCATACCATTGAAGCTGCCGTTAAAGCGGCCGAACCTTTGCTTTACGACTTAATCATCAATGAGGCTGTTGAACCTTATAACCTTACGCTTAGGGAGAAACTTGAAAAAGCATATAAGTCGCTAGTTGCAAAGGGGCGCATTCGCTTTGTTACCTTTCATCAGAGCTATGGTTATGAAGAGTTCGTTATTGGCTTAACGGCCAGAACCAAAGGCGAGCAGATATCTTACTTTGAAAAAAATGGTGTATTTAAAGAAATATGCGACGAGGCTAAAAAGAACTTAGTAAAGAGTAAACAATCCAACGCAGAGTTAAATGAAGAATACAGTTTTAGCAAAGCGTTAGAGGGGTTTAAGCTTTCAATGTTTGATGAGTCTGATAATTTTGAATTAACAGAAGCTGTTTCAATTACAGCTATTGAAGAGTTTGGCTTTCGATATAGCGGAGAAAGTTGGAAAAGCTCTCAAATCATGAAATACGAAGATTTAAAGTTATTATATAAAAACGGAGTTGAGAGCAGACAAGGAATCAAACAATCTGAATTTGTTTCGGGCCTTGCGAAACAACACGCTTCTTACTTTATTAGAGCGTTAGATGCATTAAAAAAACATTTACCCGAAAAAGATGCTGGCCAGATAAGTGCAAAGAAACAAAATTACTGTCTGATAATTGATGAAATTAACCGTGGCAATATTTCTAAAATATTTGGTGAGTTAATTACCTTAATTGAACCGTCAAAACGTTTAGGCAGTAAAGGTGCATTAGAAGTGATTTTACCTAATTCAGAAGAACTATTCTCTGTTCCTGATAATTTGTATTTAATTGGTACGATGAACACGGCCGATAGATCGCTAGCCATGATGGATACTGCACTGCGTCGTCGTTTTGATTTTATTGAAATGATGCCAAACCCTGATTTATTGGCAGGTACATTAGTTAAAGGAATAGATCTTCCCCAGTTACTGATAACAATGAATAAACGTATCGAAGTGCTTTACGATCGTGAGCACACTTTAGGTCATGCGTTCTTTATGACTGTGGTTGAAGCTCGTGATGGAAACGAAAAGTCGAAGGGTGATGAAGGTAAAGCTTTTATAGAGTTGCAAAAGACCTTCAAAAATAAAATTATTCCGTTACTTGAAGAATATTTCTTTGAAGACTGGAATAAAATTCGTCTAGTCTTGGGTGACAATCGAAAAGTGTTAAAGTCTCAAAAAGAAACTGATGAGTTGAATAAGTATGTTTTTATTCAACAACAAACTCAGAAATACAGCAGTATCTTTGGAGAAAACCATGGTTTGGAAACCTATGAAGATAGTAAAATAACTTATAAGTTAGCTAACTTTGAAGGCATAAGTAGTGTATGGGGTAACCCTGAAGCTTATCAGACTATTTATGATGACAAGGTATTAAACTCCTTAGTTTTAAAGGCTAAATCGACCATTGCGGCAAAAAGTGATGAAATAAAATCGAATGAGAACACTAAAGTAGGTGAATCTGAGTTACAGGTAACCCCTTAATGCCTGTTGTTAAAAGTCAAACCACTGTTTTTGAGTTTGGTTTTTTAGGCTTTGGTGATAAAGCCAAAGCTTCTGAAAACATTGAAATCATTTCTGAATCGGCCTTTCAGTATTTAAAAAAGTTATGTTTATGTGACGAGTCTGAAAGCCGTTTCTTGCGTCCACGTTTCATCAATAATTGTGAAGTGTTACAAGTACAAAACTATGCAGGCGTATTATTTACCCCTGATGGTACACAAATAGAGGTATTACCTAAAGTTGCTAAAAAAGATGTAAATGAGGATCGAGCAAAACACGCTCAAGATTCTTTATTAAACATGCTTAAAACGTTAAAGAGCTTTCGTCACTTAAAAACTAACAATGCTAATTTGGCTAAAAATAAAATGCCTTTGTTAGAGGTATTTATCAGCCAGTTTTTATCTTCAGTGAATGAATTAATTAAACGGGGTTTACGTAATGATTATGTACGCCGTGAAGATAATTTAGCCTTTCTAAAAGGTAAGCTCTTAGTAGGTAAACAGGTTCAGCATAATTTTATTAACAAACATAAATTTTATGTAGAATATGATGAGTATTTGCAAGATAGGCCAGTAAACCGGTTAATCCATTCCGCACTCAAAAAAGTAAGCGGCTATAGCCGCAGTGTGAACAACCAAAAGTTGGTTCAAGAGTTATTATTTGCTTTTGCTGACATACCAGAGAGCACGAATATCAAGAATGACTTTGGCGGTATTAAGCTAGATAGAGGCATGAATTATTACCAAACACCATTAGCATGGACAAGATTAATTCTGGAAGGTTTTTCACCACTAACTATGCAAGGAAAAAGCAATGCTTTTTCCTTGTTGTTCCCCATGGAAGCTGTATTTGAAAGTTATGTTGCTAGTGTTTTAGGTAAGCAACTTTCAGATGGTTTTAGCTTGAAAACACAAGCCAGTTCTGAATACTTAGTTACCCATGACGGCGACAAACGGTTTATGTTAAAGCCAGACTTATTACTACAAAACTCATATAGTAAAGATAAAGGCGTGAACGCCTGTGTACTCGATACTAAATGGAAGCTAGTAAATAGCAGTGATAAGAAAAATAAATATGGTTTATCTCAGTCAGACTTTTACCAAATGTTTGCCTACGGTCATAAATATTTAAGAGGTAAAGGTGAGCTATTTTTGATTTACCCAAGTCATGATGACTTTCAAGAGCCTATTGAGCAGAGCTTTGATTTTGATGACGATAAACCATTACGTTTATGGGTAGTTCCATTTGATATCTCTGCAATCATAGACGATGAAAAACGGTTTAAATGGCCAAAAGGCTCTTGCCTTGAAAGATAGTACTTCTAAAGTCACTGTGTTAATTGGCCCTCCATGTGTTGGAAAAACGTCCTATTTAAATACTTTTGACTATGACTTTGTTATTTCGTCAGATGATATTGTTGACATACTGACGAAAAGAGCTGGAATTTATTACCACGAATTTTTTAAGTACCCGTCAAATAGCAACATTAAAATAACTCACAACAAAATATTCGAACAATTAATTAAAGAAAGTAAAAACTTCAAACATGTTGTTTGGGATCTAACAAATTTAACTAAAAGATCTAGAAAGAGAATATTTAACTTTTATCCACTCGCTACCTTTAAAGCAGTTGTTTTTGACTTCCAGGGGAGTGAGTCTCTAATTCTCAAGCGTAACCAACTGCGTTTTAAGCAACAGAGAAAGTATGTTGATGAAATAGCGATTAAAAATATGTTTTTAAGTTATGAATCAGTCGGAGACGATGAAGGATTTACTGATCTAGTATTTATTAATATTCAAGGAGATACAGCTATTAAAGTCAACTCTCTTTAGTTTGTGTACGTTGGGCTGAGCAACAATAAAGGGGGTAGTAATAAGCTTATAGGTGTAATAATTATTACCTATCCGTTATATATGTTACTTGTTGATTGGATTTTTATTGCTCTAGTTGTTGAATTTATTGGTTATTTGTTTTTGGCATGAGTTTAGCACTACTTAAAGTGATACTAACTTTGGAGTGCTAAAAAATGAATGACTTAATTATTCAAACAATTATATTTGCATCAATTGCTTTGTTATCGATTATTGCTGTAATTATATATATCAGAAATAGTCAATCGACTGCTTCTAATACCGATATTAAGGAGCTTGAACAATATTATTCTTAAAAGGTAACACTATGATTTCTAATTTATTATTAATTCATGTAGAGTATGACACAGGACAAATAACCAAATATTTTTCAAGGTTACATTCGAATGAGGATTTATTCGAATTTAAATTATCTGCATTTAATAAATGCATAAAAGGAAGTATGTGTTTATGAACTTTACAACCCCGTCTCAATGGTTAACTCAATTTATAAATGAAAGAGGATTAAATTCTGCATCTGGAAATTCGTTGTTTTCGTACCAGATGACATTAGAAGAATATAATGTTCTAAAAGATATAGTTGTTGAATATGAACCAAAAATTAATTTAAGTATTAAACATAAAGAGTGGTGTGCTTGTTTTGTTATTTTTTGCTCTGAATGGTATCGCAGGTTATACCAGGCTGAAGATGGTTGGGCTTGGCAGGGGATTTGGGATGAACTTGGGTTTGAAAAGATTGCAAGTGAACGTGAAACGATTGTTAAACTAGGATTAGAAGGTTATTGGAAGCGCCCAATTCTTCGTTATACAGCAAAAAGAAATTTTTTAGGCTCTGTCTTTTCAGAGGGAGGTCTTCCATTTCAGCTAATAAGTAAGCCCGATAATAATTTTGGCTATTTAATGAGGCGTACACTAAGAGACTTTTATCAAGTCGAGTTATTTAGAATATCACTACAAGACGTTATCCGCCGAAACGTTGACTATTTGCCATCTGCATTTCAACAAGAAGAATCTATAGAGCTTATAGCCGAAATTATTAACCAACTTATGCAGTTAGTTAAGATGCATAACTTGGATAGTATTGAATATGATAAACCTTCAAGCTATTTAGATAAAGTTTCTCCAGAGTGGCGAACTCACTTCCCTATACCTCTAGATAATAATACGGGCAGTGAATTACTTGATAATTGGTTATCTAATGCGACGAAAGCTTCTGGAAGTATTAAAAAGCACAAAGCCTTGCTGTCCTGTCATCATTATCTATCTCTTCCTAACTTGATATTTAGGTCTGAAGTTACATTGCCAAACACACTTCAGTTTGATTTTAAAAAGTCGGATGTTAATAGTGCTCGAATAGATATAGATATTTATGAAGGTGATAAGTCAGCTGCCTACTTAGGTGGGAGTTATGCTCAGTTTGAAAATAATGCTACTAAAGTTAGACCCAAACAAAAAGGCATAAAACTCAAGCGTACTAACTTGGATAAATGCCTTAGCATTGTCGCTTCTGATGCTGGTAAGTACCTAGAAGGCAAAGATATTGAGAACTCGGCAATTCAACTTGGTGAAGTTCCTTTAGGTTTCAGTGAAAAAAATGGCACATTCCAATTAATTGGCCAAGCAAGTTTTTCAACTAAAAAAGAAGTAATCTATTTACTACTACCAAGCGACTTTGAAGTTGAGATTATATTAGGTAGTTGCGAACTAGAAAATACCTTCCAAGGGTATCATTGGTATAAGGCTAATGGTGATTTACGTTGTATTTCAGGTGAACATATCTACAGAGTTAGTACTAATAAATCCGTAGATACCAGTGGCATGATTTCATTACGTGGTGATGAAATCATGTGGGGTACTAAACCATCGCTTGTTTATAAGGGCGTCCCTAAATTTAATATTAACTCAGACTTACCTGTTTCAAAATATGACTTTTCTAGCTTTATAAATAATAAAAACATTCAGTCTTTAACAAATAGCCAAAAGTACGGAAGGCATACATTCACTGTTAAAAACAAAGATAATGATATTCTATTAAAACGTAGTGTAGGTATTTTACCTAATGATTTTGATATAGCGTTTAAGCCTGGCAGTACAGTCGGTGAAGGAAAGGTAATAGTCACTTCATCAGAAAATTCAATTTATTCATTAGAGGGGAATGGGGTTAGGGTTTTAACCACTAAACTTGCTAATGGAATGGAGTTTTTACTGTCAGCGAGAGACTTACCGCCTGTTAATGTTTCTTTGACAGTGTTGGCAAATCTAATGAGTGACCCTATTCAAATTGATTTACTATTTCCTGCGGCAGGAATTTACGCATTTAATAAGGATAATGAGTCCTTAGCAATGGATGTTTCTGTTGATGATTTAATTGGCTCCCGGTTGTATTTATATAGTTCAAGTATTTCGTCTGAATCATTTAGCATTGAATTAGCACTTATGCCTCAAGGGCGCTCAACGCCGAATTATAATTGGAATGTTAGGGTTGATGATAAGCCTGTCGAAATTAATTTATACAGTTATAAAGATAGAATTAATGAGTTAATGTCTTTGGGGGCACTAGACGCTACTGTTCGCCTGACGATAAAAGGTAAACAAAGAAATATTAAAACCTTTAACATTAGAAGACACTCCCACGCAGTTGTTGTTGACTATCAAATGCATACGGTTGGTTTAAAGGGGGGTGCATCATTAAAGTATATGTTTGATGATAGCTTTAGGCCAATGGCGATGTTGATAAGTGAACCAGAAAGATCCCCGTTACTTCTTGAACCTAAACTTGTTGAAGGTATGAATGTTGGGATGTTTGAGATCCCAAGTTTGATGGACAAAGAAGGACCATGGTTGATAGTTCCTCAACCCGACTCGAATGCAACTTTTCGAGCTGGATTTTATAGTAGCTATGAAAAAGAAGAACTATCAGAAATAAAAGATATCAAAGCGGCTATAAAACACTTCTCGTTTGATAACCGCGACACTATTTCTACTTTTATTAAAGAAATTGAAAGTAAACCACACAATAATAATTGGAATTACTTTGTAAAATTGTGGGAGAAATTTAGTTATTTACCTCTACCAACATTTAATGCTTGGAGTGATTTAGTTAAAAATCATAAGGCATTAGCACTTTTATTATTGAAAATGGAAATGGATGAAAGGTTAGTTCAACGTATTGATCGTGAGTTCACTATTATTTGGGAAATGATCTCTCCTAACGTATGGATTGAGGCTAAAAAAACCTTTGCGGATTACTTGTTGGCGGCAGATGTACCTGAGGAGATGTGTTCAACTATTATCAATGGGCTATTTGATAAGTTGCATCAAGCATTGCCAAACTACCCACAAGAAGTTATTGATTTCATCAAGACAGAAAGAATGCCCGCTTTAATGCCTACTCCAGTAATGGAACATGTAATTAGCGGGTGGATACAAGATTTAATCAGAGATAACAGTGACGCTAGTTGGCCACAGCGATTCGAAGGAAGGCTTTTGAAGTGGTTAAATAAAAGGCCCGAAGTAAAAAAATATATAAACATCCCTAATAGTTTTCAATTTCCAGTAGCAATTCTCCCAATAGTTTGTGCCTCTATAGCTGCTGAGGATACCCGTATTTCTGAGTTGTTTGTATTTGACCATGAAACTTTATTTAATATAAAGCTAATTCGAGACTTTGACCATAACTGGTTCAATCCAGTGTATTCATATTTCTTAAACTTATTTTTATTAAATAAGTATTAAAAGGACTTACCAATGCGTTTTTTTTCAAGCTTAGTTCAGCAAACATTATCAAGATCAAAAGAGTCTACTTTAAGTGTTTTAGGCATTACAAATCCAGCGCTACGTGAACACCTAGGAAACCAAATGGAAGCAGAGTGCGGCAAAGAGGGATCATTCTTAGCTCCACCGTTATTTGAACATACTTTCGGTTGGCAGCCAGCAGAGCCTAAAATAGAAGATTTAAAGGGAAGTTTACTTTCTAAAAGTGTTGTTGATGCATTAGACAGTAAAGAAAACGGTAGATATCGTTTTGCTGCTCACTTTAACCCTTTTAAACATCAGTTAGAAAGCTGGCAAACATTACTGGATAAAAGTAAAAAATCAGTTGTTGTTACGAGTGGTACTGGCTCGGGTAAAACAGAATGCTTTATGGTACCTGTACTTGAAGACTTGTATCAAGAGCTAGCCCAAAAACAGGAAAAACTTGTTGGTGTTAGAGCAATATTTCTATATCCGTTAAATGCCTTGATAAACTCTCAACGTGAGCGTTTATCTGCTTGGACACAAAGTTTTGACGATGGCATGCGGTTTTGTCTATATAACGGAAATACAGTCGATAAAGAAAACTTAAAGCGTAGTGAGCAAAAGAAAACTCTAAATGAAATCCTAACCAGGCAGTTAATGAGGAGAGAGCCTGCACCAATACTTGTAACGAATGGCACGATGCTTGAGTACATGTTAGTGCGTAATATTGATGCGCCAATTGTTGAAATCTCTAAGAAAGAACAATCTCTTCGTTGGATAATATTAGATGAAGCTCATACCTATGTTGGTTCACAAGCCGCAGAGCTTTCTATGCAACTTAGACGAGTGTTACAAGCTTTTGGTGTTGAAGCTAAAAATGTGAGGTTTGTTGCTACTTCAGCAACTATTGCTGATGAAAATGCGGAAGAGCAATTACAGAAATATTTATCAGATCTTGCTGGGGTGGATTTAAAGCAAGTGGTTGTTATTGGCGGTAACCGTAAAGTGCCAACGATTTCGGAACTTGAAAACGAAAATATTTCTTTAGAAGACTTATGTAAAATCCCTGCAAATGAAGTAAAAAAACCAAAAGACTTTGATTTAGATGTGTCTAAAGCTAGGTTTGAATCATTGTGTAAATCTAACTTAGCTAAAACAATTAGGACTATTTTAACTGAAAGCAACACCCCTTTAACGATTGAACAAATTTCCAATCAAGTTTTTAGTAAAACTGATATTAAGCTATCACAGGATGAACTCTTAAGGTGGATTGATTTACTTACAGGAACCAAGCCAGATTTGAATTCTGAAGCATTTTTAAAGGTTAGATCTCACTTCTTTCAATCGATGATCAATGGCCTGTGGAGTTGTATTGATAAAGAGTGTTCTGCAAAGAAAGAAACACCGTTAAGAGATAAATGGCCATTTGGAAATGTTTACGTAAAGCATAAACATAAGTGTGAATGTGGTGCACCTGTCCTAGAGATTTCTCATTGTAATGATTGTAATGAGCCTCATTTATTAGGGCTTGATAAAAATGGTGTATTAACTCAAAGAAATTTAGAAGTAAACGATGAATTTTCACTAAACCAAGAGTTTAATACCGAAGACTCAGATGATGAAGAAGAGTTAGATGTTAGAACTTCAAAACACTGTATCGTTATAGCTAGCAGCAGAAAAAATGATGAAAAATATCATGAAGTTGGTATAAATAAGGAAAGTGGGCGTATTGGCGGCTTTAATGAGGATGTTAACCTTTTAATCGATGAGTCAAATAAAGCAGAGTGCGGCGCGTGTAGTTATAAAGGTTTTAATAAAAACAGTCCATTTAGAAGAGCTATCTTAGGTTCACCTTTTTATGTATCAAATGCCGTACCTACTCTATTAGAGTACTGCCCTGATGCAGAGTTTGACAAGGAAACTAATATAGGTCCTGAAAGTTTACCTGGCAGAGGACGAAAATTAATAACTTTTACCGATAGTCGGCAAGGTACAGCTCGTATGGCTGTTCGTATGCAACAAGAAGCTGAGAGGAATAAATTAAGAGGGTTAGTTTTTGAAATACTAAAGAATGAGCAACTAAGAAAGGGAGCCTTTCTCAGTGTTGAGGAAATAGATGAAACAGAACTTCAAAAACTTAGAGACACGGCAGAAACTTTAAGGGCCATCATGCCAAATGAGGCAGCAAAGGTTGATGACAAAATTAAGGAAATATTGGCAGCAAAGGACGGTGGGAGTATATTCAACTCAGTCGCTTTAACTTGGACTGAAATGGTTACTGAGCTTGCTCAGCATTCTGATGTTCACTCTTCTATTTTGCAATACAATCAGTATGCTAATCCTGAACTTTTTAATGATAATTCGGGCGCACATACATTAGCAGACATGCTATTAGTTAGGGAGTTTGCTAGACGACCTAAGAGACAAAATAGCCTAGAAACTCAGGGTATAGTGAAAATTAGTTATCAAGGGATTGATAAAGTAACCACCACGCCACCATTATGGGAATCTAAAGGGTTAAATCTAAATGATTGGCGTGATTTTATAAAAGTCTGCCTTGACTTCTACGTTAGAGAAAACACATTTATTCAACTTGAAGACAATTTGAGAGCGTGGATTGGCTTTAGGTTTTCACCTAAAAAGTTAATGAAACCTGATCCTACAGGCATCTCAAGTGGAGATAATAGGGTTAAACGTTGGCCTCAAGTTAAAAAAAATATGGCTAATAGATTAGGGAAGCTTCTGGCTCTAGGAGGGGGATTAAAACTTAATGACCAAACAGATGTCGATATTATAAATGACTGGCTGTTTAGTGTTTGGAATGCAATTACTTCCAAAGCAAACCCAATACTTAAGTCTGAAGGAAACCAGTATTACTTAACTAGGAATAACCTAACCTTATCCTTTATCGATAAAGGGTATTTGTGTCCTGTCACTAATAAAATTTTAGATACTACCTTTAAGGGACTAACTCCTTATTTGCCTCGAGATATTACGAAAGGAAGCTTTCAATGTGAGGAAGTCGCCTACCCATCATTGTGGAATTTTGATGTTTCCCAAGAAGAATATCAAGAGGGAGTTACTAAAGTTCGTGAGCAATTAAAACTTAATGATGATGTAGAAAAGTTAAGAAGTATGAATGTATGGACAGATATCAATGATAGGACTGTAGAAGGAGGTTTCTACTATCGTACAGCTGAACATTCTGCACAGCAATCAGCAGAGCGTCTACAAGCTTATGAAGCAATGTTTAAAAAAGGCACTGTTAACGTATTAAATTGCTCAACCACCATGGAAATGGGCGTCGATATTGGTGGTATATCTGCTGTTGTGATGAATAATGTTCCTCCACACCCTGCAAACTATCTACAAAGATCTGGTCGCGCTGGACGTAGTAAAGAGTCAAGAGCAATTTCTTATACGCTATGTAAAAACAACCCTCACGACACTCAAGTATTTAATAATCCTGCTTGGCCTTTTGTGACAAAAATACCTGCACCACAAATTTCACTTAACTCTGAGCGTTTAGTGCAAAGACATGTTAACTCCTTCTTGCTTTCTGTTTATTTGAAAGAAGAGATTGGAACAACGCAGAAAGAAAAAACATCACTAAATTTACAATGGTTTTTTGAAGATGATTCACAATCTACCTGTGAGCGTTTTAAAGGCTGGTTAGGGCAACAAAGCCCTGAGCAAAAGCAAAATGTCATGTCTTTAGTAAGAGGGACAGCTTTAGATGCAATGCAAGTAGAATCAATTATTGAAAATACAAATAATGCGATTTCAAAATTGGAAAATGACTGGTTATATACTTTTAAAAGGCTTATAGCTCAGTTAGGAAAAGCTGAAACAGATTCACCATTTGAATTTAGAATAAGACAAGAGCTTGCTCGCCATAGAAAAGAATATCTATTAAAAGAATTAGCAGCAAAAACCTTTTTACCTGGTTATGGTTTCCCAACAGACGTTGTATCTTTGAATAATTTTAACCTTACAGATTACAAAAGAGAAAAGGATAAAGAAGCCAATGATAAATTTGGCAGAGAAGATAATATTTCACAGTTAAGGGGAATGCCAACAAGAAATTTATCTGTTGCTATAAGAGAATACGCTCCTGGGGCAGAATTAGTTATCGATGGAAGGGTATTTAAATCCTCTGGTATTTCCCTTAATTGGCAAAAGATTGGTGTAGCAAACGCTAAAGAAGAGCAAAAGTTTGACACCGCATGGCGTTGTGATAACTGTGGCGATAGCGGCCTAAGTGTCGGTGTTTTAGGCTCTGATGAGTTAAAATGCCATAGCTGTGATGAGCTGATTAAACCACAGTTTCAATTAAAAGTTTTAGAGCCAACTGGCTTTGTAACAGACTTCTTTGATGAGCCTTCAAACGACATATCCACACAAAAGTATATTCCTGTTCAGCCTGCTTGGGTTTCAGTTGCGGGAGATAGTCATCCATTACCAAACCCAGAAACCGGTTTCATGTGTTATGGCAATAATGGAACTATTTTTCATCATTCCTCAGGGGAGCATGGCCATGGCTATGCAGTATGTCTAACTTGTGGTCGTGCTGACTCGATGATTTCTGATGATGAATTTCCAAAGGACTTGACTCCAAATGAGCCTCATCGTCCTGTTGTTAGTATGCCCGGAACAAAAGGTAGTGAAAAATATAAAGAGCAATGTGAAGGAAGCTCATTCATTCAATCTGGAATTCACTTAGGTTGTTCAAGCTTTACAGATGTCTTTGAAATAACGTTAAGGGATCCAGAAACAAATACTTATATTCCAGACTCACCAGAGGGAAGAACTGTAGCCACGACATTAGCCGTTGCTCTTCGTAATGCACTTTCAGAACAGCTTGGTGTATCTACCGGAGAGATGGGCTACACCATAAGACCTAGTAAAATAACAGGCTCTGGGAACAGTGCTATGGTCATTCAACTATATGATATTGTTTCAGGAGGGGCAGGTTTCTCAACATCAGCTCCACACTATATATCTACTTTGCTGAAAAGTGCTTATGACACTCTTAACTGTATTGAAAAATGTGATGATGTTTGCTCTTCATGTCTTTTAGATTCAAGTACAAGACATGACAGTCAATTTTTAAATAGAAATGTGGCTAAAGAGTGGTTAGGTCTTAGCTTTAAAAATGATATTTCTTTACCTGAACAGTATCAATATATGGAAGGGGCTCAATATTGTCATGCCTCAGTGAAAGAGGTTATTGCTCAACAAATTAATAAAGGAGCTAAAAGTGTCACTCTTTGGCTGGGAAGTGATAGCAATGAGTGGGACTTAAACTCCAGAAGAGTAAGAACTCTGGTCCACCAATATATTTCAGTACAAGAAATTGACTTAACCTTTGTACTCCCGAGTATCGAGTTAGATGATGAAACAAAAAATGAACTTTTAAGATATAAAAGCTGGGGAGTTGCTTTAGTTAAATGTGATGAACAGTGCTCAAATGATGGAGTGTTTGTCGCCCAAATCATTTCTGATAAAGAAATAACATCTATAGCTGCTAGTTCTACAGAGCTAATAGCTGTTAACCATAATTGGTTGTTATCAACGTCAGAAATTGTTGTGGTAAAGTCAGATAAATTTGAGAAGGTAAAATTGTTAATCTTTGATACCAGAGATTGGGAGAAAGTTGAAGCCAGCCTAGTATCTGAGCTTGAGCTATCGACTGAACTTAATGGGAGAATCACTGATTTTGGCAAGCGCTTTTGGGAAAGTGCAAAAGATAGTAATGAAGCCCTAGCTTATGCAATGACCACATCTAAAGTTATGAGAGTTCACTATTCAGATCGTTATTTGCAAAGTCCTTGGTACTTGATAATTATTGGTGAAATATTAAATTCATTACCGACACATTCCAACTCGACAATTCAATTAGATACAGTTTTTAATGAGAGTGCTCGTAATAGTGGCTATATAAATAACGATTGGCAGCATATTGACGATATGGAAAAATTATACAGCTTATGGTTTAAGTTAGGACTAACTGTAGATTTGACTTTAAACTTACACAGTAATCGTTTTGAAATACCTCACAGAAGGTTAATGGTTATAGAATTTGAAAATGGTGATTTTTTCAAGGTTAAATCCGATCAAGGTGTAGGTTATTGGTCATTACAAACTCCTGAAAGAGGTCATTATTTGAAGTTTTTGGATTTTAATTTACCCGTAGAAGAGCAATGCGCAAAAATATTTGAGGTAAGAGAGAAATGCTTGGTTAGAAATAGTGCCGATTGGCCTACTGATTTTGTTATATCAAAAGTATAACTATATGACTTTATGTACTGGATTCAAATGTCGCGCCACATACAAGATAAAGATAGATTTGGCCGAAGTTAAATTAAATTTGAACTGGAAATTAACTGTAAACACCGTACCAATAATAATGGAAAAAAATGCAAACCATTAATTACAAATTTGAATCAAGTCTAAAGCTTAATGAAATTGTTGACCGTATTGTCTCAATAAATAGAGCTTGGAAAGTCGCTAAAGAAGATCCATCTCCGCAAATTAATAATGTTATGGCGGAGCGCCTCAAAGACCAAAAGTCATTGTGGCAAGTGGAGCTTTTTAGAAGCTATCCAGAACAGGTCTGGTTCAAGCTTGACCTCGATAGTTATCCAGATGGCAGCGCTTTTAGTGTTCGTTGGGGCAGCCAAAAGGTTTTCTCCTCGGATGGTGATATAAAGTGGAATGCCGAACATATACCTGTAGCGGTCGCTAGACGACTATTAACCGAAACAGAATTAAAACTAGCAATTAACCAAAAGAACTAAGTTATGAATTACATTTTTTTTATATCTACCGGACTATTATTTGTTATATGTACATTTTCTCTTTTACGTAGCCGCTTTAAGTATATAGCTTTGATCAACAGTAAGCGTAATCACTTCTTTGACATTACAGGTAGTGAAAATACACCTATAAATAGTCTAAATGATGAAAGCAAAGCTCTGGCCCTCGATATGTGTGCCATCACAAAAAAGAAAAATCTCACGTATACATCGTTTAGACATGGGCGTGTTGAGCTACTAAGACACCCTTCGCAAATAATCGAAGACTTTTCTACATCTTCATTTAAATCTGTTCCCGCCATTTTAACTACCATAGGTATTCTAGGTACTTTTGTGGGAATTGCGATTGGCCTCAAAGGATTGACGGGTTTTGGTTCTGACTCTTCAGCTCTTGTTGAGCAGGCATCTACTTTAATTGGTGGTTTAGGTACAGCGTTTGACACATCTATTGCGGGAATGGGGACTAGCTTTATTTTTATGATCCTATTTTCCTGGAGTGTATCGAATACTAAGAAGGCAAAAGATAACTTAATAAGTTTTTTGCAGGGACAGAGTGTTGTTGTGACAAGTAACGACCTATTACACCAATTAGTTATAGGACAACGAACCTTGGATGAACAAGCTATCAATATGTCTGATCTAACTACCACCTTAAAAGAGTTAGCTAGCAAGCCTAGTGCGATTACTGCAAATGAGTATGAGCATTACTCAACAATTGCGGCTAAAGATGTTTGCGATAAAATAGAAAAACTGGAGCACTCGGTTACACATAAACTGACTGAAAATAGAATAGATGAGAACCAATTGGCTCAATCTCTTTCATCAAATATCGCATCTGCATTTAGTGAAGAGTTTAAAAAACCTACTGAATTACTAGCTGAAATAAATGAAGAAAATAAGCAGATCAATCAAGCTACATATACTTTAACAGGATTGCTTGAAAACTTATGTGAAACTGGCAGCAAGCTTTCAAGAGAAGATCTTGAAAGTGTAATTGAGCAGAAAGTATATAAACCAATAACTGACCAGACTAAGGATGTCACTCAAGCTCTTTCAGGTATCAACATAAAGTTGGCGGATATTAAAGAGCACTCAATTAGCGTTGAAGCATTAGATGAATTACTTTGCAGTAATTTATCTCATGTTACATCAGCATTTAGAGATTCATTTGAAAAACCTACTAAATTGCTTGCTGAAATAAATGAAGAAAACAAACAGATCAATCAAGCTACATATGCTTTAACAGGGATGATTGAGACTTTAACTGCAACTAGCAGTAAACTTTCAAAGTCAGACCTAGAAAGTGTTATAGAGCAAAAAATATATAAACCAATTACTGACCAGACTAAGGATGTCACTCAATCCCTTTTAGGTATCAACATAGAATTGGCGGATATTAAAGAGCACTCAATTAGCGCTGAAATCTTAGCTAAATTACTTCAAAATAACGTTTCATCGCCATTAGGAAATGGTTTAGATCTTTTAACCAAAGTCATCGAATCTTCAGCAAGAGATATTACTCAATTATCTAGCTCTGTAGGCAATATCGCTGAGAATATAATAACTGAGCAGGTACTTAACTCAGCACTACTCACTCAAGTGAGCCAGCCTATAGATCAACTTACAACGCAAGTAGATGGGCATGCAGTAGATATGCTTACAGTGTCTAATAAGACAGTCAATGCCGTTAATGAGCTAGCGAAAGCACGAGCTGATGAATTTGAAGGGTTAATTGACAAAATGGGTGAAGAGGTTGTTTTACCTATTACAACTGAACTGGCTAACACTAATAAAGTAGTTAAAGACTTTGCTGAAATAAGTAATGAATTGAACAAAAGTGTGACAAAAACAGTTGAGGAAATGGCGAAAGCCACCGCGACAGTAGAGAATTTTGAGCTGCATACTTTAGAGAAGCTTAATGAGTTTGCTAAGTCAATGGACGGCTCTCTTAACGACTTTGCAGTTAATAGTACCGCAGCACTAAAAAGTATCACTGATGAGATTCAAACTATTGTTGAATTTGGTAGTAGATCAATAACATCACAAACAGATGCATTTAGTAAAATAATCCAAGAGTCAGATGCAATCTTTAAACAGCAATCTCAAACCATGACTGATGTAGGTGAAAAGTCCGCAGCACTTATGAATACAGCTAAGCAAGAGCTCGAATCTGGTTTAGGTGATATAAATACCAAGGTGTTAAGTATGTCTTCTACCGTTCAAATTGAACTTGAGAGATTTAGAGAGGAATATCAAGAGAAGCTAACAAGCTACTTTACTGAGCAAAATAATCTACTTGATAATTCACTAAATGCACAAAGAGATGGATTAAATGACGTGGTCGATAACTTCAAAACAGTATTTGAAGAGGAGTACTGTAAGCGGAGTGATATGCTTAATGACCTAAATGTACATCACAAACAGATGGTAGATGTCATTGAACGAGTACAGACTATGGCAAAAGCATTTGGGCTAGAAAATGCAAGCTGGGTTGACACTCTCCAGTTACAAAGCCAGCATGTAAGCCGTCAAGTTGCGGACTTAGGCCTTTCATTTTCAAAAGCTTCTGAGGAGTTTAAATTACTTTCTGGTCAAATGCGCCCTGAAATGGATGACTACTTTAAGCGAGCTAATAAATCAGTCTCTGAGTACTTCAGCAGCTTCGATGCCACATCTTCACGTATCTACACTAGGCTCGACAGTGCTGTTGACTTAATGGTGACCGTGATTGAAGAAGCAAATCAGGAAAAAAATGAACTAGCGACATTAAAAAAGAAGGCTAGCTAATGGATACCTCCCATTATAAAGAAGATCAGCAAATTGATGAAACTGGCACCTGGCTATCGATTAGTGATCTAATGGCTGGGTTGTTAATGGTTTTTGCTCTGCTGCTGATTGTCACATTAGCCCAGTTGTTTGAGTTTCAAGAGCAATCTAAAAGTAACCGGATTATCATTGTTGAAGAGATTCAAAAAGGCTTAGAGAGAGTCGGCATTCAATCTCAAATAGACCTCCAAGGGACACTCTCATTAGTAGAAGGACTACATTTCGAAAGAGATAGCGCTGAGATCAACTCTGTAGGTAGGGCCTTTTTAAAGAAGTTAATTCCAGTTTATAGTCAGGCTATTTTCACAAATGCTGAAACAGCTGAAGAGGTTAACTATTTGATTATCGAAGGGCACTCAGATAAAGCTGAGGGGAGCAAACATGCTATGTCATTAAGCATACGCAGGGCGGAGGCTGTTTCGAACTACATTGAATCTACTCCATTTCATTATAAAGGCAGATTTATAGAAAAAATATTACCTGCTGGCCGTGGTAGTCATGATGCTAGTTCAGAACTCAAGCCTAAAGAAAATCGTAAAGTCATATTCCGATTTGAATTCAAAAGTCATGATTTAACTGAACTCCTAAAAATGGAAAGAAAGCCAAATGAGCAATAAAGTCCTTGCACATGCTTGGTTTTTGGAACCTGACATTCCAGTCATGCCACAATTGTCATCCATTCAGCCTCCACTTGGTGGGGTTAAGGAAGGAGAACTATTTTCCGTTAAGCTCGATGATAAAGATATTAAAACTATTGCAAAACGCCTTAAAAATGGTGAGAGAATTTCTGAAGTTGAATGGATAATTCTGTTACGTTCAGAAGAACGGTATCAGGCTCTATCAGCTGTAGAGAGGGAATCAATTGTAATTGTTGTATGGGCAAGCCTGGTTAAGGATGAGCTTAGGTATAATAAATGTTTAATAAAAATAGTTGCAGGGTTAGCGCGAGGGTTTAACGCAATTGCTGATTCACTTGTTACTGCTTTTCCCAAAAAAATAACTACATACCAAAAAGATGATACTAAGAAAAAAACAGATGTTGTGCGTTCCCTACTTCAGCAAGATTATCTTCGATGTGGGCGAGTCATACTCGGAATAAACCTACCAGTAATTGATTGGTTTAAGCATTATGAATTTGAGGTCAGGGGAGAGCATATCACTTCCATCTGTAATCTGGCTGTAGACATAATATCATCATCGCCTAACACTGATGAGCTAAGTTGGTGGCTTTCATGCCAAGTGCCTTTAGAGGTTAAACAGACGATTAATCAGTTAGAAAAACTGCTTGATAAGGTGACTTATGTTGAGTCTGGTTCAAGTTTTGATATATGGATAAATGACAACTATTTGCCAGAGTCTAAACAAACATATTGGGATTCATTAACAATGAAAGCCCAGCAAAAGCTTAAATCCTTTTACAACATTACTAGCTATAGTGTTGTCGAAAAATTGTTCGAATACTTAAGGGATACTTCTATTGATCCAAGTCTTGAGGAGTGGGAATCGAGAAACCTAAAGAGTCGTATTGATTTTTGGTCTTCATATAGTAACTCTTTTAAGAAGGTTAGATTTATTTTAACAGCAAGATCATACCGTTTACTAAAAGGCAGCTTTAACTTTGATACAGCTCGAATAACTGTCTTGGATGATACTAGCCAGAATAACCAAAGTGAGATTTGTATCTTCGAATTTGATACATGTTATGTAATTGAGCGTTTCAGGAATAACTTTGATATGGGAGTCTTAGAAAAGACAGAAACCAGAGATAAATTACTATTTGTAAAAAATATTTGTAATGGAAGTCAAGTGACTGGTCTTCAACCTGATGGTTCTCATGATCATATTAATGATTATCAATATTTTGCGCGAGAGTACTTAAGCAAAACATGGCGCATTAGACCGAATCGTGATTCGAAATTAGCTAAATGGTATAGACCGCCAATTGAACGAATAAATACAAGAATTGAAAAGTTGCGGAATCGCTACGGTAGTGCTTCAGCCCCTAGAACTTATTATTAACTATTTTAGAGAAGATATGAACAATTTACTTTTAGATCCACTCACTATCGCTTTATGCGGAACTATTGTGTTAGTAGCATTTTTATTCGGAATCCGTCTTTTATATTCAACAAGACGTTTGGTCATTCAATTAGGTAACGTTAACAAAGAGTTGGAGCAATTTAAGCCGATAAGCGATTATGACGAAGAAGGTGAGATAATTGAGCAGAGTTGGAATAATAACCCGCTTACTATCGCCTACCAAAATCGCGATAAAATGCATAGAAAGATCTCAGCAACAGAGTGCTTGAAAACACCTTGGGATGCATACCAAAGAAGTATGCAACTACCGAATGAGAATTTCCAACTTAATGACGGTGAAGCACCATCTCTAAGAAACACTATGCAGGTTAAATCGATATTTAATATGGAGGAAGTCGTTGAGCGTCAAATTAACATTCGCTTATTTACATCCGTTCCAAACATGCTCACAGGTCTTGGTCTGCTCTTTACTTTTGTTGGTCTCGTAATTGGTATTTCGGGTGCTTCTTCTGGCCTAAGCTCTGCTGATAGTGAAGCCGCAAGGCAATCGCTTTACCCATTATTAAGTGGTGCAAGCATTGCCTTTTCTACATCGATAGTAGGAATTATTTGCTCAATGATTTTCTCCATCGTTGAAAAAAATCGTTTTTTCAAGTTAGAAAATGAGGTCAAACAGTTCAGTAGTTATCTAGCAACTCACATCGAGTTTATCGACTCAGATAAACTTGCAGCAATGCAGCTAACGGCAATTGAAGCCCAAACTACAGCGCTTGCAAATTTTCAAGTCGATCAACAGCGAATCACTGATGAAACTATTAGGCGTGTATCAGAAGAGTTTAGAGAGACATTGTTAGATAATGCAGGCTCTGAGATTAAAGAGTTAGCTACTTTGATTTCAGAAATGAATCAAAGTATGGGTTCGAACTTAGTCAGCTTTACTGAAAATCAGATTAAGGTTGGAAATGCTACGGAAGAGCTAACCAATACGCTACAAACATCTATTGTAAGTGTCACACAGCAGCTTCGTAGTAGTGCCGACGAGATGGGAGTCCGAGAAGAGGAACGTATCAGCCGCGTTGTCAAAACATTTGAGGATGCTGGCAATGATGTTGCTCGTGTAATTGGTAATTGTACGGCTGATATTGAGGAAAAACTTTATGCACAGTCTAAAACCTCCCTCGAAAACATAAAGGAGGCGTCTGATTTATTTACTAGATCTATGTCTGAGTCTGCACAGCTTTTAGAGACCATTCCAAATAAGATCACTTCAGCAAGTGAGCAAAGTATCCAAGAGTCAGCTCAGCAGTTACAAACCTTAATGGATCAGCAATTAGAAAATATAGGTGAACGTACTGCTGCGATAGAAAAGCAACTTCAAAGCCAGTCAGAAAGTTCATTGGAAAATATTAAGCAGGCGTCAGAATGGTTTGGTAAAACTATGGCTGACTCAGCTCAACTATTAGAGGATATTCCAGGTAAAATCACGTTAGCAAGCGAGCAAAGTGTTAAGGAGTCAAGTCAGCAACTACAAAGCCTAATGACTGAACTTCTGCCGGAGACTGTCGCACAGGTCTCAAGTAGTTTAGGTCAACAAGTCGATTCACTTATGTTACAAGTGGGTAAGGCCGAAAATAACCTTGGTAATATTTTAGGTGAGTTCCCAGAGCTTACTGTTCAACTTAAAAAGCTAAACCAAGAGTTAGTTGGCAATGCTCAGGTCATTGGTAAGTTACATGAGTCGACAAGAGTAAGTTTATCTGACTTTAATAATACATCAGAGAGCATGAGAGAAAGCATAGCTCAAATGTCAGAAGCTAATACTCATTCAGCAGAGCTAGCTAAAAACTATTCAGCACTTTTAAATGGGATACAGGAGGTGGCTAAAGATGTGTCAGATTCCAGCGGCTCATCAAAAGATACCATTATAAAGTTACAACATATGCTTGAGCAGCAAAGTAATGTAGGGAATACCATCAAAGAAGCTTTAGATAGCTCTTTAACACAATTACATACAGGCCTGATTGATTATGCCAAATTAACAAATGAGCATATGTCATCTTTAGATCAAGATGCTAGTAAAGTCTCATCGCACTTAGTCGAGGCTATTCAAGAGGTAAATGTTTTAGTTAAGGATATTGCTTTAGCTAATAACCGAATGAGTGGTGCTGCATGATTTTAAAACGGAGTAATGAAGATACAAGCTATATGATGGCTGTGTCAGATGTTATGTCAGGGCTAATGTTTATATTCATTATTACATTAGCTATCTTCGTACTTGATTTTCTCATTGCATCGGATGAGCAAGCAAAAAAGTATGCTGAATTAGAGAAATATACTGAAAGCCTCAAGGGTAATCATGCTGCACGCTCTAAAATGCTCGATAATATAAAAGAGTCTTTGTCAGAACTTGATATAGAAGTCGATATTGATCTTGAGCACGGGGTTTTAAGGCTTAATGAAAATGCCATTAGGTTTAATACTGGTGAAGCTGACTTGAATCAAGTACAGGTAGAGCGTCTTGGTGTCGTAGCTGAAGTACTAGCTGCTATTCTACCCTGTTATGGAGTTAATCCACCTATAGATGAAAACAGTGGCTGTGTTGCTGATACAAAAGGAAAAATAGACTCTATTTTTGTTGAGGGACATACTGACAATGTGCCTATCGGTGGGAGGCTTGCAAAGAAATATCAAGATAACTGGGTATTATCGGCTCACAGGGCAATGTTTACTTATCGTGAAATTGCTAAGAAAGAATCTATTTTGACTGAAATGAAAAATAGTAATAATCAACCTGTAATTAGTGTAAGTGGTTATGGTGAAGGGCGGCCTGTTCCGGAGCACGAGTATGATACCCCCACTTCAGACCCTACTAACAGACGAATTGATTTCAGGTTTATTATGAGCCCGCCATCGATCACGGAAGCGGAAGCGGCTTTAGAAGGGAACTTTTAAACAATGAGTGTATTAACACCGGTAAAGTGCAGTCGTTCATTAAATGAGTTATCTGAAAAATTACCAGAGATTCTGTTTACGAACAGTTGGGCACCATCAAAGGAGGAATTAGCTGCTACATTTCGACAAGTTAGCTTATATCATCAAGGTGGTAAATTGAATGCTGATAATGTCACTTTGTATCAGCAGCAGCTTATTGCCAGCCTATTGACTTTAGATATTGAATCAAAAAAGGTAATTGGTAACATCCTCGAAATTTCAAATTTTTGGCAGTCATGTTTCGCTATGTTTATGGCTAGGGTGGATAGCCTAACAGTCGAAATTATTATTCGTGACATCAGAAATATACTTGTGCTGACATCAAGCGAGTCAAAATTTAAAATCATAAAGGATATTGATAGCTTAGCGCAAACAGCAATTAGTAGAGCTGGAAATAATAGCTCTGAAAAAAACATAATTCAGTCTGTTCGGCTATCAAATATAAAGGCGTTGATAGCCGATTATACAGAGAGTGATAAAAGTACAACTTGGCTTAAAGGTGCTTTAAAAGCTCAGATTAGGTCTCAGATAGATGCAATTTCAATTTTTAATAATTTTATGAGAGACTCTACAAACTTCCAAAGTGAACTTGCTAGAAATAGTAATGCATTTTTGATGACCTATTTAAAAAGTGGCCATATAAGAAATGTTTGGATTTATGCCAAACAGTCAGCTTTTGATAATTTGGCAAAAGAGCATAAAGAAATCTGTAAACAACTCGATGAAAATCAATTAGATAATATGTTGATGCTTGTACAGGTAGGTAATTATATTTGGCTACAAACAGACCGATTAGAAAGCTTTGGAGTTTATAATTTGCCAGAAAATTATAGCGATCTTCAAGTTTTAGTTTCAAATATGGTAGAGAAAAAATGTAATTTCCATTACCTTTTTAGTCGAAAAGGATTTTGGCAGTATAAGTTAGCTTTATCATTTAAAAATGGCACTAACTTTATTCCAAAAAGATCAGATTACTTAAATCACTAATTTCTTGCGCTCTACCAGTAGAGATAAACTTTATGAACGGGTCTGTTCCAGTTAGGATCAATCTATCAAATTAAAGGCGAAAGCTACCGTAAAAAACAAGCTATAAAACTAAACTTTAATACCGGCCAAGTTAATTGATGCCAACCGGACAAGTTAGTTGACGTCTAATACTAATTGGCCCTATTAAACATCAGCCTTAAGTTTGGGGAGTCTTTTTGTGAATATTAATAGCTAAGCTAAACCCTTTATTTTGTGTTTATATTTACTTGAACATTTTTTAATTAATATTTTTACTTGGCATATCTTAACTTTTTGGCTATAGTCAATACATATAACTAATTGACAAAACTGATTTGAATTTTTCGCTAATTAAGTATTGTTAATCAATGGTTTGTTTTTATTTTTAAGGTCGATCCTAGAGTTCAAATCCCTATCTGACCGCCACATATAAAAAACCGTTAATCGAAAGATTAACGGTTTTTTGCTTTGTAGAGTTCAAATATCTATTTCACGGCCTAAATTTTGCCCACTTCACTTAGGTAAGCTATTGATTTTAATTTTTTAAAATTGCTTTGGTTAAACTTGTGCGTTCATTTTTATTTATTGGTAAGCCTAAGTTCATTAGGTTAATTATTATTTTATTTTGTATTTAGTCATTGAGTTTATTTGAGCTCATTGGCTTTTCGGTATTTACCTTGATAGTCAAAAAGTCTGTCTTTGACACGCCAGTAAAATTTTTGTTTTCTGGCAATGACAAAGTCAGGGCACGGCAATAGGTTAGTTAAGGTTAACGCTTGTTCAAGAGTAGTCACTTCAAACGATCCAGTCGAGCCCAGTTGAACACTAATTTTAGCGCTCAGGCGTTTAGAAAAGATATCATTGAACGCTTTAACTTGATTCGGTTTAGCGAAGTCAAAAGATTCATTGAGCTGGGTGCCTTCCTCATCATGATAAGTGATTTTTAACTTATCAGCGCCCCCCTTATCACTGAGCTTGTCACTGTTCTTGCCATTAACTCTGGTTAAATTAAAACCTGCGCAGCGAATAATTTTTGAATCTTTAAGTTTTAGTGCCTTTTTTAACATATCGTCGGGGTCAACTAATACTTCAAAGCACTGTAAACAGTTACGAGCAGCTATGTCATTTTCACCACCGCAGTGAGGGCATTCTTTAAATACAAAACGATAGTCACATTGACTCTGGCTTTCTACTAGGCATGCTTGCTCTTCATTTTGAGTATCGACGAGGCCTTTGCATCGTCGGCCGTAGTGTTCCACTAAATAACCGTCATCATCACAAATGCCCCAAAATAAATTGGGAAATTCACAACTTGGGCAAAAAACTTGAACTGGCTGACTTTTACTATTCGGCTTTTTCTCACCGACTTCGGGATGATAGAGGTCAAAATCATTGCCCGTATAGTCAATCACTAAACAATCTTTTTTGTTATCACTCAAACGCAGACCACGACCGATGATTTGCTGATAGAGACTCACTGATTGTGTTGGACGTAATATTGCAATCATATCGACATGGGGTGCATCAAAGCCAGTGGTTAATACCGAAACATTAACCAGATATTTAATTTCTTTACGCTTGAATGCCTTAATTAATTTATCGCGTTCAGTGTTGTCGGTAGCGCCGGTAATTAACGCACTCAATTGGGTCGGTAAATAACTAAAGACTTCCTTTGCATGCTCAACGGTAGCGGCAAACACCATAATACCTTGACGTTTATGGCCTAACTCAATGACCTGCTCAATAATACTTTGAGTCACTCGGGGATTTTTGTTTAATAGATGGTTAATATCCGTAGGACTATATTCGCCAGAGGCGTTTGCTCGCAGGCTACTAAAATCATAGTGCTCTATGGTGGCATCGACTAAATTGGGCTCGGTTAAATACTGGCGTTTAATTAAGTAACGAATGGGTAGTTCATAAATGCAGTGCTCAAAAGGTCGCTTTTCTTCACTTCGCATGAAACCACGATAATGCTTTTTATAAATCCAGCCCATACCTAAACGATAAGGGGTTGCGGTTAAACCTAATAATTTTACCTCGGGATTAACTTGCATCAATTTTTCAATGATTTGTTGATACTGATTACTATTGGATAGCTTGCTTGTTCTTTCTTGTGCTTGCTCTTTGGGCTCCCCTTTAGGTTTACTTTTAGCTTTGTCCTTAGCAAGCTCAGGACTAGCTAAGTTAACTCGATGACATTCGTCAATAATAATTAAGGAGTAGGGCTCACTAAAGTCCTCTAGATTGCGGGCTGCTGATTGTATGCTGGCGAACGTGACTTGGTGCTGAGTTTCTTTCAGCTTTAATCCCGCAGAATAAATGCCGGCGGTAACACCATAGCTTTCATATTTTTGATGGTTTTGCTCGACCAATTCTTTCACATGGGTGAGTACCAGTATTTTTCGCTTTGCCAAGCGAGCGAGTTCGGCAATGACCAGACTTTTACCTGAGCCTGTAGGTAAAACAATCACCGCAGATTCGTTGGTTTTTCGAAAGTGTTTGAGCACCGCCGAAACGGCTTCTTGTTGATAATCTCTAAGTTGAAAAACTTCCACGCAGTGCTGCTGCCTTATCGGGAATGCAAAGCAGCCATAATAGCAAAATAGCGGATAAGTCCAAAATTTTAAATCACATCTAAACCTTCATGAGCTTGCGCCGGCTAATCTAGCGAATAGGATTTAAAAAGAGCATAATATGCTGCGCACAACGGGGAATATCACCAAGATAATTGAGCCTTAATAAAATTTTTTCTGTAAAAAAGTAATACAAAGTAGTGGTGATAGATAGCTTTACCATCTTTTTTACAGGTTATTCTCAATAATTAAGATGTTCTTGATAAAAATTAAACGGACTATTTATCTGTTTGATTTATAGTAACCATGGGTTTACGTTAAGGGTCATTTTATTGCATAAAATCAGTACTCATACTCATCCCATTCTGCCGGCCAAACTATCAGTAGCGACTAATCAAAAGGTTAGCGGTTTTTTTTCACTTAAAATTTAGTGTGTCAAAACAAAGCAGGGTTTATAGCGCCGATGCTTTGGGTAGGTTTAAAATCACTATTTCACCATCAAACTATAGAAAAGCGTTAATCGAAAAGTTAGTGGTTTATTTGGGTCTTAAATACAGCTTACTCTAGCCCACTATATTATTTTTAATAACAGTATGGCTCCAAATATTATACTTGAAGATCTTAACCTAGATTTTAAGTTAACCACCTTCAGATCTGGCGAACAAGCCTTATAATAATCTAAAGCGGAATAAGACATAAAAATGAAAATATTTTTACTGACACATGAGCGTGAATTGCACAGAGCAACTAACACTGGCTCTCTTGCTATAGAAAATGCTAATAATATTGTTGAACGTATACTCTGGGAAAGAGTGAAACCAAATAAAGACCTTGTTCAACTAATAGAAAATAATGAGGCGGTATTATTATATTCAAAAAGCGAGTTATCGCTGGATGCACCATGGGTCAAAACATCGTCAGTAAAAATTGAAGCATATGAAAACATCATTATTATTGATAGCACATGGCAGGAATCAAAAAAAATTTTCAATCAAAGCGCTTATTTAAAAAATGCACCACAATACACTTTTAAAACCGTAAGGGATTCTTTATATAAACTTAGAGCTAATCAACCAAAAGGCGGTCTATGCACTATCGAATGTATAATCGAAGTATTAAGACTTAAAGGACAAAATAAAATGGCAGCAGAATTATCATTAAAGTTTGAGCAATTTAATGGCTAAAAACTTAACTTAACAAAAAAAATTGAACATAAGCAGAAGATCACAGTTGCTTAGGTATTACTCTGGTTTTTAGCCAACACGTTCCTCCTCCGTCATAGATACTAAAATAGACATCATATGTTCTGAACTTGCTCGTTATAGTGTTGTTAATATTTTCTAAGCTTACGGAAACTGGAAAATACCAAGCATTAAACTTTGGGAAGACGTGTTTGATGAATTCGTTATTCAACCAATTGAGCAATTTGATTTAACCAAAAGCAAAAATGCCACTGACATTGCACTTTTTATCGGTGCAATGGCTATCCGCTAGACCGAAAACATTGACACTTGTTAACCAATGCGTTGAGATAAACGAGCAGGAGAGAGGCACTATAGATACTGCTAAAACCATTAATAGTTAAGGCTACAGATTAACCGATAGCTAGTTTTATAACGGCTTTATATTACTCATGATAGAGTGATATAAAGTTTTATTTATTTATTTATTCAATTAATGTAGATTGTCATCATGAGTAAGAGTCGAAAAAAATTACTGTACTATAGCAATACCACAGTGGCGCGAGTGTTTACCAAAGAGAGCGAATTAATTGCCCAAATGCAGGCGGCAGAACTCACGCAATGTTTACTATTATGGCAAGCTAAAGAGTCAACATTGGTATTACCCGCAGGCAACAAATGGCCAGAATCTCACGCTCTTAAAGCGGGATTACTCACCCACGGTTGGCAGTTATATTCACGTAGAACTGGTGGTGCACCCGTACCACAATGTCAGGGTATTATTAACTTATCTCACTTGTACTTATGGTCAAGCGAAACACCATATTCTATCCGCCAAGCCTATGAAAATTTGTGCTCTGTACTGAGTGATTTTTTGAAAAAATTTGGTTTAACTAGCCAAACGCATGCCACGCAATTTTCCTATTGTGACGGTGACTACAATCTGAATATTAATGGCAAAAAAATTATTGGCACGGCGCAGCGTGTTATCTTACAAAAAGGTGGTGGAAAAATTGTGCTTGCACAGGCATTTATCTTAATTGATGTGTTGTTAGAAGAAATAATTAAGCCCGTAAACTTGTGTTACACCTTGTGTGATAAAAAAGAGCGAGTGGTCGCGGATGTTCACACCACACTCTTCTCACATATTACCCAGCGACCAACAGTTGACAGTATCTATCAACTGTTAACCTCAGCTTTTGTTGATAGTAAGCTGTATAAATAGCAGTTGAAATAACTTGGACACCTATAGTTATTTAGGTAGATTAACATTGACCAAATATAGTTTTTTTGGGTAAATCACCTAATCATTTACTCGATAGTAACTTTCTAAAAGTACTGTAAAACATCACTATTTTTCTAAAAAAACGACATGAAGCACGAAGGTTTACAAGATGTTCTTCATTTTAATTAGCGCAAGTGTTGGAATTAAACTCTTCTTAGCTAAACTCGATGCAACGAAACGAGAAAAATCTGAACGTTATAGTGACGAATCAAATGAAAATTGGCTTGGATCTGATGCTTTGCATGGTAACGGCAATAGGAAGTGTTTAAGATACCCTTATTATTATTTAAATTGCCTGTTTTTATTTACCTTAAAAAGCCAGCTACCGTGTTGCATTCAATCCTAATAGTCCACTATCAGTCAATAATGTCTCTTGTAGTTAACATTTTAACCTTATTGAAATCTACGTACTTTGAATGGTCATAACATTCGACATTTGCCACTCATCATTGATTATTTAACGCGGAACTTACATGAATTTAGAACAAGCTTTATTAGTAATAACTAATGCACACGGCAACGAAATACCTGTTGCAGGGCTAGAAGTGGCTAAAAAAAATTGGTCGGAATTTTATACTGAATTAGAGCGAGTAATAGATCAATTTATTACAAATGATAGTTCGCTAAACGATGAGCAAAAAGCCATTTTATTTTTTGGTACGTTATTATTAGCAGAATTAAAATATTCACCTGCATTGCCAAAGTGCTTGCAGATGTTTTCGCGCGGTGATTCGTTTTTAACGGCCATTGAAGATGTATTTGGTGATGCGGTCACTGAATTAACACCAACCTTATTTTATAATGTCGCCTATGGTAATACACAAGCATTGTCTGACTATATTGTTGATGGTCATCAAGCAATGTATTGCAAAGCATCTGCTATGGAAGCGGTATTTGCTCAATACGAAGTGGGGACTATTGATAAGGCTGAATTAGGTGAACATGTCACTTTATGGCTAGCAGCATTTTTGGCTTTACCAAGTGAAACCAATAGTTTTTTAATTAGTGCATTAGCCGACTATTGTCTGCAATATCAATTAGATGATTTTAAAAGTCAGTTTACTGATTTATGTGATAAAGACTTATTTGATGAAGACCGCTTTAGTCAAGATGAAGTAAAAGCGTGGGATAGGGCTGATGCACCTAAGTTGATTGAGTCTGGTACCATTGAAACAGAGTTTAATCTTGTTGACACTTTAAATTCCTGGGCTGCCGATGACTATCCTAGCTCAGACGACGAGTTTGATGTATTTGACTCATTAATGGGTGAAGGCGGTTTATTGTCTAATATTTTGTACGACGAAAATACAATTTTAGAGCACAGCGTACCTGTCAGTTCATTACCGACAGTTGGCCGCAATGAGCCTTGCCCGTGTGGCAGTGGCAAGAAATATAAGAAATGTTGTTTACAATAGAACAACAAGTCGGAATAGCCAAAATAATGACATGGACATCCACTCTATAATATCTAGCTAAGGTGCTTAAAGCACCATTGCTCTGCTAAATAAAGCGATAGGGCTAACAATGGTTTGAAGGTTACTGGTTATTTTTAATTAATATTAGTGTTCTAGCTAAACTGCCAAATAAGATTGCTGAATAACGTCAGCAATCACAATATAATTGCGGCACTATCATCAAAGATATTTAATCAAAGGTATTTAAAAAAGCAGTATGGCAGAGCAAATAAATTATCCCAAATTAACCGTTACCCAGGTTCATCTAACTGAAGACCATACTTCAGATGCGATAAAACCTGATGCAATAAAAAAGTGTACCCAGGTTGCTCAGCAAAATAGTTATGAAATAAATAAAGCCGCGCCTAAAATCGTGCTTGCTACGCTTAACGCTAAATACTTTCACACCAGTTTTGGTTTGCGTTACCTTTACGCCAATTTAAAAGAATTAAAGAGTTGTTGTGAAATAAAAGAATTCATTATTCAAACTCGTGCCATTGATATTGTTGAACAAATACTCGAGTCAAAACCTGATATTGTTGGTTTTGGGGTCTATATTTGGAACATTGTTGAAACCACCGATGTGGTTAGCCTGTTAAAAGTGATCGCGCCTGAAATTAAAATTATTTTAGGTGGGCCTGAAGTCAGCTATGAAACTGAGCAGCAAGTTATTGTTGCTAGTGCCGATTATGTATTGACTGGGCCGGCGGACTTAAGTTTTTATCAACTGTGTAAAGACATTATAAACGAGGCGCCACTGGATAAAAAAATTCTTAATTCGAAACCTGTTGAGTTAAAAGAGTTAGCATCACCTTATCAGTATTACACCGATGAAGATTTAACCCACCGTTTGTTGTATGTTGAAGCGTCGCGTGGTTGTCCGTTTAAGTGCGAATTTTGTCTATCGTCTTTAGACAAAACCTCGGTGCCATTTGAGATAGAGCTATTTCTTGAGCAAATGGACGTTCTGTATCAGCGTGGTGCGCGTAACTTTAAATTTATCGATAGAACCTTTAATTTAAACATTAACACCACGATGCGAATTATGCAGTTTTTCTTAGACCGAATGACTGACAATCTTTATCTGCATTTTGAAGTGGTACCTGATCATCTGCCTAGAAAGTTAAAAGAGCTGTTAGCTCTGTTTCCAGAAGGCAGTTTGCAATTTGAAATTGGTATACAAACCTTTAATACCCAAGTTCAAAAAAATATTAGTCGTAAGCAAAACAACGCGAAGTCGAAAGACAATTTAATCTGGTTAAAAGATAATACCCACGCCCATATTCATGCTGATCTTATTTTTGGTTTACCTGGCGAAACCTTCGAGAGCTTTAAAGACAGCTTTAATCAACTCTATCACTGTCGTCCACACGAAATTCAAATGGGTATATTGAAACGTTTGAAAGGTAGCCCGATCATTCGACATACCGAGGCATTTGATTTACGTTTTAATCCCTTGCCGCCGTTTAATATCTTAAGCACTGACCGGGTGAGTTTTACCACTATGCAACGGATCAACCGCTTTGCCCGCTACTGGGACATGATTGGTAATTCTGGGCGTTTTAAGTACGCTTTACCCCATATGTTATCGGATGAGCCTTTTGATGATTTTATGGCGATTACTGAGTGGATATTTAATAAAACCGGGCAAATTCATAAAATTAACCTGAAAAAGATGTTCGAGCTAATTTCACAAGCAGTAGAAGCTTTGTTTCTGGAAAAACATCAACTTGTTATCGAAAAAATTGAGTTAGATTACCAGGCAGCCAAATTAAAAAGCCTGTTTAGCAGCCTCAATCTTTATGCTGTGCCGCAGATAGAATCTGTGGTTAAGAATAAATCGTTACAGCGCCAACAACGTCATATGAGCTAATAACTAAAACTTAAAACTTAAAACTTAAAACTTAAAACTTAAAACTTTAGTCTGTACTTTCAACTATGTGGTTAATTTGAAAGCACAAATAAAAGATCCATTCTTTTATTTGTCGGCAAAGTGAATAATTAGCATGAGAAAATAACTTGTAAAAAACACGCTAATTTTTCTGTCATAAAAATCATTAATAAAATTGGATCACTTGAATTAAAACCAGCACAAGCCCATATTGGGACTTTATTTGCTATTTTTAAACGAATACTAAAACACTTTTACTGAGGTTTACTATGTCTGACTCACCTATTTTAATAGTTTGCGCAAGCTGCAGTACAAAAAATCGCCTAGCCAAAGACAAACTTAATAACAATCCTGTTTGTGGCAAGTGCGGAAAATCGGTGCTTTCAATAAGCCCCATTATGGCTAATGATAAAAACTTTAGCCGTTATGTTAACGACAATGATTTGCCGGTAGTGGTCGATTTCTGGGCAACATGGTGCGGGCCGTGTAAACAATTTGCACCCACATTTGAGCAGGTGGCAACTGAAATGGCTACTCAAGCTTGTTTTGTCAAGTTAGATACTGAACATAACCAAAATACCGCAGGTGGCTATAATATTCGTTCGATTCCCACTTTAATGATACTCCATCACGGTAAAGAAATCGCACGTATGTCAGGGGCTCTACCAAAAGCACAATTTACACAATGGCTAACGAAAAATTTACCTACGGCTTGAGGGCCTGATAACTAACGGTAAAGAGTTAAACAAAGCTCTTAAGATCAACTTTTAAGATTGAACCTTAAGAGCAGTGATGACCACTCCCTATATTGCCTTTTTCTACTGACATATTGTCGCCAGTAAGGTGAACATTAGCGGGAAAAAATTGGTTTGATAAAAACGTCTATTTTGTGATGGTTGTGACTATTCATTGGGCAGGAGTTATGGATATTCAGCAGTGAAAAAGTCTAACTTATGAAGAATAAGGTTAACAATTTATTTTGTTAACCTTATTCCGATAACCTTACTCAGTTAATTTTCTTCTGGTAATTTTTATTCTGCCAGTAAGGAGATAAAAAAGCTCATCTCCAAAGCACTTTCGTTTAAACGTTTAAAACGTCCTGATGCACCGCCATGGCCGGCGTCCATATCTGTTTTAAATACTAATAAGTTATTGTCTGTTTTAAGTTCTCGCAGTTTTGCTACCCACTTCATGGGTTCAAAGTATTGCACTTGTGAGTCATGCAAGCCCGTCGTTACGAGTATATTGGGGTAGTGCTGGGCGCTGATATTGTCAATAGGCGAATAAGCTAAAATATCCTGGTAGGCTTGTGCTTCGTTCGGGTTGCCCCATTCGTCATATTCATTGGTGGTTAGCGGTATGGTTTCATCGAGCATAGTCGTTAAGACATCTAAAAAGGGCACATGAGCGCCAATGCCTAAATATAACTCAGGTGCTTGGTTTGCTATAGCGCCCATTAATAAACCACCAGCACTACCGCCTGAGGCAAATATTTTATCTTTAGCGCCATAACCTTGTGCCACCAGTGCTTGAGTAACGTCAATAAAGTCGTTAAAGGTATTTTGTTTATCTGCCATTTTACCGGTTTCATACCATGCTCTTCCTAGCATCTCAGAGCCACGAACATGGGCGATAACGTAAACAAAACCTCGGTCAAGTAAACTTAAGGTTTGACTAGAAAAATTAGGATCAATAGTAATACCATAAGCGCCATAGCCGTATTGCAGTAGAGGATTAGTGCCATCTTTTTTAAAAGTATTGCGACGATAGACAATTGATACTGGCACAGCTACGCCATCACGTGCGCTAATAAATAACCGCTCTGATTGGTAATTTTCTTGCTTAAAGTCACCTAATACTTTTTGTTGTTTAAGCAGCTTTCGCTCACCGGTCGCTAAGTCAAACTCATATAAAGAGCCAGGGGTGGTTAAACTTGAATAATATAACCTTGCGATGGTACTTTCGGGCTCTGGATTATCACCTAAGCAAGCAAAATAACATGGGTCATCAAAAGATAGAGGATATTGATGACCTGCATTTTCACCGTGTGTGGTGTGAACTATAAAACGAATTTGACCATTTTCTCGTTCGGTGGCGACAATAAAGTGATGAAATAATTCAATACCTTCTAACAGCACATTTTTTCGGTGTGGAATAACTTCTTGCCAGTTATTTATATCATTAACCTGATCAACTGCCACCTTCATTAACCGAAAGTTTTTCGCTTGATAGTTGCTGACAATATAAAAGTGTTCAGCCATTTTATCAGCGTGGTATTCGTGTTGTGCTTGATATGGAAATAGCTCAACAAACTCGCCATCAGGCTCATCAGCACTTAGCGCTAAACAATGTGTTGATTCAGTGGCATGTAAACAGATATAAATTTGACTGTCATCTCTGCTCTTGTCTAAACTCATATAAAAACTATGGTCATCTTCTTCATAAACCAGCACATCATCAGACTGTGTTGTACCTAACTTATGACGATAAACTTGCGTACCTAATAAGGTTTCTAGATCTTTTTTTACATAGAATACGGTTTTATTGTCGTTAGCCCAAACAACTTCACCTTCAGTTTCAACAAGGATATCCGCTAAATAAGTATCTGGTGAATCGATAGCTTGGTTCAAATCTTTAAAGATAATGGTATAAATACGACGGCTGTCCGTGTCTTCAGAGATTGACATTAATTGATCATTAGGGCTTATCGACACATCACCTAAATCATAAAACTCATGGTCTTTGGCGCGCTGATTAACATCTAATAATAGGGTTTTGTTTTCACCAGCACAGCTGGTTGCTCGATAAAAATTTGAAAACTCTTGTTCGCCATTAATTTCGCTGTGATACCAATATTTACCGTCTTTTGTGGGCACGGTATTATCGTCTTTTACCACGCGTGCTTTTAGTTCTTGAAAAAGTAATTCCTGTAAAGGCTTTTGCTCGGCTAACATGGCATCAGCATAATTATTTTCATCATTGAGGTGTGTCAATATTTCTTCATCAATTCGCTGGTCATCGCGCATCCAATAATAGTTATCCACTCGTTGATGATGATGGTGTTCCATTTTATGCGGAATTTTTTTAGCTATTGGCGCAGTAATTTTTTTGTCTGGCGTATCTGACATAAATGATGATGTTGGCACTAAGTGCTCCTATTTAAATGATATTTTATGAGTTTTTTCGCTTAAAAATTTGATTAATGAGTTGACTATTTTTAATGGTTAAAATGAAAAAAAATCTAGGATATAAAATCTATAAGTAGAGTAACAACTTACTAAGTTTTATGTCTAGTATTTAGCCATTTCTGTAGATTAAAAGTAGTACACTTAGTTAATCAAACGGGTTTTATACCAAGTTGATTAATTACCTGCTCATTTTTAATGGTTAAAATGAATAACTACAGCGTTATAAAAAAGTCTGTTGAGCTTTTATACATTACGTTAATTAATTGGTTTAATAATATTTTTTGAACACTTTTTATCGAGATTTTTCTTAAAAACTTTTCTAAAGATAAGCGTCTTAACTGTTTGAGTAAGGTCGAATGTTACTTTACACTTTCAAATATAGCTAAAATCGCCATCTAACAGCTGATTTATCTCACCGATAAATCGATCATAAATTTTTAATACACACGAGGGTGTAAAATGAGAGTTCATGCCTTGAGTTGATTTTGCCATTGATCAATGTATTTAATACAATACAGAATAATTAGTTGCAACAGAGGTAATTGTTATTGTTTATTTTTACATCTAAATGTATGTTTTTTAGCCATAATCACTTGTACATCTTTGCTATTGATAATTGTTACATAAATTAAGCTAATAATTACGCTAAAGAGTAGCATTTTGTCTCACTTTAGATTAAGTTTGCCGCCTTTATTTACTACAGTTAACAAGAGCGCCTTATGTTAGAAAATACTCTCCCTCAACTCGAACAACTGATTGAACAGATCATTGAAAAAAATAACTTGCTAAAAAATCAAGTGACAGAACTAGAGCTGCAAAAATCAGTGCTAGCCGATGAAAACGAAATGTTGCAACTAGAAGCACTTGAAGGTGAAGAAAAACAAAAGCAAACAAATAGTGTATTAACTAGCCTACTAGGTAAATTACAAAGTGTAGAAGAGCTTAGTTAATGTTGGTTGAAGACTCCAAAGGGATCAGCATTGAAATTATGGGCAAACAACACCAGTTTTTTTGTCCGGCTGAACAAGTAGAGGATTTAAAGCAAGCAGCAAACAACCTTGCTGCGATGTGTGATGACATTAGAAAACAAAAGGGTACGGCTAGCAGTGAGCGTGCTTTATTGGTGGCGTCAGTTAATTTAAGTTATTCATTACTCATGGCAAATAATAAAATTAAGCTCTCTCAAGACGAGCAAGAGGCTTTAATTTTAAAACTGAAAAGCGCGTTATAAGATTTTAATTTTTCAGTATTACTGCTATCTATTGGTAAAATAACAGTAATACTGGTGATTTTGTGTCAAGTTGCATTATATTTAGTTGCATTTATCAGGTAAATTGCAGCTAGATACATAGCGTTTTTATTTAGGAGCACCTTCATTATGGCTGATGCAAGCATTGAATTTAAAGGGTCAAGTTTTACCCTTTCTGTTTTACATTTAAGAACGTCAAAATTAGCGAATATTCGTGCTGATTTAATAAAAAAAGTTGCTCAAGCCCCCGATTTTTTTTACCTAGTTCCTGTTGTGGTCAATATCGAAAAACTTATGGCGGCCATTGATTATCAAGCGCTAAAAACATTAATCGAAGAATTCAATTTTACTTTTGTTGGTTTCACTGGTGATGTAGCGACAGAGCAACGCAAACTTATTCGTGAACTTGGTTTTTCTTTTGTTAACACCACAAAAGTGAGTACCGCACAAAAAGCGGCTATTGCACAAGAAAGTGTTACAACAGAGGTTGCAAAAATAGTCGCTAGTACTGAATGTCATCTATACACTGATAAAGTCCACCGAGGTCAAATTCGTTCTGGTCAGCAACTTTATGCTAAAGATCAAAACTTAGTGGTTATTGGCTCAGTTTCAGCCGGTGCTGAAGTGATTGCCGACGGTAATATTCATGTTTATGGTTCATTGCGTGGTCGAGCAATTGCTGGTGCAAAAGGCCATCATAAAGCGCAAATATATTGCCAAAATCTTGAAGCTGAACTGGTCTCTATTAACGGTAACTATTGGCTAAGCGAGTCAATGGAGCAACATTGGGGCTCACCAGCATTTATACATTTGACTGACAGTGAATTAACGTCATCAAAACTTATTTAATTTCTAACTCATAAAGGATATTTGTTCTATGGCACGCATAATAGTAGTTACATCAGGCAAAGGTGGTGTTGGTAAAACAACTTCAAGTGCTGCCATTGGTATTGGCTTAGCATTAAAAGGTCATAAAGTTGTTTTAATTGATTTTGATATTGGTCTGCGAAACCTTGACTTAATCATGGGTTGTGAACGTCGTGTTGTTTACGACTTTGTTAATGTTATTAACGGTGAAGCAACTTTAAATCAAGCACTTATTAAAGATAAACGCGTTAGCAGTTTATCTATATTACCAGCGTCACAAACGCGTGATAAAGACGCATTAAATAAAGAAAACGTTGGCAAAGTGTTGGAAGAGCTTGGCAAAACTTTTGATTACATCATTTGTGATTCGCCTGCAGGTATTGAAGCGGGCGCGATGATGGCACTTTATTTTGCTGATGAAGCTATAGTAACTACCAATCCTGAAGTATCATCGGTACGTGATTCTGATCGAATTTTAGGTATGTTAGCGAGTCGTTCACGCAGAGCAGAGCTGGGTTTAGAGCCGATAAAAGAGCATTTATTATTGACACGTTATTCACCTAAACGAGTAGAAGAAGGTGAAATGCTCAGTGTTGAGGACGTGGTAGATATTCTCTCAATACCACTATTAGGTGTTATTCCAGAATCACAATCTGTACTTAAAGCATCAAATGCCGGTGAGCCAGTAATTTTAGATGTTGAAAGTGATGCCGGTAAAGCTTATCAGGATGTTATAGACCGTTTATTAGGTGAGACAGTTGAGTTTAGATTTTTAGTTGCCGAGAAAAAAGGCATTTTCAGTCGTATGTTTGGAGGATAACATGGCCCTATTAGATTATTTTTTACAGAAAAAAGAAAAGCAGGTCACAACCGCTTCTAAAGCCAAAGAGCGTCTGCAAATAATTGTCGCACATGAGCGTAATAGTCGAAATAAACAGCCGGACTATTTACCGCAATTGACTGAGGACATTCTTAACGTTTTGCGTAAATATATTAAAGTATCAGATGAAAGTTTTTCGATAAGTCTTGATAAAAAAGACGGCGATTTAAATGTCTTAGAACTCAATATTGAATTACATGATGAACAAAATACAGACTAAATTTTATTGATTTTTTGGCTGTAACATAACAATAAAGTGAATAAAGTGAATAAAGTAGCGCTTTAATTTTTTGTGGCTCTGTCACTTAGTCAATGATTGTTAAGATATAAACAGGCGAGTAATCTAAAAGCAGCAGATAAATAACTATAAAGCCATAAATGGCAATGCACGATGATGATCATGAAGTAGCGTTTTGTTGGGCAAAAGTTATTATACTGGTGCTAAGTCTCTTTTTTGATATGAAAATCTCAAGTATTACGTGCAGTCAGTGATATTTTAATTATTAAGATGAACAAAAAAATAACTAAACCGGTCTTAATTATTACGATGTAAATTTTTTGGATGTTATTCTTTTGTTGCGCAGCTTATTAATACAAGTAGTGGTTTTTTTATTCATTTTCAATGCTATCTCGATGTTGCGAGAAACCAGCATGCTGTCTACTAGTGCAGATGTTGTGCCTGCCAAACACCAATTAAAAACCTTGATGCATAATGATATAACGTTGCAAGCTAGCGGTAAAAAGACCATTGTTTATTTTTTTGCACCTTGGTGTCAGGTATGTAACTTTAGTATTGATAATTTGCAAAATGTTTATCAAAAAAATCCTGAAATAAATGTTATCGCTGTTGCGTTAGACTTTATTGATGTTGATGAAGTTAAAAAATTCACCAATAATCATCAATTAACCTTTCCAGTTGCGCTAGGGAATGAGTCAGTAAAAGCGGATTTTCAAGTCATAGGTTATCCAAGTTATTATGTATTAAATGAAGAAAATACCATTATTGCTCGTTCTCTTGGCTATTCTTCTGAAATTGGTCTGTATTTAAGGAGTCTTTAGTCTTCTGATCTTTTACGGCTTTGTGTACACTAAGGCCATCAAAACAACAATGAGCAGAATGCCTTATGCAAATTTCCGCAAACTTCGACTCAGGTAATATCGATGTTATCTCAGCACAAGACCCAAGTAATATTCAACTAGCCATTAAAAAAGATCACCAATCAGAATTTTACCAATGGTTTCACTTTAAGCTTCATAATACAGACCATAGTGAACATGTCATGCATTTAACCAATGCAGGTAAGTCGGCTTATGTTGACGGTTGGAAAAATTATCAAGCCGTTGCGTCCTATGATCGCCAACATTGGTTTCGTGTCCCAACAGAATTTGATGGTGAAAATCTTACTATTACTTTCACACCAGAATATGATGCGACTTATTTTGCGTACTTTGCACCTTATAGTTATGAGCGCCATCAAGATTTAATCCACAGTGCACAATTAGATATTGATTGTCAGTTACAGGTCTTGGGTCAAACACTCGATGGTCGTGATATTTCGGTATTAAAAGTAGGTGAAGAGGGTGAAGGCAAAAAAGTTATTTGGTTAACTGCACGTCAACATCCGGGCGAATCGATGGCCGAATGGTTTATGGAAGGTTTTATTGATCGCTTATTAGATGAAGATGACGGTGTTGCGCGCTCTTTATTAAACAGTGCGGTATTTTATTTAGTACCTAATATGAATCCTGATGGCTCAGCTCGCGGCCATCTGCGTACAAATGCCAAAGGTGTTAATTTAAACCGTGAATGGCAAACGCCATCAATGGAAAATAGTCCTGAAGTTTATCTTGTGCGTGAAAAAATGCTTTCTACAGGTGTAGATATGCATTTAGATATACATGGTGATGAAGCCTTACCTTTTAATTTTGTTGCTGGTAGTGAAGGTGTTCCTTCATATAACGAGCGTATTAAAGCGCTTGAAGACAAATTCAAAAGTGTGCTTTTAGCTATAACACCAGAATTTCAAGATGATAAAGGTTACGATAAAGACGCACCTGGACAAGCTAACTTAACGGTTGCGGCTAACTGGGTGGGTGAACAGTTTAAATGTTTAGCCTATACCGTTGAAATGCCATTTAAAGACAATGATTTATTACCCGACTATAGTGTCGGTTGGTCAGATGAGCGTAGTAGCTTATTTGGACGAGAATTTTTAACGGCAATTTACCACGTGGTGGGCGATTTACGCTAGTTGTCAATGATGACATAGAACTGTAACCGACCCACATTTACAATGTAAATTCAGCATTAAGTCAGGTAATAAGAGCAAAGTGCAATATAGATTAAGTGTTATGCCCTTATACTGTATTGCACAGTTTTTTGTCCCAAACAAAACTTAAGTGCATACATTGATGTATGCACTTAATGTTATTTTTCTAGTTTAGTTCGCTAAAAGCAAGTGGTTCTGGTATATATTGCACCGCAAAATAACTTTAAAAAAATAATAATTATCAGGAGTCTAGGATGCAAGAAATTGTTAATATCATTAATGGCTATATTTGGAGCCCATATTTAATTTATCTTTGTTTGGGAACGGGTGTTTTCTTCTCTATTTTAACGCGTTTTGTACAAATACGTCATTTTCGTGAAATGTTTCGTTTATTACTCTCAGGTAAAAGCTCAGAAAAAGGCATTTCCTCATTTCAAGCACTCGCTGTTTCGTTATCTGGGCGTGTAGGCACAGGTAATATTGCCGGTGTTGCCGCGGCTATTGGTTTTGGTGGCCCCGGTGCTGTATTTTGGATGTGGGTTGTGGCATTTTTAGGTGCGGCTACTGCTTATATCGAATCAACCAATGCACAAATATACAAAGAAGAAGAAGATGGTCAATACCGTGGTGGTCCAGCGTATTATATAGAAAAAGCGTTAGGTCAAAAATGGTATGCGTGGATATTTGCCTTAGCTACAATTCTAGCTTGTGGTGTACTTTTACCGGTTGTGCAATCAAATGGTATTGGTGATGCTATGGTCAATGTCTTTGGCGGCGGTGGCACGGTTAACTCTTTCATGGGTGATTTACCCTTAACCAAAGTTTATAGTGCGGTATTTATTGTTTTATTGCTTGGTTTTATTATTTTTGGTGGTGTTAAACGCATAGCCAACTTTACCCAAGTTGTTGTCCCTTTTATGGCGTTAGCGTACATTATAATCGCCTGTTCAATCATTGCTTTGCATATTGATCAATTACCAGGCATTTTTATGTTGATTATCACTGATGCATTCACGCCTATGGCTGGCTTTGGTGCGGCTATTGGTTGGGGTGTAAAACGTGGTGTTTACTCCAATGAAGCAGGTCAAGGTACTGGCCCTCATGCGGCTGCGGCTGCTGAAGTGGATCATCCGGCTCAACAAGGCTTAGTTCAAGCGTTTTCTGTTTATATTGATACGCTATTTGTTTGTTCTGCAACGGCATTTATGATTTTAATTACTAATTCTTATAATGTTATGCCTGAGGGGTCAACAAGCTTTATCGTGAAAAACTTAGCCAGTGATGTGGTTATTAGTGGTCCTGCTTTTACCCAGATTGCTGTGGATAGTGTATTAACTGGATTTGGCAAGCCATTTATCGCTATAGCCTTGTTTTTCTTTGCCTTTACTACTGTGCTAGCCTATTACTTTATTGCAGAAAACAACGTTTCTTACATCAATAAAACCATCAAAATGCCGATACTTAGATTTATACTTAAACTGGTACTTATGTCAGCGGTATTTTACGGTACAGTTGCCAAGCCTAGTGCGGCTTGGGGCTTAGGAGATATTGGTGTCGGTTTGATGGCTTGGTTAAATATTATTGGTATTATTGCCATTTTCTTTATGGCCAAACCAGCGATTAAAGCCTTAAAAGATTATGAAAGACAGCAAAAAGCCGGCGTAAAAACCTATACTTTTGATCCAAAAAGTCTGGAAATTACAAATGCTGACTTCTGGGAAAAGCGTTTAGAAGAACGAAATAAAAAATAAATCTTATTTAGTGCAAAAAAACGCCCGCAAGGGCGTTTTTTTTAGGTAAAATAAAGTATCGAAAAAGAGGTGTAAATATGGCTGTTATAAATTGCCCAAGTTGTAAGAAAAAAATTTCCGATAAAGCAAAATCGTGCGATCATTGTCAGCTAGATTTAACCGTGTTGGACGCAGATAAAATAGCGAGTTTAAAGCGTGTAGGTGTCGTGGCAAAATCGCAACAATTAATGAATCATTCTTTTATCGCTATGTTATTATTTTGTGGTGGTTTCTTATTTCTTTATTCGCAAGATGCTCAACCGGGTACTTGGCAATATGTTGTGGCTATTGCCAGCACAATCTTAGGCTTTATTCTATATCTTATCACCCGGGTCAGACTTATATTAACCAAGCGTAACCGATCATAATCAATATTACTTAAAAGAGAAATTCATGGATATCATTCAGTTAGTCGACAATATGTCAGAAGAAATGTATTTGCGTTTAAAGTGTGCCGCTGAAACTGGCAAATGGCCAGAAGGGACTCCGGTTGATAAAGAACAGCAGTTAAGCGCATTACAAATTACGATGGCTTATCAATCTAAACATTTAAATTCAGATCAAACGCTGTCTATTAGCCCTAAAGGTGAGATGATCATTAAAACAAAACATCAACTGCGTTCAGATTTTCCGCCAGCGTTAGATAGCAACGACATTGCTAGGTTTTCAGATCTATGATTTTCTCTAAATTCTTAAAAAAGAAATGGCAACATAAAAACGCGACAGTACGTGTTGAAGCGATTAACAACAGTTTATCAATTGATGAACCAGCGCAACGAGAGATTATTGCAGAACTTGTTAAAACTGACGACAATGAAAATGTTCGACGTGCAGGCTTGATAAAGCTTGCTAGCTTTCAATCTTGGTTAAGTAATAGCCAAGAAAACACCATGGCGAAAATAAAACAATATGCTACCGACAAAGTAACCGCTATTTTAATGGATCAAGATGCCATTAAAGTTTCTCAGCAAGAAAAACTTAGCTATATTGCCAAGCACAAACATTATAGCTTGTATGAAAACTGGTTGAAAATTACTGAAGATGCTGACTTGACCATTGCGTTATTCGAAAAGCTTGCCAATAAAACGCAAACGAATGAGCAAAACAATAAGCCAGCATTAAAGCCTCAGTTATTGCTTAACCTCTTTGCTCAAAAGCAAAATGCACAGGTTCAACAATATATTATTGAAAAAGTCGCTGACGTAGATACCTTAGAAAAGCTAAAGAAAAAATCACAGCAGACTGAGATAACACAGCAACTAACAGAAAAAATTGCTCAGTTGCAGTTTGCTATTGAACAACCGATAGCATTACGCAAAAAAGTAAATTTAGTTTTAGCTAAGCTCCAAGCACTTAAAGATCAATACGAGTACCAAGATTATCTTAATAAACGTGAGTTGCTAAGTATTGAATGGCAGACATTAGCGACTGAGTTTAGTTGTTTTAACGGCGCTGAAATAACAACCTTTAAAGACAAAAAATTAGCAATTTCAGCGCTACTCGATAAATTGTTTATCGCTAAAGCTGAGCAACATGCGCAAGCTGAAATTATTCGTGAGCTTAATGAAAAAAAACAGCAAGCGCGTATTCACTTTGATAAAACATTAACCGTTATTGATCAAACGTTAACCACCAGTATTTTTGAAAATGATAAAATTGAAGAGCAACAATATCAAACGCTATTCGATAAACTAACCAGCGAAATTATTGCCTCAGTGTTAGCTAAAAATGAGCAGAACGAATTTATTGCTAAAATTTGTCAACAACAAAAAAAGTTACAGCAACTACCAGAGATCGCAAAGTCGGTGAGTGAGGCAACGCATTTAATTTCAAAAATTTCTCAGTTAGCGTTACCAACAACGGCTGAAGAAATGGATGAACGACTACCGATTTATCAAACCTGGCTAATCGATTGGAATAATACTGAGAAAAACGCCTCAGGTACTTTACCTGATTCAATTAAAATTGCGGCAAATGAAATTCAGCGTAACTGGCGTCAAGTATTAAAACCTTTACAACAAGCACAAAAGCAAGAATTTTCCATAACACAGAAAAAACTCCATGATGTTAGAAGATTAATTTCTGCTGGAAAGTACAATGCAGCGTTTGGTGTTTTCAAAAAAGCTAAGCAATTATTTAATGCCTTAGCTGAACAGCAACAACACCGTATTCAAAAAGATTACGATTCACTCAGTGAAAAAATTGCCGAGTTAGCTGATTGGGAACGTTATATCGCCACACCACGCAAGCAGCAATTATTGGCGGACATGAAAGCGATTGTTGAAACACCACTGGATAATCCCAACGAACAGGCAGAGAAGGTTAAGCAATATCGTAAGACTTGGAATAGTTTGGGTCATGCCGACGATGACGCAGAAAAAACTTTAAATAATGAATTTAATCAACTATGTGAAACAGCTTTTACACCTTGTCGGCTGTTTTTTGCCGAGCAAGAAAAATTAAGAGCGCAGCACTTGATCACTCGCCAATCATTTGTTGAACAGGCAAAATTACTTAACGAGCAAGTAGTTCGTGCTATAGACACTGATGAAAAAAGTTCGGTCGTTGATTATAAAACTTTAGAAGTAGAATTAAACCAACTGATAAAACAATGGCAAAGTGCTGGCCAGGTTGATCGCGAAGTTTATCAAGACATTAATAACCAATTTAATCACACGTTACAGCCAATAAAATCTGCCATTAAAGTATTTCATCAAGAAAATAAAGGCTTAAAGCAGCAGCTTATTACTGACGCCGAAAAATTACTGGCGACAGAAGATGTTGTTAGCGCCGTTATGCAAGTTAAAGCCTTGCAGACACAATGGCGCAACATAGGTTATGCCGGACCAAAAGTAGAAAATAAACTTTGGCAAAATTTTAGAAAAATTAATGATGATATTTTTGCTAAGCGAGCACAACAAAATGTACTGGAAAAATCAGCGACTACCGCTAGGGCTGCAGAGTTAGAAAGTGCCTTAAAAACATTAGCAGCAGAATATTCTCAAGCGACACAATTAAATGACTTGCAGAAATTTGAGCAAGCATTACAAATATTAGCCAAAGATGTTGCGCAACAAAAGCCAAAAATGTTGAATCTTGAAAAACAAATTAGCGCTAAAGAAAAAACTATTGTTCAGAAAATTGTTGATTTCAAACTCACTGATGAAAAACGTCAATGGGGATATTTATTTTTAACCCTCGAAGAAAGTATTAACAATGAACAAAGTTTTACTGAACAGAAAGAGTATTTACAGCTAACAGCTTTTTGGCAGAAAAAGTTAAAAGAATTAGCAAATAACACCACACATTTTAACAGAGAAGATGCGACGTTAGAGCTTGAAATTTTATCAGGGAATTCTTCGCCAAGTAATTTACAACAACGCCGTATGGCAGTGCAAGTCAGTTTGATGCAAGCACAAATGTCGTCAGGCACAGCTATTGATTTACCGGCCAAGTTTTCTCAGTGGTTAATGTTAGGAAAATTTTCCCAACAAGATCTTGGTTTATTAGAAAGAATAAAACCTATCTTTCAATAAGGTAGTTTTATAGTCGAGCTCTAAAATGACAACTATTAAAATCAGCAATTTATTGCTGATTTTTTCGCTCTATTCGAAAACACGGTTGTTATACCAAGTTGATTAATTACCTGTTCATTTTTAATGGTTAAAATGAATAACTACAGCGTTATAAAATTTATAAGGTGAATAGCTACTGACTAAATTTTATGCCTTGTATTTATCCATTTTTCCTCATGAAAAAGGTGATCACTTAATTAATCAAATTGGTATTAGATCATAACGTTTACGTTTACGATTTCAAGTGTTGGAGAAAGCATAAGCATGCGAGTCAAAATTTTTTACGGGTAATAATACCAGTTCCATTAAGTTTGTGATCTTGTTGTGCGCAGGAAAAATAACTCAAGGTAAGGCGCTCGATTGAGCAATAGCTGGCTATTGGGATTGAGAGCAACACAGCCTTGAGCTATTTTAACTAGTACAAGTGAGCAATAACTTAATGGGATTGGTATAATATAGCGTTGAGCTATTTTTTCGGTTCCACTTCGGTCCGTTAATCGTTAACCGCGCGAGCAATATCATGGGTCAAACGTCTAGAGCCAAATCAAATTTACTTGAGTCTATTTTTTATGGCTAATTATTGCCCGTGATTAACTTAATTCTCCACGTAAACTCACTTCTAGTAATTGGCAAATTTTTTCTTGGCTATAACCTTTACTCAGTAAATAATGTAACTTAGTTAATGTCGCTTCTAAAGTCATGTCATGACCACTAATAACGCCTATTTTACTCAGCGCATTACCGGTTGCATAGCCTTTCATATTTACTGTGCCTTTAATGCATTGACTACAATTAACCACTACAATGCCATCATCATTGGCTTGCTTTAAACAATCTAACATTGCCTGATTTTGTGGCGCATTACCGACACCATAGCTACGAATTATGAGTGCCTTTACCGGTTGTTTAATAATATTTTTAATCAGTTCAACTGATATGCCAGGATATAAATGCACAACACCAATAGGTTGGGGCGTAATTTGCGCTAACGTTAACGGTTGAGATACTGGCGTTGAAATTTTTCCTTCAATTAACTTAATGTTAATACCAGCCTCAAGTAAAGGTGGTAAATTTGGCGAATCAAAAGCATTAAAGCCATCAGCATAAGCTTTTATACTGCGATTTCCCCGCAAAAGCTTATTATTAAAATATAAGCCCACTTCATTAATAGGGAAGTTAGCGGCAATGTATAATGAATTTAGCAGGTTTACTTGTCCGTCAGAACGTAATTGACTAAAAGGAATTTGCGAGCCTGTAACAATGACTGGTTTAGTTAAATTTTCTAACATAAATGAAAGCGCAGAACTTGTATAAGCCATGGTGTCTGTGCCATGCAATACCACAAAACCGTCATACTCCTCATAATTTTTTTTGATATCATCAGCAATATGTTGCCAATCTGAGGGTGACATATTTGATGAATCAATTAATGGATCATATTCATTAATGGTAAATTCTGGCATTTCTTCACGATGAAAATCAGGTACTTTCATTATCGCGTCAGTTAAATGTTGTTTCTGCGGAATATAACCATTTTCGCTTGGCTTCATACCAATGGTGCCACCGGTATAAGCGATATATATGCGTTTTCTCATAGCTTAAGTCTTAATATAGAAATTGGCATAAGTAAGGAGTGCCAACAAAGTGATGAAATTGCTCGAGATTATAACACAAAGCAGGCCAGCAAAACGCTGAGCTAGCGATAAAAAAGCCTCGATATTTCGAGGCTACTTATACCAAGTTGATTAATTACCTGCTCATTTTTAAGGGTTAAAATGAATAACGACAGCGTTATAAAATTTATAAGGTGAATAACTACTGACTAAATTTTATGCCTTGTATTTGTCCATTTTTCCTCATGAAAAAGGTGATCACTTAGTTAATCAAATTGGTATTAGACCAATCTGATTAATTATCTGATCATTTCACCTGGCTAAAACAACCCACTACGGCGTTATTTATTTACTCATTATCGCTGCATTGATGCAGTTTATTAGACAATGCAGGCGCCTATTATTCTGAACAACAAGTTATTGAAATAAATACCTTATATTGTGTCGTTTTTCCTGTGTATAAAGTAGACCATCTAATTAATCAAATTGGCATTATGTTGTTTAAGTTAAAACATTATTCAATGTCACAGGCGAGGCAAAATGAATAAATACCTTGCGGATCATTTAATTGCGCTAGTTGCTTAAGTTCAAGCGACAGTGTACTAATAAGGCTAGTGAGCGTATTTTCACTGTAATAGCTGTTTGTTGGCTGACCAAACAATATCAACGCCTGCCCAAGTAAACTTTGTAATAGCAGCGCACGGGGACTTTTCTCTTTTTCAATTAACAGCTTATCGTAATCTTCTAAGTTTGCTAGTTCGGCTGCTGCTTCAATAGCGTTGTCAAGGTTGCCCAACGCGTCAACTAAACCAAGTTCCAAGGCTTTTGACCCTGACCATACACGGCCTTGAGCGATTGCGTCAACTTGCTCAGTTGTCATATTTCGATTATTTGCCACCAATTCAATAAAGTCACGATAACCCCGTTCGATATTTAATTGTATAATATTAGCCATACCTGGGGTTAATTCACGTGTGATGCCAAAACCAGCAATATCTGTGGTACCAACACCATCGGTATGAATACCTAATTTACTTAAAGTATTTTCAAAGGTCATAAAAAAACCAAATATGCCAATTGAACCAGTAATAGTGGTGGGTGATGCATAAATTTTATCAGCAGGGGCAGATATCCAATAACCCCCTGATGCGGCATAAGTTCCCATTGAAGCAACCACAGGTTTGCCAGCTGCTTTTAATAATTCGACTTCTTGGCGGATAATTTCTGAAGCGTATGCGCTACCACCGGGGCTGTCGACACGAAGTACCACGGCTTTAACGCTTTTATTGTCACGTGCTTCACGTAATAAAGCAGCGGTACTTGTGCCACCAATGGTACCAGGTTTTTGGTTACCGGCTAAAATTGTGCCTTTAGCTACGATAACCGCAATCTTATTTTCATTGAGACTTTCCATCGAGGTGTTCGCGTTGATCAGGGTTAAATAATCATTAAAAGCGATATTTTTATAACCTTTATTGCCGTCACTACCAATAACATTGATCAAGTCTTGCTGCACCTGTTCTCGTGTTTTTAAGGCATCAACCCAGTTATTAGCTAAAGCATATTCGGCAACATTACCATTAGCTGCTTTTAGTTTGGTGACTAAGACATCAATGTTTTCATCAAAGTTACTGACTGCAAAGTTACGTTGTTGGGCAACATCAATTTTATATTGCTGCCAAAGATCGCTCAACCATACTTGGTTAGCTTCTTTAGCCGCGGCTGACATATTGTCGCGAATGTAGGGTTCAACCGCTGATTTATATGTGCCAACGCGAAAAATATGCTGACTAATTGCAAGCTTTTCTAAAGCAGACTTAAAGTACAGTTGATAACGTCCATAACCGTCTAATAACATCCAGCCTTTAGGATTAAGCCAAATGTCATCGGCATAACTGGCCAAGTAATACTGGTTTTGGCTGTATTGCTCACCAATAGCGATTATTTTTTTACCCTGACTTTTAAATTGTGTTAATGCTTTGGCTATATCACTTAGTTTGGTAATGCCTGAGCCTTGCATGTTTTCTAGATCTAGCACTATCGCACTAATGCGCTCGTCAGTTTCTGCATGTTTAATCACTGATAATATATCAGTGATTAATACTTCAGTGGCGGTATCAGGTTGCTCAAGTGCTTCGCTAATAAAAGCGTCCATTGGATCAATATCATGTTTTTGTTCAACAATATCACCACGTATATTCAATATTAGCGCTGATCCTGGTTTAACGGTAATATTTTTTTCATCACGAGTAATAGCGATAATAAAAATTAATAGCACAGTAAAAAACACTAAATTAATAATGATTTTTCGCGAGGTATTGAGCAAGCTAAATAGCCCTAAGGTTATTCTTGCTATCGTACTTTTTTTTTCTTTCATAAAACGCTGTCTATCGTTTGCTTTAATATTAGATAACCATATGCTACTGAAAATTGCCTCGTTTAAGTAGTCGTAAATGTAAATATTTTTGTCTTTTAGATAATTGAAAGAAATTATGGCCAATCACGTTCTACTGTTGATATATTGCTGATCCGATTTATAAGCTGTTTCGTATATAAAATAAGATAAAACGATTAACTTGTATGATTTTAATGGAAAATAAGTTTTAATGTACGCGATAACAAAGAGATAGCATTTAAACGTACTAATACTGGTTGAACATTAAACAGCCTACTATTGATTAAGTCATAAAGAACAAAACAACAGGAATCTACAGTTTTATGAACGTTTTGGAGTTTTTACATACTCGTCAGTCTAACCCTAATTTACATGGCAATAGCCCTGATGAGCAGGTTATTAATGATATTATTAAGGCTGGTATGCGTGTTCCTGACCATGCAGGTTTAACACCATGGCGATTTACCATCGTTAAAGATGAAGGGCTGACAAAGTTAAGCAAAGCGTTCAAATCAGCGGTTGTTAGTGATGGTGGCGATGAAGTTAAAATAGAGAAAGCGGCTAAAATGCCTTTTCGTGCGCCTTTAATTATCGTTATTAGTACTAAGTTTCATCAACACGTTAAAGTGCCTAAGCAAGAACAGCTAATCGCAGCAGGGTGTGCAGCGCACGCAATGCAGATGGCAGCAACGACCTTAAATCTAGGCGCTATGTGGCGCACCGGTGAAATGAGTTATCACCCTTTAGTCAAAGCGCGTCTAAATATTGAGCTACATGAGGAAATTGTTGGCTTTATTTATATTGGTGAAAAGTCAAAAGAATTACCGATGAAAAAAATCCGAGAATTTGAAGATTACGTTAGCTATTTTTAGTTTACGTACTTATTAATGTTTGTCGAGTAAGCGCTTAGGCAAGCAGTTAATGAACAGCCTTATTGATATGCTAAACAACCAAGCTGTTTTTATTTTTAGTAATAAAGTGTAAATAGCTTTTAATACCTTATACATTAAATCTTACACCGCTTTCATTAATGTCATTGTTGACTATTCTTATCAAATCACAGAAACATCCTATTTCTTCTCCTAGGGTAGTTATAACAATCCCACTAATTTTATGATCATTTCTATCGATAAAAATAACGACTGACTAAATTTTATGCCTTGTATTGGGCTGTTTTCTCTGCATATAAAGTAGATCAGATAATCAATGAAACTGGTATTAAATCACCCGTTTTTTATCATATTGGCATCATTGCTTTTAGATTATCTTTCCAGTTAATTTAATCAGAATAAACCAAGCGTTAATTCTCTTACAGTAGACAATTACCGTTCATCAAAAAGGTTAAAATAGCATCTAATGTTGGTAAAAATGTATTTCTAGGCTTGTTTAAATTGATTTAAGTGATTTTAACGTAAACCGCTTTATGTCTAAATTCACTGCAATATACTGTCATTTTTTCATACTGTCATTTTTTCAGCAGATAATGTTAGTTAATGTCAAGTTCACCCCGAACTACATCGCTCTGTGCTTAATCGATATGATGGGTTACCTTTGAGATGTTTGATTGCTTTAAAAGCAGCCGCGAAAACATACTTCTAAAGTGTTAACTTCAACCTCTGTGCAAACCAAAATTCAATATTATCTGTTCGGATCATGGTGTCAATGAGCAAGTCGTATTACACTAATAACCAGTAGATTAAAGTATAAAAAACACCGTTAATAGGAAAATAAATGACATTGAAAGTTACACCCAACAGCAAGTTATTACGCATAATTTTGATTGATAGCTACTTTAAGGGGAGAAGGGTTGAAGTTGATGTCAGTGGCCATACTAATCTCAGTGGCACTAATGCGGCAGGTAAAACCACCTTTTTAAAACTGGTGAGAATATTCTTTGCTGATGCACCCGGTGATGTCGTCAAAGTACGCGGTAAAATCAGAGAATCTTTTGTCAACTATTACCTACCTAGATTAACCAGTTATATTGTTTTTGAATATCAAACTCACTCAGGCATTAAGCAAGCCGTGTGTTTTAGTAAGAATGAAAGTATAAACTACCTATTTGTAGATAAGCCGTTTGAACTTGCCGACTATACTGCTGAACCTTCGCCAGATGGCACACTAAATTTAATTCCCTGTACAAATATTTATCGCCATTTCCATTTAAAACACGTGCCTGTTAAAGCGGTATCTTCGCCATCACATTATCAAAAAATTATTCTCGGTACGGCTGTATTTAGTGATAAGGATCTGACAGAAGCAAAGCATAGATTTTCTCTTGCCGCGCCAGGCAAAAATTTATCAATGCTCAACACAGTAGTTGGTGCAGCACTGGAGCGCAACACAGACTTTAAACGTATTAAAGAACTGCTATCGTCTATTATGCTCAACGGTGGCAAGAATGAGCTTGAGTTTAATATGGACGTAGCGAGCTTATCTGTTTGGAAAACCGATTATAACGCGCTTAAAACTTATGATGATTTAGCGAGTAGCATACTACCTAAACTATCTAAATCACTCTATACGGCAGAGAGTTCTGAAGCCATGTTGAGTGCATATAAACACAACTTGTTAGCCTATACCGAACAATTCAACCACTCACTTGAAGTATTAACGACTGAGCTAGCAACATTAAACAGCGCCAAATCGCTTGAAAACCTTAAGAACTCCGATGAAAAAAATAGCTTAGCCGATCAAGTCAGTGACAATAACCGTCTAGTTGACGCTGCTAAAAGACAAATAGAGACCATTGAAGCCGAAAAAATTTCCTGGGAAGAAAAAGATGTTGGCACCTTAAAAAGTGACTATGCCAATATCAACAACTATCAAGCACAACTTGATAATGCCAGTGTTGAAAAAGTAAACTTACTCGATGAAGCTCAAAACATTACCGTTAAATTTGACAAACTTAAGTCCAAACGACAAGCACAGTTTTATAGCTTAAAGGATCAACTTACTAACCAATTTAATGTTGCCAAAGCTGAATATAACGATATTACTGCAACACAAAGCAGTGTAATGAGCGACGCGGGCTATGATCTAAAAACAGCGATTCGAGAAAATGAAAATCAATTACAGCAGCTTTCTGCTGATTATGAAAATAAACTCAATCATTGTCATTTTAAATTACAGAGTGTTGATGTCAGTAAGGAAACAAGAGCACAAATTAAATTAGCACAAGAAGAATTGCAACGGGCGAACGAAAAACTTAACGCAGATTCAAGGCAAGCCATTTATTTTGAGCGTCAAGCGCAAAGCAGTGCGATGGAAACTGATAAAATACTTAGCGAAATGGCCAAGATAGCCAACGAAATAAAAACTAAAATATCAGCAAAAACTGATTTAGAGCGGCTACTCAATCCAAAAAAACATTCACTGCATGAGTTTTTGTTGAACAACGTTGATGACTGGTCTGAAAGTATTGGTAAGTTTCTTGCGCCAGCCGTATTAGCGTCAACCAATCTTAATCCTGACTTTACAGCCGAACAATCAAAAAATAACTTCAAAGGCTTAAGGCTAGATTGGGCTCGTGTTTATAATGAGTTTGCCAAAACAAGTGACAGCATTAGCGCCGAAATCGAACAAATTGACCGCCATATTCTGCAACTCAATGAGACCAAAGAAAAACTGTCATACAAAGTTAAAGAAATTGCCAACGAGCAAAATGCTCAGCAACAAGACATTATTAAGATTAAAGCCAATATAGCGTTAAAAAATCAATTACTCGAATCGATCAATGCCAACATTAATCAGCTCAACACTGAGCAAAAAAATGAAATTTCCCAAGCAAAATTAGCCTTAGAGGCTGAAGCTAAAGCGCTTAACAATGCTCTGGGTAAACTGGGTCGAGAAAACCAAGAAAAGTTAACTAACATTAATCAACAGCACTTAGCACGTATGCAAAGTTTACAAGAACAATACATGGGTCAAAATGTTGAGTTAGAAGGCTTTATCAAGCAGACAGAAGAAAAAATAAACCAAAATGATACTGAATACGCTTTAGTAATCAGTCGTTTAAAAGCAGACGAAAAAAATCAATTAAATGACAAAAACATTGATACTGAGACACTAAACAAACTTGATAATGAAATAGCCACTTTAGAAAAACAGCTTAGTCGACTTAAAAATGCTCCGGGTATTATTAGCAGTTATAACGCCTTTATGAGCAACACTTACAGTCAACTTGAAAGCCTTAATAATAAATCTTTTAAGGCTTCACAAGCGGTGACAAACCTGACTCAATCACTAACTGAACTTACTGAGATGATTAAAACCGATAAAGTGGCTTTTATTATCAATCGTGACGCAATCACGGCTAAGCTGTCCAAGGTCAGGGAAAAGCATGAAATGGCATTACGTTTAACCAGCCGATTAGCGGAATTTAAACCAGCGACTAGCACACTAGAAGCACATTCATTTGAAACAATCTGCGGTGAATTAGATAACATATTAAAAAGCCATCGCAAGGCATTAAAAAGCATCAAAGGTCACGCTGAACAAGTTATCTCTCAAATGAATATACATTTGAATAGTGCGATAAAGAAATCTATTGATATTAAAAACAATGCCTTAGATATAGATCCTAATCTAAGGGTTATTTCAGATTATATTGTTAAAGAGTTACCGTTAGTGATTAACGACGTGCGTGATTTAATCATCGAGAATGCGGCACTACGAGGTATGGAATTATCTGGTTTTTATGATCAGCTCAAACGTTATGAAGTTGAGATCAACGCCTTTAGCTCAAGAGTTAATAGCTATCTAGAGAAAAAGACCGTGTTTAGCGCCTTAGGTAAAATATCCATTAACCTAACACCTTTACTCGAATCTCACGAAGTTTTTTCCGCCTTAAAGGCATTTAAAAAAACCTATGAAGCTTGGACTAAAGACAATCAACAAACCCTACCTCCTGAAAAATATGGCGTCGCTATGTCAGAAGTGTTGACAAAATTTACCAATAATAAACTGGTAGAAAGGCACTCTAACTTATACGATATTTCTTTTGAAGCTGTAGTGAATAATGAAAGTAAAATTGCGCGCTCTGGTAATGATCTAAAAGATATCTCTTCTAATGGCATGAGTTACTTAATTTTGCTGGCATTTACCACTTCATTAGGCTCTATGATCAAGGGCTCACAAAATGTTGATATTTTATATGGTGTTGATGAATTAGGTGAAATTTCAGTTGAAAATGTTGATTCACTATTTGCTATGTTTGATAAAGAAAATGATACTATTTTTACTGCCATTCCCAATGCTGATAATAACTTCATGGGTGTTTACCACAAACGCTACTTTATTAATAAACCCAAAAATAGGTTTGAACAAATCACCGCCAGTGATGATCCGCTGCTAAAAGCAATAAGTGCCGCCCAAACGAGTACAGTAGGCACCCAATCATGATTTTTGATGAAGTGTTTACCAACACCGTAGAGTCACTTTTAGAAGGTAAATTTATTTGCCCAATAACCTGTGCTGTAAGTTATGATTTTTTAAGCTCAGACATCAACAGAGAACGTGTGCAAGCGTACTTGTACCAGACCTCTAAAACATTATCTCATATTGATCACGAATTCTATTATGCGTCCTACGAGTCTATGACCCCTGATAGAAGGCGAGCATCAAGAGTGGTATTTAAACAAACTCAGCAAGAAATAAGGCCGGTAGTTGAATTTTTGAGTTTAATGATGCGTGTGAGTAATGACGAACGTTCACTTTACACCGGTGATGAGATTCATTTGGCTCAAATTGTCAGTAAAATTGAAAACGATAAATCATTGTTAAAATCTTTAGACCGGATCATTATCCAGATAAAAGGTCAGTTAAAAGGCAGTGTTTTTGATAAAACCAAACAACTGATTAATAGCCTGGTTAAAACTGAAATTTTAAAACAAATTGAACCAAAAATAGATATCTATCTTTGTACGGGTAAGCTTGCCTACTATATTAACTTGATGGAATTTATTATGACTTATCAAGCTGAAAAATTTGATGACATTGATTTAGATGAGCCAGTACAGGATGAATTGATATAATGTCGGGTGCCATGATTAAAATGTTTCGTATGTTGGCAAAGCACGCACCAACCATTGATACCATCATAACCGAGGGACTACTTCCGCCTACAGAAGAAGCGCTTAAGGGTTTTGATGAACTGCACAATTATAACCTGGCTTTTGAAACGGCATCAGGGAGCATAAGATTAAGCAGCACTTTTCAAAATTTTTTAGAAAATGCCCTTAAAACCGAAAGGTCACTTGCTATTAATGTTGATGTGGGTGGTTATTGGCGCAGTATTTTATTTAATATAAATCAACTAAACCATTCAAATACCCTTGGCGCATATAATGACAGCGATAGGTATAAAAGACTGGTTATTGACTCGATTTATCAATTACTCGATGGTATAAACAACAACATACAACAATTAAGAAACCGCATTGAAAATCAATTTGGTTATGTCCATTCAATATCGGCAAAGCGTAAAGAAAATGAGCAAGCAATTTCAGAAGCAAGAACTCTCAGACAAGCTTTAAATATTATCGATGAAGCTGAATTGTTAGAAAGGCCCATCACCGACTTACGACTGCGATCTATTATTAATAACGACCTGTTTGGTGGTAAACAAAGTGCGATTAAAGAATTAATTAATGCACTGACACTGATGCAAGCCTTGTTGATTGGCTTTAGAAAACTCGAAGGTAGAGGTAAGCTTGTTAGGCAATTTAAACAATACTTTGACACAAAAACCGATCATGATTTTAGTGATCTTATCGGTGTTGAAGAAACGGGCATGCCGCCAAACATAACTAACGTAGTTAAGGCGATAAACATCGATGTTTATCCTGACGAGTCTAGCTTACTTACGCGCAATGATTTAATTGACCTTGCGCAATCCCTTAACCTAGTTGAAGGGGAGCGGTTTAAAAAAGCAAGAGACAATAATTCGTCTCTTGATATGACGCAAGATGATGTTGAAAAAGCCGTTGAAACACCCATAGGCGCAAAATGGCTAGAAGATATATTGTTAGCGTTAATTAAAACCCCAGGTGATAAAGTATTAGTGAATAACATTTACCAACAACTAAAACCTGCATGTAAACCGCAATTGTTTTTAGATGCCATCTATACTGAGATTTTAAGACTACCCGCGGAAAAAAGTAAATTTTTCATTTTTAAACCGCTAGGCAATTACTCAAAATCTTTTAATGGTAACTTTGATATTAAAGATATTTCAATATGCTTCAATTATTAACAAAACCACAAAAGACAACACTGGCGAAGCTACTTAAAAAGCGCGCGGGTACATTACCACTGCCACAGTTTATGTCGGTACATTCAAGCTATGGCTTAGGCACAATCGCTGGTAAGTCGCTACGACTGAGCTCACAAGACTTTAGCGAACTGACCTTGTTGTTTAATAAGGAAATAGGCAGCATTGATGGTTTTCTAATGGCCAAACAAGCGCTTAATAGAATTGAAGTTAGTGGCTTTGTTCATAATGAAAAACAGCACACTACAGCGGTAATGAACAATGACATCAGAATAGCGTCATTAAATGGCGAGATTAAAGTTAATGATAAGGTAACCTCAATACCTGAGTACACCTCCATGACCTTTCAATATCATGATATACAAACTATTGAGCATGACTGTGTTGTCGTTTGTGAAAATTTACAGGTCTTTATCTCATTAATAACAATAAAACCGCTATTACCAGAAAGTGTACAAAAGGCTTTATTTATTTACCGTGGCCATGGCAAAGCACTTGGCGGTGTTTACCGATTGTGTCAGCGCTTAAGTTGCCCTGTTATTGGCATGACCGACCTAGACCCCAAAGGCATTGAAATAGCTTACACATTACCCCGTGCTTCAGCATGCTTGTACCCTAATTTAGAAACACTGAAAGCATTTGATCTTAATACTGGCCGAAGTGACTTGTGGCAGGCGCAAGCTAACGCTATTTTAACCGCTCAACGCTTGTCTGCTTCAAGCCAACAAATTTCAGCGTTATTAGAGCACTTAAAAAACAGGGCAAGCTGTTACACACAAGAAATTTTAGCTAATCAACAAGCACGATTAGAGCTATATTTATTTTAGCTCAGTGTTTTAGCTCAGCGTTTTAGCTCAGTAACATAGGTAAGTCTTATGGGGCAGGAGTCTGGGTTAGAAGTACAGGTCAATAAGTCGGAGTATAGGTCAGTAAGTAGGGCTATTGGGATTTAACATAACGCAGCGGGTATATGTGTAGATCACCTTAGAATGGTCGGTTATTTGCTTTAACCAGCAATAATTTATTCTCTTCTATTTTAGTTAATAAAAAACCCTCAATTGAGGGTTTTTTTAGTTTTATATGGTACTCACTTAGAAGGCCGCGTTATTGGGCGTTCTTGGGAAAGGGATCACGTCGCGCACGTTTTGCATGCCGGTAGCATAAACCACTAAGCGTTCAAAGCCTAAACCAAAGCCCGCATGTGGCACAGTGCCGTAACGGCGTAAATCACGATACCAACTGTAGTCTGCTGGGTCTAAATTCATTTCCGCTAAACGTTTATCTAAAACATCTAAACGCTCTTCACGTTGGCTACCACCAATGATCTCGCCAATACCGGGCGCTAAAATGTCCATAGCAGCAACCGTTTTGCCGTCGTCATTTAAACGCATGTAGAATGATTTAATATCTTTAGGATAATTTTGTAACACTACCGGACCATTAAAATGCTCTTCAGCTAAGTAACGCTCGTGCTCTGAGTTTAAATCTACGCCCCAAGCGACTTTATTTTCAAACTTTTTACCACAGTTTTCTAAAATGGTGATCGCATCAGTGTAATCTAAACGCACAAAGTCGTTGTTGATCACCGAGTTTAAACGCTCGACAACCGTTTTATCGACACGCTGTTCAAAGAAAGCCATATCGTCTGCGCGTTCATCAAGCACGGCTTGGAAAACATACTTCAACATTTCTTCAGCCAAATCGGCCGCATCAGAAAGATCGGCGAACGCAATTTCAGGCTCAATCATCCAAAACTCAGCTAAATGACGGGTAGTATTTGAATTTTCAGCGCGGAACGTTGGGCCAAAGGTATACACTTTAGATAGGGCACAACAATAAGTTTCAACATTTAACTGACCTGAAACGGTTAAGAAAGTTTCTTTACCGAAAAAGTCTTGGTTGTAATCAACTTTACCTTGGTCATTTAATGGTAAGTTTTCCATATCAAGCGTACTAACACGGAACATTTCACCAGCGCCTTCACAGTCACTACCGGTAATTAATGGTGTGCTGATCCAAAAGTAACCTTTGCTGTGTAAAAAACGATGTACGGCTTGTGCCAAGGTATTGCGCACACGCGCTACTGCACCACCGATATTAGTACGTGGACGTAAGTGTGCTTGTTCACGTAAAAACTCGATACTATGGCGTTTTGCTGCCATTGGATAAGTATCAGGGTCTTCAACTAGGCCTAATACTTCGACCTGTTCCGCTTGTAGCTCAAACGACTGACCTTTACCTGGAGATTCAACCAAAATACCGGTAACTTTTACTGCAGCACCCGTGGTCAGTTTTAATATATCAGTCTGATAATTATCCAAATTACTCGGAGCAATTGCTTGAATAGCGTCAAAACATGAACCATCATGTACCGCTAAAAATGAAATACCTGCTTTAGAATCACGACGTGTGCGGATCCAACCATGGATGGTAATTGATTCATTAACAGGATATTTTCCTGCCAAGATATCAGTAATGGCAATGACTGACATTTACAAACCTCTTTTTTGTCAAAAATGTACTCAAATTTTAAGGGTTGCTATGTTACCTTGCCTGTAGGGTTTAACAAGTAAAAATTGCTAAATCTGGTCTTTATAAAAAAATAATTTAAAATTAGGGATAAAAAGCGGTATGAAGTATGAAATATCGAGCAAGGAGCGCAGGAATGCTGCTGATTTATGGACTTATATTTTAAGGGTATTAACTATCGCTGGTTGGGGCTTATTTATTTTTGCCTTATTGCTTTCTTATTACGCTGCGCCTGACACCGACTATGGCATTTTACGTTACCATAATATTGAAATTAGGAAGTTTTGGCTGACACCACTAACCGGTTATTTATATATTGTTTTGTGGTTAAGCGCCTTAAGTAGCTATTGTTGTTTAATACTGAATAATTATCGTAGCCGGCGTAAAAATGATGGTAAGTATTTTAATAGTTTATTATTACTGGTGATTACCATCGCCTGGGTAAGTTTTATATTAGTACAGGTTTTAGCCGTTAAAATTATTTAATAGTACAATATAATACCAGTTTCATTAATTACCTGGTCTACTTTATAGGTAGTGAAAATAGACCAGGCATTTATTTTAATAACTCGTTGTTCTAATGATTAAATAAATAACGCAGTAGTTAGTTTTTTTAACCAGTAGCAATGATCAGATAATTAGTGAGTTTGGTATAAACAACTCAGCATTAACTGCGTTTAAAACACTTGTCTTCATCTAATACAGTACTAATGGCATTGATCAGCAAACTCAGTTGCGCCTTATCACTAATAAAGGGTGGCATAATATAGATAAGTTGCCCAAAAGGGCGTATCCACACGCCTAATTCTACAAAGCGTTTTTGGATTTCGGCCATATCAACATTCTCAGTTGCCTGAACTACGCCTATAGCGCCTAACACTCTTATATCCTGAACCCGGTGATGATTTTTTAAAGGCAATAATTTTTGCTGAAAAGTGTTTTCAATATCTGCTACTTGTTGCTGCCATTGATTACGTTTTAATATCTTAAGACTGGCGTTAGCAACGGCACAAGCCAGCGGATTTCCCATAAAGGTAGGTCCGTGCATAAAGCAGCCCGCTTCACCGTCACTAATCGTATTAGCAATTTTATCAGTACATAAGGTTGCTGCTAGTGTCATGTAGCCACCGGTAAGAGTTTTACCTAAACAAATAATGTCAGGGCTAATATCAGCCCATTCACAGGCAAACAACTTGCCAGTTCGGCCTAAACCGGTCGCGATTTCATCAGCAATCATTATTACATTATATTGATCACACAGTGTTCGGCAGGTTTTTAAATAGTTAGGATGATATAAACGCATGCCACCAGCACCTTGGACTATGGGCTCGATAATAAATGCCGCGATTTGTTGATGGTATTGGGCAAACATCGCACTTAACTCTACCACGTCGTTAGCATCCCATGTTTGGCCAAATACTGTTTTTGGCGCCGGAGCGAATAAATTCTTCATTAGCATAGGTTCAAACAACTGATGCATGCCATTAACGGGGTCACATACCGACATCGCTGCAAAGGTATCACCGTGATAACCATTCCTAACTGTCAGTATTTTATGCTTTTCAGGCTTATTTTTACTGTGCCAATACTGTATCGACATTTTTAGTGCCACTTCAACTGACACCGAACCGCTGTCACTTAAAAATACTTTATTTAAGCCCTCAGGGGTTAGCTCAATTAAGTTTTTGGCAAGTTCAATGGCTGGTTCGTGGGTTAAACCACCAAACATTACATGGGCAAACTTTTCAGTTTGTTTTATCAAGGCCTGATTTAATTCTGGGTGATTATAACCGTGCAGCACTGACCACCACGATGACATACCATCAATAATTTTCTCACCACTAGCCAAGTTAATATAAACACCTTCGGCAGATTCGACCAGATAGGAAGGTAATGGTTTTGACATAGAAGTATAAGGATGCCAAACATGGTTTTTATCAAACTCAAGCGCGTTTGCTTGTTTATTGTTCATATGTAAGTCTTAATTGGTTTAGTTGGTTGACATATTTGAGTTGATGCATAGACTACGCGTTAATATTAATAGATGCAATTTACCAACGAGTGAATAACTATGACACAGCAAACATCAGTACTAAGTGAAGCTAGCGCTAACACCACTGCTAATACCGCCGTTAATAATACCAACCAAGGTAATAGTGAAGTAGGCCATAACTGGCAAGCAGATGAAGTTAAAGCACTGTTTGACATGCCGTTTAATGATTTGATGTTTAAAGCGCAAGTTATACACCGCGAAAACTTTAATCCCAATGAAGTACAAGTGAGTACTTTGTTGTCGATTAAAACCGGCGCCTGCCCAGAAGATTGTAAATACTGCTCTCAAAGTGCCCGTTATAAAACTGACATTGAGAAAGAACGTTTAATGGCAGTGAGCAAAGTGCTTGAAGCGGCACAAGCAGCGAAAGATCAAGGTTCAACACGTTTTTGTATGGGCGCTGGCTGGCGTAACCCAAAAGCAAGAGATATGCCTTCAGTACTAGAAATGGTTAAGGGAGTAAAGGCACTGGGACTTGAAACCTGTATGACACTTGGCATGTTATCTGTTGAGCAAGCCGATGAGTTACAAGGTGCAGGCTTGGACTATTACAACCATAACTTGGATACTTCGCCAGAGCATTATAATCAAATTATTACTACACGTACCTTCCAAGACCGCTTAGACACTTTATCTAATGTGCGAAGTTCAGGCATGAAGGTCTGTAGTGGTGGCATAGTGGGTTTAGGTGAAGAAAGTAAAGACCGGGCGTCATTATTGGCACAATTGGCCAACCTTTCACCGCAACCGGAAAGTGTGCCAATCAACATGTTAGTAAAAATTGAAGGTACACCATTAGCTGATGTGGCAGATTTAGATCATTTTGAGTTTGTTCGCTGTATTGCCGTAGCACGTATCATGATGCCAAAAAGCCATGTGCGGTTATCAGCAGGGCGCGACGCGATGAACGAACAAATGCAAGCATTGTGCTTTTTAGCGGGCGCTAATTCAATATTTTACGGGTGTAAATTATTAACCACCGGAAACCCTGAAGCCAATAAAGATATGATGTTATTTAACCGATTAGGTATTAATACTGAAACTATTGCCAGTTCAGCCGCGGATGAAGCAAAACTTAACACCGCTATGGTTGACCAGAAAAATAGCGAACTATTCTATAACGCCGTAAATTAATAACTATGGCGTTTGATTTCTTAACTACCAGTATTGCCGAGCAAAAACAGCGTGCACGTTATCGTGTGCGTCAATGTGTTGCCGAGCAAAATGGCCGTTATGTCAAAATTGACGATAAAAGTTACTTAAACTTTTCATCAAATGACTATCTTGGCCTAAATCATCATCCAAAAATTAACCAAGCCTTGCTAGCCGGCGCTGAGCGATTTGGTACTTGTGCTAGTGGCTCAAGTTTAATTACCGGTTACTCTTATGCCCATCAAGCACTAGAAAACGATATTTGTGATTGGCTTAATAAAGCGAAGTGCTTATTGTTTGCCAGTGGTTTTTCCGCTAATAACGCGCTTATGCATGCCTTGGGTCATAAAAGCTGTGCGCTTTATTTAGATAAACTCAGTCATGCGTCGTTAATTGATGGCGCACTGTCAAGTGACGCTAAAGTAAAGCGCTTTTTGCATAACGATACTGAGCAACTACAAGGTTTTTTAAGGCAAGGCCAAGCGAAAGCTAAAAATGATAATGCTGAGTTAAATCAAATTATTGTCTCTGAAGGTGTATTTAGTATGGATGGCGATCAGGCTGATGTCATTAATTTGGCGAAAATAGCCCAACAGCATCAAGCCTTATTATATCTAGACGACGCGCACAGTATCGGTGTTGTTGGTAATAAAGGCCAAGGCAGCAGCAGTATCGCAGACCTTGACCTTGTTATGGCGACCTTTGGTAAAAGTATTGCCACAAGTGGCGCTTTTGTTGCTTGTGATGAATTACTGGCTGATTATTTAATTAACTTTTCGCGGCATTATATTTATTCAACTGCGATATCTCCGGCTTTAGCTTGGGCAACAAAAAAGAGTATTGAAATTATTCAAGCGGAACATTGGCGTCGAGAAAAAATTGTTGAATTGAGCCAATTACTTGCGTCAAAATTATGCAGTAAAGTTAAGCTTATTAAAAATGTCTCATCAATTCACGCCATTGTTATTGGTGATGAAGTTGCCACACTTGATGTTTGTCAGAAGTTACGCGATAAAGGCATTTGGCTTAGTGCTATTCGTCCACCAACGGTTCCAAACAATAGCTCAAGGTTACGCGTAACTGTAACCTCAAGTCACGAAATTAAAGATATCAATTACTTAGCTAATTGCATTAACGAGGTTATAGTATAATGTCTAAAAAGACTAACCGTTTTAAAATAGCGAGATCTTTTGGCTCAGCCAGTGCTTCTTATGATGTTTCAGCCCGTTTACAACGCTATTGTGGCAAGGATTTAATGCCATGGTTACCTAATCGCAACGATATCACTGCCTTAGATTTGGGCGCAGGCACGGGGTTTTTTACTGAGCTGCTATCAAGTCGTTACCGACAAGTTATTGGCTTAGATGTTTCGAAAAAAATGCTGCATTTTGCCAAAGATAATCGCCATAAGAGTATTCACTGGCTTGAAGCTGACGCTTATAAGATACCGTTGCAAGATAACAGCATCGACTTTGTTTATTCCAATTTAATGATCCAATGGTGTGATCCGCTAGACCAGGTGTTAAATGAAATAATACGGGTATTAAAACCCGGCGGTTTATTTGCTTTTAGTACGCTAGTCGATGGTACTTTATTTGAATTAAAGTCTGCTTGGGCGCACATTGATAATGACCAACACGTAATTGACTTTAAAAAAGAAAGTGAAATTACAGCTTTATTTGACGGCGCTGATCGAAAATTATTGCAAGCTAAACAGCAAGATATTGTTTTAGACTATGAAAATGTTTTACATCTAGCTCATGAATTGAAAAGCCTTGGCGCGAATCATCTGCCTAAAAAGCAGGGTAAAGGACTTGCGGGCAAAGATAAATGGCAAAAAATGACCGAAAACTATCAAGAATTTTTGCCACCGAGTGGTATATATCCTGCTACTTATAAAGTTTTCTCTGGGCTAATTGTCAAGTTAAAGGATTAAGCTTTGTGATTGATCAAGCCTAAGTTCCTCATAAATAACCCATCGAAAAACAGTTGTTGAATTTTAAGAGTTACCTATTATGTTAAAGTTATTTGTTACCGCCACCGACACAGACGCCGGTAAAACCTATGCAGCCCAAGCGCTTGTACATGCCTTAGTTGCCAGCAATAAAAAAGTGGCAGTTTATAAGCCAATTTCTGCTGGTTGCGAGCGAGTTAATCATCAGCTAGTGAATAACGATGCTTTATTATTACTAAAACAGTCTAATTGCCAACAAATCATCTCTCAAGTCAATCCCATTGCTTTTGAACAACCTATTGCACCCCATATAGCCGCCGCTCAGTTGCAACAAGCCATTAGTTTAACCGACATTCAACATGGCTATGAACAAATTACCGCTTTGGCTGCAGACGTTGTTATTTGTGAAGGTGCCGGTGGCTGGCGTTTACCCCTAGGGCAAGGACAATATTTATCAGCGTTTGTACAAGCAAGCCGTCAAGACGTTGTCCTTGTAGTGAATATGAAACTAGGCTGCTTAAACCATGCGGTATTAACTTATCAGTCAATTGTAACTGATGGCTTAAACTGTGTAGGCTGGATAGCAAATTGTCCAGAGAGTATGCCTTATTTAGTGGAAAACATTCGTGAGTTAACAACACTACTCCCCATAGCTAAATTGGCAGAGCTACCTTTTGACTTAGATATAACTAAAGCGGCGAAGCGAATCGATATTTCGTTATTAACCTCACTGATTTAACATCGGTTTGTTAATTATTAAAAGAAAAACCCAAAGAGTATGGAATGTCTTATACCAGTTCCATTAAGTTTTTGATCTTGTTGTGCGCAGGAAAAATAACTCAAGGTAAGGCGCTCGATTGAGCAATAGCTGGCTATTGGGAGTGAGAGCAACACAGCCTTGAGCTATTTTAACTAGTACAAGTGAGCAATAACTTAATGGGATTGGTATTATATGTACACAGAAAAAGACTCTAATGATTTAACATATTTTATTTATTTTCAGTTAGATATTATTCTCCATGCTTTCAAGGAATTGAAAAAATACTTAGGTAAGAAGACAAATGAATTTCAAAAAATTGCTGAGATATTAGAGAAAACTACATGGGGTAATACGCTAAACTTTATTCAAAAAGATTTAATAAAGAAAGCGGTTAAGGAGCCAGGAAGGATCTTTAGTGCTAAAGAAGTTTCCAACTCTTACTCGATTTCTGCAAATACCGCTAGAGCGTACTTAGCAAAGTTAGCAGAGCTAAAATTATTTCTCACAACAAAAGATGGTAAAACTCTAATATATATAGCTCCTTCTGATTTACTTTCTAAGCTAAATAGTGGAAAGGTATAACAAGTTGCTCAAGCAGAAAAAATAATAGCTGCCTGCGCTTCGCACATTACAGCCAACCATAATTTGCCGCTTAATAAGGCGTTATTTTTCACAAAAGGTTTTGAGTATATAAAAGAAAAAGATTTTTATGAGTGGCCAGAAACGCGTAAAGAAAGTACATTTTATCTTATCTTATCTTATCTTGCTAAGAGGTCTTCTCGCTTGGGGTTTACCAATGTTTATTACAATGACATTTGTTGTTAACGAAGCATTTGATTAATCAGCACTAATAATATCTCATGTGGTTATTAACGCTATCGTTTGGACTATCGGTGGTTTACTTTTTGGTGCTGCTATTGGGTGTTTTACTGAGTGTAAATATAAGAAATAACTCGTTAAAAGAAAAGAAACATACCAGTCATTTAAACAGTAATAAAACAGTGGGCTATTTCTTCGCTCATATTTTAGCCCAAAATTTTTAGTCTTTTAATCAGGGGCTATTTGTTATATCGCCTTTATAAGTTACAAAACTTATAAGAGATAATCTAAGTTATCTTCAGTCGCGATAACTTCTTTTTTACCCGCCTTAAATAAAAATCCATTAGCTGCAGTTGTTGAGTCCTTTATATCAGATAAGCCCGAGACTAACTTAATGGTATTTTGCTTAATGTCTAACGCCGTTCCTTCGACAATAGCGACAATGGGTGTATCCGGATTTAGCACCATAAATTCGGCTAAACGTTGTGCACGAGTTTCGCCATTATGACCTGGAGGGTTGTAGTCGGTATAGTGTGGATTTAATTGAAAATCAACCAATTGCAGAGCATTAAAACTTTCAGGTTCAATAATCGGCATATCATTTGTTGTGCGAATAGAAAGTCCCGCAATATTTGATCCTGCACTCCAGCCAATGTAGGGCATACCTTGTGCTACTTTACTTTGAATAGGTCTAATTAACTTATTTTGATATAACTGATGCAATAAATGAAAAGTATTGCCACCACCAACCGCTATTGCTGGCGCAGCATTAATTGCGCTAACCGGGTCAGCATACTGATGAATACCCGTTACTTTAATGCCTAGCTCAATTAATGCATTTTGCACCATTGCCGTGTAGTCATCGTAATTTACTGTTACACCAGCATAAGGAATAAATAATAATTCAGTAACACCCGTAAGCTTTGCCTTTATCAAGGCTAATGCATGTTGTAAATAGGCTGTATTGCCAACACGAGAGCTACTTAGTAGTAGTAAGTTTGAATCTTCAATAGTCACTTTTTTTAGCCTTTTCAATTAATTAAATGGTATTATGTCGCTTGATTTATAAGGAGAGCTTTAACTATTACTGATTTTACTACTCAATATAATTCGGCGAGGACAAGGACCTCAAACGGTTAGCTTGAGGTCGTTTAGTTGTGTTTAGTATTAACTAGCTCGGTTAAACAAGCGATGGCGATAAAGCCAGAACGTGTTTTGTAATTTGAAGATTTAGCCACCCGATCATCAATTTGTTTTATCAATAGTTCAGGTAGGGTTACATTGATTTTATGGCTTTTGCCCATGTAGGGGACAATGTCAAAATCAAGCATAGCCCAAATAGGTGAGGTGGCAGTAGACAACAACATATGCTCTTCAATAGTTTTTGCTGGTGGCACTTTTTCGCCGTATTCAACCAATATATTTAAGTGTGAAATCATGGCGGTATTTAATAATAAAAAGCCCTCGTCCATAGTCGCTGCTTTTACCTGGCAACCCGGTAAATCAACAATTGAAAATAGGTAATTATTATTGTCATTATTGCGTAAAACCAAGACTGGATATTTCATAACTTTGTCCTTTATCTTTGCTTTATCAAGCATAACCTCGATAACGCCATTTGTAAATGTTCAGGTAACCCTCGGAGTTACCTGGGGCAATTAAATTACAACTCTGGTAACTCCTTTTGGCTAAATAAAAGCAACCCTGATAACTCCATAGATTAAAGGTGTGATTATTCACTTACCGTAATATTGTTTATCAACCGAGTTTATCTTTTTTATCATTGGCTTTTTTCATTATGTTTTTAATAAAATTGGATATTTAAAAATGTTATCTATAGAGTTATTGGATGCAGCATGTAGTGAAATAACTTGAGCGCTGATAAATAATTTTACTGCTAAGTCTTTAATGCCAGGCTATATGGTGCGGGGCTATATAATATTTTTTATTTGCTTTTACTGGTGAATTTTGGCTTGAATTAGCACAGGATAAGATCATTAGAAGATGCTAAAAACTGACTAATAAAGTTGACGATTCAACAGCGATAAATAAGCTTGTTTATCGCTGTTGAACCAGAGGCTTACCCAATTAAATTTAGCGTTTAATCGTGGTATGTAGTGAAAAATTTATTTTTATATTAAGAAGAGTTACATAAATAGATGAAAAAATTGTCATTTTCAGGCTTTACCCTTTTTAGAGATGCTGAGTAAGCAACTACCAATAGTTTTCAAAACTAAAATTCCCTGAAGCACGTCTTAAGTGCTTTTGAAAGCCTAGCTCAAGTAATACATCTCGTGTGTCATGTACCATTGCTGGATTGCCACATAAATAGAAAAAACTATTTTGCTTGTCGGGTGTTAATTTTACTGCTTGCATTAAGCTACCATCTTTTAATAAGGCCGGAATTCGCCCTGACATTATATTGGGATTTTTTTCACGAGAAACTATTGGTAGATAACTTAGTTTTCCTGCATAGGCTTGTTGTAAGTTTGCGATTAATGCTTGATAGACTAATTCTTGTTGGGTGCGAACGGCATGGACTAATATAACGTTATCAAATCGTATTTTGGTTCGTTTTTCGGCTAATATTGAAAGAAATGGCCCAATAGCGGTACCCGTGGCAAGTAACCACAGGTTAGTCACTGTTTCAGGGATTTCATCTAATGTCATAAAGCCACTGGGTTTGTCACCAACATAAATAACATCACCCAGATGAAGCTGGGCAAGTTTTGGGCTCAAATTGCCCTCTGGAACATCTATTATCAGAAACTCCATAACATTTGCACCTGGGCTATGATTTGGTGAGTTAACAAATGAATAGGCGCGTCTGAGCCAGTTACCATTTTCATCTGGTAGGGCCAATTTAGTAAATTGCCCTGCAACATAAGGCCCAATCTCGGCTTTTACCGTGATAGAGAATTCATTATTAGTCCACGGTTTGTAGTTAATAATTTCACCTTTAGCAAAGCCATCGAGTTTCATCATTATATTGCTCTCCTGTTAGTTTTATCATTATATGCCTAACTATAGAACTAATACCAATCCCATTAAGTTATTGCTCACTTGTACTAGTTAAAATAGCTCAATGCTGTGTTGCTCTCACTCCCAATAGCCAGCTATTGCTCAATCGAGCGCCTTACCTTGAATTATTTTTCCTGCGCACAACAAGATCACAAACTTAATGGAACTGGTATAATACCAAGTTGATTAATTACCTGCTCATTTTTAATGGTTAAAATGAATAACTACAGCGTTATAAAATTTATAAGGTGAATAACTACTGACTAAATTTTATGCCTTGTATTTATCCCTTTTTCCTCATGAAAAAGTAGATCACTTAATTAATCAAATTGGTATAACGCATTATTTTACATAGCAGTGTTTATTCAAAAGGTACTGAATTTGTGGGTTTCTAGCGCTCATCACTCAGGAAGTTTTAATAAGGTGTCATCAATACCAAGTTGTGTATTAATCCCTTGTCTCTGATAAAAAAGTAGAACATTTAATTAATCAAATTGCTCTAACCTGCGTTTTTATCAAAATACAATATTAAGTCTTGCTGATAGCTACTGTTAATGGTGACAGTAGCTATCGGCTAGTTTGCTGAGGAAAAGTATTAGCGCAAGCATGTAAAATAACTTTATTGTCATGGTGAGATCTAAGAGTAAATAAGCCACGCAGTGGGGTGGTTTTGAAGGCAGCGCGAATAGGGCAAAAGCCAAGCCTATTTTTACTTGTTTAACGCTATAATTTTTACTTGTTTAACGCTATAATTTTTACTTGTATTAATTGGCTGTTATCTCAGCCAACGCATTATTTTAATGACAATTGTACTAAAGTTTTAAGCCTTAAAATTGAGCAATAAAAGCTTAAAATTTATGTTTTTCGACATCATTAAGGTCTATCTCGTAGGCGTTCCTGCCAATGCCGAAAAACTCTTCGTCAGTAAACACAACAACGTCTTCATCAAGAAAGGTAATCGCTTCTTTTTGCGTAACAATACCTAAATCAATACGATACCTATCACCAGAGAAAAAGTCATCTCCTTGCCAATTTTCAAACAGCCAAATGCGTTGCGAGTCCAGCAGTACTAATTTTTTCTTACTTGGACTTAAAGCGGCGGAGGTTATCCAACAAAGTTTTTCGGCAATAGTGCAGGTTTTAAATTTACTTATTTTTTCTGCATCATAATTAGCGGCATGATCGCCAATTTTATATAAACTAGTTATCCCATTAAAAGGTACTGTGCGGTTTTTGGTAAATAGATAAAGGTAATTTTCATAAAAAACGAAAGCTTCCACATCAAACTCCATTTCATGGGCTTTAGGTGGGAAACTGGTGTGTTCAGGGTATTTAAATTTAATGATTTCTGCCTGCGTTGTTTCACCTTTTATATCGATGGGGTTTTCAATTTTATATATTGTTAACCACTTACGTAGATTATCATTATTACCAAAGTCGCCTAAAAAAAAATGACCAAAGTCATCTTGAGTCATATCTTCCCAGTCAATATTTTTAGCGTTAGTGACGGTTATTGCTCTATCAATACCACCAGTTCTATTGAGCTGGTATAATTTTGCCTGGTCGCCACCATCATTAATGGCCCAAAGTTTATTGCTTTTATCAAACTCAATACCTGATATTTCGTTCAGTTGAGGGTCAATGGTGGCATATTTGTTCTTATATAACTGATAGCTCGTGGTCGCTATGATTATGATAACGGCAATAGCACTTCCGGTAAAAAATCCGGCCAGTGTTTTTTTCATAAATGTGAAACCAATAAAATTTAGCAAGTTAATTAAAGCGCAGCATAGCAGGGAATAAAAAAAATTACTTATCCAATTAGTGCGTAACACTTTAAAGTGGCGACTCAATATAGCGATGACCGATATTAATAAAGTGTGATTTTTATTAATATCGGGTTAAAAAAGCGTCTAAAAATCATAATAATACCAATTTGATTAATTAAGTGATCTACTTTTTCATGAGGAAAAATGGATAAATACAAGGCATAAAATTTAGTCAGTAGTTATTCACCTTATAAATTTTATAACACTGTAGTTATTCATTTTAACCATTAAAAATGAGCAGGTAATTAATCAACTTGGTATAAGTAATATGCTTAAAGTATATCTGGATTTGAGATTGTTTTGGAGTGTAGATGAAACAACGACTGATATTTTGTTATCTAGGCATAACGTTTGTTGTATTAGCTGGCTGTCAATCGGGTAATATATTACAAAATCATCACCTGGGTGATAATCAGGCGAGTAAATTTTTAGATGACAAATTTAATGGCTATAAAGTTATTTCAATCGAAACTGAAATTGAAATATTCGCCCTAAGTGCAGAGATGAAAACTATGGCAAAAAGTATTAGTTTAGAGTGTGATGTTCGTAAAAAAGCCACCAAGCTCCTTGAGCATTTTTTAGCCCAGAAAACATCAATTTAGCCTATGAATCTGGCACCAATGTTATTACGGCCAAAGTATTTAAAAATAAAGTTTTATTGATCAAAATATATAAATAATTCAACGGGGCTACTCAGGCCAGCAAAAAACACGTTATAATGTTGCTCAGTCAAAAAATTAATTAAATGAGGTTAGCTCATCAATGGAAAAGCGATTTATAACAGCGCAAGAGTTGCTTGAAGATTCATTTCGTGTTGCCGCGAAGGTTTTTGAAGACGGTTTTAGACCACAATTTATTGTTGGAATTTGGCGCGGTGGTGCACCTATTGGCATTGCAGTACAAGAATACTTTGACTTTAAAGAAGTAGAAACTGACCATATAGCGGTTCGCACATCTTCTTATTACGGTATAAACCAACAAAGCAAAGAAATTAAAGTACACGGTTTACATTATATTATTGAAAATGCCAATGCCGATGACGGGTTGTTAATTGTTGATGATGTTTTTGATTCTGGTCGAAGTATTGAAGCATTAATAGCTCAAATGAAAAAGTTAACCCGCAATAATATGCCAAAAGATGTCAGGATCGCATGTCCTTGGTATAAACCAACAAATTCTAAAGTGGATTTAGTGCCTGATTATTATATCCATGAATCAACAGAATGGTTAGTTTTTCCACATGAATTGTCAGGTTTAACACCTGATGAAATAGCCCATGGTAAAAAAGATTTGGTCAATATTTTAGACTTATTTGAATAAAACTTATTTTATCAGTTAAAACAACTAACGCATGGCATTAACCTGCGTTAGTTGTTTTATCGCTAAAATAGGCTGAGTGAAATATTCAGTCACATAAAGTTAAGACACCAAGCGTCAGTTAGTCGCTTGTAAAAAATGAGTTATTAATTTATCTTACACAGCCTATAATTAAAGTGTACTTAATCTGGTTGTGACGAATGAATCTAAAAGCATTAATACTTTTGGGCTGTTTTTTATCCTTTGTTAGCTGGGCTAAAACGCCTCTAGTGCTATTATCTATCGATGGTTTTGCCCAACGTTACATAGCACAATACCAACCTAAAATCTTAATGTCGCTCATGCAGCAGGGCACTAGTGCCAAAGCTTTGTTACCGGTTTATCCAAGTAAAACCTTTCCAAATCACTTAAGTATTATCACCGGTCGCTATCCAATAAATCATGGTATTGTGCATAATACGTTTTATCATCGCGACATTGATAAAGATTACAAATTTGGTGATGGAAAAAACGATGCTCGCTGGTTAACGGCTTACCCGCTTTGGCATATCAATGAAATGCAGGGCAATAAATCGGCAGTTTATTTCTGGCCAGAATCCGAGACAGCGATAGATAATAAAACGGCAAGTTATTATTATCCTTATAAGCATTTTACCCCAAATAAAAAAAGACTTGAGCAAATACTGACGTGGTTACGCCTACCTGAATCCAAACGACCAAACTTTATTGCGGGTTATTTTGCCAGTGTTGATGATGCGGGGCATGAATTTGGTGAAAACTCTCCACAACTTATCGGCGCTATAAGCAAACTTGATACTTTACTTGGGGATTTTTTCCAGCAAATTAACCAAGAATTTAAGGGTAAGGTTAATGTAGTGATTGTTTCAGATCATGGTATGACTAAAATTAATAAACACCATGTTATAAAATGGCAGGAAAATATTATCGATGGTGTGAAAGCTATTAATGGCGCTACACAATTATATTTATATAGCGATAGCGAGATTAAATTACAGCAAAGTGTTCAGTTATTTATTAATGCTCAAGCTGAGAATAAACCCGCCCAATATAGTGTATACCAATATCCTAATTTTCCAGCCCACTGGCATTTAAACCGAAAAACAGCGGCAGTACCGAATGTTATTATTGAAGCCTTACCATCCTATGTTTTTACTCAAGGTAAGGCGAACATAAAAGCAGAAACACATGGTTACGATCCAAAGTCGTTTCGAGACCTTGACGCTATTTTTATCGCCACTGGACCTGCATTTAGCAGCAATAAGCAAATTGCTGCGTTTGAGAACATACATGTATTGCCCATTATCACCCGAGCATTAGGGCTAAAAGATGTCGATAATATTGACGGTAGCTATCAAGTAGCTGAGCAAATTGTTAGGGAAATAGTTAAGTCTCCTTACTAGTGATATAAGCACAGAACTTAGTTAAGCTAATCAGTTTTACTTTGATCAGCGAGCCAGGCTCAAGTTAAATAAAGTGGCATAAATGGCGATATATAAATTTACCGTGGTCAAGGGCTATCGAGTTGCGTCGGGCTGTGCAAATGACCCTTGATTCCTTCAAGGCACTATTAGCGCACAGTTACCATTTTTTCAAGCGCTGGGCTTGGATCTTAGTGGATATTATCTCGCAACAATAAATGCACAATTTAACTGTCATGCAATTATCCTGAATCGTTATTATCACTATTTTAAGCAAGTAAAATGGCATGAGAATATGGCCGCAGAAAATTTCAAATTTTGTCGATGTCATATTTTAACCAATTCAACATCCTATCCTGCGCTAATTTATCAACCGCAAGTTGATACTAATACCAATCCCATTAAGTTATTGCTCACTTGTACTAGTTAAAATAGCTCAATGCTGTGTTGCTCTCAATCCCAATAGCCAGCTATTGCTCAATCGAGCGCCTTACCTTGAGTTATTTTTCCTGCG
>NZ_VOLS01000049.1 GCF_007954265.1 Colwellia sp. C1TZA3 | reverse complement strand
CCAGATGATATTGATGCCTTGTTAGATGCAATTAATGACACGGGTGAAGAAGCTAGCAGTGAAGTGTCAGACCCAGATGATATCGATGCCTTGTTAGATGCAATTAATGACACGGGTGAAGAAGCTAACAGTGAAGTGTCAGACCCAGATGATATCGATGCCTTGTTAGACTCAATCAATAACACGGGTGAAGAAGCTAGCAGTGAAGTGTCAGATCCAGATGATATCGATGCCTTGTTAGATGCAATTAATGACACGGGTGAAGAAGCTAGCAGTGAGGTGTCAGACCCAGATGATATTGATGCCTTGTTAGATGCAATTAATGACACGGGTGAAGAAGCTAACAGTGAAGTGTCAGACCCTGATGATATCGATGCCTTGTTAGATGCAATTAATGACACGGGTGAAGAAGCTAGCAGTGAAGTGTCAGACCCTGATGATATCGATGCCTTGTTAGATGCAATTAATGACACGGGTGAAGAAGCTAGCAGTGAAGTGTCAGACCCAGATGATATCGATGCCTTGTTAGATGCAATTAATGACACGGGTGAAGAAGCTAGCAGTGAAGTGTCAGACCCAGATGATATCGATGCCTTGTTAGACTCAATTAATGACACGGGTGAAGAAGCTAGCAGTGAAGTGTCAGACCCTGATGATATCGATGCCTTGTTAGACTCAATTAATGACACGGGTGAAGAAGCTAGCAGTGAAGTGTCAGACCCTGACGATATTGATGCCTTGTTAGACTCAATCAATGACACAGGTGAAAAAGCTAGCAGTGAAGTCTTAGACCCTGATGTAGCAGCAACAGTAAGTAATCCAGCTGAAGCATTGGCAAGTGAGGATATTAGTAATAACGATATCGATACTTCAGCCCCATCGGATAATGAAAATATAGCATTGATTAATAATTTTACTGATGAATATGTGCAATCATTTTTAGACACTGACTTCAGTGAACAATCGCATGAGAGTGCTGACGAAGCAGCCGTTGTTGAGCCACAAGAAAACACATCCTCAGAGAGTAAAACTGAAGACTTAACTGCCAGCAATGAAGAAATTTCAGATGATTTTGATTTCGATATTGACGCTTTGATTGATGAGGTCAACCAAACTCCTGAAGCGAATGATGCACCATTAGATATTGGTGATGATATTCTTGATACTACGCTATTTGATAAAGAATTGGATAGTGACTTACTGAGTAAAAATACTGAAAATCAAGCGGCAGAGCAAGCTACTGAGGCTACGGATGCAGAAACTTTACAAGCTTTATCTGGCGACTTTGACGAATCAACGTTAGCCAAGTTGCTCAATGATGAAAAAGATAGCGATGATATGGTGGAATTATCACCAGACTTTACTAATAGCAATGTTCTAGCTGATTTATTATCTGGCAATGACAACCCAGCACTCAGTGATGTTAAAAACAGTACAAAGAACAACGCTGAAGAAGTTAATGGTATGAAAGAGCTGGATAGCTTAGATTTTGATGATTTATTGGCGAATATTGAAGAAGAGAGTAGTCAAGCTACTAGTGATAATGTGGAATCAAGTGATAATTTTGAAATCGGTGATGATCTTGACCTTGACCTCGAGATAGCAGAGGAAGATACAAAACTAGCAGAAGATAATTTGGATAACAAAACTAATGATAAAGATTTTATTTCTGTAGATTCTTTGTTATCTAATAGTCTATCAGATGGTAAGCCCAGTGAACCTTATGAAAAAATGAATATTGATGTCGGTTTGAGTGAATTTCCTGAATTTTCGGGTGATCTTACCGAAGACGATATTGACGATGACAATGGTATCGCAGCAAAATTAGACTTGGCTAAGGTGTATCTTGAGATGGGTGATGATGATAACGTCGAAGTGATTTTACTTGATGTTATTAAGCAGGGTGATGCACAACAACAATTTGATGCACAACAATTATTAGACAAACTAAAAGACTAACTAAGATTTAGCATCTAAGCTTTCTTTAGCTTAGCTTAGTTTAAAGGCTGCAATTTGCAGCCTTTGTTGATGCTTTTATCGACAGCACCATTGCATTAATTACCTTACGAGGATTAATCGATTTTTAGGCACAGGTTTATCGTTTCAGATTAAGCTTAAATACTGGCAGGCAAGGCTTTGCAAGGAGGATGGTTATTCTTGATAACAGCTTATCATTCTCTTAATGTTTTACTACCATATCAAACTGATCGCAGGCATATAAATTCTTAAACTCTTACCTCAAAGCCCATTAGGAAACTGATCACGGCGCCAATAGATAAATCATATCAATGTGAACAGCAGAGCGACTCAGGAGATAAAGCTTTGTGTTATTTCGCATGTTCAAACATCCTTATGCCAATCTCACTAATTATTTGATTATTTCATCTGGTTAAAACAGCCCACAACTACGTTATTTGTTTAATCATTATCGCTGCATGGATGGAGCTTATTAGACAATGCAGGCGCCTATTGTTCTGAACAACGAGTTATACCAATCCCATTAAGTTATTGCTCACTTGTACTAGTTAAAATAGCTCAATGCTGTGTTGCTCTCACTCCCAATAGCCAGCTATTGCTCAATCAAGCGCCTTACCTTGAATTATTTTTCCTGCGCACAACAAGATCACAAACTTAATGGAACTGGTATTATTAAAGTAAATGCCTTGTATTTGGCTGTTTCCCTTATGTATAAAGTAGGCCAGATAATTAATGAAACGGGTATTAATACCAAGTTGATTAATTACCTGCTCATTTTTAATGGTTAAAATGAATAACTATAGCGTTATAAAATTTATAAGGTGAATAACTACTGACTAAATTTTATGCCTTGTATTTATCCATTTTTCCTCATGAAAAAGTAGATCACTTAATTAATCAAATTGGTATAATATCGTACTAAGTTGATTAATACTTAGTTGATTAATACTTAGTTGATTAATAACCAGTTGATTAATACTAAGTAGATTAATTACCTGTTTATCTTTAAGGGGGAAAATGAAAACTACGATGTTATAAATTTTATAAGTAGAATAACTGCTTATAAAATTTTATGTCTTGTATTTAGCCATTTTTTCACATAAAAAAGGTGATCACTTAATTAACCAAATGGGTATAATTCATTATTTTAATGGTCATTACTCAATAGTCACTTGGTAATAACCAGTAAAATAATAGATAATGTCGTGATCTTAGCAGTGGAGGATAAAATGCGTTACGCTTTAGGCATAGAATACGATGGTAGTAACTACTACGGTTGGCAAAGACAAAAGAACGTTATTAGTGTGCAGGAGTCATTAGAAAAGGCTTTATCAAAAATAGCTAATGAACCGATTGAGGTAGTGTGCGCAGGCCGAACCGATACTGGGGTCAATGCAACTAATCAAGTCATTCATTTTGAAACTGATAAAGTTCGTAAAGATGTTGCTTGGACACTAGGCGTTAATACTAACCTGCCAAAAGATATTGCGGTATCTTGGGTGAAAGAGGTTAACGATGACTTTCATGCGCGCTTTAGCGCAACGGCTAGACGGTATCGTTATATTATTAATAACAATCGTTTACGGTCGGCGATTTTAAGCTCAGGTATCAGCTTTTGTCATTTTCCACTTGATGAAAATTTAATGCACCAAGCAGCACAATATTTGGTGGGTCAGCACGATTTCACTTCGTTTAGAACGGTGCACTGTCAATCACATTCTCCAATACGTACGCTACATCATTGTAATGTTTCTCGCCAAGGTGAGTTTATTATTATTGATGTTAAAGGTAATGCCTTTTTACACCATATGGTGAGAAACATTGCCGGTAGTTTGATGAAAGTGGGTCAAGAACTAAAACCAGTGAGTTGGCTAAAAGAAGTATTAGAGGCAAAAAATCGTTGTGTTGCTGGTATTACAGCACCATCAGCTGGACTATACTTTGTTGATGTGGATTACCCTGAGGAGTTTGAAATTCCAAAGCGCAATCCAGGACCATTGTTTCTACTATAATCAAGCATTAGAAGTAAACAGACCAGTTTTTCCTATAATTATGTAGGCGTTCTATGGTTTAATTCATAGTATTAGCAAAAATTTTTATATTTAGTGGTTGTATCTTAAACAATCATTAGATCTTTCGTGTATAGGCAAAAATATATTATGAGCTGGATTGAAAAGATTCTCCCAAAAGCAAAGTCGACACAAAAAAGAAATATTCCAGAAGGTGTTTGGAGTAAGTGTACTAGCTGTAACGCGGTGCTATATAAAGTTGAGTTAGACCGACAGATGTCAGTTTGTCCAAAATGTGATCACCACATGCGAATCTCTGCACGTAAACGCATTGATGGCTTTCTTGACCAAGGTGAGCGAGTCGAGCTAGGTGAAGAATTTGAAGCACAAGATATTCTCAAATTTAAAGACTCAAAACGCTATAAAGATCGTCTTTCAGCCGCGAAAAAAACTACCGGTGAAAAAGATGCCTTAGTCGTCATGAGAGGTGAATTATGTGGACAACCTATTGTTGTTGCTGCATTTGAATTCGGCTTCTTAGGCGGCTCAATGGCGTCTGTTGTTGGAGCGCGTTTTGTTAAAGGTGTTGAGTACTGTTTAGCGAATAATGTCCCTTTTGTTTGTTTTTCTGCCAGTGGCGGCGCGCGTATGCAAGAAGCCTTATTTTCATTAATGCAAATGGCAAAAACCAGTGCAGCTTTAGCAAAAATGAGTGAAAAAGGTCTACCATATATATCGGTATTAACCGATCCAACGATGGGTGGTGTTTCAGCAAGTTTGGCGATGTTAGGTGATATTAACGTGGCTGAACCCAAAGCATTAATTGGCTTTGCTGGCCCACGCGTTATTGAACAAACAGTACGTGAAAAATTACCTGAAGGTTTTCAGCGTAGTGAGTTTTTAAAAGAGAAAGGCGCGATTGACATCATTGTCGATCGCCGCGAAATGCGCAGTACTTTAGCAAGAATGCTTGCTAAGTTTATGGGACAAGATAGCCCAATAGCCTAACGGTAAACTCATGTCAAAAATGATTAAAGGCCATTCACCAAGAACAAATCTTACTGAATGGCTTTCTTATTTAGAGAGCCTTCACTCTGTCGAAATAGATCTTGGCTTAAAGCGTATTATCGCAGTAGCGAAGAATCTTAACATCGCTTTTCCCGAGTCAACAGTGATCACGGTGGCCGGTACTAATGGTAAAGGCACGACCTGTGCTTTTTTAGAAAATGCGTTTTTAGCACAAAACTTAACTTGTTCGGTTTACTCTTCACCTCATATTGAGCGTTTTAATGAGCGCTTGCGCGTTAATCGCTGTGAAGTCAGTGACAATGCACTTGTGAGCGCCTTTGAAACCATAGAAAGCGTGCGTGGCGATATTAGCCTAACCTACTACGAATACACTACGTTAGCCGCCTTGTTGGTTTTAATGGCAGAACAGCCCGAGGTCATTATTCTTGAAGTTGGCTTAGGTGGGCGTTTAGACGCTACCAATATGATCGACGCCGATATTGCCGTAATCACCACCATTGATTTAGATCACCAAGCATTTTTGGGTAACACGCGAGCAGCTATTGGTTTTGAAAAAGCGGGCATAATGCGGGCAAATAAAGTGGTGGTGGTAGGTGATACTAACCCCCCTAGCACACTAGTCGCTCATGCCAATGATATTGACGCTGTAGCTTATTATCGTGAGCAAAACTTTACTGTTGAACAAGGTCATAATAACATTTGGCATTGGCACAGTGGTGACCGTAAGTTTTCAGCACTGAGTTGCTGCAATATTCCTCAAGATAATGTTGCCACAGCGATTATGGTGTTAAGTGTTTTAGCTGATAAACTCAGCTTATTGTTAGATAGTGCATTTATTAATCAGATTATTGCTCAAACAAAAGTTGCGGGGAGAATGGAGAAATTCACCCTCGATTGTGACGTTATTTTAGATGTTGGTCACAACCCACAAGCAGCACGATATTTAGCGGCGCAATTGCAGCAGTTAAATTATCCTAAGGTTCATGCTGTACTCGGCATGTTGGTAGATAAAGATGCTACCAACACCGTAGCGCCATTATTGCCAGAAGTTACCCAATGGTATATTGGCACGCTTGATGTTCACCGAGGCTGTAAAGCAAAAAACATCGTTGAATCTACACAAATAGACAGCGCTAAGGTGAATTGCTTTGACAATGTCTCTCAGGCATTTAAAATGGCTAAAAAGAATGCAAAAGCAACTGATCTTATTCTGGTTTTCGGATCTTTCTATACAGTTGCTGAAATAAGACGTTTGTTAGTTTAGCCATGCTTGGAGTCTAATTTGTCTACACCATTTCAAAATCGTTTAGTTGGTACCATTATTGTTGCTGCTATCGCTATTATATTCTTACCAGATGTACTTGATGGTGACAAAAAAACTTACCAAGATAACTTTGAGGCTATTCCAAACACGCCTCAGGTAGATTTCCCACAAGCCAATAAAAAATTTCCAGAAGAAAAACTGGCTAATTTGCCAACAGAGCCTATTTCTGATGAACTTGCACTGGATGATCAAAGTGTTATCGACTCGGCAAAAGCCCTTAAGGAAAAAGGTATTACGGTGTCTACTTTATCTAAAGAACCGGTTTTCTCAGCTGCGCCGGCAGTCGTGTCAGTAAAAACCTTAGTGGCTGAAACTATAAAAACAGCACCTAGCAAAGCGATACCTCAACAGGCTTGGGTCATTCAATTGGGCAGTTTTCGTCATCAAAATAATGTTGATGCATTACTGAGTAAATTACAAAAAGCAGGCTATACCGCTTTTACTAAGCCTATTAAAACTAAAAATGGTAACTTGACCAAAGTGTGTATTGGGCCTGAATTGATTAAGTCATCGTTGGAAGCACAGCTATCTGCGTTGAAAAAATTGACTAATGTGCAAGGTAAAGTGGCTCGCTTTTATCCAGCTAAATAATAAAATTAATAGTAAATCCTAGCCGCCTTCTGATAGAATGCGCGCCTCTAATCAATGAGAATATTCGATTTATGGTTTGGATAGATTATACCATTTTGGCTGTCATTGGCATTTCAGCTTTAATTAGCTTAGTGCGTGGCTTTGTCAAAGAAGCTGTGTCATTAATTGTCTGGATCAGTGCATTTTTTGTTGCTAGCAGCTTCTATGTTAACTTATCGACCCAACTCACCAATATTTCTGATCAACTGCTGCGTAACGCCGCCTCGATTACCATTTTATTTATCTCCACCTTAATTTTAGGTGCGCTTATTAATTACATCATTGGTCAACTTGTTAGCAAAACCGGTTTGTCTGGTACCGATAGGGTACTGGGTATCGTATTCGGGGCGTTAAGAGGTGTATTAATTATAGCTGCGGTATTATTTTTTATGGATGCGTTTACACCCGCTTCCTCTAGAACATGGTGGCAGAGTTCGCAATTAGTTCCAGAATTTACATTAATAGTTGAATGGTTTTTTGAATATCTCAAACAATCTTCAAGTTTTTTAGCTTAGTATTTAAACTTAGTTCGTCGGAGAAGAAATTCATGTGTGGTATTGTTGGTATTGTCGGTAAAACACCCGTTGTTACAGCTTTATATGATGGTTTAACGGTATTACAACATCGTGGCCAAGACGCAGCAGGTATCGTGACTATTCACGATAATACCTTTAGGTTGCGAAAAGGTAACGGTTTGGTGAAAGATGTTTTTCATACCCGTCATATGTTACGTCTACAAGGTAATATGGGTATTGGTCATATTCGCTATCCAACAGCAGGAACATCAAGTTCATCAGAAGCGCAGCCATTTTATGCCAACTCACCTTTTGGTATTTCCCTAGCGCATAACGGCAATTTAACCAATGCCGAAGAATTAAAGTTATGGCTTAATACAGAAGCGCGTCGACATGTTAATACGACATCTGACTCTGAATTATTATTAAATATTTTAGGTCACGAACTACAAAATTCAGAGCAACATACCCTAGACCCAAGTGATATTTTTAAAGCGGTAAGCAAGGTTCACAAACGTGTTCGTGGTGCTTATGCCACCGTTGCCTTGATTATCGGTTACGGCATGGTGGCATTTCGTGATCCTAATGGTATTCGTCCTTTGGTATTTGGTAAGCGCGAAACACCATCAGGTGTTGAATACATGGTGGCGTCTGAATCGGTAGCACTTGATGCTAACGAATTTGAGTTTGTGCGTGATGTTGCCCCTGGAGAGGCGATATTTTTTACCGAATCTGGTCAAATCCACAGCCAACAATGTGCTGAAAATCCATCATTTCACCCGTGTATTTTTGAATACGTCTATTTTGCTCGTCCTGACTCATCTATTGATAAAATTTCAGTTTATGGCTCTCGTGTTGAAATGGGTAAAAAATTGGGTGATAAAATCGCTAAAGAATGGGACGACATCGATATTGATGTTGTTATTCCAATCCCAGAAACGTCTTGTGATACGGCACTAGAAATTGCTCGTCATCTTAATATTCCATACCGCCAAGGTTTTGTTAAAAATCGTTATATTGGCCGTACTTTTATTATGCCGGGACAAGAGCTGCGTAAAAAATCAGTACGCCGCAAGCTTAACGCCATTGGTACAGAGTTTTTGGGCAAAAATGTCTTGTTAGTTGATGATTCTATTGTGCGTGGTACAACGTCAGGACAAATTATTGAAATGGCCCGTGCTGCGGGCGCTAAAAAAGTGTATTTCGCTTCAGCGGCACCAGAGATTCGTTTCCCCAACGTTTACGGCATTGACATGCCAAGTGCCAATGAGTTGATTGCTCATGGTCGTGAACTGGACGATATTTGCGAGCTTATCGGTGCAGATAAATTAATTTTCCAAACATTAGAAGATTTAGTCGCTGCGGTTTCAACAGAAAACCCAGATATTACCGAATTTGAAACCTCGGTTTTTAATGGCGAATATGTTACTAAGGATATTGATCAAAGCTATTTAGACCGATTAGACGCTTTGCGTAATAATGACACTAAAGAAACCTCTGATAAAAATGCTGACTCAATTATTGATATGCATAATGAAGGCTCAGAATAATTATATTAATATTTTAATATTAAAATATTAATATTTTGACATTAAAAAACCGCTAACTAAGCGGTTTTTTATGTTCAGGATGAACGGTATGTCGTGATCACATGGATGTGAAAGAACGACGATGTTTAGGATGAACGGTATGTCGTGATCACATGGCCATTCTTAGCCATCCATGGCTCCACGGCATTAGTGCATCCATACACGTCGATGTGAAAGAACGACGATGTTCAGAATGAACGGTATGTCGTGATTACATGGTCGTTCCTAGCCATCCATGGCATTAGTACATTCTTGTACGTCGATGTTTGATTTTATAATGTTAGCTAATGTATTCAACACCTAAGCCAGAGCTAAAAACGATGGCACTTGCCGCCATCAGCGCCACAATTAGCACTAGCCCACAAGTTACAACAGAGCTTGAATAAATAAAGCCTTTTTCTTCAGGAATATTCATCATAATGGGTACGCCTGAGTAAAGCAGATATACCGAGTAACACAGCGCAGCTAATCCGGCTAGAGCGACAAACCAAAGTACCGGAAACAGCGCGGCTAAGCCCACCATTAATAAAGGTGTTGCTGCATATGCGGCTAGCTCTAATGATTGAGTGAAGTTTGGTGTTGAGTCAAAGGTTTTTGCCATCCATTGGATTAAAACTGCTAGGGAAAGTACACCGATAATTAAACCAATATACATTGCGATGGACATAAAAATCGCATTTGATTCAGTTAATCGAATGGGATCTCCTGCCCCTATTGCCCAGCCAATATGTGCGGTGGCATAGTAACCACAAATAGCGGGAATTAACGCGATGGTGAGAATATGCACCATAGAATAAGTTAAGCTTTCGTGACGTTTCTGAATAGTTTGCCATTCTTTTTTAGGTGCAGTGTAAAGCCCCCAGATATGATTTAAGATCATGTTATCTACCTCTCTCTGTACCCAAACTCTGTATCCAAAATTATTGCAGATATAAGTAAAACTCTGCAACCTGACTTTAAATCAACGTTATTTCTTATTGCTGATATGCTATTTATGTAAGATGAAGAGGGATTCGTCAAGGGTTGATTGATATTTAGACGTAAATATTTTTTTTTAGCCGTCCATCAGTCTGCTAGTGCGGTTTTTATACTGAAAAATGATCAGCAGACTTTAATACGAACTATTTTCATGACTTCAAGTTCAAAACCGGCAACCGTTTCTTTAGTTGGATAATAGGTGATATTGACCTGTTGGTTTTGTAACGACTTATAAAGTTTTTTTCTACGATACTTAAAAGGCACATCAATCCCCTTTAGCATGATGGTATTTAGATACCAATTATCAACTTCACGCTGCACATGTGAGAGCACAGTTTTTTGCTCACTATGAGTAAGGGCTTGATGTTTTTTTGTTAGTGATTCAGCGTCAGTTTTCTTCATTATTGTATTCACTATATTTTTGGTTAAAAATAAGTTTGTCGAGTTAACTTGTTAAGCAAATACTATAACAAATAGTGCCACTTTATTTTAGTTAATTGCCGACTTTTAACGCGATTTTTGGATAGTTGCTAGCATAAATGAATGATTATTTAGTTATTTAAACAACCATAATTTTAATTATAGAGAAAAATAAATGTTTACTGCCACAGCAGCCACGTAAGTTGTTATGAAAGTCACTTATTAAAATAGCATAGCGATGAACTATAGACTGTGCTTAGTAGAAAATGAGTAAAAAACTATTAACCTGCTGAAAAATAATCAGTAAAGAGCAGTAGAACCTAATACATAGCTGCGAAAAAACAAATAAGCAAACATAATGGTGTTAATAATGTAACTGTGAAGGTAAAATTAGCGTTATTGTGTTGACCGTTATTTTATGTAGTCTAGTCAAAGGTAATTGAAATTTTATGGATTATTTTGAACAGTTAGGTGTCAGTAGAGTATCGACCACCTTAGAGATTAAAAAAGCTTATCGAAAACTCGCTAATAAATATCATCCAGATAGAAATGATAGTGTTGAAGCTAAAGAAAAATTTCAATTAATTCAGCAGGCCTATGATGTTATTGCTGACCCGAAAAAACGCTCTTTATACTTAAAAAATAACTATACCGTGATCTCCGATGCTCGAGAAATTGCTGACTCCTTTTGGCAAAACGCTATAAGCTAGGTAGTAATTAAGCTTTAAATGAGTAGCTCAATTTGCCTCTCCATTAGGAAATAAAGAATGCAATCAGAAACAAGTATTCCTGAGTATTTAACTGATGATTTTTCTCTGTATTTAGAGAATATGACCTCATTAGCTGATCCTGAAAACCCTGACTTATTATCAAACTATGTCGCGATGTTATTCGAACAATTAAAGCAGATGCCGTTATTATTTACTGGTATGGTTGATCAATTAGCGATGGCGATATCAACTAAAATTAGAGTCGACAGTAAAAGCCTGGAAAAAATAAGCTTTACCCTTGAGCCTTCTTGGGCTGAAATAAAACCTTTTGTCGGAGTGCATCCAGATGCTAGAGCCTGTATTACTGAGATAATGACGCATGCTGAACAAGACCTAAAAACCGCTGTTTTGCTGATTCATTTCTATAACCGCTATGATGCGACGCCTTTAAAAGCACAAGCAGATGAAGACGATCAGCTCGCAGATGATGAATATCATGACTATGATGAGAATTATTAAGGCAATGAACAATAGATGTTATAAAATCTGCCTTTAATAAATAAAAAATTTTATTAATTATCCAATAGATATCAGTTTTAAGGAATGACCTTGACAAAAAATGCATTAATTCTTGCTAGCGACATTATTGAGCAAGCACAACTGAGTGGTCGCCGTGCGGGCACCTCACTAGAAGCCATTGCCTCTGAACAAGGCGATGAGAAAATGCTTGCGGTACTAACAGAGATGGATATCTTAACCGTAGCTAAAATTGTGCGAGAGCATGATGCCACCATACCTTCCATTGCCACATGGTTAATGGACGCAGATTCAATTAAACAACTATTAAGTGTTGAACCTTCATATTGGCAAAACATTGATGAAGACCATGTGTTTTGTGCGCAAACAGAAGCACACAGTTTATTAACACAAATATTTCTCTCTTCTGATGATGAAGAAAAACAATTAGAAGTATTAAAAGCCATTGTTGAAGATGATTTTGGGCTTTTATATCTTTCTTTACCGTTTGTTGGACACGACTTTACTGAATTAGAAGAAGATGAAGAGCAAACTTCAGGCAGCATTGAAGAACTGTTAATGAAAATAAAAACATTAAGCGAAGAAGCTTATCGTGAAGTGATGACAGTGAGTACCAATGGTACACTTGAGAATATTGAAAATGCGTTAAAACAAAACGCCAATAAACATCGTGTTACAGCCCTTGAAATGGACACCGACGATATGTTTGCGCCACTGTAATGTAAAAACACTGTATTTATTAAGAGTGCGTTGAATATTAAACTTCAGCTTTGGACAACGAAAAATCCATCAATTAGAAGCTAAAAATATTGAGGCTTGCTGCTAATAAATAATGAAAAATTTGAGGTGAAGCTTTTCAAACTATCCACAAAGGCTCAGGGTTATTTACCCGGCTAACGCTGTTCGTCGTTTATTTAGTATTAGTAATAGACATTCTTTATTGCTTTGTATGAAAAACCACCAGCAGAGATAAAGATCAAGCCAAGCTCACCAATATGAACCGTTTTAATTGATTGGGATCCATTAATGACCATTGCAGAGTTAAGAAATCATCCTTTTTTACTTTTAGTATTAAAAGACGGCGAAAATGACGGCTATTTTACTGCCGAGTTTATGCGTAAAACCAAACAACAATTAATTGATATGTCGTTAAGAATAGCCTCTGATAACCTCTCAATAATTTATGCCGATCAAATAAAAAAAGGCTGTGAAATTGTATTAGGTATGAGCAATTTAGGTTTATTAGAACTTTGTGATAACGATACTGAGCAAGCCAAGGTAATACTAAAAACCCATGGTATGGTTTATTGCTTTAGAGCCGGCTGGGCAAAGTATGCTCAGTTAAAAGCCATATCACCATCATACTTCGACAGTATTTCTATTCTTTCTTATGCCTTAGCCATTAATGATAGCTCAGATATTCGCCTTATGCATGCCACTTTAGTAGATGAAGGCTATCAAAGCGCTAAGCTTTTGCAGGTGTATAAAACCATTGCTGCGAGCTATTGTGCTAGCACTATACTTATTGATAGTGATGAAGAGGTATTGAAATTTGAATTACAACGCTTTCTTAATAGCGCTATTGCATTATTACTGATTGATTCTGAAAAGAAGATTTTCACCCATAGCTTATATCAACAGTTAACTACTTACCTTTTGAGCACAGAAAAAGAGCGAGTGCTGTTTAAAATAGAGCGTTGTATTATTAGTTTTATAGAAAAATTATCAGTGTTAACCAAGGGCGATCTTCAAGCGATAGCTTTATTGGATTTTACGGAACTGAAGGGAATTATTTATCAACAAAAAAATATCGCTATTTATATACAAGAAATATTAGAGCTACCTATTACCGTCGCCAATGAGTTAAATGGTGATTTTGATGGCGGTTACGACTTTCATGCTGATGATGAAGACGATATTGCATACTTAAGACCGGACGCTTCATAACATCAGCAGGTATTTGAGCGATTTTATTTTAAATTAGTTATACTCGTCGATATTGAATTTGTATATATAATAGGTCACATGCAGTAATGATAAAACCAATTCTGTTTCATACTATTTATCCACATAAAACGAGTAAAGAATGGGTGGTTTTTGTCCATGGCGCTGGTGGTAGTTCAGCCGTATGGTTTCGTCAAATTAGAGCGTTTCAGCAACAGCACAATGTATTGTTGCTAGACCTTCGTGGCCATGGAAAATCCAGTCAGCTAGTAAAAAGCTTTGTCGGCAGCCATTATTCTTTTAATAAAGTCTCTGAAGATATTATTGATGTCTTAGATCATAATAATATTGCTTGTGCACATTTTGTTGGCATTTCGTTAGGCACTATTATCATTCGTAACATAGCGGAAATTGCACCAACGTATGTATCAAGTATGGTTTTAGGTGGTGCTATTACACGTTTTAACGTGCGCAGTAATATTTTAGTTTATTTGGGCAACACCTTTAAACATTGTTTGCCTTATATGTGGCTGTACCGTTTATTTGCCTTTATTATGATGCCAAAAAAACGCCATAAAGAATCTCGTCATTTATTTGTTCGCGAAGCTAAACGTTTGTGCCAGAAAGAATTTATCCGTTGGTTCAAATTAGCCATGGATGTTAATCCTCTAATGCGCTACTTCAAAGAGAAGGAAATCGAAATACCTATTCTTTATATTATGGGTAAAGAAGACCATATGTTTTTAGAACCGGTAAAAGAAATGGTTAAGCGACATAAAAATAGTTTATTACATACCATCCATCAATGTGGGCATGTTTGTAATGTTGAGAGCCCCGATGCTTTTAATAAACACTCTTTAGATTTTATAGCGCAGCAAAATAGCTAAACAACTTTACTGGCATGAAACTAATCTATAAAAGTTAAAACCAAATAATATACCTAACGCGCAAGCAGAGTTGTTTAAAAATCCTAGTCAGCATATTAGTAGCGTTAGGCAGATAGTGCGTAACTATCAGCATTTAGCATAAAAATTTCAACAACGGTGAGTTAGCGCTTTTATGATGCGTTACATAGAGAAAATCCACACGATGATTTACCAATATTTCCACTAATCAATTCATGTTAAAATAGCCATGATTTCTAAGCTTATAGCGAGATACCTTACCCGTGATCACAGAAAAACTCTTAGCCCCAATTAAGTCATTCTTAAAATGTGAAACCCCACAAGCATGGCTTGATGAAGCGGCAAAAAAAGAAAACTTGTCTATTCTCCTCATTGACCACCTGATATGTGAGCTAAAAGCCGCACAGTCAGCGATGTTTTTCATCCGAAAATATGTGGTTGATAAAGCCAGTGGTGATGCGCTATTGGCTTGGTTACAACCGTTTGAAACCCTGATATACAAACGAGAAGGTGATTGGCGCTTATTAGCGACTAAAAACAAACTGACAAAGTCGGTGATCCCAAAAGCAAATTCTCCTTATGGGCAAAGTTTGATTGATAAAATGGTCTTGTTAATAAAAGAAGAGCTACATCACTTTTATCAGGTCTTAGAAATTATGGATGAATATGGAGTGGAATATCGCAGCATTACTCCATGTCGCTACGCTAAGGGCATGTTAAAACATGTTAAAACCTTCGAACCTGATGCACTTTTCGACAAATTAATCGTCGGTGCTTATATCGAAGCAAGATCTTGTGAACGTTTTGCTATGTTAGCGCCACTGGTTGATAAACGTTTGGGCGACTTTTATATCTCTTTACTTCGTTCTGAAGCGCGACATTATCAAGACTACCTGACACTGGCAAAAGAAATAGCGGGCCCAGAACAAAGTGACAAGGTTGATAACCGTATTGCTTACTTTGCTGAGGTAGAAAGCCAATTAATTACTAGTTCAGATAATGATTTTAAATTTCATAGCGGTGTACCGACATTTTAGCGGTAAGATAATTTTTACTGCTTAACTTGCTCGATAGTTATTTAAAGTGATGGTTACCAAAAATATCCTATATATTACACTGAATAATTAAAACCTATTACTGTACTATATATTTTTGCTTGTAGGTTTTATACCTAACAAATGATGAATAATGCTGGATAAGATTTTAATTCTCACCATAACTCGCTAGACTGCTAACAGGCGTTCTAATGCGCTGCCTATGAATATGATATTCATATAAAATACAATAATAAGGAAAATAATTGATGCGCACTATGATTGCATTGGTTGGAGCTGTAGCGTTTTTGTCCGCTTGCCAACCTAATAGTTCAACAAAAACGACTCAAGAGCCAAAGGCAGTGGCAGCAACTCAAACGGTTGGACAAAATAAACTTAGTGAGTCGCAACGATTAAATGAATGGTTTGCGGTTAAGTACGAAGAAAAGCTGCAAAGCAGCCCGATGATGTTGACGTTTTTGGGCCGTAAAGAGCAGTATGACCAAATAAATGATATGACGGAAGCCTTTGAGAAAAAGCAATTAGCATGGCAAGCGGCTACGGTTGCAGAGTTAACATCGAGTTTTGATTATAATAACTTAACGTCAGAAGCGAAAATTTCGTACGATATTTGGCTTTATCAATATAAACAAGCAAAAGCGGGGGAAAAGTTTAACAATAACAATTATATTTTTACTCAATTTAACGGTATCCAGGCCTTTGCTGCGCAGTTTTTAATTAACTTTCATCGTGTTGATGAACTTAGCGATATGCAGGCGTATGTCACGCGTATTACCGGTATTAGTACTGCGATTGATCAGTTACTGGTGCGAGCAAAAGAAAATGCTGCGTTAGGTACACGGCCACCTAAATTTGCTTACGAAGGTGTTATCGAACAGGCAAGTAATTTGATCACGGGTAAGCCATTTTCAAACGCAGAGGGCGCAAAAGATTCGCCACTTTGGATGGATGTTCAGCGAAAAATTAGCGCGTTAGTTGAGGCTAAAAAAATGACTGCTGAACAAGCAATATCTTTAAAGTCAGCCGCTAAAAAACAGTTACTTGAAGCCTTTTTACCGAGTTACCAAACGCTAATTGCTTGGTTTGAAAGCGATATAACTAACACAGTGAGTAACCCCACTGGCGTTTCCACACAAAAAAATGGCGCAGCGTTTTATAACTATATGATTGGCGCTTCAACAACAACTGAATTGTCTGCTGATGAAATTTATGACATTGGTGTTAAAGAAGTAGCGCGTATCACCGATGAAATGATCGCGATTAAAGACCGTGTTGGTTTTGAAGGCGATTTACCCGCGTTTTTTAATTTCATCAAAACCGATGAGCAATTCTTTTATCCAAATACAGATGAAGGGCGACAAGGTTATATTAGTGATACTGAAGCTTATTTAGACTTTATTAATGCACAGCTACCAGAATACTTTGGCCTGTTGCCAAAGGCTGATTTAGTGGTTAAACGCGTAGAAGCGTTTAGAGAGCAAGACGGTGCCGCGCAACATTATAATTCAGGGACGCCAGACGGAAGTCGCCCAGGGGTTTATTATGCGCATTTATCTGATATGTCAGCCATGCCAAAAAATGAAATGGAGGGCGTGGCTTATCATGAAGGTAATCCCGGCCATCATATGCAAATATCTATCGCACAAGAGCTAACATCAGTGCCACAATTTCGTACACAAGCAAATTTTACCGCCTATAGCGAAGGTTGGGGTTTATATGCTGAATTGCTAGCGAAAGAGATGGGCGCTTATCAAGATGACTTTTCTGACTTTGGTCGACTGGTCAATGAAATGTGGCGTGCAGTACGTTTGGTGGTTGATACCGGCTTACATACAAAAGGCTGGACTGAAGAGCAAGCTATTGCTTACTTTAAAGAAAAAACACCGATTGCTGAAGAAGCCATTATTTCTGAAGTTCATCGATATTTAGTACTGCCAGGTCAAGCAACAGCCTATAAAATAGGTATGTTGAAAATATTGCAGCTACGTAAAAATGCAAAACAAACACTCGGCGATCGTTTTGACATTCGAGGCTTCCACGATACTGTGCTTAGTGGTGGTGCTATGCCATTAGCCATTTTAGAGCGAAGAGTGAATGATTGGGTAAGTAGTCAAATGCCTAAGTAGTGATTAAATCTAGGCAGTGATGAAACCTAGGTAGTTATAGCAACTTCATTAATTAATTAGGTGGTCTACTTTATACGCAGTAAAAACCACCCAACATCCTGTTTTTGAAGCATTAGTACATCCGTGTACGTCAATCTCAAGGTTTAGTGATCTTCAGGGTAAGAATATAGTTAGGTGGCATGACTTTGTTGTTAAATCAGCAGGGTAGCTGTACATTTTAAGAAAATAAGCTGTTATTACTTGTTTAGTTCAAATGGGCTATCCATCAATTCCATTGCATCAGGGGTGACTTTGAGCCAAGCACCTTGCTCGTACCAATCGCCCAGTACAATGCGTTTTGCGTCTTGTTTGTTGGCTTTTATATGATGAACTGCGGGTCTATGCGTATGGCCGTGGATCAAAATCTGACTGTGGTGTTGCTCTAAACACTGAATAACTTCGTTTGGCGTAACATCCATAATGTCTTGTGATTTCATCGCTGTCGCTGTTGCACTTTGGTCACGATAATTATTGGCAATTTTTCGTCGAACAAATAAGGGTAAGCTTTTTATGATAGCTTGCCACCACCAACTGCGTGACTTTTTACGAAAAGCTTGATAAGCAACATCGCGAGTACAAAGGGTATCACCATGCATAATAATTACCGGCTTACCATATAAGTCTATTAAAGTGACTTCTGGTAGCAGTTGCATGCCGGATTGTTTAGCAAAACGTTTACCTAATAAAAAATCACGATTACCATGAATAAAATAAACTTTACAACCGAGTACCGAAAGCGCCTTTATTGCTTGAGATATTGCTAAAATAAAGGCGCTATCGTCATCGTCGCCAATCCAGTATTCGAATAGATCGCCCAAAATATATAATACTTGTGCTTTAGGGGCTTCATTTTTTAAGAAAGCTAAAAAACAGGCCGTAATATCGGGCCTGTTTTGCGCAAGATGTAAATCAGCAATAAAATAAGTTAAAGCTGATTTATTGCTTAAGTGAGAAGTTTCGCTCATAGCGCTGTGTATTACGCTACGATGGTTTCTTCAATTAATATTTCTTCTTTTGGTACATCGTCATGAAAGCCAGAGCGACCGGTATTAACTAAGGTCATTTTGTCAACAATGTCCATACCTTCAACCACCTTAGCAAACACACAGTAACCCCAGCCTTGCACGTCTTCACTTTTAAAGTTAAGGAAGTCGTTATCAGCTAAATTGACAAAAAATTGTGCTGATGCTGAATGTGGGTCTTGGGTACGTGCCATGGCTAAAGTACCACGGGCATTAACTAAACCATTATTTGCTTCGTTTTGAATTGATTCACGGCTGTCTTTTTCGTTCATGCCTGATGCGAAACCACCGCCTTGCGCCATAAAGCCTTTAATAACACGGTGAAAAATTGTGCCGTTATAAAAGCCATCTTCAGCATATTGTTGAAAGTTTTTAGCGGTAACAGGTGCGTTGTCAAAATCTAATTCAATTTTAATTTCGCCTAAGGTTGTTTTAAATGTGATCATTGTTTTTACTCATAAATCTAAAGGAAATTTAACTGGCCAAATTGTAACTCAATAAAAGAAACATTTCTTGGCAAAATTTCTCAGCAAATCAAGCCAAGCTAATGATCCATACTAATACTTGGGGTACAATTGTAATAATTCCCGTTGTGGGGATAAGTGAATTTAATCAAGTATTGATATTACATAGGAAAAAGCGCCATTATGTTGCAGATTTATAATACCTTAAGCAGGAAAAAAGAAGTTTTTAAACCGATCACTTCCAACAAGGTAGGTTTATATGTTTGCGGTATTACTATTTATGATCGTTGTCATATTGGTCACGCCAGAACTTACGTTGCCTTTGATATTATTGCCCGCTACTTAAAGTATTTAGATTACGACTTAACGCATGTGCGCAATATTACTGACGTTGATGATAAAATTATCAAACGTGCTAATGAAAACGGTGAAAGCTGTGAAGATTTAACCTTACGTATGACCGAGCAAATGTATCAAGACTTTGATGATCTTAATATTATGCGTCCAGATATTGCGCCAACAGTCACTGGCCATATGGCTGAGATTATTGCTTTGGTTGCACGCCTTATTGAGCGCAAAAATGCCTATGTTGCCAGTAATGGTGATGTTATGTTTGAAGTCAGTACTTATAAAGACTACGGTAAACTGAGTTTACAAAATTTAGATATGCTGCAAGCAGGTTCGCGTGTCGATATTGACCAAGCAAAGCGCAGCCCATTAGACTTTGTGCTGTGGAAAATGGCTAAACCTAACGAGCCGAGTTGGCCATCACCTTGGGGTAAAGGTCGCCCAGGTTGGCATATAGAATGTTCCGCTATGAATTTAAAACATTTGGGTGAACATTTTGATATTCATGGTGGTGGCTCAGATTTACAATTTCCACACCATGAAAATGAAATAGCTCAATCCTGTTGTGCACACGATACACCGTATGTTAATTATTGGATGCACGGCGGTATGGTGCAAATAAATAAAGAAAAGATGTCAAAATCTTTAAATAACTTTTTTACTTTGCGCAGTGTGCTTGATGCCTATGATGCAGAAAGTGTGCGGTTCTTTTTAACCTCGAGTCATTACCGTAGCCAGTTAAACTATTCAGAGGATAACTTAACGCAGGCGCGTGCCAGTTTAGAGCGTATTTATACCGCGTTGCGTGATATCACTCCGATTAAGGTCGAGTTAAAAGGTAACGAATACGTTAAGCGTTTTGAAAAAGCGATGGATGATGACTTCAACTGTCCTGAAGCGATGCCAGTTTTATTTGAATTGGCAAAAGAAATAAATCGCCTCAAAGCAACCGATATTGAAGCCGCCTCAAAGTTGGCTTTTATTTTAGTCTCATTAGGCGAAGTATTAGGAGTTGCACAAAACTCACCAGAAGACTTTTTACAAGGTGGTGATGCGGATAGTGATGAAGTGGCAGAAATTGAAGCTTTGATTAAACAACGTAATGACGCCCGAGCTGATAAAAATTGGGTAATGGCGGATGACGCACGGGATAAGTTAGCGGTATTGAATATTATTCTAGAAGATAGTGCCGGCGGTACAACGTGGCGTAAAGGCTAGAGTTACCTTGGTATGCGCGTACTAAACTAAAAAGCCTGCAATTGCAGGCTTTTATGTATAGGATGTACGATATGTTGAAAGAGCGACGATGTACAGGATGTACGGTATGTCGTGCTCACAAGGCCGTTCCTAGCCATCTTGGTAATTGCTCCGGCATTGCTCTACTAACTTACATCCTCGTAAGAACATACACGTCAATTTAGGTTATTTACTATGAAACTGTTCACAAGCAATAAGTGTGTTTTCTATTAAGCTAGCTACCGTCATTGGACCGACACCACCGGGTACAGGCGTAATATAACCGGCTTTTTCTTTTGCTTTAGCAAAGCCAACATCGCCTACTAGCTTACCGCTTTCTAGGCGGTTAATGCCAACATCAATGACAATGGCGCCTGCTTTAATCCATTCACCCGGAATAAATTCAGCTTTACCAACAGCAACAACCAATAAATCAGCATTTCTTACTTTTGTCTCTAGGTCTTTGGTAAATCTATGGGTGGTGGTAACCGTACAACCAGCGAGTAATAACTCTAGTGTCATAGGGCGACCAACAATGTTTGATGCACCAACCACAACAGCTTCAAGGCCGTGAGGTTCTACGCCAGTTGAGGCGATTAATTTTATAATACCTTTTGGCGTACAAGGACGAAGTCCAGGTTGGCGTAAAGCTAATTTACCAACATTGTTTGGATGAAAACCATCAACATCTTTTAATGGATTAATATGCTCAATAATTAAATTAGCATCTAAGCCTGCAGGTAAGGGCAGTTGAACAAGAATACCGTCTATTGCATTATCGTTATTTAACTCATCAATTAAGTCAAAAAGTTGCTCTTGAGAAGTTGTTAAAGGCAAGTCATAAGAACGTGAGACAAAACCAACTTCTTCACAGGCTTTTCTTTTACTACCAACATAAACTTGAGAGGCGGGATCTGAACCGACCAAAATCACCGCTAATCCGGGAACACGCAGACCATTTTCTATGCGTTGCTGTACTTTATCTTTAACAGAAAGGCGTAGTTGTTGGGCGATCAACTTACCGTCAATAAGAGCTGCAGTCATAATTCTTCACAAAAGGCTAAAAAACGAGGTTATTTTCGCATAATAGAAAAGCTATTTGTAGAAAATAAATGCACAGAGTGTTGAAATAATCATTTTTTGATAAATAATGACGATATTAGACAAAATAAGACAATACTTTTATATTATCAGCCAATATCAGTGGTATTTTAATCAAGATGCTGTAAAATTGAGCGAACGCACATTTATTTAAAAAAAGTGTTTGACGGACAACGGGCAACTAGGTAATATCCGCATCCGTTGAGAGAGCAAGCTCTTTTAACGGATGTCGGTGATTAGCGCAGCTTGGTAGCGCACTTGGTTTGGGTCCAAGGGGTCGCAAGTTCGAATCTTGCATCACCGACCACTTTTTTATTTTACATGATAAAAAGGAGACAAATTTTATACCTGATAAATTTTGTTTAGCATCTGTAGGCAATGTGCGCCCTTAGCTCAGCTGGATAGAGCAACGCCCTTCTAAGGCGTGGGTCGTAGGTTCAAATCCTACAGGGCGCGCCATACAATGGTGGCTATAGCTCAGTTGGTAGAGCCCCGGATTGTGATTCCGGTTGTCGAGGGTTCAAGTCCCTTTAGCCACCCCATTTTTATGTATGGTTTAGTTAAAGTATATCGGTGATTAGCGCAGCTTGGTAGCGCACTTGGTTTGGGTCCAAGGGGTCGCAAGTTCGAATCTTGCATCACCGACCACTTCTTCTTTACAATTATCTTATTTAATTTAATCTATCTAATGTTCTGCGTAGTCTAAAAGATTAAATGATGGTTTGGCTGTAACTAAGTTCAGTAGCAAGCTCGAATCTTGCATTACCGAGCAACTACTATTTTCGATTACTTTATGTGATTTAAATACCTTATGCAGTTTAAAATATCAAGTACTGGCTTATACCAATCCCATTAAGTTATTGCTCACTTGTACTAGTTAAAATAGCTCAAGGCTGTGTTGCTCTCACTCCCAATAGCCAGCTATTGCTCAATCGAGCGCCTTACCTTGAATTATTTTTCCTGCGCACAACAAGATCACAAACTTAATGGAACTGGTATTAGGTGTCATTAAGTTCAGTAACAAGTTCAAATCTTTTATTACTGACAACATTCTTAAAATTCTTCAGCTAAATCTTCTCTAAATAGCAATTTTATTTTCTATTATTGCCTCAATAGCATTAAATTTTTAATTTATTTGCGTTCTATGCTCGACTCTTGTTTAAAGCACCGCTATAATTTCGCGTCATTATTTTAATCTGAACATCTTTATTCGGATTTTCCGGGCTCTGTTAGTAATACTGGCAGGCTGAATACATAACTTTGTTATAAAGTTTTGTTGACTATATTTAGATGCGTTATAGAAAGCGTACATACGCTAAGTTTTTTGAGGTAATTAAATGCAAGTTTCAGTTGAGACTACACAAGGTTTGGAACGTCGTTTAACGATTTCTGTTCCTGCCGAAACAGTAGATGTTGAAGTTAAAGAGCGTCTTCGCCACATCGGTAAGACCCAACGTATCAATGGTTTTCGTCCAGGCAAAGTGCCACCATCGGTTATTCAAAAACGCTATGGCCAATCTGTTCGTCAAGAAGTTGCGGGTGAATTCATGCAACGTAACTTTGTTGATGCGATTGTTGCTGAAAAATTAAACCCAGCAGGTCGTCCAGCATTCGTTGCTAAAAGCAACGAAGATGGTAAGCCATTAGAATTTGAAGCAACATTTGAGATCTACCCTGATGTTGTTTTAAAAGATTTAGATAAAATAGCGGTAGAACGTCCTGCTGTTGACGTTACCGATGCTGACCTTGATGAAATGTTTGAAACATTACAAAATCAGCATAAAACGTGGAAAGAAAACAAGCGTAAAACCAAGACCGGCGATAAGCTAACTATCGATTTTAATGGCCGCGTTGACGGTGAAGAATTTGAAGGTGGTAAAGCTGAAGGTTTTGAACTTGAATTAGGCTCAGGTCGCATGATCGCTGGTTTTGAAACCGACATCATCGGTATGAAAGCTGGCGAAGAAAAAACTATCACGGTATCTTTTCCAGACGATTACCATGCTGAGAAGCTTAAAGGTAAAACTGCTGAGTTTGATATTGTTGTGCACACAACTGAAGGTGCTGTTTTACCAGAAATAGATGATGAGTTTGCCAAACTATTCGGTGTAGAAACCGGTGGCGTTGCTGCACTTCGTGAAGAAGTGGGTAAGAATATGGCGCGCGAACTTAACCAAGCTGTTAAAGCTAAAGTTAAAGAGCAAGTGATTGAAGGCCTACTTGACGTTAGCGAGTTAGACATTCCAGCAGCACTTATTGCCCAAGAAGTTGACGTATTGCGCAAGCAAGCTATGAAACGTTTTGAAGATCAAATGGACCCGAATAACTTACCAGAACTTCCAGCTGAAATGTTTGAAGAACAAGCGAAACGCCGTGTTAAAACCGGTTTGCTTTTAGGTGAAGTGATCAAAGTTAACGAACTAAAAGTTGACGAAGCTAAAGTGACTGAATTAATTGAGTCAGCGGCTTCAGCTTACGAAGATCCATCTGAAGTTATCGAGTACTACAAAACTAACAAAGAACTTGCTCAACAAATGCAAAATGTTGCATTAGAAGAACAAGCCGTAGAGTTGTTACTTGCCAGTGCAAAGGTAACAGACAAAAAAGCCAGCTTTAAAGATATTATGAATCCTGAAGGTAAATAGACCTTTTAGATTGACATTCTGCTGAGCAATCGCTTAAATGGCTTGTATGGGGACATATGAGCCATTTTTTTATAAAAGGAAAGTTAGTGTTTACTTCTCAAAATAATTCTCACGATTTAACAAGTATGACCGAAAGTGCCTTGGTGCCTATGGTTGTTGAGCAAACTGCCAAAGGTGAGCGCTCTTACGATATTTACTCAAGACTGTTAAAAGAGCGCGTTATCTTCCTTTGTGGTCAAGTTGAAGACCATATGGCTAATTTGATCGTTGCTCAATTGCTATTTTTAGAGTCAGAAAGCCCAGATAAAGATATTTATTTATATATAAATTCTCCCGGGGGCTCTGTTACTGCAGGCATGGCTATTTACGATACCATGAAGTTTATTAAGCCAAATATTAGCACAGTTTGTATTGGTCAAGCAGCTAGCATGGGCGCGTTTTTGCTGTCTGGTGGAGAAAAAGGCAAACGTTACTGTTTACCTAATGCGCGTGTCATGATCCATCAACCCCTTGGTGGTTTTCAAGGTCAAGCTTCTGATATTGAAATTCATGCAAAAGAAATTTTGTATATCAAAGAAAAGCTTAATCGCTTAATGGCAGAACATACCGGCCAACCATTAGAGAAAATATCTGGCGATACAGACCGTGATAATTTCTTAAGTGCTGAAAGTGCGGTTGAATACGGTTTAGTTGATGCCATACTAGAACAAAGAATGGATAAATAACGGTCTATTCCTCATACGCGTTGTTATTTTCGCGATTTATGAAATACTGATCAGTATTTGTTTATAAAATTTTTAAATATTAGAGGTACCGTATGACCGATATGAAAACAGGTGACGGTGATGACGGTAAGTTACTGTATTGCTCATTTTGTGGTAAAAGTCAGCATGAAGTGCGTAAGTTAATTGCAGGTCCTTCAGTCTTTGTTTGTGATGAATGTGTTGAGTTATGCAATGACATTATTCGCGAAGAAATTAAAGAAATTGCGCCCAAGCAAGATAAAGAGAGCTTACCAACGCCAATCGAAATTCGTGAAAGCTTAGATGACTATGTTATCGGGCAAGAACACGCTAAAAAAGTGCTTGCTGTTGCAGTTTATAACCATTATAAACGTTTACGCAATGGTGATTCGCATAATGGTGTAGAGCTAAGCAAAAGTAATATTTTGTTAATTGGTCCTACAGGTAGTGGTAAAACATTATTAGCGCAAACATTAGCGCGCTTATTAGATGTGCCATTTACTATGGCAGATGCTACCACACTAACCGAAGCCGGTTATGTCGGTGAAGATGTTGAAAACATCATTCAGAAGCTACTGCAAAAATGTGATTATGACGTTGAAAAAGCAGAACGTGGTATTGTTTATATTGATGAAATTGATAAAATTTCACGTAAATCAGACAATCCATCAATCACCCGTGATGTTTCGGGCGAAGGCGTACAACAAGCGTTATTGAAACTGATTGAAGGTACTGTTGCCTCTGTACCGCCGCAAGGCGGTCGTAAGCATCCACAACAAGAGTTCTTACAAGTCGATACCTCAAAGATTCTATTTATCTGTGGTGGTGCGTTTGCAGGTCTTGATAAAGTTGTTGAGCAACGTTGTCATACCGGTGCGGGTATTGGTTTTGGCGCGACAGTGCGTGGCAAAGACGACGAGAAAACCTTAACGCAACTTTTTCAAGATGTAGAGCCACAAGATCTTGTTAAATACGGTTTGATCCCAGAGTTTATTGGTCGACTACCTGTCGTAGCAACTTTGACAGAGCTTGATGAATCGGCACTTATTCAAATATTACAAGAGCCTAAAAATGCTTTAACTAAGCAATTTTCTGCGCTTTTTGATATGGAAAATGTTGAACTTGAATTTAGAGCCGATGCTTTAACTGCTATTGCCCATAAAGCTATGGTTCGTAAAACCGGCGCTCGTGGTTTACGCTCGATTGTTGAGGGGGTTCTACTCGAAACTATGTACGAACTACCTTCGATGGAAAATGCCGTTAAAGTTGTTGTTGATGAAACGGTCATTAGAGGTGAGTCTAAGCCGATTATTATTTATGAAGCGCAGCAAGATAAAGCGTCATCAGAATAATTTTTCGTTAAATTAAGTCCAGAAAGTGACGTTAGCCAATTCGGTTAACGTCACTTTTTTTTATTCATCTGTTGAAAGTATTTACAAACACCCCATATACAAATACATATCCTTAAAAATCACATCATACTATTCACCGAGAGAGTAACCAATGACTAAAGAGTTATCTGGCGTAGTTGAAATTCCCGTATTAGCCTTACGTGATGTCGTTGTCTATCCGCAAATGGTTATCCCATTATTTGTTGGTCGCGAAAAATCTATCCGTTGTCTTGATATTGCCAACGAAAATGATAAGCAAATCTTCCTTGTTGCACAAAAAGATGCTGCAGTTGATGATCCCGCACAAAGCGATTTGTACCAAACCGGTACTATTGCCACTATTTTGCAAATGCTTAAGTTACCTGATGGCACCGTTAAAGTATTGGTTGAAGGTGTGCGTCGAGCTCAAATTACTGAGTTTGTTGAAACCGATGAATATTTTACTGCCAATGCTGCATTTTTAAATGTAGAAGGTGTTCCTGACGATAGTACTGAGGTGTTAATTCGCTCGGCTATTTCTCAGTTTGAAGGCTATGTTAAATTAAATAAAAAAATACCACCGGAAGTTTTAACCTCGGTTTCAGGTATTGATGATGCCGAGCAGTTAGCCGACACCATGGCAGCTCACATGCCACTTAAATTAGTCGACAAGCAAAAGGTACTAGAAATTACCCACGTTTCAGAACGCCTTGAGTTTTTAATGGCGTTAATGGAAGGTGAAATCGATTTACTGCAAGTTGAGAAAAAAATTCGCACGCGTGTTAAAAAACAAATGGAAAAAAGCCAGCGCGAGTATTATTTGAATGAGCAGATGAAGGCTATTCAAAAAGAATTAGGTGATGACGAGGAGGGCACAAACGAAGCTGATCAAATAGAAAAGCAGATTGAAGCAGCGCAAATGCCCAAAGAAGCAAAAGATAAAACCTTAACAGAACTAAAAAAATTAAAAATGATGTCACCCATGTCAGCTGAAGCCACCGTTGTGCGCAGCTATATCGAGTGGATGATTAGTGTGCCGTGGAAAAAGCGCAGCAAACTAAAGCGCGATCTTAAATTAGCACAAGAAGTGCTAGATAAGGATCATTACGGACTCGACAAGGTCAAAGAACGCATAGTTGAGTACTTGGCTGTTCAACAACGTGTTAGCCATTTAAAAGGGCCTATTTTGTGTTTAGTTGGACCTCCAGGTGTAGGTAAAACCTCGTTAGGGCAATCTATTGCTAAATCAACCGGTCGTAAATACGTCCGTATGGCGTTAGGCGGTGTGCGAGACGAAGCTGAAATACGTGGACATAGACGCACCTATATTGGCTCATTACCCGGTAAGCTAATCCAAAAAATAGCTAAAGTTGGCGTCAAAAACCCATTATTTTTATTAGATGAAATAGATAAAATGGCCTCTGATATGCGTGGCGATCCTGCATCGGCATTATTAGAAGTGCTAGATCCAGAGCAAAACAGTAGTTTTAATGATCACTACTTGGAAGTTGATTATGACTTATCTGATGTAATGTTTGTCGCTACGTCAAATAGTATGAATATCCCTGGACCCCTATTAGACCGTATGGAAGTTATCCATTTATCGGGTTATACCGAAGATGAAAAACTCAACATTGCTAAAAATCACTTGCTGGATAAGCAAATAGAACGCAACGGTTTAAAAAGTAAAGAAATTGAAATAGAAGACAGTGCCATTGTCGGTATTATTCGTTATTACACCCGTGAGGCTGGTGTTCGTAGTTTAGAACGTGATATTTCTAAGTTATGTCGTAAAGCGGTTAAATTGATTTTATTGGACAAAAACGTCAAAAAAGTAACGATAAATCAAGCGAATTTATCAGAGTTTTTGGGTGTGCAACGTTTTGATTATGGTAAAGCAGACGATCAAAATCGTGTTGGTTTAGTAACGGGCCTTGCTTGGACTCAAGTCGGCGGTGAGCTACTAACCATTGAAACAGCTTCTGTGCCAGGCAAAGGTAAGTTGAGCTATACCGGCTCACTTGGTGACGTAATGCAGGAGTCGATACAAGCGGCAATGATGGTAGTGCGAAGTCGCACAGAAAAGCTTCGTATCAATAGTGACTTCCATGAAAAACGCGATATTCATGTGCATGTACCTGAAGGTGCAACACCAAAAGACGGCCCAAGTGCTGGCGTAGGCATGTGTACAGCCTTAGTCTCAAGTTTAACCGGTAATCCAGTAAGAGCTGATGTGGCAATGACTGGCGAAATTACTTTACGTGGAGAAGTCTTAGCAATTGGTGGCTTAAAAGAGAAATTACTCGCAGCACACCGTGGTGGTATAAAAACCGTTATTATTCCCAAAGATAATGAACGCGATTTGATAGAAATCCCTGACAATGTTAAAGCTGATCTAGCTATTTACCCAGTAAAATGGATAGATGAAGTGTTAAAAATTGCTTTAGAACATCCTATTGATAAGTGGCAGTCAGACAAGGAAGTGGTTAGAAAATAGCTGTTTTTGTTAAAAAACTTAGAAAAATAGCAAAAAACTTGGTAAAAACGTAATTAACGCTTTTCAAACGCTGAAACTATGGTAAGTTAATGACGCTAACAACGCTAGAGCCCCCATTTATAAGGGGCCTAGTAGAGATAAAAATTATTATCAATATTTTTAGTTTTCTTTAACTCGGCGCTTTATGTTCAAAAAGAAGCTTAAGATAAAGCTTCTGCAGGACGCTAAACAGAAGATAGCGCTAAATAATAACAATTGAAGGGGAATACACTGTGAACAAATCTCAACTTATCGAGAAAATTGCTGCGGGTGCTGACATTTCTAAAGCTGCGGCTGGTCGTGCATTAGATTCATTTATCGAAGCAGTTACAGAAGAATTAAAGGGTGGCGAGCAAGTTGCACTAGTTGGTTTTGGTACTTTCTCAGTACGTGACCGTGCTGCACGTACAGGCCGTAACCCACAAACTGGTGCGACTATCGAAATCGCAGCAGCAAAAATCCCATCTTTTAAAGCTGGTAAAGCACTTAAAGATGCTTGCAACGCTTAATTAATAGCTTTGCTAAAGATTGAACATTAAGCCGCTTTTATAAGCGGCTTAATTGTTTCTAGAACATTAGTTATGATTAAAAAAGCTAGTCGTTATAATCTCGCCTCCTTCAGTAAACCATAAAACTTAAGACTCATTTCATTTAGTTATTGCGCACTTATGCCGGTTAAAGTACACCACGGCTATGGTGCTCTTAAACAGCATCACCGCATAACAAGATCCCAAACGTAATAATACCAAGTTGTTTAATACCAATTTGATTAATACCAATCCCATTAAGTTATTGCTCACTTGTACTAGTTAAAATAGCTCAAGGCTGTGTTGCTCTCACTCCCAATAGCCAGCTATTGCTCAATCGAGCGCCTTACCTTGAATTATTTTTCCTGCG
>NZ_VOLS01000048.1 GCF_007954265.1 Colwellia sp. C1TZA3 | reverse complement strand
TAGTTAAAATAGCTCAAGGCTGTGTTGCTCTCAATCCCAATAGCCAGCTATTGCTCAATCGAGCGCCTTACCTTGAGTTATTTTTCCTGCGCACAACAAGATCACAAACTTAATGGAACTGGTATAAATTATCGTCTTATAAACTAAGTGAGCCTTAATAATACCAATTGAAATAAATAATCGGTTATTTTAAGGGACTTCATATGCGGGATTTTAAGGGTTTGAAATAAAAAGCTTTCGTGTCATTAATTTTTGCTATGAAAGCAAAATGGCAATCCGCAAGCTGAAGCTTGTTGTGTACAGCCTATTCTTCTTCCTGTAACTTAGAGGAATGTGTAAATAGCCTTTAAAAATAACGACTAATAAATAATAAAAAGTGTTAGGCAGATCATTCGATCGATAAATATCACACCATCACTTAAGTAATACCTCTTTATGGAGCAACAAACAAAATGATCACAATAGCCAATTGCCGCAATATACTACTCTTAAGTTTATTGTTACTGTCAGGTTGTGCATCACAATCAAGCCAGAAATTTCAGTTTGCCGCTGGGGAAGACCCTAGCATGCAAACATTTAATGCCCACCTTAAAGAATGGCAAAGGTTAAAACCTGAGATTACTGAACTGGTTAAAATGAAAAAAGAACTTAAAACATTAATAGCAGAATTAACCGCGCTGTCCAATCTTGCCAAAAAGCAACAATCAAAAAAAATAGCAAATGCTGATAATAGACAAAATGTTGGTCTGCTGAATAAAACAGCTAGTCACGCCATTTTGCCAACTCCGCCAATGAGTAATAGACAGATGCAAGAACCCTCCCCTGTGAAACCTTCTGAGCAATTAAGTAATCAATACGCCATTCAGTTAGGCTCATTTAGTAACATTTCCTATGTCAAAAATATGTGGCAGCACATTCAGAAAAAGTTTCCTGAACAACTCAATATAAAATATGCAGTAACAGAAGCGATTAAAACCGCCAACAGCCAACATTTATTTAGATTAAAAGTAGGTCCCTATGCGAATAAAAATGCTGCGCTAACCGTATGCCAGTTTTTAAGCGCACAAGAACAAAATTGTTTAGTGACTCAATTCTCTGGTGATCCTATTGAGTGATGCTACAACTGAAAAAGCCAATAGTTTGACACTGCACTAATCATTGCAAAAAATTAAATACTGTTAAGACCCTACTCATTAGAAACACTGCCCAAAATTAACTTGGCGTATAAATTGCTTGTTTAATGAAATACCAATCGTAAAATTAACGCTGGATCCTAACATGCACATATTCGCTAAATTGCTATTAATAGTTTTTATACCTACTAGCTTAGTCAGCTGCTCTTCTTCAGGCCCTATTGATACATCGAGGCTTTGTGCTCAAGACAATGGCGATTTTTATCAATGTAACAATTCTCAAACAGCCACTACCCCAGCTAAAAAAAGCTCAACGTTATTTAACACTAACATCCATTTCCAGCTGTTAAGCGAATACACAGAACAAATGGCGGCCGATCTAGAAAAAGATTTAATCGGCGTTAATATCGAACAACCTGTTGTTGTTGCCTCGTTTGTTTATTTTGATTCAACCTTGCAAACGAGCAGTGCGTTAGGAAACCAGTTAGCCGAATTTTTCATTAACGACCTACAAGAAATAGGATTACCCGTTAGCGACCACAAGTTAACCGGTAGGCTTGATGTGAATTCTCAAGGTGACTTTGCCTTGTCAAGAAATATAGATGATATTAATGACAGTATCGATATCGGCTATGTATTAACCGGCACAATGATCACAAATACCATGGGCATTATTGTTAATGTCAGGCTCATTAATTTTAAAACCAACCGTGTTGCGGCATCAGCTTCAAAGTTTTTACCAAATATAATTGTGCAATCTTTGTTAAAGCCACATCGAGTAAAATGAGTTTACAACAAAAAACATACCTATGTACTTCACCCAGCCAGTGCGATTTTTTGCCAGTTGTAGTCACAAAGTCACACTGAGATAATACACAAGTCCAACCTTGAAGTGCACAACCGCTAAACCAGCTATTGTATTTCGCAAGAAAATAGCTTTGAACTGTGTCGTGTTAAATTATTTTCAATCGCGGTGAAAGTGAAATTATTACTGTGGTCATGAAGTGCACCATTGGGAGCATTTTCTAATAAACCATCATTGTATATCCAAGCTAGCGCAAATTCATTGACCGTGATTTGCAAGCCTTTGATTGCTACTACTGTGCCTAAAGTGTTCTGAAAAGAACATACGGTATCTCCTATTTCAATATCCGCGGCAACTTCTTTCTTTTCCACTTCTTTCTTTGCTATCTTGATAAAATTATTAAGATAGGTAACCCACGCTAGTATTTCTGCTGGCTTTTCTTTATCGCCAAAATCTGTTGCCCGTAAACTGTTTTCTTTATTATCAAAATCTGTTGACCATAAACTATTTTCATCATTCTTGAAATTAGAAGACCATATATTATTTTCTTTATTCTTGAAATTAGAAGACCATATGTTATTTTCTTTATTGTCGATATCAGTTAACGAAATCATATTTTTAGGATCAGCAAGAAACAACTTAAACTTGTTCAATGTCAGCACATCATTTAAATAAGCCGTCAAATCATCTAATGAATTATACTTTTTATTATTAGTAACAATCGACTGTAAATAAGCTGTTAAATATTTTTTATTAATATTTTCAAGTAGGTCAATTTTATCATTCAATAAAAAAAGCTGGCTATAGAACTGAAATAATTTAAATTCATAGTCGATAAATAAACGGCTAGCAATAGTAGCTCCAACTTTGGCATCCTGAACAATGTATTCATTAAAAAAGTGGCAGTTAGGGTTACAAAATAGTTTATTCTTAAAACTGGGGCTCAAAAGATCAATTTGAGTTTGATTAACTTCATTAGTTAATTGAAACTTATTAATCAGCATACGCTTTCTATTTAAACCCTCGACAGTAAATGACGCAGCAATATAAACTGGATAATGATTTAAACGGCTTTTAGCGTAACTAGCCAATCCTTGCCATTTATCAATAGTTATTTTATGCATATCCTTTACGTCAGCTTTTTGGCTTTGACAGCCCAAAGATAAGCATAATATTAAAATATATAATAATAGCTTTGTATTAAGGTAATTCATCCCATTCAATTCCGGCAATATTAGTAAATGTAAATAGCGATGAAAAACTCAATGCCTGATTAGAGCGGAGGCTTCCTCCTAACTTAATATGCAAAATCCCTGTATCACCTGTGTTTATATTTTGAAGTTGATCGGGTAAAATAGCGATATCAGCTTCTCCAGACACTTGATAAACACCAGATGGAATAAAGGTGATCCCATCACCTGAGTTCATTCTTCTGTTGATTTTAATGCTAATGACTTTATAGGCAGATGAAACAATCAGGTAAGAACCAACGGTTCCCTTTTTATCATATAAACAAAAGCTTCCCGTTTGATTTCCTATATCGCCTGTTAAAGCATCCATTTCACAACTACCAGGAAAACCCATAAGTTCACCAAAACTAAGCTCATCCAATGTTGAAAAATAAGCTGCTGACAGCGCTATATTTGACCAACTGAAAACGATAAAAGTAAACAGAAATGTAAACCTAAATTTGCGCATTACACGATTCCTTATCATTGTGACAGAGTTATTTTAGTGAAGTTTTTTGATTGTACTATCCAACCATCTCTATCTTTTAAAGCATTTTTAGCGGCCTCCTTAGTATTAAAAATGTCGCTAACTAAACAGTAATATGTCGTATTTCTTAGTGTTTTTTGTGCCACATAAATATTTGGCATTTTAATTAATACGCTTTCTGAATTTGCCATAGCTTGTGTTTTATAAGCCGCAAACTGTATTACCCAACCGTTATCACGCCTAATAACATCATCAATAGAGGGAGTAAAGTCGGATGCCAGTGGATTGATTATACTTACAGGAGCAAGATCAGATAACGGTGCTAAAACACTTACTGGAATATCGGCAATATCCATTGTTTTAATCATATATTGGTTAGAGTTTAACCCTAGTTGTTTAATAGCTTTTTCTGCTTCAGCTTTTGTCCGGTAGCCTCCAAATTCTACAGTATAAAACACTTGTTCTTTGCTGTTTTTACTTTCATTCAATAGTAACGGAGTTTCTAACGTTTTAGATAAGTTGTCCTTAAACGTTTTGGCTTGTTCTAAAGAAAGAAACGCACCAAGTTGTATGATAAAACCAGGTTTAGTTAACACATCAATTTTTAATTTCTTCTTCTTTAACCTAACTTTTTTAGCTTTTTTAAGTTCAATTAATTTACTTTTTTTAATGGCTAATATTGCCTCAATATTAATTCTCTCATTTGCAGAGGGTGGTGCTAAATTAGGATCAACGACAACTTGACTTTTAGTCGGCATATTAAAATAATTTTGTCTTTCTTTAGCGTCCTCATCCCAAACCAGTTGTTCAACATCATCAGCACTTATCGACATAAGAATAATGTTTTCTTGCATTATTTCATTTGTTTTTTGCACAAGAATCCCCGGAAGCTCAGTATAGCCACCTATAATGGGAGACTCGATATTAAAGCCAATAACATCAGACGATAATCCATTATCTCTCAAGCTTGCCGAGTTTATTCGAATAGTATAATCGTCTGGCTCTATATTATAAAATTCGTAATATCCATCTTCATCAGTCTTAACACTTTCAATGATCCTTTCGTCGACACCAATTAAATCAATGGTTAAATTACGGGCGCCAATTTTTTCTTCTCGTCTTAAAATAGAAATAAAACCTGAAAATTCAGTACTTAGGTAAAAAGGCATGTTTACATCAACCCGTGCCCCCGGATGGGTGTACAACACATAATTTTTTCCAATAGTTTGAGCACCATTTTTCCAATTAGCATCAAATTTGAAAACGTTATTCATGGGAAGACCCGGAATAATTGCGCGACCATTTTTTCCAGTAGCTAAGGTATTCCAATCTTGTAAATTTGGGATTGTCACCCCAGATAAATTATAATCTAGCGCGTCATAAACACCGTTCATATGCCGATCTAAATAGGCATGTAAATTCAAACTAGCACTATTTCTATAAAGCTTACTATTAAACAACGCTCTGTTATTATAATAATCGTAACCAAAAAAGAATTGGATATTGGCATTAACATTCCAATGACCACCGTCTTGGTAGCGAGATAAAATACCAAATTGAAATTGATTAACGTTGATGCCTACATTGTGAGATATTTCCCATTTGTTCTTATCTAACAATGGCCGGTATCCCATTCTAAAGTAATGCTGAAAATTATAGCCGTCTTCAAGTGTGTAACTAAGGCTAACTTTGGAGTTTTTTAGGATTGGATTACTTTTTGAAGGCTCATATTGAATATCACCAATAATCCGCAATGATGGGATTATGCCACCAGAAACAGACAATGAGCCGGTTAATTTATTATCAGAAAATTCATTAAGCTCACTCACTTCAAGTTTTGTTTGAGAATATCGTAAGGTATGACTAGCATATATATCACCAAAGTTATAAGAAACTCTACTACCTAAAGACGCTGTGTCACTCTTATTAGTTTTCCTATTCCGATAAAAAATGCTTATGGGGATTCCCGCTATATGATTATTATAATTAACTTGAACATTTTCAAAATCACTATTGGAAAACGTGGTTGACTCATTACGATACGCCTTAGCAGATTCATAAATGATGTTAAAGTTACCGTCATAAATTGCTCTTCCTGTTAGAGACGTTTTTTGCAAATAACCGCCATTGTCATTTAATGAAAGGTTATTTTCAAAAAGTAAGCCCGGCAAGCTAAAATAGTTTTTTAATGTTATGGCGTCTTGTACAAATTCATCCTCGGTCAAACCCTCTTGTAATCTTGTACTATTTCTGTGGGTATAACTCAAGCCAATTTGCCAGATGTCATTAACACCATAATCAATATTTCCTCCGATATTAGAAAGGCTAAATGGAGTAGATTCACTCTGATCAAACAGGGTATCATTAAGCACAGAATTAGAGGGGTCAAGCGCATAAACACCATACGAAAATTCACCATTCGCTAACGGGTTGGCTTTTAAATTGTAATTGTTTCTAATTTGATCAGCTTCGCCAAAAGGACCATAGAGTTTGATAACAAATTCATTTTTACCATAATAAATATCAAGATCCTTGTACAGTAACAAACCCGTTTCAGGCACAATAACAGATGAAATAAAACGATTGTTGTGATAAAGTTCAGCTTCCCATCCAGGGGTAGCATACTCAGTTAATGTAATAGCTGTATTTTGATTCCTGTAACCTGCTTGTCGTCTCTCAAAACCAATGCCTAAACCAGTTTGAGATAGAGAAGTAGCATCGCCAATACTCGCGATATCACCAAAACGGTAACCGTCAAAAGCGCCTAAAATTAAATCGTCAGGCGATGTTTTGTACCTAGACAAAGCTACTCCCCCCCTCAGTGTTTCATTTCCCTGTTTATTCAAATTAACAATAGCGGAATGATACAACAAGTCGGAAACAAAATTCGCCTGAATAATGCTCCTGTTGTTATTCTCATTGATCTCAACATTTGCGGTAAAAGTACCAATTGGCATAGTGATCAAACGGTATTGATCGGGAATGGTAATTTCTAGTTGTTTTTGGGGTGCCTTCGCGCCTTTACTTTGTATGTAATAACCACTTAATTGTTCTTGTTGTCTAATTTTTTCCAGCTGCTGTAAAGTTTGTAAAGGAAAGGCGTAGTCACTGGTTTTAATCACTACCTGTAATGTTCTGGTATCTGAGATAATATCTGTGGCAAATAATTGATTAATTACATCGGCAGCTATATATGAATAAAAGCCATCATCTCCCCACGCAACGATTAGATTTTTGCTCGGAAGACCTAAAGACTGCTCAGATAAGATAAATTCGTTTACCGTATCATTTTTCCATATCAGTAATTTTTGTCCTGTTAACTGATACTTGACTTTTAAGGAGTCAAGTAAAGGCTCTATGGCTAAAAATAACTCCCCATCAACTAAAAAACTATCAATAGAATGATTAATAGCTTGGTCATTTAACCTTAAACTAAACAACACAAAGTCGTCATCAGACAAACTTATTTTTTTTAGCGCTACGGCTGCTAAGCAGTTAAATGCTAACAAGCAAAAACACAAAATAATAAATTTCATTTACCTGCCCCTTAATACAGACATAAAGTTAAGAATTAATTTATGTTGATTTTAAGGGTTTTTGATTGCAGATAATTTTCACTTTCCTGATATATTAATTGCAGAGGATCACTACCATCTCCGGTAAAATTCATTGTGATCACATTACTCTTTGCTTCAATAGGCATTTGAATTAGATCAATTTTGCCGACAACATCTTGAGAGTCTCGGTTTATTAAGGTTAATTTGCCATAAGTTGAATAAATACCTGTTTTATTAAAATTAACAGACATACTATTGTTATTAATCGCCAATTCAGAAAAAGTTAGCTCATATTTCGCCCGACCAACACGAGCTACAATAGGAATATTTTGGACAATTAAAGGCTCAACTTTCATCGCTGTTTGAGTTGATTTTTTTACATAACTCTTAATATCTTGACACTTTATAGAAAGATAAGAACGATATTCATGACTTTCAATACCGCGTTTAATTCGAAGTTTAAACTTTACATTTTGTGGCTTTCCAATATCCGCTTCGAACGTTTGAGGGGAAAATCGTAATAACTCATCTGCAGAATTTTCTGGAACTTCTCCGTTGGGTAGCAATCGACTTAAACCTGTTTTGTCTAACGTAAATGGCCTTAGTGATAATTCACAACGTTGACGATAATCCCCTTGATTATAAATGATAAAGTCATAGTTTCGCTTTTTTTGATCCAGATGAATTTTATAAGTAGATAAGCTAACCGCGTAACTTACGTTAGATATGGCACCTAAAACGATCAGTATAATCGTATTTAAAGACACAGTTAAAAAGATTTTATTAATATTCATATAAACAACTCATACCTCAGTAATACAATATGTTTAGCAGACGTTGTCATGCCAAACATTTGGCTTTCCGATAGAAAAGCAAAAAACAAGCCAGTTTTAGGTCTGTATAATAAATATTTTATTTAACACTTTTTTCTAAAATTAAATCTCCCCCCGTACGCTTATCTTCTGTCAGCCTGATCAGTAGATCTTCACTCGGGATCCCCTTAGCTCGCAGGGTTAATACTTTTTCGTTGTTTTCAGGATAAATTTTTCCATTTTTCTTTAAAGCTATCCGTGTATTATTATTTTTATTAATAAGCTCTATATCAAAAAAAATTGAACGTTCTCCTGAACGTTTTACCGCAAAGGTAACCGTATCATTGTTAAGGTCTACATTTATGTCTGTAATTTCAACTTGTATATCTAAATTGAAAGGGCGAACAATAATAGGCACCTGATGGACTAACTGAGGTGTTAGCGAAATTCCTGCTACTTGGGAGTTAAGCTTACCATCAATAATTTCTGTTTTATCTTCCACCATTTGACAATTTACTTCTAAGTAAGAGCGATACTCTTTTTTTTCTACACCACTTTGATTACGCATTCTAAACCTAACCGTTTGCCTTCCTTGTGGGTCAATACTAAAATTACGTGGCGAGTAACGAAGTAAATTTACAGCCGAATTGTCCGGCAAAACGTCCCCCTCCACCAATTGTGGTGTGCCGTTTTTATCCATATTATAATGGGTAAGATTTAGCTTACAATTTTGAGGAACTGGATCTCTGTTTGAAATTATAAAATCATAATCTCTATGCTGGCGGTCTAAATATATACGATAAGTACCCAAAGATACGGCAAAACTGGATGTTGAAACCGCCAAGAGAATAAACATTATTAGTCGATTAAATATATAATTTAATTTAAAATTAGCGAATGACATCAGCAAGCACCTACCCTATTTAAGTTAACCTATTATTCAATGTACTTGAAAAGTTAACTTATTTGTAAAATAATAACAAACTATAAAAAAAACAGACCTTTCAGTCTGCTTTTTTATTGATAACCTTCACTCTAGCTTTATTGATATACAACATCAATACCAAAGGTTTCAGTATATTCAGTACCCGCCAGTAAAGTGCTCGTCACTGTGATCGTACCGCCAACAAAGATAAGTGACTTACCTATTTCGGGTACACCTGATCCTTCTGTATTACCAGATAAATCATCTACCGTGGCTAATTGTGCTGTTGCCGCCGAGCCAGCAGCTAAGGCGACTAATGTATCACCATCTGACTCATCATTATGTAGTACAGTCACGCCATTGGGAACAAAGTTAAAATTAGTACCTGAAAGTTGTGATGTTAGTGTAACATCAACTTTAACACCCGGTGCGCCAACAATTTCATACACACCGACAATGCCATCTGTTCCTACTGCCGCTGCCCCACAGCCTACACCCGTTAATTCAGCGTAGTTAGCACCTATAGCTTCAGCTGAAGCTGTACCGACTTTGGCATTAATAGAACCTGGAGTATCAGTGCCCCCATCACCTACCGTCATTGTACATTGTGAACCACCACTTAGTCCTAGTTGACCACCAAAGTTTAGATCTGTTACTGGCGTAAGTGTAACGTCAGGTACCGTTGAAAATCCAAATGTGTAATCTTGATCATCCGCCAGCGCACTAGTGCTAGTCAATACCGTAAAAATCACACCTGTTGCTGCTAATACATTATATATTTTATTAAATTTCATAATATCCTTCCTAAATATTTGTCTAAAAATATTCTTACTTTACTATCTATAATAAGACTAATTATCAATAGACAACATTGATCTTAAATTGATCGGTGTACGGTGTATCCGCTGTTAAAGCACTTACAACCGAAAGTGTGCCCCCAATACTCATTATAAGCTCACCTGAAGTAACTTCGTCATCACCACCATCCGTAGTACCAGCTATAATAGTTGTCGTTGCGGTTGCACTCGCTAAAGCTTTACATGTATCACCTTCAGAAACCTGATCATATTCAACAATACAGCCATTATTAGGTGTAAATGTAAACAACGGGTCAGTATTTAATCCTGAAACAGTTACAGTGATGCCTGCGCCAGGTGAGCCGCTAACTTTATACACACCAGGCGTACCACTAGCACCAGTGACACAGCCTGTACCACTTAACTCACCAAAATTTGCCTTCTCCGCGGTACCGTTAGCTTGTGCAATTATGTCACCAGGCGTGTCGGCATCCATAAGGCATGAGGTACCGGCTGTAGTGAAAATATTAGGACCAAACGCTAAAGCGGTGACTTGAGATAAAGTTACATCGTCTCGCGTAGTCATTTTTACCGTTGGGGCTAATGATGCGGCATAAGAAGCGCCGGACGCTCCCAAATATAAAGCTCCAATAACCAGTGCAATTTTTGTTTTATTTGGTTGCATAGCAACACTCCTTTAAATTAAAAAATCTTGTTGATAAAATCATTTCAGTTTAGAGACTTACTTTGATGTCACTTTAATCACGTTTGTTCTTGCTTGTTAGATAAGTTATCGGCAGTAGTTTTTATAACTTTAGGATATTTTTACATTAAATTTTAAAATTAACCTTAATGATAAAAATACTCACTTTAAATTTTATTGCCTTAATTCACGTAACGGCAGAAAACGATAATACTTTACAATTAATTTATCGCAACCTGCCATTTTTACTTGCTTCTTTTATGACTTCTTACCGCTCCCTGCTCTTTTTTGTGCTTTTATTTTTTCTATACCATTGATATTAATAAACTAAAAATATTAATTCATACTGTCTATTGATTTATTTTTGGTACATTTAAGCAACTAACTCTATTGTTGACACACATTTGCTATAAATATTACCTACGTTACCGCTCACTAGTGGTTAGTTTTTCTCCTATCCCCCTTGAATAATGGTAACAGGCGCTACTGCTACAGGCACAGGCTTAGGAGTGCTATTCATTATCGCGCCGGTAACATCTGCCGGAATAAAACTTTGCGCTGAAGCGACCACAGCTTTAGATTCAACCCCAATAATACGGGCATTAACTAAATAACCGCCTTGGTGTTTCACTAACGTGCCACCCACAACGTAACGAATAGGTAAACCGTCTTTGAGTTCTTTATAGTCTCGACTAAAAGTAAAATCCCCTTGCTGGGTTACCCGAATATAGTCGGTAGTTTTAAAGTCGATAATAGGAATACCAAATTTATGAATTTCATGAATTAAACTTTCTGAGATTTGATTGCCTAATAAATTAGTTTTGTTGTAATCACCGTCTAACAATACAAAACTCGTCACCGCCACAGGGGTAGAGGTATTAACATATTGCAGATTACCCACCAAATCTTGCATTAGTCCCCGGACATAATAGTTAATGTTTTTAGGCAGCATAGTGCTGTTATGTTTTAACTTGTCTTGATCAACTTCCCCTTGCAGTTGTCGATCATGATTGGCGCGCAGCAGTTGCTGATATTGGTCTCTAAATTTTGCACTATCAGTCATCGGTAGGGAAGAGGAAGCATAATCTTTACTAGGCTGTTGTAGCTCGCTATTTCCCCCAGACATCATGGAAGTGCAGCCACTTAGCATAGCTATTGTGACTAATGGGGTGACTAACTTCACTATGGCTGAGGCTAAGAACGGGACTAAATAATTAATTTTCATCAGTTACTCCTAAAATGGTCCACGGTAAAAGCGATTGTCTTTCATCGTAACTTGGGGTTGACTCACTTTAGGTTGACTCCACATAACGTTGGTGGGTATAAAGTCGGTGGCGGCGGCAATCACCTTTTGTGTGTTCACGTCAATTAGGCGTACATTAACCGTAATACTTTGCTCTAGGGTGGAATAGGTACCCGTTAAATAATAATCAGCTTTTATCCGAGAATTAATTTCGCTCACTTTTCTAGATAGCATAATATCTTGATTTTCTTGTATTTTAATTGCGGTGGTGGCTTTAAATTCAATAACACTCATACCCGCTTGAGTTGCCAAAGTAACAAAACTTTCTTGAATTTGTTGGCCTAAGGCATTAGAAGCAGGCATGTATTTGCCATTAATATCCATCATGGGCAAAAATGTGCCTACCGCCACCCTTTTGTTAAGTCTGATCATATCTGACGTTAAAAATAGTTGTTTAGCAAGCTGGGTAACATATTGATGAATGTTGCTGTCAGATACCCCCGTAGCATTGTTATTGGTTTCTAAGGCGTTAGCGTTAGTGTCATTCAATGGTCCGGCGCAACCTGACACCAATAAACTGGCAACGATTAATATGAACATAAGGGTTTTCATCAATTCAAGCTCCTAAATAGCATAAATGGTTTTTTATTCTTCTGAACACAGCAAATTCTATACCAAAATTTAAAAACGTTTTATGAGTCAATAGTTTGACTCATAGATTAAAAAACTAGGTCACTTTGTCATTAATACTGGCACACAAATAACCTAGTTCGTTTTTTGCCAGAAACGCTAAAGTAGAGTAAAAACCAAAATACATATAATCATCACTATTATTATTGCTTAACCAGACAGAACCAATACTAGCGAAGGTAAGGGCACTAATATTTCAGGTTATCAATAAAGGCTAACTAATACCAATCCCATTAAGTTATTGCTCACTTGTACTAGTTAAAATAGCTCAAGGCTGTGTTGCTCTCACTCCCAATAGCCAGCTATTGCTCAATCGAGCGCCTTACCTTGAGTTATTTTTCCTGCGCACAACAAGATCAAAAACTTAATGGAACGGGTATAATTTGGCCAAAAGGTTCTGCGCGGTTTTATCTACTATTTAAGTGTCTAAATTTGCTATCACATAATATCAACCAGGCTCAAATAAGGCTAAATTTGCTGAACTATCGCTTTGCTATGGTAAGAGGTCTTAATCATGGTTATTGCAATGTTATTTAACAAAAAATTTTGGCTCAATTGTCGTTAATTGTTGCCGCCTCAGGTGAAATTAACTTGGCTATTCACTTTTGAGCCATCACAGTAATCGCCCGCTTAGCGCTTGACGGATTGAAGTCCGACCTACAAAACAATATTCGCTGCCAATACTTGTCAACCCATCACAGTAATCGCCCGCTTAGCGCTTGACGGACTGAAGTCCGACCTACAAAACAATATTCGCTGCCGATACCTGTCAACCCATCACAGTAATCGCCCGCTTAGCGCTTGACGGACTGAAGTCTGACCTACAAAACAATATTCGCTGCCAATACTGTTAACCCATCACAGTAATCGCCCGCTTAGCGCTTGACGGACTAAAGTCCGACCTACAAAAAAATATTCGCTGCCGATACCTGTTAACCCATTACAGTAATCGCCCGCTTAACGCTGACGGACTGAAGTCCGACCTACAAAACAATTGCAAACACTTCATAATCGCCCGCTTAACGCTGACGGGCTGAAGTCTGAGCTACAAAAAATTGCCAAACGATATATTATTACTCATAAAGGCTATTTTGGCTAACATACGCGTTTTCTCTCTACCCCTTTAAACCGTAGACTTGATAATCTAACAACCATGCTGTGAAGCAGAACCAATATTTTTGTAGTTGATCATGAGAGGGGCAGAGCAGAGAGGAGTTAACTCCGCCACTTTTTAATAGACAAAAAAAACGCTCCTCAAACGAGGAGCGTATAAATATATAAAACACTAATAAAAACAAAACCGAGGGGGGAATCTCTTACTAAGTAGGAGTGCCTTTATTGTGGTTAGTTCAATTTTATTGAAAAATAAAAATCTAACCATAAATTTCGCGGTTCATCGTTACCAAAATACCATGCCCTTTAGGAGAATAGTCCTATCTAAGCCTGGAACTCATCCACAAGGATTTGGTGAAAATAAATGATTATTCTTCGTCTAGCAAAAGTTAATCACTGGGTTGTTAAGCCGTTTAAATAGCTAAAAGGTAATCGAGCAAAAGTCATAGGCAAAAAAAACGCCCCTCAAATGAGGAGCGTATAAATATATAAAACACTAATAAAACACTAATAAAAACAAAACCGAGGGGAGAATCTCTTGTTAAGTAAGAGTGGCTTTATGGTCGTTAGTTCAACTTTATTAAAAAATAAATTTAATCAGTCATCATTTTTTCTTAACAGATTGATTTTATAGATTTAAAATAATAGAAAGCCAAGTGAAAATAATTTTATATCTGTGTGAGTTGCTGCCTATCAGCAATTAAATTAAGTATCTTGGAAAGTTTTTTAGCAAGGTAGCCCGACAATAGTTTTGGCTGTTGGCGTATTAATTCGGATTCTGCCGCTGTAATAGCAACATAACAATCTATTAAGTTGTTGTTTGAGCTCAGCAATATAACGTCATCAGCCAGTGTTTCAATATCAGCCGCTGATGTCGCTATATTGCCAAATTCGTTAATAGCGATAAGATAAAAATTGATCTGCAAAATATTGGCTTCATCGCCATACCAATTGGCTGTCATGGTATGAAAATTCAACTGCGCAGCAAGTTTATTGCTAATGCCAGTGATATTTTTTATTTCAGCCACTAAGTCATCACTCACCTGAATAGAAATTGGCAGGGTTTCAGTGATAATATCCATGAGGGTTGACGCCTTTTTAATAAGTAGTTTATCGCTAAATAGTGAGCGCTCAGCACAACTATATAATTTGATGGTGTTTCCTATGCAATTATAACATAGCTAACTGACTAAACTATTTTTTGCAGCTCTAGGCATTTATGCTTATATCCGCCGATAATGGCGCAATTAAGTTTAGTAGTAAGCAGGCTAAATACTATGCTCCACGCCATTAAAAAATAAAGACAGACCTTTCTGTCTCATAGTTATTCAGTTGCTATTGTTATTGTTGCTCTTTTATCGATATTATATGAGGTAACAGCATATGATCAAAAGTTATCAATCACACTGCTGCAGCCATAACGGGCAAAACAGTTAACACTAACACCATTAACAGCCGCCCACGGAATAGCTATTATGGAGAACAATGCAATTAAAGCAACACAGACTAAAGCTAAAACAATAAGAAAAAAGCCTTTAAAAATTTTTAAGCTCAGCCATAAGCTTCATAAATGGCTGATGTTATTTATTGGGGCGCAATTTGTTATTTGGTCTGTTACCGGTGCTTATATGGTCTTTTTTGATATTGATTATATTCACGGTGATAGCCTAATTGTTAGCCCTCAAAGTAAAATAAAAGCAGAGAACTTAACTTACTCCTCACTAGCATTATTTCAACACTATCCGCGGGCAAAAAACTTAAGTGTTGGCATGCTGATTAACCGTGAAGTGTATCGCTTTAACATAGCTAAACAAGCATTTATAATTGATGCACAAAACGGCGAACCGTTATCACCATTAAATAAAAGTACCGCAATGAACATAGCAAAGCACCTTTATACCGGGGATGGCGAGGTACTTAATGCCAAGCTAATAACCACAAACCCACACTTTGGCTTAAGTGCTCGGCATTTACCGGTATGGCAGGTTAATTTTGACAACTTCGCCTCACCGTCACTTTATATTTCAGTAAATAACGGTAAAGTTGTTAGCAAACGTCACCAACTTTGGTATTTATTTGATTGGATGTTTCGCTTGCATATTATGGATTATGGCGACGACGAAGATGTCAGTAACTGGTTGTTGTTTTTTATTACTTCATTGGCATTTTTTGCTGTTTTTAGTGGTTTAATACTGACTTATTTTAAAGTGATCAAACCGATAATAATCTCAGGCAGAAAAAACCGCGATAGTGCTAAAAAAGTGCGACGAAAGAAAACCTTATCTTTTGGAGATAAGTCATGATGCCCTGGATAAAAAAAATTCATCAATGGGCCTCATTGCTCATCGGTCTACAAATACTTATTTGGGTAACCAGTGGCTTAATTTTCAATGTTATTGATCACAAAAAAGCCCGTGGTAATGCTTATCGTCAAACGGTAATCGCGGAGCAGTCAACCCTAGCAAACCAAGCACGGTTACCCGTTGAAAGCGTCCTGAAATTATACCCCGCTACACTTGAGCTCAACCAAGTCAGTATTCTCGCGCAGCCTTATTATTTATTGACCCAAAAACAAGCTTTATATCGCCACTTTGTCAACAGTTACCATATCGTAGATGCCATCACAGGTGAGCTGACCTTGGTGGATGAACCGTTCGCCAAAGCTATTGCTAAAGCGAGTTATAATGGTCCAGGTAATATTAAGTCTGTTGCGTTAATAGCGCCGCCAATTGCCGACTTTCTCAAAAATAAAAATCCCAGTTGGCAGATTAATTTTGCTGATGACTTAGCTACCAGTGTTTACGTTGAACAAGGCTCAGGGCGTTTGGTCGGCCATAGCAATAGTGATAAACGCTTTGCCGATTTTTTCTTTATGTTGCACTTTATGGATTACGGCAGCGTCGGCAGCTTCAACACTATTCAAATGATATTATTTGCTTTTATCACCTTGTGGCTCATGCTTTCTGGTTTAATATGGACACTGCATATACTGCGAAAAGGTCAATATCGCTTAAAGAATTTTTAGCATTATAAAAAAGCGCTAGTTTAATTAAGCGCGAGTAAAATGCAGCATTATTATCAGGTTTAAAGTCGGTTAATCTCACAAATCTAGCTGCTTTTGACTACGCCGTATCTGCATGACATTGGTGAATTTATACCAGTTCCATTAAGTTTGTGATCTTGTTGTGCGCAGGGAAAATAACTCAAGGTAAGGCGCTCGATTGAGCAATAGCTGGCTATTGGGATTGAGAGCAACAAAGCCTTGAGCTATTTTAACTAGTACAAGTGAGCAATAACTTAATGGGATTGGTATTACTTGTTCCAAAAGTAAAAAGGTCAGGATTTTATCCCTTGACCTTTTTGATACTCAAACCTTTAATGATTTTGATGGCCAAATAACCTGCACTATTTTAAGACTTATTATCGTATTCTATTTCGCAATGTTTTCGCTGCAATCACCATATTTTCTAGTGCTAATTTAGTTTCTGTCCAAGCGCGCGTTTTTAGACCGCAATCTGGGTTAACCCATAAATGTTCTAGTGGAATATGTTTTTGAGCTTTTTCAATAAGACCAACCATCCAAGCGACTTCTGGCACATTAGGACTATGAATATCATAAACACCTGGACCTAAATCATTGGGATAAGCTTGGCTATCAAACGCATCAAGCAGTGACATATTCGAGCGCGATGTCTCTATCGTTAAAACGTCAGCATCAAGGCTGATGATGGCTGGCAATATATCGTTAAATTCGGAATAACACATGTGGCTATGAATTTGTGTTGCTGCTGGCGCTTTAGCGGCTGATAAACAAAATGCTGCGGTTGCCCAGTCCAAATAACTCTGCCACTGACTTTGTTTTACTGGCATGCCCTCACGTATTGCCGGCTCATCAATTTGAATAATAGCTATACCATTATCAATTAAATCAACCACCTCATCGCTAATAGCTAAAGCAATTTGATTCGCGACTTGCTCACGTGATAAATCATCACGAACAAATGACCAACACAAAATAGTCACCGGACCGGTTAACATGCCTTTAACGGGTTTATCAGTTAACGATTGAGCGAAATTCGCCCACTCAATTGTCATTGGCTTTTTACGGCTAATATCACCAAAAATAATCGGTGGCTTAACACAACGAGAGCCATAGCTTTGCACCCAAGCAAACTGAGTAAAAGCAACACCATCAAGTAATTCGCCAAAATACTCCACCATATCGTTACGCTCAGCTTCACCATGCACTAAAACATCTAAACCTATGGCTTCTTGGCGCTTAATGGTCTGACGAATTTCGGCTTGAATAAGGCGAGTATATTCCTGATCAGTCATTTCATGACGACGCCATTTAGCGCGTACTTGACGAATATCACCGGTTTGTGGAAATGAACCAATGGTCGTGGTGGGCAATAAAGGCAGCTTAAGCGATTTTTGTTGCGCTACTTTGCGGGCATCAAAGCTTTCTTTACGGGTAAAGTCACTTAAAGTTAATCTCGAAACTCGCTGCTTAACCTTATCATTATGAATACGTGTTGAAACGCAACGTGCTAATGCTGGGCTAGAATATAAAATAATTTGCTCAGTTTTTTCATCCACTAACGCAGCTTTTAATAAACTTAATTCCTGACACTTTTGCTTGGCAAACGCTAACCATGAAGTAAATTCCTCGTCGAGTTTACTTTCTTGCGCCAGATCAACCGGGGAATGAAGTAATGAACAAGAAGGTGCTAACCATAAGCGTTCACCTAATTGACGATATAAAGGCTGCACTTTGTGATAAACCGACACAAGATCCGTTTTCCAAATATTGCGACCATTAATAACGCCCAAAGAAATAATCCAGTGATCAGGTAAGGTTGCAATAATGCTTTGCACATCAGTGTGTTCTGCCACAGTGTCAATATGTAAACCATCAAAAGCTAAGTCTTTAATAAGCTCAATATGATGATCAATTGACGCAAAATAGCTGGTTAATAATACTTTTAAATTACCCTTTTCAAGCTGCTGATACGCTTGCGTAAAAGCTTGTTGCCAAGCACTATCTAACTCTAAACCTAAGACAGGTTCATCAAGTTGTAACCAATTTACACCGGCATCAGAAAGCTGAGTAAGTAGCGCTTGATAGCGTGTTAATAACGCCGGCAATAAAGCTAATTTACGCTCATCGCCGGTAACACTTAAATGTAGATAAGTAATCGGGCCCAGTAATACCACTTTGCGGTTATCTGTAATCGCTTGTGCTTCATTCAATTGATTAAGTAAATTGTCGCTATTAGTTACACTGTTACTTGCTAATAAGTCAGCACTTAACTCTGGCACTATATAATGGTAATTGGTGTTAAACCACTTAGTCATATCACTCGCTGCGCATTGGCAACCCGTAGGTGCCTGACCACGACCAATACGAAACTCCAAATCAACTGCATTATTTTGTTCGACACTGTCATCGTGTGTATTAATAAAACGTGTTGGCGCTAAGCCGAGTAATAAGGTGGTATTTAACACATGATCATAATGCGCAAAATCACCGACCGGTAAACATTCAATACCGGCATCAAATTGAATTTTCCAGTTTTGTTGACGACGCTCTTTACACTCAGTTAAAAACTCAGTTTGTGTTAACTCACCACGCCAATATTTTTCTAAAGAAAACTTTAATTCTCGTTTTGCACCAATACGCGGGAAACCTAGGTTATGAATTTGCATGTCTGCTCCAATATGTTGATTTTTATCAGCTGATAAAAAGATAATCATTGCGTTACTGGCTAGCTATCCATTGTTTTTTATTAAACACATGGACGTCTAGACGCTTGAATGGTTATACTCTAGAAAACGTCTTCACTAAACAAGCGCAGTTAATTCAACAGGGAGTTGAAAAAAATTCATTATGTTTGAAATTAAACACCTAAAAACGCTAGCAACCTTAGCGGATACTGGCAATATTCGTAAAACAGCCGATTTACTTTTTAGCAGTCAGTCGGCACTGTCGCATCAAATAAAGGAATTAGAGAAGCGCCTTAACGCCCGCTTATTTATCCGCAACACCTCACCGGTTCAGTTTACTGAAACAGGACAAGTTTTACTTGAGTTAGCGCATGAGATTTTACCTAACATAGCAAGGGCTAATGCGGCGCTTACACAACCTAAAGAGAACATAACAACACTTAAGTTAGCCATAGCATGTCATGCTTGTTTTCAATGGTTACTGCCTGTTATTGCAAAGTTCTCGGCGCAAAGTTTAGCGGCACAAGAAAATCATCAAGGTACTAAGAAGGCTAGCACTGAAAAGGCAAGCATTGAATTTGTTGATGATAACTTTTCAGGGTTTGCCAGCCAGCCGCCATCTACTCAGCAACAAACAAGTCATCAGCAAATTGATATTTTGTTTACCGATGAAAAAGTCGTGGCAGACGGCTATATTTATCAAGAAATTGGGCAGTTTGAAGTGGTCGCAGTCTTGTCTAAGCAACAAGCAAAAGCACTCAATAATAACTGTTATATCACGGCAGCAGACTTTCGTTCATTCACCCTATTAACTTATCCCCTTAGTAGCGATAAATTAGATATTTTTACACTGTTTTTAGTCCCCGCTAAGATCAGCCCTAGTAAAGTAAAACAAGTGAGTAACAGCCATGTAATGTTACAAATGGTAGCGGCGAATATGGGCGTTGCTACACTGCCTGATTGGCTAGTCAGCAGTTTAACTCAGCAGTCGCTGGTCACTAGAAAAAGCTTAGGTAAACAAGGCATTTATAAAACACTTTATGCTCGTTATTATAAATTAATCGGCCCAACAACAGCAGCAGAAGCACGACGACTGCAGATAATAGAAACACTTTTGCCCGAAGCTATACAAGCTTTTTCAGCCTTGTATGCTAGCACTTAATACATTATTGCCCTTGATAGACTCTTGATAGACTCTTAATAGACTCTTAATAGACCAATGAAAGATAATTAATCCATTTTAAATAACAAAAATAATTTTTTACCGATAACAATCACTAAAAAATAACCGATATATTGGCTGACTAAAAATATCGTCATTTTTGGCCAGAATGCCGTTTCTTCACTGAAAAAGCTTAAGGCAAACCGAGCGGGTCCAGTAAAGACAGCATAGCCAGGGAACGAGGCGGTAATAAAGCTGTAGTTATAGCCAAAGGCGATAATACCCATAACAACTCCCGAAAATGCCCACAATAAGGCCTCTTTGAAATCAGGCCATAAAATTCTCATATTAATACGGATTCCAAAGTGCATTGAGTAAAATACTGAAATTAAGGTTCTTGAGCCATTTTTTCTTAGCAAAAAATTGTCGCTCCATCAGCATAGTTCTGATCCTGATTCTAATCATAATACAAACTTAAACACTTTATTTTAATTTGGCCTGCCAGCGGTTACTATAGCTACCCAATGTATATTGTAGAATAACCTAATGACAAAATTAATTAGCCTGTTTAGCATCGCACTCACATTTTTAAGCACAGCCACTTTTGCAGAAACCTTAAAAGTCGCTTCCTGGAATATCGCCTGGTTGGGTTCTCATGAATATAACCAGCGCAAAGACGCCGATTACCAAAAGTTAGCACGCTATGCACGAGAGTTAGATGCTGACGTTATCGCCTTACAGGAAGTTGAAAGCGAAAAGTGGGCACAAAAAGTTTTTGGTGATGAGTATGACTATTTTTTCACCACAAAAGACTGGGTGCAACGTGTTGGTGTCGCGGTAAGAAAAAGCAGTGGTTACAAAGCTGATGCAGTTGAATATCGTGAACTTGACCAAGGGCTTGCACGCCGAGGCATGGACGTTACCTTAACAAAAAATGGTAAGAGCGTTCGCTTATTGGCTGTACACATGAAATCAGGCTGTTTTGATAAAGCACTTGATCAAGCCAGCATTGCTAAAATGCCCAATAGCAATGAAAAAGAACAGTATGCAAAAATTGCCTGCGCAGAACTTGCTAAGCAAGCCAAGCCATTAGAAGCTTGGGTTGATGCCCGCGCAGAAGAAGGTACTCCCTTTATATTATTAGGTGACTTTAACCGCCGCTTTGTTAAAGACATCGCGTTAAATTACAATGAAATACAAGGCTTGTGGCAAACCATTAATGACGAAGGTGCAGAAGCACTTTGGGCGCCTACTATTACAGCAGAATCACAATGTTGGGGCGGTTATTACAAAGACTATATCGACCATATAATTTTTGACCCAAAAGCAAAAGCGCATTATGTCGAAAACTCATTTAAACAGTTACTATTTGAACCAAAATACACTCGAGAACTTAGTCAAACACTCAGTGACCACTGCCCTATTTCAATAGAGTTGGCATTGTAAGCTATTTGAAAGCAGCCTAGTATTAAGCTTAATGCTAGGCCAACGTTTTTATAGCCTATTATGCTATGACTATTAATCTCGTCAGTCATTGTGCTCAGCAGACACTGTTTCAAAAGTAGTCGCAACAACCAATACCCGAGCTAGTGACAATGTAATACCAGTTCCATTAAGTTTGTGATCTTGTTGTGCGCAGGAAAAATAACTCAAGGTAAGGCGCTCGATTGAGCAATAGCTGGCTATTGGGATTGAGAGCAACACAGCCTTGAGCTATTTTAACTAGTACAAGTGAGCAATAACTTAATGGGATTGGTATAAGCAGCAACGTTTACGCTAAACAGTGAAATTAACCATGAATAATATCAGCAGTGCAACGAAAGAATACGTCATTTTATTGCACGGTTTAGCGCGTTCAGCACATTCAATGGACAAAATGGCGCAACGTTTAACCGAGCAAGGTTATAGCGTGTTAAATATCGACTATGCTTCACGTTCTTGCTCTATTGAACAGCTAGCAGAACAAACCATTTCTGATGCGCTAGCTCAATGCAATAACATGCCGGTAAGCTTTGTAACCCATTCAATGGGCGGCATTTTAGTGCGACAGTTTCTCAGTAATCATAGTATTAAAAACCTCAATAAAGTGGTGATGCTTGGGCCACCAAACAAAGGTACTGAAATTGTGGACAAACTTGGTAATTTACCGGGTTTTCACTTAGTTAATGGTGCTGCTGGCATGCAATTAGGCACTGGCGCATTAAGTGTGCCTAACCAATTGGGCAAAGCCAATTTTGACGTCGGCATTATTGCTGGCACCCAAAGCATGAACTTACTGTTATCAACACTTATTCCTGATACTGATGACGGTAAAGTTTCAGTCGAAAGTACTAAAGTTGATGGTATGAATGATCACATAGAAATACCAACCTCCCATGTATTTATGATGCGTAATGATGCGGTTATAGCGCAAGTTATTAGCTACCTCAAACAAGGTAAATTTAACCGTTAATACCCTAGTATAGCCGCTGTTGTTTGAGCCCTTATGACTAAAAATAATCTTGTACTATCTGCCAGCATAAACGCCCCAATAAAGACTAAAGTCTGATTGACAGCGCCCTCGACGTTGCCTACGGTAACTGACGAAAATAAACCGGTTAAATAACTACGCGGTAATACGTCATGTCTACAACTCGTCAGATTGCAGCTTCACTCGCTTTACTTGCGGGTACTTTAATAGCATTGCTATTGATTGCCTTAGCACAGATAACACCCAATATAACTTGGTATGTCGCGTCCACCTTTATTGCAAGCTTTGTTATTTTTTTCGTCAGCATTGACTTTGCAATAAAGAGAAACCAACAAAATCAACGTCAATTGTTGCTTAGCGCTTTACAGCTCGATACTTCAACAAAACAATCTTTACAAGATATTCTCTGCAAGCAAGCTAATAAAACCAGCGTAGCAGGAAAAAGCATTGACGATAAAACCAGTAAATTAGCGATTAATTCTGCCGAAGTCAGTTTTTTCCTTGAAAAGCTCAGTAGTGCTATTGAGTTGTCGAGTGAGGATGTTGATCGGTTGGCGAGCGCTGCTGAGCAAATGTCTATTAGTATTAAAGTAATGAATGACAATGCGGCGATAGCGTCTCAACAATCTAGTCAAGCGATGACAGCAACATCAGCCGGTTCACAGCAGCTAAATGATAATGTCCAAGTGAGCAATCAATTAAATAGTGCGGTAATAAATGCGGCTGAAAAAATAAAATCACTGTCCAAAAAAGCCACTGAAATTCAAAATATCACTAATGTGATTGATGGAATTTCACGCCAAACAAACCTCTTAGCATTAAATGCGGCAATAGAAGCTGCTCGTGCCGGCGAACAAGGTCGAGGCTTTGCTGTTGTAGCTGATGAAGTAAGAGCATTAGCCTCAAAAACGGCTGAAGCGACAGAACAAATTGGCAGCATGCTCACCCAGATCAATAAAGAAACGTTACAAACAACTGAGGTTATGGCGCAAGTTGTTGAACAAAGTCAGAGTATTTTTAGCAGTATGGGCTCACTCGCTATTTCATTAAATGATATCAATGAAAAAGTGACTGAGTCGTCTGATGCCAGCAACCATATCAGTAACGCACTAGAAGAACACAATGCCACCAGTGATGAAATTTCCATGGCGATCGTAAATTTGCATGATTTTCTGCTCGAAAAAAGTAAAGAAACTCACATCGTATCAGACAAAGCAAAAGCGCTATGCGAGAGTACTGAGTCAATATTCATTGATCTGGCCGAATTCAAAACCGGCTCTTTAGTAGATAAAATCTGTCAGCAAGCGCAAATAGCAGCGCAGCAAGTAACAACTATGTTCAGTGATAAAATTTCACACCATGAAATTAGCCAAAATGCGCTGTTTAACTTTAGTTATAGTGCCATTGCAAATACTAATCCACAGAAGTATCGCAGTAGCTTTGATGATTTTACTGACAAATTTTTACCCGATATTCAAGAGCCTATTTTAAAAGAAAACCTTGAAGTTGTCTTTGCCGGCGCTGTCGATATCAACGGCTACTTTCCTACTCATAACCAGCGTTTTTCAAAGCCGCTAACCGGTAACATCGCAACTGACACCATGAATAATCGTACTAAGCGAATATTTGACGATAGTACCGGCATTCGCTGCGGCCAGCACAGCCATAAATTTCTCCTGCAAACGTACAAGCGTGATACCGGTGAAGTTATGCATGATGTTTCTGCGCCAATTATTGTCAATGGTAAACACTGGGGCGGCTTTCGCATTGGCTTTAAAGCACAGTAATACCAGTTCCATTAAGTTTGTGAGCTTGTTGTGCGCAGGAAAAATAACTCAAGGTAAGGCGCTCGATTGAGCAATAGCTGGCTATTGGGATTGAGAGCAACACAGCCTTGAGCTATTTTAACTAGTACAAGTGAGCAATAACTTAATGGGATTGGTATAATATCAACAAACACCTCAGTGCTATTATGAAATAATTGTGAAAGTTTCAAATTAACGATGTCAATCAGATAAAAGTTTAGTATGGTGGTTATGAAGGTTTGTTAAAATTTTCTGATTATTTTTTGCAGGTGATTACTCGTTTTTTAGAATAAGTCCATGCAGATACTTCGCCGTTATTTTACTCGAATATGTGCTAACGAAAAAAGGGCTAACAGTGCTATTAATTGCCTTTAATACCAATTTTATTAATTAAGTGATCTACTTTTTCATGAGGAAAAATGGGTAAATATAAGGCCTAAAATTTAGTCAGTAGTTATTCTACTTATAAATTTTATAACGCTGTAGTTATTCATTTTAACCATTAAAAATGAGCAGGTAATTAATCAACTTGGTATAATACCACTTGCACTTTGTTGAGAGCTACTTACGCAGCACAAGGCTACTAGATGGCTCGTACCAAGTTCAAACTGTATTGCATACCAACAAAAAATAAACATGAAAAATTAACAAACCCTTACTAAAGTAGTATTTAATAAATCTAGGTAAGGGAATCAAGATGATATTATTTAATAAATTAATACGATCAACTCTTGTGGTATTAAGTGCTATCTCGAGTTTTACGTCAGCAAATGAAATGGAAATCACCGCCATAAAAAAAGTGATATCAGAAGACAGTAAACTGCGCACTTACAGCGGTAATGTCAGCATTGCTTTTGCTCATGGCAACTTGTCGACTAAATCTAGTCGTGCTTATTTTCAAAAAGGCAAAACTGTAATGGAAGGCGATGTAGAGATTATTCTCAGTAACGCCATTGCCAAAACTCAAAGAGTTACTTTCATACCTTCAAAACAAGGTTTAGTCGCTAAAATGGACAACGTTACTCTGACCTATAAATAACTACAAAAAATAACGCATTAGCTTTATTGCTGATGCGATGTTTGTCGCTATAGTGTTTACACCTGCTCTACTGCAAGAGGTTATTCCAGTTGTGTAATTAACTGGTCATGTTTTATTATTACAAAAGTTTTATCGATGAAAATAATGCATATGTAAAATAACTCAAAAACAATCAATTATCTATGGTTCTGGGTGTGGCATTAAAGTGGCGCTTAAATTCACGGCTAAATTGTGAAGGGCTAGTGTAACCCACCAAGATTGCCGCCTCTGTTGCCTGTTTACCTTCTGTGACAATCAGATCTTTAGCTTTGTTTAACCGTATTTTTTTTAAATACTGCAATGGCGTTTCGCTGGTAACTTGTCGAAACGCTCGATGGAAACCCGAAACACTCATATGCGCTTGATTAGCCAAATGCTCAACCGATATTACCTCAGCATATTCGGTGTGCAGCGTATCAAGTACACGGGCAATTCTCGCGTAATGGCCATCGTGACGAGCTAAATCAAATAATATATGGCCATTATCGCCCACCAATGCTCGGTAGACTATTTCTTCAACTATTGCTGGCCCAAGAATTTTTGCTTCAACATCATTGTGCAGCGCTTTAATTAGCCGAGTAATAACACTATTGAAATTATCATCCAAGTTATTGGATTTAACACCAAAATCTAATGGCGTTTTATTATTCGGTGTTGCTAAATTACCTGACGTATTTTGTTCATTAATTTGGCTAACTAGTTTATGTAAGATATGCGAGTCAACATCGATAATTAAGCCTAAAATAGGCAACCCATGATCAGAGAACGCTTCACATTCTAATGGCATTGGCACGCCTAAGACTAAATAGTCACCTGGGCCATATTGCACACAGTTATCAGCAACATAAATATTTTTACGCCCTTGCCCCATCACAATAATGCCCGACTGATAAAGTAATGGCTCTCGATCATTACCGGCACTAGCACGATAAAACTTTACACCCGGGATCAGCGTTTGATAACCGCCATGCAATGTATCTAATGATTTTTCGTGTACAAAAGACTGCATTAATTGTGCTAAATTTTTCATAATCGACTCAGACAATAAAAGTGACTCACACCAATTTTATATAAATAGGCAATGATTATGGACAAAAAGCCCTATTTATACAATATTTATTACAGTAATATGCAAGTCAACAAAGCTACTATGCTTTTTATTCGATAAATATTAAATGAGGTATCCCATGGAATTTTCATACGTTAACCCAACTCAGATCCATTTTGGCCAAGGTAAAATCGCCAGTGTTACTGACGCTATTCCAAGCACGAGCAAAGTGTTGGTTATTTACGGCGGTGGCTCAATCAAAAAGAATGGTGTTTATCAACAAGTACAAAATGCCTTAAGCAAGCATACTTGGATCGAATTTTCAGGTGTTGAGCCCAATCCAACGATGGAAAATTTAGATAAGGCTGTTGCCGTGGTTAAAGCTGAAAAAGTTGATTTTATACTCGCCGTTGGTGGGGGTTCAGTAATCGATGGAGCGAAATATGTTGCTGCCGCTGCATGTTACGACGGTGCAGGCTGGGACATTCTATTAGGTAAACATACGGTTACTGAAGCTATTGCCATCGGCGCTGTACTTACCTTACCTGCGACAGGCTCAGAGTCTAATTCGGGATCGGTTATTACCCGCGCAGAAACTCAAGATAAACTGCCATTCTCATCGCCAGCTGTACAACCAAAGTTTGCCATACTTGATGCCGATGCGATGAAAACATTGCCAGAACGTCAATTAATTAATGGTTTGGTAGATGCTTGGGTACATACCTGTGAGCAATATTTAACTATGCCAACAGGTGCTATGGTACAAGATGGTTACGCAGAAGCCTTACTTAAAAACTTGCTAACCTTAGCTAAGCAGTACGACCAACATGAAACACTACAATGGCGTGAAAACCTTATGTGGACAGCAAATCAAGCGCTTAATGGCTTGATTGGTGCCGGTGTACCACAAGACTGGGCGACACATATGATTGGCCATGAAATGACCGCGCTTTACGGCGTTGATCACGCACGCTCACTGGCGATTGTACAGCCTTCATTATTGCGTAATCAACTGGCAGTTAAAACAGCTAAGTTAGAACAGCTAGGTAACAATGTGTTTGCCTTGGCGGCAGGTGATGACCTGGCAGAACGCACCATTGGGGCTATTGAAGCTTTCTACCATAGCTTAAATGTTGCTACGCAATTAACTGAACATGGCGATGATAAAGCCAGTGCTATTGATAAAATTATTGCACGACTTGCATCACACAACATGACAGCACTAGGTGAAAACCAGGCAATAACCTTAACGCAAAGTCGTGAAATATTGCAGTTAGCGGTTAAGTAACAGCCTATAATACCAATCCCATTAAGTTATTGCTCACTTGTACTAGTTAAAATAGCTCAAGGCTGTGTTGCTCTCACTCCCAATAGCCAGCTATTGCTCAATCGAGCGCCTTACCTTGAATTATTTTTCCTGCGCACAACAAGATCACAAACTTAATGGAACTGGTATAACCTAATAGTTGGTCGCGATATAGTTGATAGCGTCATAGTTGGCCACAACGCAGTATCTAAAATAACTAACGCTCAATAAAAAGCTAAGCGAGTATAACTTTTAATACTCGCTTGGTATTGTGGCTATTTACTGGCCCGTTGGCTTGTTAAAACACCTCTGATCTCGTTTAGCGCGTCTACCGCAAAACCCTGATCATAAAAGTACAATATTTCGCCTTTATTATTTAATAGCACTACGCGGGTGTTGGAAATATTCTCATTACCGGTGAAAGCTTGCACTTGCTCACCATCATCATAAATCGTTACTACCCCTTGCCACAAAGGTTTTGGAATGCCTGAGCGCATACCATTATCAATAAAGGTACTAAACATTTGTGGAAATAACCCTTGAATAGTGGGTACTTCGTAAACTTTTACGCTGGTATCAGTGACATCCAAGGCAATTAACCAACGATCAATATCAAACTGTGAATTTTGCACGTAACCAATCAAAAGTAAGGTTACATCGTCAGTTAAGTCGTTTGGAATGGTTAATGATTTTTGTTCTAAGGTTTGGCCAACCACGGTTGGAAATACCTGTCCGGTAACATTTTTATTTGGGTACTGGGTGCTACACCCGGTTAGCAATAACAGTCCCAAAAAGTAGCTTATCATTCGCATTTTATTCTCCTGCTTGATCTCTAGAAAAAATATACGTCATCGCTTTTATGTTGGTTCACACCATAAAGCAATAAGCCGATGACACTTAATATCAACAATAGTCGAAAGCCCTAATAAAGTGGTGGAAATAATCGTAGACTTTATTTTTCGATTGGCCAATAAGCACAACAAAGTTTAGTTCAATTGCACCCTTGCCTTTCTTAAGCACTACTTAAGCCCTCGTAATCGTTCACGATATTTATCGCGCGCCAGTGCTTGCATATCGGTTACTGTGTCGCTTTCATCAACAATTTCACGACCGAGTAGGGTTTCAATGGCATCTTCTAAGGTAACAACCCCTGAAGTTTGGCCATACTCATCTTCTACTGAGTAAATATGTACATGGTTTTTAATAAACATATCAAGCAACAACTGGACGGGTAACTTTTCAGATACCGCGGCTAACTTAATAACAAAGTTACTAATGGGTTCATCGCCGTGCCCGTTACGTTCAGCCTCATACAAATCTCCTTTAATCACTTTGCCGGTAATATCATCAATGGTTTTACCATAAACAGGTATACGGGTAAATTGTCGAGTTTGCTTATGATTTAACGCCGCCGTGACGGTTATATCTTGATGTAACATATGCACTACAGTACGCGGCGTAAATACATCACCGGTGCGTAATTCGCGCAAATTTAGTATGTTTGATAGATATTCATTTTCTTGGGAGAACAAACTACCATCTTTATAACTTAATGACGCTAAGGCTATAATTTCTTCCCGCGTAATTTCATTGGCTTTATCACGTTTGAACCGGCGTGTTAACTGAGTTGACAACCACACCAGTGGATAAACAATTCTCACCAACCAAGTGATAACAAAAGCAGAAGGTATGGCTAAACTACGCCAGAATATTGCCCCTAACGTTTTAGGAATAATTTCTGAAAAATATAAAATAACCAGTGTTAGCAACACCGCAATTAAAGTTTCCCACTTTTCACCAAATATACCAATAGCCTGTGCACCAACACCAGCGGCGCCCATAGTATGTGCAAAGGTATTGAGAATTAATATACTGGCGAGCGACTCTTCTAAACGCGTTTTAACTTTTGCTAGTACCAGGCCATGCTTGGGCTTTTTTGTTTGTATTTGCTCAACATAACTTGGCGTTATCGATAATAAAACCGCCTCAAGTATTGAGCACAAAAATGACACCCCAATGGCAATTGCCAAATAAATAAACAGTAAAGTCACGTAGTCATTCCAAATCTATAAATATTATATTTCACTAGCAAATAGCATATCACAATGTAGCCAAAGCACTCGGTTTGAGTACCTGTCTTGATGGAATTAGCAAGCATTCAGTTGATTAATTAAACAAAGCAGTCACTAATTTATTACTCTGGGAGATTTTAATTTCTAGACAGCAACTAACTGTATTAATTTTGCACGAATATAAATAGTACGTTTTCTGAAGTAACATTAAAAAATTGCAGCAACTAATTAAAATTTACGTAAACTTATCCGCCAAAGCAGTGAGTGTAAATCACAACATTGTGTTGGCATTGAAAACAAACCACCAAGAACTATCAAAAGCCATCAACACATTTAGTCTTAAAATGGTTCGGCTGACGAGATAGCTTATAAAGCTAGTTAATGATAATTAACGTACCAGTGATAAATTTTATCTGGTCTTTACTTCATGACATCACGGCAATATATGACGCTGTATAATTAAAGCTTTTGAGTATTAAAATTCACTGAGCCGTTGACGTTAACAACAAAAGTAAAAGCCCTTTATTGACGCCATAAAATTTTCTAAAAACTAGGCTAAAAATTCATACTGCCCTTCGACATTGTCTTTGGTATTTTTCACCCTATTTATTTGCAAAACTTAGTGCTTTAAATGACAACATGACCATTTTCTGATCACTACATATTAGATGCCATAGTTAAAACTTGCTATAAGTAACCTAATACCAAGTTGATTAATTACCTGCTCATTTTTAATGGTTAAAATGAATAACTACAGCGTTATAAAATTTATAAGGTGAATAACTACTGACTAAATTTTATGCCTTGTATTTATCCATTTTTCCTC
>NZ_VOLS01000047.1 GCF_007954265.1 Colwellia sp. C1TZA3 | reverse complement strand
ATTGCTGAAAACCCTGTTCTGAATTAGGTAAAACCTTCGTTTTGATTTTCAGTGAATTTATATCTTTTAACCAAAGACAATCAAATTTATCTTTAGCAACGTCAATGCCAATATCATAATTCATCTCGTAGCTTCCCTTGTTCATGCAGTGTCACTTTCTTAGAAAGGCACTTGGATACCATCCAGTTTTTAAGATAAAATGAACTAAGGGTTTTATCTACATACCAAAGTCAAAGCTTTAAGGTTGGACTCAAACTCTCTTAGTTCTTGTGATAAAATAATAGCTTATTACTCTATCTAGAGAGATACAAGGTTGGACTTTAGTCCATCAAGTTAAATTAAATTTAACCGTTTTCGCATAAAGGCGATAACAAAAAATAAGGCGCTGTAGATATCTGTTGCATCATCAAGTTAATCACCCGCTGTAAGGTTGACGGACTAAAGTCCGACCTACAAAACCAGCGCCTAAATTTACATAGAATTTAAAACTTACAGCTATCTCTTCTATCTATGGTCGGCATTATAACAAGAGTATCAATTTAATTAGCGTTTAATTATGAATATCAAACTTATATTGTTTTGTTGGCGTAATAATCTCAGGTAATGGAATATCCCACAATTGTGCGGGAATAGCGTCTATTAATTGAATGTTGTGCGCTAGGCCTATAGGGTAAGGCCTTGTTAACTTGCTTTGTGCAACATCAAGTCCTTGATTCTGATCGCAATACTGCTGATACCATGACGACAAGGTTCTATCGTAGAATCCGCCGCCCATACCTAAACGATTACCTGTTAGATCAAACGCGACCAAAGGGGTAAAAATAATATCTATCTCGTTAATAGCTTTAATCAAACGAACGTCAAGTTTAGGTTCTAAAATGCCATAGTTATTTTTTCTCATAACACTGTTTTCATCATAATGGAGGAATAATAACTGCCCATGACTAAAAGGATGAATAACAGGTAAGTATGTTTTTTTGTTATTCTGCCAACACCATTTTATAAAGGGCATAGCATCAAGCTCACTGTCATTTGCTAAATAAAGGGCAATGTTTTTTGCCGCTATAATGTCTTTACGGGTAGTTAGTTGAATAAGTAAATCATTGGAGAACTGTTGTTGCTCAACCTCACTAAGACTTTGGCGTTTAGTTCTAAGTAATTTTCTTATTTCATTGCGTGTAGAGATAATCAATAGCATTTTCTCATTAGGTTATGTGTTTGCCGTAGGGTAGAGGCATCAATGCGAACGAAAAAATAATGCGCTGCAGATGTTTGTTGGCCAATTACGTTTTATATTCGCTGTACAGTTGACGGACTAAAGTCCGACCTACAAAACAATCGCTTAAATTTATATTATCACCTGTAGGCTCGATTTAGGTTGAATTTTAGTCCATTAGGTTTTAAAAACAGCTGTCAGTTATAAAAAAAGCTGTCAATTTTAAGTTTTAAGCTGTCAGTTATAAAAACAGCGGTCGGTTCGAAGCTTTAAGCTGTCAGTTTTAAAGAAAAACCACTTTCAGTTTATTTGTCTGTTTGGCTTTACCTTACTACGTTTTGTATTCGCTGTATGGTTGACGGACTGAAGTCCGACCTACAAAAACAATCGCTTAAATTTATATTATCACCCGTAGGCTTGATGTAGGTTGGATTTTAGTCCATCAGGTTTTAAAAGACAGCTTTCATATTACTTGTCTGTTTGACTTTATCCTACTACGTTTTATATTCGCTGTACGGTTGACGGACTAAAGTCCGACCTACAAAACAATCGCTTAAATTTATATTATCACCTGTAGGCTTGATGTAGGTTGGACTTTAGTCCATCAGGTTTTAAAAGACAGCTAGCAGCTAGCAGTTTACAGTTTTGAGCTGTCAGCTATAAAAAGACAGCTGTCATATTACTTGTCTGTTTGGCTCTATCCTACTACGTTTTATATTCGCTGTATGGTTGATGGACTAAAGTCCGACCTACAAAAAAAATCGCTTAAATTTATATTATCACCCGTAGGCTCGATGTAGGTTGGACTTTAGTCCATCAGGTTTTAAAAGACAGCTAGCAGTTTACAGTTTTGAGCTGTCAGCTATAAAAAGACAGCTTTCATATTACTTGTCTGTTTGACTTTATCCTACTACGTTTTATATTCGCTGTACGGTTGACGGACTAAAGTCCGACCTACAAAAAACGTGCTCAACTATTAACCAGTAAGTATCAACTAGCACTCTATATCTTACTGAAAGCTGGCAGCTACTTTCTTGTACTGACAGTTTAAAAATATTTTCATAGACAAAAAAATAGCCAACATTTAGTTGGCTATTTTTACTATTAATTATGCAAAAATAATTATGCAGTAGATGTTGTGCTTTTACCTTTAGCTGGCGATGAAGTGTCATCTGCTTCTGTTTCTAGGGCTTCCCAGAATCTAGATTTCAAGCCGACGAGTAAAATAATAATACCAATACCAATACTAAATAGACTGATTTGAATATATAACGCTGGAATTTGTTCAACGTTGTTTGGATCGTAATTACCAGCAAGCAAACCAGAAATAATATTACCAATTGAATAGGTTAAAACAAATACACCCATCATTTGGCCAGCGAATCTTCTTGGTGATAATTTACTGACGGCACTTAAGGCGATAGGACTTAGGCATAACTCACCGACTGTGTGTAAAAAGTAAGTGGTAATTAACCAACCGGGCGCAACTTGTAAGCCACTTGCTGCGTATTGCGCGGCAAAAAACATCACAATAAAGCCACTTGCCATAATAATTAACCCGACAGCACATTTAATGCCGTATGCAGGTGTAACCATTCTTTGACCTAATTTAATCCAAAATGCGGCGAAAAAAGGTGATAGCAAAACAATAAACATGGCATTAGAGAACTGAAACCATGCTGTTGGAATTTCAAAAGAACCTACCATACGGTCAGTGTAATCACGAGCAAATAAGTTTAATGATGAGCCGGCTTGTTCAAAGCCAGACCAGAAAAAAGCTGAGGCAATACAAATTAATAATAGCGCCCAAAGTTTTTTCTTTTCATTGCCAGTTAAGTCACTAAAAAAGTAAATAATGGCATAATAAACAACAAAAATTAAAGTAAATGCTATCGCAACATATTGTGCGGTGGCAATGGGGTCAATCACCACAATGCCTTCAAATGTTAAGACGGTGACTACCGCAATCGCGACAAGCGAAGCTGCTATAATTATCCAACTCGTACGTTGACCTTTTGCTGATAAGGGTGCAACTGGTTTTGCGCCAACACCTTCTAATTTTGGTGTAGTAATTTTATATTGAATAAGGCCTGCTGCCATGCCTATTGCTGCAGCACCAAAAGCATAATGCCAACCAAAATCTGAAGCTAAATAACCACAAACTAAATAACCAATAAAAGAGCCTAAGTTAATGCCCATGTAATAAATAGCATAACCACTATCACGGCGTTTATCATTTTCACTATATAATTGGCCAACCATAGCACCAATATTTGGCTTTAATAACCCCGTACCTAAAATGACTAAGATCAAACCAATAAAGAATGTTTTGTCATTTGGGATAGCTAAAACTATGTGGCCTAGCATGATAATAATGCCACCATACCAAACCGCTCTTTGCCCGCCCAATAATCTATCTGCTATCCAACCGCCGGGTAAGCCCATAAAATAAACGGTACCGGTATACAAACCATAAATAGCGGTTGCTGATGCAATCGTTAGTGCCAAGCCGCCTTCTTGTAAGGTTGCTGTCATAAAAAGAACAAGCAATGCGCGCATGCCGTAATAGCTCATGCGTTCCCACATTTCTGTGACGAAAAGTGTTTTCAACCCGCCTGGATGGCCATAAAAAGCCTCTGAATTTGGGGTGCTCATATAAAATCCTCGATAAGTAATACCAAACACGACTTAAAATTATTCTTGTTTCAACATGAATATATATCGGGTTGAACGTGTTTAGATGAATTAAAAGTTTTATTAATCAACCCGCTTTATACCTTTGCTGGCATCGAAAGGCAAGTATGTAGAGTTAATCTTTAAATCAATAAATGTAAAGTTATACCAAGTCTATTAAATTTCACACCAATACACTTAGATCAAAAAGCAAATGTTAAAGCTAAAGGGCACTTGTAGAGCGCACTCAGTATGTCAGCCATACCGATTAAAAGTGTTATAAACTTGAAGAGATAGCTATTAACTGTCAGCTTAAGTTATCAGCTGTCTTTTCTATTTATTTAAACTGAAAGCTGACAGCTATTTTACAGATAGCTATCTCTTCTAGCTTAATGATTAATGGAAAATATAATGTGTTAAAAAAGTTACTGTAATCAAAGTACACTTACTGATAAACTTTATGCTGTTTAACTTTAGATCTAAGTTATATCCCTCGTATATAGGAAAAAATACGCGCCAATGATGCACTTTATTCGTCAACTGACAAGCCTTCTCGTCGTTTTTACATTCTCTTTTAGTACTATAGCGGCGCAAATTAGCCAGCAGCAAATAGAGCAATTTAAAAACTTACCTAAATCTCAGCAGCAGGCATTAGCGCAAAGCATGGGTGTTGATTTAAATACGGTTATGGGGCAAATAGCCGGTAGTAACCAACAAACACAATTATCTTCTACTCCCATCACGCCAAGACCTATAGCTGAAAATGAGATAGTAGAGCAAGAAGATGTTACCGTGTTTGAAAACGATACTGAACTGTTTAAGCCACTAACAAGATTTGGTATGGACGTTTTTGCCAATGCGCCCAGCACCTTTACCCCGACCATGGACATCGCCATTCCTAAACATTATATCTTAGGCGTTGGCGACCAATTATCGATACAAATATACGGTAAAGAAAATGCTGAATACATCCTGCCGATAACGCGAGAGGGTAATATACTTATTCCTGATGTTGGACCAGTGAAAGTTGTTGGTTTAGCGTTTGGTGAGATGAAAAAATTTCTAGCCGAAAAAATTCAACAACGCATCATAGGTGTAAATGCGGTGGTCAGCTTAGCTGAATTACGTTCTATGCGTATTTTTGTTTTAGGTGACGCTTACAAACCAGGTCCTTACGTTCTTAGTTCTCTTTCAAGTGTTACGCACGCTATTTTTGCTGCTGGCGGTGTTAGCGATATTGGCTCACTACGTAATATTGAAGTAAAACGTGCCGGTAAAGTAGTTCAAATTGTTGATTTATATGATCTATTAATACGCGGTGACTCTTCAGATGATATTTTACTGCAATCTGGTGATGTGGTTTTCATCCCGACACAAAGTGAAAGTGTTTCAATACTCGGTGAAGTAAGGCGTCCGGCTATATACGAATTAAAAGCTGGTGATGATTTTAATCAAATTATTGAAATGGCTGGTGGCTTACTACCATCGGCTTATCCGCAATCAACCATGGTAGAACGTTACAACCAGCACAGTCTACGTAACATCATCAACATTGACCTAACCGACAGTAAAGCGCGTAAACAATTACTGAAAAGTGGTGACTACATTCGTGTGTTAGAAAGCTCAGGCATGTATGAACAGTCGATTACTGTCATCGGCGCCGTTACACGGCCTGGAAAATATCAATGGCAACAAGGCCTTAAAGTGGCTGATTTATTGCCAAGTTTAGATTCTCATATATTGCCTTCTGCTGATTTAAGTTATGGCTTAATTGTGCGCCAAAAAGACAAAGCTAGAAATATTAAAGTTTTACAATTTAATTTAGCGAACGCGCTTAACAAGTCAATAGCAAATCCAACAGACAACCTAATCCTATTGCCTAACGACAAACTATTGATATTCGCTAATGTCACTAAACAGATGGATGAAAAAGTTTCGTTAGACCAATTAGCCTTTACCCAAGAGCAACTCTTTGCTAAAGAACGGCAGCAGGCTAAAAACTTGCATAAAGAAAAATTATTTTGGAAAAAGTATGGCGGTAGTTCATCACAATATACAGGCACTGATCAAATTGAAGAAGCAGAACGTTTAGCCAATCAATCGTTAGTGCAGATGACTAATGGTAGCTTAGATAGCGAAATTGATATTCGTGAAATGGGCTTGTTTTCTCGTCCTCGCCTGTTAGCGCCAGTGCTGAGAAAGTTACGTCAACAGGGTGCTTCTGGCCAACCTATTCAACTTATTGAGGTAGACGGTCAAGTTAAATTTCCTGGTGTTTATCCGTTAGCGAAAAACGCAAAAGTGAGTGACTTATTAGCCGCTGCTGGTGGCGTGAAAGAATCTGCTTATTTAGCGCGAGCAGAAGTTACTCGTAATACGCTTACTTTAGAAGGTGCGACAAAAATTTCATTAGATGTCGACTTAGGCTTAGCGTTGAAGGGAGATAAAAATTTCGATATTGCTTTGCAAAGCAAAGATCGATTGAACGTGCACAAAATTCCCGCCTGGAGCGAAAATCATGTGGTTGAATTACGTGGTGAGTTTGTCTTTCCAGGCAAATATACCATTCGTCGTGGTGAAACCTTGGCTGACTTAGTTAACAAAGCTGGCGGTTTAACAAAATATGCTCACCCTGACGCGTCAGTATTTACCCGTACAAAGTTAAAAGCACTAGAAAAGCAAAATCTGATTAAGCTTGCTGGTGATCTACGTATTGAAATGGCTTCTAAATCGTTAAGCGACCAAGGTATGTCAACATCTTACGACGATGCCCAAAAACTACTTGCCGATATTACAGACCTAGAACCAGTAGGGCGTTTAGTGATTAACCTGCCTAGTTTAATGGCTTCAAATAGCTATGAAGTGTTGCTAGAAGGCGGAGACGTACTTTATGTGCCGACTAAGAAAAACTCAATTAATGTTATTGGTCAAGTTCAAGTAGGCTCATCACATTTATATAATAATGCAATGTCGACTGAAGACTATATCGCGCAAAGTGGCGGCATTAAAAAACGTGCTGATGAAGAGCGTATTTACGTTATCTCGGCAAGTGGCAGTATTAACATGCTTGAAGAAAGTAACTGGTTTTCTGGCGCAGCAGATTCTGCATTAAAACCGGGTGATACCATTGTAGTGCCGCTCGATGCTGAATATATGAGTGACCTAACATTATGGTCAACAGCCACACAAATTATTTATAATTCGGCTGTAGCAATTGCAGCAATAAGTGGAATTTAATTATTTAACCTGTAGGTCGGACTTCAGTCCGTCAACCGTAAAGCGAACACATAACGAGATGAGATAGAGCCTACGGGTGATAATATAACGTTAGGTAATTGTTTTTGTAGGTCGGACTTCAGTCCGTCAACCGTAAAGCGATCACATAACGAAATGAGATAAAGCCGACAGGTGATAATGCAGCGTTAGGCAATTGTTTTTGTAGGTCGGACTTTAGTCCGTCAACCGTAAAGCGGGCGATTAACCAGATGTGCCAACAAACATCTACAGCGCATTATCTTTTCATTTGCATTTATGTCGAAGATGGTTAAATTTCATTTAACTTGATGGACTAAAGTCCAACCTAAATCAAGCCTACAGGGGATAATGTAAATTTAAGCGATTGTTTTGTAGGTCGGACTTCAGTCCGTCAACCATACAGCGAATACAAAACGCAGTAGGGTAAAGCCAAACAGAAAAATAAACTGAAAGTAGCTTTTATAGCTAACAGCTTAAAAATTCAAACTGATAGCTTTTTTTATAACTGACAGTTAAAAATTATTAAACTGACAGCTGCTTTTAAAACCTGATGGACTAAAGTCTATCTACATTGAGCCTATGGGTGATAATGTAGCGTTAGACAATTATTTTGTAGGTCGGACTTCAGTCCGTTAACCTGACAAAGAACACATAACTTTATGGGCAAAAGTTCAACCGACAAGTACACTTAAAATGGAAAGCTTTACTTTACTAACAGCTGAAAGCTACTTTACAGACAGCTATTAACTTTAACTTCTTTAATAACCGCTATTAAGGCAAAGGACTCGCAAAATGATACGTGATTTAAATGATGTAAAAATAGCCGTAATAGGCTTAGGCTATGTTGGTTTACCACTGGCAGTAGAGTTTGGCAAAAAATATCAAACCTTGGGGTTTGATATCAATCAAGCCCGTATTACCGAATTAAATAATGGCACAGACAGTACCCTTGAAGTTAGTGATGAAGAATTAGCTGAAACAACAAATCTCAGTTATTCTTGCCAACCTGATGATTTGAAAAACGCCAACGTCTATATTGTTACCGTACCAACACCTATCGATCAGCATAAACAGCCCGATTTAACGCCATTACTTAAAGCCAGTGAAATGCTAGGTAAAGTAGTCAGTAAAAACGACATTATTATCTATGAGTCGACAGTTTACCCCGGTGCGACTGAAGAAGCTTGTATCCCCGTAATCGAAAAGTCATCGGGTTTAGTGTTCAATAAAGACTTTTACGCAGGTTACTCACCTGAACGTATTAATCCGGGTGACAAAGAGCACAGAGTCACCAATATTTTAAAAGTTACTTCTGGCTCAACGCCTGAAATAGCCACAATTGTTGATAACTTATATCGCTCTATTATCATCGCGGGCACCTATAAGGCGAGTTCAATTAAAGTTGCCGAAGCAGCAAAAGTCATTGAAAACACACAACGCGACGTTAACATTGCCTTAATTAACGAGCTGTCTATTATATTTAACAAACTCAATATCGACACCTTAGAAGTGTTAGAAGCTGCGGGCACAAAATGGAACTTTTTACCTTTTCGCCCAGGTTTAGTGGGCGGTCACTGTATTGGGGTTGATCCTTACTATTTAACACATAAAGCGCAGTCAGTAGGTTACCATCCTGAAATGATTCTCGCTGGTCGACGGTTAAATGACGGCATGGGCGCTTATGTTGTCTCTCAATTAGTAAAAAACATGCTGCATAAACGTATTCAGGTCGAAGGCGCTAATGTGTTGATCATGGGCCTTACCTTTAAAGAAAACTGTCCTGATTTACGCAACACCAAAATTGTTGATATTGTTAGCGAACTTAAAGAATACAACATGAATGTTGATATTACTGACCCTTGGTGTTCAAGTGAACAAGCCGAGCACGAATATAATTTAAGCCTGACAGCAAAACCCGAAGCGGGCTATTACGATGCTATTATTCTGGCGGTAGCACATAACCAATTCAAGTGCTTAGGTGTTGACGAAATTCGCAAACTAGGCAAGCAACACCATGTACTTTATGACCTAAAATATATATTACCAAAAGAGTCAGTAGACATGCGCTTATAGCATAGCGATTAAATCAGCAATGCAGTCTAACTTGTAGGCCAGACTTCAGTCCGTTAAACGTACAGCGAATAAAAAACGCAGTGAAATAAAGCCAAACAGAAAAATAAACTGACAGCTGTTTTTATAGCTGACAGCTCAAAACTTTAAACTGAGAGCTGTCTTTTAAAAACTGATGGACTAAAGTCCAACCTACATCGAGCCTACGGGTGATAATGTAACGTTAGGCAATTGTTTTGTAGGTCGGACTTTAGTCCGTCAACCGTAAAGCGATCACATAACGAGATGAGATAAAGCCTACGGGTGATAATGTAACGTTAGGTAATTGTTTTTGTAGGTCGGACTTTAGTCCGTCAACCGCTCAGCGAACATATAATGTGATGTTAAAAAGCAAAATAGTCAGCAAAATGAAAGTTTCTTTTTAAAATTATCATCTGTGTGGACTTCCACTCCCTATGCCGATAAAAAAATTAATATTCAAAACTAAATGGAAGTAATAATGTCAAAGTATGAAGAAGTACAAAAGCAGCTTAATCTAGCACCAAAAGTTTGGCTTGTTACTGGTGTAGCAGGTTTTATCGGCTCAAATCTGCTAGAAACATTATTATTATTAAACCAAAAAGTTATCGGTTTAGACAACTTTGCCACTGGCCATCAACGTAACTTAGACGAAGTGCAGTCTGAGGTTTCAGCTAAGCAATGGCATAACTTTACCTTCATTAAAGGCGATATTAGAAATTTTGAGGACTGTCAGCAAGCTTTAACCATTAACAACCTTTGTGTTGACTATGTGTTACATCAAGCGGCACTTGGCTCTGTTCCTCGCTCTATCGCGGATCCTATTTTAACAAACGCTGCCAATATTACGGGCTTTGTTAATATGCTAACCGCAGCCAAGGACGCAAAAGTAGCGACTTTTGTTTATGCCGCATCAAGTTCTACTTATGGCGATCACCCCGCATTACCAAAAGTTGAAGCAAACATTGGTAAGCCATTATCACCTTATGCCGTGACCAAATATGTTAATGAACTTTATGCCGATGTATTTAATAAAACTTATGGCTTAAATGCTACAGGGTTACGCTATTTCAATGTATTTGGTAAACGCCAAGACCCTGATGGAGCCTACGCTGCGGTTATTCCTAAATGGACCGCGGCGATGATAGAAAACCAAGACTTATTTATTAATGGTGATGGTGAAACCAGTCGTGATTTTTGTTTTATAGAAAATGCCGTACAAGCCAATATATTAGCGGCAACAGCTAATGAACAAGGTAAAAACCAAGTGTATAACGTTGCACTAGGCGATAGAACAACACTTAATGAATTATTTTCAAGCTTAGTTTCGGCATTAAACACCAATGACGTTAGCTATACTAAAACCGCAATATACCAAGACTTTAGAGTTGGAGACGTGCGCCATTCTCAAGCTGACATATCAAAGGCAAGAGAACTTATCGGCTATCAGCCAGCATACCGCATTGAACAAGGCATAAATAAAGCAATGCCGTGGTATATCAAATTCTTGACTAAGTAAATTACTTAACCCGCTGATATGGTTAATACAGGTAAAATTGTAGAGTAGCCTTTAATCCAAAAGGTTAAGCTGCAAAATTAAGCTCGTAGCTGAAAGCATTTGTCGGACTTCAGTCTGTCAACTGCACAGCGAATAAACAAATTAAAGAGTAATTTACATAAAAGCAATAAACAACTATTAAAAATTATAAATACCTTGTTATAATGCGCTTTCACTTGGGTATTTAAGGTTAAGCTTTAGTTTAAATACCCATAGGAATTATCATTAAAGTGTACTTAGATGCAATCTGTGCTGAAAAGTCATGAATTGCATGGAGGTACTTCACATGAAGTCGAAGCAATGAATTCAAAAAAAATTTATCAGCAGCAGCAACAACTCCCCGAAGACGACGAAATTGATCTAGCAGAACTTTGGCATGCTATTTGGTCAGGCAAAATTTTGATTATTGCTATCAGTGCTTTTTTCGCAATCTCATCAATACTCTATGCGATTAATCAACCCAATATATATAAAGCTACCACCCTATTATCTCCAGCAAGTGAGCAAGGCGGCGCGAGCGGTTTAGCTAAAATGGCTGGGCAGTTTGGCGGTTTGGCTAGCTTAGCCGGTATTAACCTTGGCGGTGGCGGCACTGACAAAACAGGCCTTGCACTTGAAGTATTAAAATCACGATTTTTTATTGAAAATTTCATTAATAAACACCAGTTACTAGTGCCGCTCATGGCAACTAACAATTGGGACATTAACAACAATACCTTAGTATTTGATGATGAAATTTATAATCCAAAAACTAAAACATGGTTAAGAGAAGTTAAAGCGCCTAAGCAACCTAAACCTTCCTTATGGGAAGCATACGTGGCCTTTAAAGAAATTTTATCAGTAACTACTGATAAAGAAAGCGGCATGGTCACACTAGCCATTGAACACTACTCACCTGAAGTCGCCACGCAGTGGTTAAAGTGGTTGGTTAATGACATCAACGAGACCATGCGTGAACAAGATAAAATAGAAGCACAAGATAGTATCGATTATTTAACGGGAAAACTGCAAGAAACACAATTAGCCGATATGCAAACAGTGTTTTACCAGCTAATCGAACAACAAACTAAAACCATTATGTTGGCTGAAGTCTCGAAAGAATATGTTTTAAAAACCATTGACCCAGCTAATGCCCCAGAAGAAAAAGCTAAACCTAAACGAGCCTTAATTGTAGTACTTGGCACTATGTTAGGTGGGATCTTGTCAGTACTAATTGTTTTAATTCGTTACTTTTCTAAAAAAGCTACAACTACTAACTTAAGTAATGATCCGTTAATTACTGATAAATCAGAACGTGTTTCAACCCAGCAAGAACCTTCAACAAATTCAAACCAAACACTAGGTAAACAGGAGTAAATTTAGATGATAATTGCTGCTTTAACTGCCTTTTGTTTTGCCTTTATCGCCATCAAGGTATTTAAACCCATTGCGGTTGATCTTGGCTTAGTAGACAAACCCAATGCAAGAAAACACCACAATGGCCAAGTTCCTCTTATTGGTGGTATTTCAATATTTGCCGCGGTGTTAGCTGCAAGCTTGATATGGCTGCCAAATACCTTAGAACTGCGTATGTACCTTATTGCTTCTGCGATGATGGTATTTATCGGTGCATTAGACGATAGATACGACCTTAAAGTGCGCATTCGTATTGTAGGGCAAGTTATCATTGCCAGTTTAATGATCTACGGCGTAGGCGGTTACATTGCCAATTTGGGTAACTTATTTGGCTTTGGTAATATTGAGTTAGGCCCTCTAGGTATTATATTTACCTATTTTGCCATTATTGTCGTTATAAATGCTTATAACATGGTTGACGGTATTGACGGATTAATTGGCAGCTTAAGTTTAAATACCTTTACCGCTATTGCGATATTGTTTTTAATCAGTGGTAATCAGAACTATTTAACCTACCCGCTGATTTTAGCGACGGCAATATTACCCTACATGATGTACAACTTGGGTTTCTTCAAAAAATACACCAAGAAAATATTTATGGGCGATGCCGGCAGTATGTTTATCGGTTTAAGCGTTATATGGTTGCTAACCATGGGCACCCAAGGTGATACCCCATCATTTAGACCAGTAACCGCCTTATGGATATGCGCCGTACCTTTAATGGATATGCTAGCAATTGTGATACGCCGCTACCGCAAAGGAAAATCACCGTTTAAGCCTGACAGAGATCATTTACATCACATATTACAGCGTGCGGGTTTGTCTTCACGCCAAACATTAATTGTTATTTCAATATTTGCCGCACTTATGTCTTTACTAGGTGTTTTGGGTGAATATTATCAAGTAGCTGAAAGTATAGAGTTGGGTTTATTTGTGGTGATATTTATTCTTTATAATAAATATGCCCGACATTTTAGCTGGAAGTATAATGAATAGACTAACTGATTAGTATTAGATTTTACCAGTGCTATAGCCATTGCTTATAGCCATTTTTAGGTCGGTAATACGGCATTGATATTTGAGTATAAATTTTCATGACAAAAAAACGTATATTAACCGTTTTTGGCACGCGTCCAGAAGCAATAAAAATGGCACCATTGGTTCATGCCCTTACTGCAGATGAAAGATTTGAAGCAAAAGTTTGTGTAACGGCTCAACATCGAGAAATGTTAGACCAAGTGTTAGAGTTGTTTGAAATTACACCAGACTATGACTTGAATTTAATGAAGCCAGGTCAAGATTTGACCGATATTACCTGTGGAATATTACAAGGCTTAAAGCCTGTGTTGGCAGAATTCAAACCTGATTATGTGTTAGTACATGGTGACACTGCCACCACGCTTTCAACTACGTTAGCCGCCTATTATCAACAGGTTAAAGTTGGGCATGTAGAAGCAGGACTTCGTACCGGCAATATTTATTCGCCTTGGCCAGAAGAGGGCAATCGAAAATTGACAAGTGCAATTGCTGACTTACATTTTGCTCCAACCGAAATTTCAAAGCAAAATTTGCTGAAAGAGAATGTTGCACCCGAAAAAATTATAATAACCGGTAATACGGTTATCGATGCATTATATGACGTAATAGAAAAGCTTGAAACGAATGTTGAATTGAAATCTTCATTAGAAGTACAATTCGATTTTCTTGATGGTAATAAACGTCTTGTGCTGATCACTGGGCATCGCCGTGAAAGTTTTGGCGGTGGGTTTGAGCGAATTTGTGAAGCAATTTCTCAAATGGCTAAAGCATTCCCAGATGTAGAGTTTGTTTACCCTATGCATTTAAACCCCAATGTACGTGAACCGGTAAATCGATTACTTGCAGATTTAAATAATGTATTCCTCATAGAGCCGTTAGACTATTTACCTTTTGTCTATTTAATGAATAGAGCCTATGTTCTTTTAACTGATTCAGGTGGTATTCAAGAAGAAGCACCTTCACTAGGTAAACCAGTGCTTGTTATGCGCGATACTACTGAACGACCAGAAGCCGTTGATGCGGGTACAGTTAAATTAGTAGGTACACAAGTTCAAACGATAGTGTCTGAACTTACTACATTATTGTCAAACGAAAATGCCTATAAAACCATGAGCTTTGCCCATAACCCTTATGGTGATGGTAAGGCCTGCGCACGTATCTTGGATACGTTTTAAAAGCACTTTCTATAAAATAATTTAAAAGAACTTATTATGTCATTTGAAACAATTTCAGTTATTGGGCTTGGTTATATCGGTTTACCGACTGCAGCCATGTTTGCCTCTTGTAAAAAGAAAGTTATAGGTGTTGATGTTAATCAACATGCAGTAGATACGATCAATAAAGGCGAAATTCATATTGTTGAACCTGATCTAGATATGCTAGTTCATGAAGCAGTTAGTGAAGGTTTCCTTCGGGCTACAACCATGCCAGAACCTGCAGACGCTTTTTTAATTGCCGTACCAACACCATTTTTATCTATTGAAAATGAAGGGGATATTCCAAACCCTGATCTTAAGTATATAGAATCAGCAGCAAAAGCAATTGCCCCCGTACTTAAAAAAGGTGACTTGGTTATTCTCGAGTCGACCTCTCCTGTAGGCGCTACCGAACAGATGGCCGAGTGGCTGGCACAAGAAAGAACCGATTTAACGTTTCCTCAAACGAGCGGTGAAAATTCTGATATCCGTATTGCTCACTGCCCGGAACGAGTGTTACCAGGCCATGTTGTTAGGGAACTTGTTGAAAACGATCGAGTTATAGGTGGTTTAACAAATAAATGTTCAAAAGCTGCAGTAGAATTATATAAATGCTTTGTAAAAGGTGACTGTGTTATTACAAATGCCCGTACTGCTGAAATGGCAAAGTTGACTGAAAACAGTTGCCGGGATGTACAGATAGCCTTTGCGAATGAATTATCAATGATTTGTGATAAATTAGATATTGATGTATGGGAACTCATTTCTTTAGCTAATCGTCATCCAAGAATTAATATATTACAGCCAGGACCAGGAGTGGGTGGGCATTGTATTGCTGTAGACCCATGGTTTATTGTGTCTAAAACACCGGAGCATGCAAAATTGATTCATACTGCGCGTAAAGTGAATGATGCTAAACCAGAGTGGGTTATTAATAAAGTAAAATTGGCTATCGCAGACTTCCTGCAAACTAATCCCAATAAAAACGCGACAGACATCACCATTGGTTGCTTTGGTCTTGCTTTCAAACCGGATATCGATGATTTACGCGAAAGTCCGTCGTTATTTATTGCCAATTCAATAGCTAAAAGCCATCCAGCTACCGTGCTGTTTGTTGAGCCTAATATTAAAATTTTACCTGAATCTGTAGCTGTGAATTCTCGCTTAACAGAATTTCATAAAGCAATTCAAGATACGGACATAGCTGTTTTACTGGTGGATCATTCTATTTTTAAAGAGAACTTTGTGATTCCTAAGTCAACGATAGTAATAGATACCAAAGGAATTTGGAAAAATTTACCAGTAAGGTGATTACGGTTTGCTAAATAGAAAATTTACTGCTGAAACTAAGAATGTTATTTGGCTGTTTTTAGAAAAAATAGTCACAATGTTTGTTTTAGTACTGGTTAATATTGTTATCGCCAGAAGTGTGGGACCTGAATTATTTGGTCAACTAAGTTATCTGTTAGTGTTTATCAATATTGTCATCATCATATCACCCTTAGGTATCAATGCGATTTTTATCAAGGAAATAGTAGCAGGCGAGAGAGATAAGGGAACCATTATAGGGACTTGCTTATTGCTTCGACTTTTTGGTGCTCTTCTTAGTGTTGTTATTGTGACGGTGTTGGCAAAAAGTGAGCTATTAACTGCTGTAGATCCTACTTTATTGATCGGTGCCGCATTAGTGGGTTGTTCATCGGTGTTATATCTCTTTGATTACTGGTTTCAGGCTAAGGTGTTATCTAAGTATTCAGTAGTGGTTAGAGTCAGTACAATTATAGTTTTTTCAGTAATTAAATTGTGGCTTGTGGTGACAGGAAAATCATTTAATTATCTTTTAATAGTTTTTATGATTGAACCACTAATCATGGCTACCGGTTATTCTATTGCTTACAAACTCTCGTTAAGAGGATCGAAAAACCCCAAATGGTCTGTTGATCTCACTTATGGACTTGCTTTATTGAAGCGATCTTGGTGGCTCATATTTTCAGCAATAGCTTCAGTGATCTGTTTGAAAATAGATCAGTTAATGATTGCTGAAATGATTGGTAACACTGAACTTGGAATTTACTCTGTTGCAGTGCGCTTGTCTGAAGTGTGGTATTTTTTCCCCACGGCAATTGCTGCCTCTTATTTTTCATCACTCATAAAATTGAGGCAAAAAAGCAGCGTGCTATATCAGCAAAGGTTACAGTGGTTGTGCGATTGGTTATTTATCACTGCATTATCATTGTCTGTAGTGATGTATTTCTTTGCCAAGCCATTGATTTCTTTGCTTTATGGGCAGGAGTACGAGGCTGCAGCTAGTGTGTTAGTTGTGCATATGTGGGCTGCTGTCATAGTGTTTATGCGAGCATTATTCAGCAAGTGGATTATTAATGAGTCAGCCTATAAATTCTCATTAATCACTCACGGAACTGCGGCAATAATTAATGTAATCCTTAATTTGTTATTAATTCCTGATTTTGGTGCAATGGGGGCTGCATGGTCAACATTGCTAAGTTATATTGTAGGCTCATACTTAGTTATCGCTATTCCTAAAAAAACTCGTCCCTTTTTCATTATTATGAGCAAAAGTTTATTGTTGCCAGTTACAGTAATTCGGTTGTACAAGTCATTCCTATTGAGTAAATATAAACATGAAAGCTCTGCTTAAAAAAATCATTCCAATTGAAACCCGTATTTTTATACGTAAAGTTAAGAAATCAATAAATAACCAAGTGCTTTCAATGATGAGTTCTTCTTATCTACTTAGTAGCCTTTATTATTTATTATTTAATCGAAACTTTAGAGTGGAACAGAAAGCGGTCTTAACTGGCCGTGTTGTTTTTGACAAACGAAGTAAATTGCCACTTGATTCCAGCCCCCAACTTAGAAGGAATATTCACAGACTCGAAAAAGGTCTGATTATGAGGCCTCGCAGACCTGTTTTTGCTGAAGCTTATATAATAGAAACGATTGACTTGTATAGCACAGTGTTAACAACAGGGAGGATTTGCGATGAAGAGCTTAAATGGGCTACTGATGTGCTGTCATTATATTTCCTAAACGTGGAGGGTAGTGAAACCATTGATTTAGCAAGAAAAAAATATAAAGAAGTTCAAGTTAAAAATAAGATTAATGATAATATTAAATTTGTACCTTTTGCGCGGGCTGACAGTGTTTTTTCTGAATTAAACTATGATGAGTTCACAAAGCTGTGCTTACAGCGTAGATCTGTTCGTTGGTATGAACCTGAGCTTGTCCCTGATAACTTAATAAATAAAGCATTAGAGGCGGCACGGACCGCACCAAGCGCGTGTAACCGTCAACCATTCGAATTTCTCGTATTGAATGATAATCAAAAAGCACCTACGGTAGCTGCTATGCCAGCAGGAACCGCTGGATTTTCTAATCAAGTACCATGTATTATCGTTGTTATTGGTGATCTTTCTTGTTACCCAAAAGAGGCCGATCGTCATGTTATTTACATCGATTCTGCATTAGCTAGTATGCAATTTATGTTGGCACTGGAAACTTTGGGCTTGAGTTCATGCCCGATTAATTGGCCTGAAAATGAAACTAAAGAAAAGGAATTGCACAAAATAATTCCTCTGCCTGTTCATAAACGGGTCATTATGATGATTAGTGTTGGCTATGCTAAGCCTACTGGAATGATCCCATACTCTTCAAAAAAACCATTAACACTGTTAAGAACATCTTTAGAGAAATATAAATCATGAAAGAATTAAAAGTTGAAGTTAAAGGAATAGGTTTTCCTAATAAAGGTGCAGAACTAATGCTCGCTGCTATTATCCAGCAATTTGACCAACGCGGTGTTGCTGCTCAATTTTCTGTTGAGCCTTATGGTGATTATAAGCTGAGGGCGAGTCATGGCCTTTTTCAAAAAGCGAGAGTTAATAAATTCGGCCTAAATATCGGCGCACTGATAGGCTTATTACCTAAGAAGTTCCTTAAAGTTTTTGGCATTATTCGAGCCAAAGATATTGATGTTGTACTGGATGCCTCAGGTTTTTCTTATGGCGATCAATGGGGACCACACTTAGTCAATTATCGCTTGGGTACGACTATAAAGTCACTTAAAAAACGTGGTGTCAAAGTAGTTCTTTTACCACAAGCCTTTGGTCCTTTTGAGAATATAGATACTAAAAAAGCGGCTGAAAATATTATGAGCCAATCAGATCTTGTGTTTGCAAGAGATCCAAAATCATTCGAATATTGTCAATCCTTAGTTGGGGGAACTCAATTAGAATTATGTCCAGACTTCACTAACTTAGTTGTTGGAAATGTGTGGAATGATTTTGATACAGAAATGTATGAAACTTGCTTTATACCTAATTCAAAAATGCTGGAGAAAACGGATAGCGGTAACGACTATATTAATTTGATGGTTCATTTGGTTGATTTTAGCCATATGCAAGGAAAAAAACCGTTTCTGTTAATTCATGAGGGGAAAGCAGACCGTGAATTGGCTAAAAAGATCGTTGAACGAGTGAGTTTTGTGCTTGACGTTATAGAGCCAGTAGACCCATTGAAAATAAAATGGGTAATAGGACAGTCAAAAGTAGTTGTTAGTTCGCGATTTCATGGCTTAGTGAGTGCCTTAAGTCAGGGCATACCAGTCGTTGCAACTGGGTGGAGTCATAAGTATTTGTGCTTATTAGAAGATTATAATGTAGCTGATGCGTTGATTGATGTAAAAGACGGAGTAACTCATGGCGAAGCTTATCTGGATAAACTGTTAAATGATGACGGGTTTTATACGATAACTGTTGACGAAATATTAGTCTGTAGCGCTAAACAAAAACAGAAAGTTAGGGACATGTGGAATAAAACATTTGCAACGATCGGGACAGAGTAGCCAGTCACTTTTTCAATAAAATTATAGGAAGGAACTAATTTTGACATTAGGTACTCAGCCATTAGTTAGTGTGGTGATTCCGGTTTATAATCGGGCGCATATTATAAGTAGAGCCTTAGATAGTGTAATTGCACAAAATTATGCAAATATAGAAATTATACTTGTTGATGATTGCTCTTGCGATTCTTTGGAATTACAAGAAGTCTTAAAGCAATACAGTAATGTTGATTTAACTTATATACGTCATAAAACTAATCTTCACGGTAGTGCCGCAAGAAATACTGGAATTGCAAGAGCAAAGGGCGAATATATTGCCTTGTTAGATTCAGATGACAACTGGTGTACTTCTAAAATAGAAGTGTGCTTGCGTACATTGTCTGAAAATGATGTAGATTTCGTCTATTCCCAAGTGCAAAAGATTGGTGTGCAAAAAGGAATTGTGCCCTTATTTCCACGAAAGGCTAATGAAACTTACTCAGATTATTTATTGGTTAGAAATGGCTCTATCCAAACGTCTACATTATTTCTTAAGCGCTCGGTATTTGATAAAATTCAATTTGATGAAAATTTAGTTAGATTTCAAGATTATGATTTTGTGTTGTCATTAGAATTAATTAAGGCGACTTCGTTTTTTATTCCAGAAGTACTTGTATACATGTACGATGATGATCAGGCAGGAAGGATCAGTAACTCATTTGATTACCAACCCGCTGTATATTGGCATAATAAAGTAAAGTATTTACTGTCTAAGAGAGCAGCTAACTCATTTTTAGTGTCGCGTATTTGTCAATATATGATTTATTCGGGGAAGCGTTTAACCGCAATGTCGATTTTGTTTAATCCTGTTGTTTTTTTGTACACTAACAAGAGTTTTTGGTCTAAGGTTTTGTTAGTTTTACTTGTGCCTAGACAACTACTGTTGCTTATTAAGTTATTGATTTATAGGTTAAAAAATACCACCAAGGCTCTTTTTAACCAAAATGATTAAGTTTACGAAGGATTTAGAAACTGTTATCTGGATTATGGTTATTCCATATCTTTTGGTTGACTCGATTAATGGTTTTTTAGTTACCTCGTTGAATGTAGATATTAAACTTTCTATTCTGTACAAAGGCACGATTCTACTATTAGCATTGATTTATATATTTAAGTGTAATCGTAAAATCTCTATTGGCTTATTAGCACTCATGTTTTTTTTGTTTTTGTCTCCTTTTTTCTTAGCAATAGAAGGAAGATATTTAATTACAACTCACGATATACCACTCGCAATAAAATACTTAATGCTTACTGTATTTATTTTTTTCTGTGACATATCGTCGCACAAAAATTTGCAACGATTTATAAAAAATACTGAGTTATGCCTTAACGTTTCATTTTACTTTGTGATAATTACAGTTTATTTAGGATATTTTGGTCTCGGCTACAATACATACCCAACCACAGGGCTTGGCTTCAAAGGTTTTTTTCAGGCCGGAAATGAGTTGAGTGCGGTATTCATTTTATTGACTTCTGTTAAGTTATTCAAAGTGTGGACAGATAAGAAATTATTTACTTATTTACTTTATTCACTAGTAGTTATTGGGTGTGGGGTTTCTATTGCGACAAAATCTGCGTTGATTGGTGCGCTACTGATACCTATTTTAATACCTATTGCCTCAGAAAGGGAGAATATGTTTCGTTTTACCTATTTGAAGTTATGGTATTTATCCTTCTTTACAATTATTATTGCCTTGTTAGGAGTCTATCTAGTTGCTGATTACTCACAGTTCGGGGTGCTAAAACGTGCTATTTATTTTTTTGAAAAGGATGGTTTGTTGGGGGTGATTTTCTCCGGGCGCGAGGAGTTTTTGAAAGTGTACATTGATTACTTAAGTACTGATGCAACTATAGCTTCAATACTATTTGGAAGTGGACATGCTGTCTTACTTGACGCTGTTGGCAGAACATATATTGAAATCGACCCTTTTGATGTCGCAATGTATTTTGGACTACCTCTTGCTGTATTATTTAGCTTGACAGCATTCGTGAGTGTACTGTATCCGTTCTGGAAACTTAGCAATTCTTTTTATTCTCCAGCGCTATTAGTAGCCAATTCACTGTTGTTATTTTTCGCTTTTTTTGCTGGGCATGTTTGGACATCGGGCTTGTTGTCTTTATCTTGGGCGGCCTCAAATTTTTTAATGAAGGGTAAGTTTACCCATGACGGTATCAAATATATGCAACCTAAAGAGAGTAACTAATATGAAATTGATTATTAAGTGTATAGTTGCTGTTATTTTATTCTACTTTATATCAACTTGTTTCCGAGCGTATGAATTAAATAAAACCATTAGATATACTGTTAATAAACAACACGAAAGTGAACCTCTTATTTATCCTATTAAATGGCATTACGATGACATTCATAGAGAAAATAGATTAGCTAGTGTTGATGAGAATGGTGTTTATGTTACCAATTATGACAAAATCACCAACCTGACCAGTGTGCGTGGAAAACAGTATAATCCCGTTAATATAGCGTTGATGATAATTCATGAGGGAAAGTATTATTCAGAACAAAAAGAGAGCTATCAATATCGAGACTTTTTGCGTTTGAACCTTGGTTGGTTAGTTGATAATCAAGATGCACAAGGAAGATGGTATATTAACTTTGACAACAAAATATCTAAACGTACCAACAAAGCTCCGTGGGTATCAGGTTTATCACAAGGTCTGGGGATTTCAGCTTTAATTCGAGGTTACTATATTTTTGGTGATGATGTTTATTTAGATGCCGCTAAAAAAGCTATTTACCCGATGACAACTTCTATCGCTGACGGGGGAGTACTATCCATCAATGAATATGGAAATATAATTGAAGAATATCCGTTTGAACAACAGAATATTCATGTGTTAAATGGCTATCTATATTCGATAATTGGCATATATGAATTATCGCTTATTGACTCAAGTTATCAACCAATGCTAGACGAACATATGGGAACACTAACAAAGTTACTTGATCGTTACACTCTTTTTGGGGGGTGGTCAGCTTACTCATTAGATGAGCCAACTTTTCGTAACCATGCAACTTATTCAAACCCTATGTACCATCAGCTGCATATAGCTCAACTTTCCTTTTTATGTAATAGCTCTAGTTATGACCAGTTTTGCTACACAGCAGAAAAATTTATTGAATTTAAGTCTAGCTTAGCTTCAGTTTTTGTACACGTTTCCTACATAATATTTAAAGATATTATCTACACATATAAGAGGTTGCTATATGGTTAAAATATTGTTTTTATCGATATATTATGGTGTATGTCGTTTTCTCCCAAGAAATGAAGCGATATTATTTGGTCGACTATCCGTGATCATGCGTAGGTTTGTTTGTAGCGAAATTTTTCATGAGTGCGGAAGCGAGGTCAACATTAACAAAGGTGCGTATTTTGGGAGTGGAACAGGCATAAGAATTGGTGATTTTTCGAGTATTGGTGAGCGGTGCCAAGTCGCTAATGATTCGGTAATTGGTGCTAATGTGATGATGGCTCCCGATGTCATTATATTTTCGGTTAGCCATAACTTTATTGATACTGATACACCAATAAGATTACAAGGAAACGCTGAGCCTAAGCCGGTGACTATTGGAAGTGATGTTTGGATAGGGCAACGAAGTATCATTTTACCAGGTGTGAATGTAGGTGATGGGGCAATAATAGGTGCGGGAAGTGTCGTGACTAAAGATGTATCTCCTTATGAAATTGTAGCGGGTAACCCCGCTTGTCATATAAAGTGTCGGAAATAATTAAGGTATGAGTAAATTATTTATTGTAAGTACCCGTATTGGTAGCGGTAAAGGCGGTATCAGCACTGCTCTTATTGGTTATGTAAACTCTATTGAAATGAAAAAGTGCCAAATAAAGTTAGTTACTTCTCATGAAACAGGTATTCGTCTATTGCCCTTTTTTGAAAGTTGCCGAGTTTTGTACACCGAGTGTAAAAAAGGAGACGCGACTTGGTTTCATTGTGGGCCTTGGTTGTCTATGCTTCGCAAAGCGATATTAAGTGTGTTAGCAAAAAGCCGTGGAAGCCGTATTTATTTACATTTACATTCCCCAACCTTGTATAACTATTTGCAAAGTCCATTTAAACGCTTCTTCTTGAAGTGGTTATTTACTATGGCGGATGGTTTGATTGTGTTAACCCCTTGGTGGAGAGAACAAGTAATCCAAGCCTTCCCATTAATGGAGCATAAAATACTTGTTGTACCTAATCCACTTGATGACGGTTTGAAGGCGATGTCTTTTGAGCCAATTAAAAAAAACGATACCACTAATTGTAAGGTACGGGTGCTGTCTATGGCGAGGTTAGTCAAAGGAAAAGGGTTTGAAACCGTTATTGATACTTTTTTACACTTACCCGAACATTATACTCTTACTATCGCGGGCGATGGTCCCTTAATGTCACACTTAACCGCTCAAGTTCATGCCAATGGTTTACAAAGTCGCATTAAGTTTGTGGGTTGGGTAGATTACGATAACAAAAAAGCATTACTACGCTCTCACGATGTGTTTTGCTTACCATCAAAATATGATTCATTCGGCATGGGCTTTATCGAAGCTATGGCTGCCGGGCTCCCCGTTGTAGCATTGAACTTTCAAGCTATCCCTGATGTAGTACCCGATGGTGTAGCTGGAAAACTGGTCGTTGATGATCACCCTGAAACGTTGTGTGAGGCAATAAAGTATTGTGCCGAACATCAGTTTATCTTAGGTAAAGCAGGTAAGGAGCATGTCAAGGGTGATTTCGATGCTGAGTACGTAAGTAAGAAAATAATTGATTTTTGTAATGCAGGAGACAAAAATGAAGGATAAATATATTACCATAGGAAATGTTGATGTTGGTATATTTCACTCTCAGCGTGAAGTTATTGATGAGATGTTTCATCGTTTAGCCAACACTGGCTCATCAGTTGCTATTGCAATAAATCCAGAAAAAATATTAGTGTCGCTTGAATCTGATGTTATCGCTAATATAATCGAACAAAGCGACATTCGATTTCCTGATGGTATTGGGGTTGTTAAAGTTATGGAGTGGCGATCCAGACAAGCGCTGCCTCGGTTACCAGGGTGTGAATTGTGGCAGTCATTAATGGCTGAATCGGGACAGAGAAATGAACCTGTATTTTTGGTTGGCTCTACCGAAGATGTTATTCAAAAAACCGCAGAACAGTTACAGAAAGAATATAAGGTAAATTTAGTTGGGGTTCAAAACGGTTTTTTTAGAGATGATGATGCGTTAATTGACCAGATTATTTTGAGTAAAGCTCGGGTTGTTACCATAGCTATGGGCTCGCCAAAGCAAGAAGAAATTATTTTTAAATGTAAAAATGCTGGTGTCCAAGCGATTTTTATGGGGGTTGGTGGCACCTATGATGTCTATACAGGGAATGTGAAGCGAGCGCCCAAAATTTTTTGTAATATGGGGTTAGAATGGTTTTATAGATTATATAAGCAGCCTACAAGAATAAAGCGCCAATGGAGACTAGCCTATTACCTATGGTTAGTACTATTAAAACGAATATAGTTTATTAAAGGGGGGTTAAATGAAAATAGCTATTGCAGGAACAGGCTACGTAGGTTTATCTAACGCAATGTTATTGGCGCAGCACAATGAAGTTGTCGCCATTGATATAATTAAAGAAAAAGTCACTCTATTAAATCAAAAAAAATCACCTATTGTTGATGTAGAAATTGAAGATTTTTTGGTCAATAAATCTATAGATTTTACAGCCACACTCGATAAAAAGTCAGCCTATAGTGATGCTGATTTTGTAATTATTGCAACACCAACAGATTATGATGTAGAAACCAATTACTTTAATACATCTTCCGTTGAAGCGGTTATAAAAGATGTTTTGTCGGTCAACCCTAATGCAGTAATGATTATTAAATCTACTGTGCCAGTTGGTTACACCGAGAGCATCAAAAAAGAACTTGGGTGTGACAATATAATGTTTTCGCCTGAATTTTTACGTGAAGGTAAAGCATTGCACGATAACCTTTACCCTTCTCGTATTATTGTTGGTGAACAAAGTGAGCGAGCAAAGGCATTTGCGAACTTATTAGTGCAAGGTGCGATTAAAAAAGATATTGAGGTACTGTTTACAGATTCAACAGAAGCAGAGGCGGTCAAGCTATTTTCAAACACCTACCTTGCAATGCGTGTTGCCTATTTTAATGAACTCGATAGTTACGCTGAGGCACATGGTTTAGATGCTAAGCATATTATTGAAGGTGTCGGGTTAGACCCTCGCATTGGTTCACATTATAATAATCCATCATTCGGCTATGGCGGCTATTGCTTACCCAAAGATACCAAGCAATTATTAGCCAATTATAATGATGTACCTAACAACATTATTCGCGCAATTGTTGATGCAAATACGACAAGAAAAGACTTTATCGCCGATTCAATAATTAAGCGAAACCCAAATCGTGTTGGTATATATCGCCTTATTATGAAATCAGGTTCAGACAACTTTAGAGCATCTGCTATTCAAGGCATTATGAAACGATTGAAAGGCAAAGGTATTGAGGTGGTTGTATATGAGCCTGCACTTGATGATGATGAGTTTTTTCACTCTAAAGTTATTAAAAATTTAGCTGAGTTTAAAAAATCTTGTGATGTTATTGTATCCAATAGAATGGTAGATGAAATACAAGACGTTAAAGATAAAGTTTATACACGAGATCTTTTCGGTTCAGATTAATATTTACTTTTTAACAGTAATGAATTTTGTAGATGTCGCTATAGTTCGACTATAAAAAATTTAAAAAGTAATAAACTGAAATTAACAATTAATATTTTGCCTCTGAAATCGTCAAAGCTTAGAATAAGTTAAAAATAAAGTATATTAAGGACAAAAATGCCAAATAGAATCAAAAAAGCGGTAATACCTGTAGCCGGTTTAGGTACACGGATGTTGCCAGCGACAAAAGCCATTCCAAAAGAAATGTTACCGATTGTTGATAAGCCACTGATTCAATATATTGTTAATGAATGTATTGCTGCCGGTATTAAAGAGATTGTGTTGGTTACACATTCTTCTAAAAATGCGATTGAAAATCATTTTGATAAGTCTTTTGAACTTGAAACTACGTTAGAAAAGCGTGTTAAGCGTCAGTTGCTTGATGAAATTCAGGCGATTTGCCCGAAAGATGTGACTATATTGCATGTGCGCCAAGGTGAAGCAAAAGGTTTGGGTCATGCGGTATTAAAGGCTCGCCCTATTATTGGCAATGAGCCGTTTGTAGTGGTGTTACCCGATGTTATTTTAGATGATGCTACGGCGGATTTAAAAACTGAAAATTTAGCCGCTATGTTAACTCGTTACAACGAAGTGGGTGGTTACAGCCAGATTATGGTTGAGCCTGTGCCCATGGAGCAAGTTAGTAGTTATGGTGTGGTTGATTGTGGCGGTGTTGAACTTACCCCAGGTGAGTCAAAAACTATGACGGCTATTGTTGAAAAACCAGCCGTTGAAGACGCGCCGTCAAACTTAGCTGTGGTTGGTCGTTATGTATTGTCTGAAAAAATTTGGGATTTGTTAAAACTTACCCCTCCGGGTGCTGGTGACGAAATTCAATTAACTGATGCTATTGCGATGTTGATGGAAAAAGAAACCGTTGAAGCATTTCATATGACAGGTAAGTCACATGATTGCGGTTCTAAGTTAGGTTATATGAAGGCGAATGTTGAGTATGGTTTGCGCCACCCTGAATTGGCTGATGACTTTAGAACTTATTTAACTGAGCTGATGAAATAAAAAGCTGAGGTGGCTTTTTAATCTGTCGTTCTTATCCATTTTTTCTGTGAATTTTTTTATTATTTTTTACAGGGAGGAAACAATGAGGAGGGAATGAGGTAGGGCTTTAGGTATTTACAAGCACTTCATTTTTTGGTGTTTCCTCCTGCTGTTCTCATTCACTTCTTCCTGTGAATAATTTTGTTGTTTTTTTACAGGGAGGAAACAATGAGAAGGGAATGAGGTAGGGCTTTAGGTATTTACAAGCACTTCATTTGTTGGTGTTTCCTCCTGTAGTCCTCATTCACTTCTTCCTGTGAATAATTTTGTTGTTTTTTTACAGGGAGGAAACAATGAGGAAGGAATGAGTTTTTTATTTGATAGCTTTGAAGGATTAGGGGTGTTGAAATGGATTTTACGGGTGAGGTTATCGGTTGCGCTATTGAAGTGCATAAGCAGTTAGGCCCTGGGCTTTTAGAGTCAACTTATGAGAAGTGTCTGATATATGAGTTGCATTCGAATAATATTACTGCATATTCTCAAGTCGTTTTGCCTATCTGTTATAAGGATATTAATATTGAAGCGGGTTATCGTTTAGATATATTGTTACCTAATGAATTAATAATAGAACTTAAATCAGTTGATAAGCTTATTCCGGTGTACTCAGCACAATTGTTAACTTATATGAAATTAACTGGTATAAACAAAGGTTTGCTAATTAATTTTAATGTTAAAAAGTTAACGGATGGTTTGCGAAGGTTTAATTTGTCTTCTTGATCTTAGTGGTTATCCTTCCTTATTTTTTGTGAATTATTTTTATTTTTTTTACAGGGAGGAAAGAATGAGAAGGTAATGAGGTAGGACTTTGAAATTTAAAGTATTTTATTTTTTAGTGTTTCCTCCAGCAGTCCTCATTCATTTCTCCCTGTGATATTTTGTTATTTTTTTACAGGGATGAAACAATGAGGAATGAGGGGGGCTTTAGATCTTTAACAGCGTTTTATGTTTTAGTGTTTCCTCCAGCAGTCCTCATTCATTTCTCCCTGTGATATTTTTTTATTTTTTTACAGGGATGAAACAATGAGGAATGAGGGGGGGGGCTTTAGATCTTTAACAGCGTTTTATGTTTTAGTGTTTCCTCCAGCAGTCCTCATTCATTTCTCCCTGTGATATTTTGTTATTTTTTTACAGGGATGAAACAATGAGGAATGAGGGGGGCTTTAGATCTTTAACAGCGTTTTATGTTTTAGTGTTTCCTCCAGCAGTCCTCATTCATTTCTCCCTGTGATATTTTTTTATTTTTTTACAGGGATGAAACAATGAGGAATGAGGGGGGCTTTAGATCTTTAACAGCGTTTTATGTTTTAGTGTTTCCTCCTGCAGTCCTCATTCATTTCTCCCTGTGATATTTTTTTATTTTTTACAGGGAGGAAAGAATGAGAAGTGAATGAGGTAGGGCTTTAGATCTTTAACAGCGTTTATGTTTTAGTGTTTCCTCCTGCAGTTCTCATTCACTTCTTCCTGTGATATTTTGTTATTTTTTTACAGGGAGGAAACAATGAGAAGTGAATGAGGTGGGGCTTTAGATCTTTAACAGCGTTTTATGTTTTAGTGTTTCCTCCTGCAGTCCTCATTCAATTCTTCCTGTGATATTTTGTTATTTTTTTACAGGGAGGAAACAATGAGGAAGGAATGAGGTGGGCTTTAGATCTTTAACAGCGTTTTATGTTTTGGTGTTTCCTCCTGCAGTCCTCATTCACTTCTCCCTGTGATATTTTGTTGTTTTTTTGCATGGATTGTAGTGGCATAGGTTATTATGTTTTGTGGCTGCCTTGCGGTTGACGGACTAAAGTCCGACCTACAAAAAGCAAACTGTAAAGTTTATGGTGTTGGCTGTAGGCCCTTTGTAGGTTGGACTTTAGTCCATCAGGTTTTATTTTTTCAGGTCACTAACTCTAGGTTTATTTCAATTTTTCAATGCTCTAATATTACCCCCAAAAATAGTGTAGCGCTTACTACAGTAGTAATCTCTACGTTAAAAAGTTACTATTTATTGAAGTAGCAGATACTAGGTGATGGGTTGTTGTAATAAACGCTATAGCACCTTATTAAAGCGGTAAGGGGATATTCAATGCAAAAATTTTATAATCGAGAAAAACACTTAAGAAGACTAAGATCCCTTTCACAAGATATTCAACAGACCAAAGGAAGATTAAGTGTAGTTGTTGGTCGAAGAAGAGTGGGGAAAACACGTTTATTAAAAGAAGCATTCTCTACTATTGATAGTGAATTTTTATATTTGTTTATCAGTAGAAAACCTGAGGCTGCGCTGGTAGAAGAGTTCGCAAACCTTATCGCTGTACAACTTGATGTTAAATTTTTTAAACCGTCTTCATTGAGAGATATTTTTGAGTTTCTTTTTCATTACTCCATGACTACTCCCATTACTGTTGTGGTTGATGAGTTTCAGGATATAGCTAAAATTAATGCTAGTTTGTTTTCTGACCTTCAAAATCTTTGGGATTCAAGTAAGTCGAAGTCAATGATGCATTTTTTATGTTGTGGCTCTATATATAGTTTAATGATTAAAATTTTTAAAGGCTCAAAAGAGCCGTTGTTAAATCGCGATGATGACTTTTTTAAAATTCAACCTTTAGCCCCTTCTTACATTAAAGAAATAATGCTTGATTCCAACAAGTACTCACCAGAAAAAATGTTGCAGTGGTGGTGTTTATCAGGAGGGATCCCAAAATATCTTGAATGGCTGCAAGGAGCTAGTGATAATGTATTTAACAGTTTACTTTCAGAATACTCTCCGCTTATAAAAGAAGGGGTGCATAGGTTAGTTGAAGATTTCGGTTCAGAGCACAGAACATATTTTAGTGTGCTAGGGGAAATATCGAAAGGAAACACAACAAGGGCAAGAATTGAAGATTTTCTAAAAATGGGTGTTGGTACCGTACTAAATGAGCTAGAAGAGGTGTTTGATGTTATTGAAAAAAAACGTCCGTTAACATCTAAAGAAAACTCTAGAGATGTTAGGTACAGTATAACCGACCCTTTTTTACGTTTTTGGTTTCGATTTATCTACAGTAACAGTAGTGCTGTTGAAATGGAGAATTTTGAGTATATTAGAAGTGTAATATCAAGAGATTTTAAAACCTTTTCAGGCATTGAACTTGAATCATTATTTAAAGCATTACTTGTTGAGTCTAAAAAATATAACGCTATTGGTGGTTACTGGGATAGTAAAGGACATAACGAAATAGATATTATTGCGGTAAATGATATTGATAAAAAAATTCTGATGGTTGAAGTTAAGCGCCAGTCAAAAAATTACGAAGCAGGGAAGTTTGAAGTAAAGGTGGATCTTGCATTAACTAAGCTGAAAAAGAAGGGCTACAGTGTCGATATAAGGTGCTTTTCTTTAGATAATATGGATTTGATTTTTAATGAGTTTTTAAAGTAACGGTGGGCAATGTGACCAGGTAACTCTGAGATATGGTTTTATTTTTTTACAGGGAGGAAACAATGAGAAGGGAATGAGGTAGGGCTTTAAATATTTAAAAGTATTTTATTTTTTTGTGTTTCCTCCTGCAGTCCTCATTCATTTCTCCCTGTGAGATATTTTGTTATTTTTTACAGGGAGGAAACAATGAGGAAGGAATGAGGTGGGGCTTTAGATATTTACAAGCGTTTTATGTTTTTGTGTTTCCTCATGCAGTCCTCATTCACTTCTCCCTGTGATATTTTTATTATTTTTTACAGGGAGGAAACAATGAGAAGTGAATGAGGTAGGGCCTTAGGTATTTAAAAAGTATTTTATGTTTTGGTGTTTACCTCCTGTTGTTCTCATTCTTTCCTCCCTGTGAGATATTTTATTGTTTTTTACATGGATTGTAGTGGCGTAGGTTATTATGTTTTGTGGCTGCCTTGCGGTTGACGGACTAAAGTCCGACCTACAAAAGGCAAGCTGAAAAGTTTATGGTGGCAGTTGTAGGCCCTATGTAGGTTGGACTTTAGTCCATCAGATTTTATTTTTTTTACAGGGAGGAAACAATGAGAAGGGAATGAGGTAGGGCCTTTAGATATTTAAAAGCGTTTGTTGTTTCCTCCTGCTGTTCTCATTCTTTCCTCCCTGTGAGATATTTTATTGTTTTTTTATAAGATTGTAGTGGCATAGGTTATTGTTTTTTGTGGCTGCCTTGCGGTTGACGGACTAAAGTCCGACCTACAAAAGGCAAGCTGAAAAGTTTATGGTGGCAGTTGTAAGCCCTATGTAGATACCATCTCTCCATACCGACTTCAAACACTCATTTAAATTGCTTGAGATCGGTATTCGCTTTGGTGCTTTAACACCCCAAAACAAATCTGTACTAACTTTCTCATTGCAGCGCCAAGGGC
>NZ_VOLS01000046.1 GCF_007954265.1 Colwellia sp. C1TZA3 | reverse complement strand
CGCAGGAAAAATAATTCAAGGTAAGGCGCTCGATTGAGCAATAGCTGGCTATTGGGAGTGAGAGCAACACAGCCTTGAGCTATTTTAACTAGTACAAGTGAGCAATAACTTAATGGGATTGGTATTATATAAACTTAAAAGTATTGGCGTGATCAGAAATGCGCATTTTAATAAAAAATTTGACCAAGATAATTTATTAAACAAAGTAAGCGTTAACAGTTACAGCCAAGCTATTCGTTTACTGAAACTGGATTGTATTAGTAGCCTTGTTGGCTCAAGAGCCAGGCTTGAATACGCCCTACGTCAGCAAAATATGGATGAGGCGCTAATAACTAACGCTTTTAATCTTGGCTACAAAGAGTGGGGCTTACACCTGTCAAAAAAATCTCCTTTTATGGCTCAGCTAGCTTTATTAAAAATTACGATTAACAGTAGCTATGAAAAAGACTTTATTTATCGTCTCTATCAACGTCAGATCACCCGTTGTTCGCTCGCTAAAAGTTAACTATTTTTTAAAGCGTGATTTGTTTTTGGCATACATTATACCAATAAAGATTATTTCAGAGAGAACTAACCGATACGATAAGAGATTATCAACTCTGATTAGTGGGCTTATATTGTAAGCAATTAGAGTTTAAGTAAATTTAAACTGATATTAATAGCGTAGTTAAAAATAATTAAACATGGTTAAAGCATGGTTAAAAAATGGTTAAACATGATTAACTGTGCTTACAGCCACTCGCTTCAATTTGCAGAACGCTGGTATTTATATCAAACTTTTCCCTTAGCACGCGCTCTACTTGAAAGCGGCATACTTCATCGTGTTTTTCTAAAGTACATTGATGTTTTAGCACGATATGAGCACCTACCACCACTTGGCCGTTGTCACTTTTAACAATTAAATTGTGCACATTGTCTATGTGCTCTAAACCTTGCAGCACCGTTTCAATTTTCTTCAATGCCGGTAAACGAACGCCATTAAAGAACAAACCTTTAATACATTTATAAAGCAGTTTGGAGCCGGTATAAAGTACAAATACAGAAATAAGTATGCTCGACAACGAATCGACAATTGTCCAACCCGTAACATGAATAACAATACTGGTAACAAAGGTCACTATGGTGGATAGTAGATCAAAAAAGGTATGCAAAAAAACCGCATAAACATTAACACTATCTTTTCGACCTTTATATAGAACATAGGCTGACGCGCCGTGAAATAGAAAACCTAACGAGGCAACCGCCGACATAACAAAGGTGTTTATTTCATGTTCATCATGATGCTCGTGGCCAAATAATCGCTCTGCACCTTGCAGTAAAATCCAACAACTGATCAGTAAATATAATGTACCATTAATCAAACCACCTGAAAGCTCTAATCGACGATAGCCATCACTAAAAGTTTGACCAAACTTTATCGCTAAGGTTGAAGCTATTAAGGCAATAAATAGTGAACTATTATGCACAAACAAATGCCCAGCATCCGCATATACCGCCAAAGAATTTGCATAGGTGGCACCAACAAGCTGGAGCAACATAAACACGCTGGTAATAGCCAATGCAATCAATAAACGCCGTTGTGATGATTTATGTGTTGTTAGAGTAGTCATGCAAAAAAGTTAATATCTCATTAAAGTAATTCATAGCAAGTGCCATATGCTTTTATCAGTTAAAAAACGTCATTATTGTAGTCTTAATTTAGCTAGCTAAATAGTCGCCACCGTAACAGCCGCTTAAATACTGCTGGATTTTTATCAGCAAGTTCAAAGTTAGCTACTGTGACCAATAGGCTTGGTCTAAACTGTCTTCTCGCTCAGGTAAGCCACGAGACAAGCGCGGAGAATGTTGTACTAACACCTCATAACTGACTCTGTTGGCGTACTTACTCATTTGCGATAATGACGAGTAAGTTAAGGCTGGCTGTTCATGCTTGCTTGAGTTTGCCACAGTATTTTTATGATACACATTGGCACTTAAGTCATGTAATACAGCAGCAAGCGCTGCGTCTCCAGCGCCATTAGTATTTTTGATACTTTCAGGTCCTCCCATATAAGGTGCAGAATGGGTATATATTCGCATCGGTTGATGGCAGTCTTTCAATAGCATGGGACGAGAATATTCATAACGGTTAAACTCATCTATTTCACCTGATAATAATGGGTATTCGCTTTCTCGTTTAAACATTTCATCAACATAGCCTGCCATATATAAGCCATGCTTACCGGCGGTGCAAATAACCATATCAACCCAATCAAGACATTTATCCGCAGCGAGTAGCGGTTCTTCAATACCGGTTATGGCTAATGCTTCTTCTTCGTTCATGGTCAGTATGTTGACATACTTTTGGACAAAATCTCGCCAAAATTCAGGTTCTTCTTCGATTAAAAATTTAGTGCCTAAGGTTAGTACCACAGGTACGCCAGCAGCATTTGCGCATTTTACGGCCTTAATTGCCGCTTCTGTCATGGTGTCGCCAGCTTGTGTGCGCATTAAATAAGAGCTAATAACCAATGCTGAAGCCCCTGCAATTAATGACTCATCAATAGAGTCAGGATGTAGGCGGTTTATTAAGCCGGCATTAATGCCAAAAGTGCGTTCACCGTTATCATCAATCAAAGTGAAACAACGACCAATAGGGCCGTCGACGGGCTGAAGATAGTTAAGATCAACACGTGAAGAGGTATTACTGATAAACCGGTAGGCATAGTCGCCAACATGTATATTTTTGGACATGACACCCAGTAAAACTGAACGGTCATCCGCTAACACAGAGTAATTATGCATAGTATTGCCAATAGTGCCGCCAGCAAATTCATAATTGATCAGCGATTCATCCTTCAAACGTTGATAAAGGCGCTGAGTAACTTCGTCTGAGATAACTTGTGACATACCAAGTTTTAAATCGAATTCATCCAAAAACGCTTGATCAACTTTAGCTTCAATATCCACTAAAACCTGATCTATACCAACAATATAGTTTTGAGCAGCTTTAGCGCTAGGATTTACTTGGTTTGTTAATGGGTTTTTATTATCGACAGGAAAATAATGTCGGTGTTGACGGCGTCCGGGAAACTTCATGAAGTAATACACGGTTAATGACAAAAAACGGATTATAGCGCACTGCCATTTGGTTTGACCAGAACCATCACCTAAATTATGGAGAAATGTATATAATCGCTAGTTTGAAGTTCAATATCAGTACAAATAAAATTAAAGAGCGCAAACTACAACAAAATGTCAATCATTTGCGCTCTAGCATAATACGGGAAAGTATTACTACACTCCATATTAATGTGTTATACCAGTTCCATTAAGTTTGTGATCTTGTTGTGCGCAGGAAAAATAACTCAAGGTAAGGCGCTCGATTGAGCAATAGCTGGCTATTGGGAGTGAGAGCAACACAGCATTGAGCTATTTTAACTAGTACAAGTGAGCAATAACTTAATGGGATTGGTATTCTATAGTCATCATAAGACACCATTTCTCGCTGCATGCTTTTTTTTTCCTTAAAAGCCTCTATTTCTTGCCACTTGCGCTTAGCTTGTTTACTGTTTTTTTTCTTCTGATGTTCGAAATAATCGTCGATATCGTTAAGGTTTTCTTCTTGCCATTCTTTAGGTTGCATCACAGATACTCCTCTTGGTAGTTTCCTTTAAATTAATCAATTTATATGACAGTTATTTGAATAAAATATGACAGTTTGGTTAACTATGCGTAGCTTGGGTCGATTTAGCTTGGTTAGGTTTATTTGATAGCGCCACAAACTTAGCACTTTGCACTGGAGTATGGTGCATTGCTGCTAGCCGTTTTATTGTCTACTTAGGTGTGAAGCTTTAAAGCAACTTTTAATCAACTTTTAATCAAGACAATGATGACATCATTAATGCTGGTCACCTGTTCACAACAAAAACTTTGCTAAATTGTTATAATGTGCGCCTAGCATGAAATTTATCTAAGCTATATTTTTGGATAAATTAACTAATTTCAAATAGGCTAATACGAAAGATAAGCCTGAAAATTTACGGCAAAAAAACCTTGGCTTTAAATTTTTTTAACCACTTAATTTCTTTAGCTAGGTGTTAATAATAATGAAGTTATACCAATTTGATTAATTAAGTGATCAATTTGGTATTAGTACTGATAACGCCACTGAATCAGTATAATAGTCGAAGCTAGAGTGATAGCTAAAGTAGCAGTAAGACTGTTATTTTTGATTAACTGAATACAACTTAATGATGGAGTTCTAGTGTTGAATAACGATTAGGTTATGCTTAAAAATAAATATTTCAGCAAGGTAACGGGCGTTTAAAAGCTATTATTAGGTAAAACATAATAATAGCGACTTGTTGCTTGTTTAATAATTATTACTATTAAGGTGCAATAAAATTTATCTTTATTGCACCTTTGACTTAGCTAAATTATTTAGCCCATGTCATTAGAATTCAACGAAAGTATTCCTCACGTCAAATCAGTGTTTACTTTTGCATTATGTTTTTTCGGTGATTAACATAATACTGAGCAAACTCTTCTGATAATATTTCTCCGTTACCATCGCTGTCAATATCTTCAAAGCTGGGGGCATTAGCGAGATTACGCATAGGATACCCCTTTTTGACCCCCACTTTTGTTCTTGCAGCTCTAGCATCATAAAATTCCTGTTTTAAGATAACACCATCACCATTTAAATCGAATTTTGTGAAGCTAGCCATATTTCTGCCTTTACTCATACCTGCAGCTTTTCTGCGCCCTGGTTCCATACTGTAGCCTTGACCTTTACCAGCCTGTTTCATAACTACGCCATTAGCTGCTTTCGTTGCCATACCATCACTTCTGGCTTGGTTGAACTCTTGCTCACTAATGAACCCGTCACCATTACTATCATAGGTAGCAAAAGCAATAGGGCCACGCACTGGCAACTCAGCTGAGATCGTAGATACCGATGTAACACTTAAAAAAGCTACTGAAATTAAGGACATTACCTTGAATGTTTTTTTCATTATTATTCTCCTATAGATTGCTAATTAGCTGTTTAACGCTCTGATTTTCTATAATATAATAGCTCGATTACGTAGATTTAAATTGATCTCAAACAACAGTTATAGTGTACTTAACATCTGTGTAATTAGTCTGTTGACGTATATTAATTTAAAGTTAAGGTTAAGATTAAAATGATAAGCCACTCCTGAAAATAATACATATCTGTATCATTTAAGCTAGTACACCCATTAAATTAATCAATTTATTACTTAATAAAACCAAAAATATCGCTGTGAGTTTTGATTATTATTTGGTGTTATGGCCAACATACAAAAAAACTTAATGATATGGTGACTAATAATGTCTGCGTAAATTTGTTTGCTTTAACTTCAGCAACACGACGATATGCTGAACAGGTAAAAGCCAAACTAAAAGCACTTAATGTAAACTTAAATTCGTTATGCCCCTAATTAATTTACTTTAATTATGCTTAAATCAAAAATACAGTAATAAATATAAAAATTATATCTATAGGAGATAATAAATGTTGGATAATAAAAAATACCGGTTGGTAACTCGTAGTGATTTTGATGGTTTAGTTTGTGCAATCTTACTAAAACATATTAATTTAGTTGACGATATTCTCTTTGTACATCCTAAAGATATGCAGGACGGAATTATTTCCGTAGGGCAAAATGATATTTCAACCAACTTACCTTATGTTGACGGTATTCATATCGCTTTTGATCACCACCACAGTGAAACTCTGCGCAATGAAAAACGTGATAATCATATGATTGACCCTGATGCGCCTTCAGCTGCTCGCGTTGTTTATGATTACTACGGTGGCTTGGAAACCTTTCCTGCAAGGTGGACAAGTATGATGGAAGCAGTTGATAAAGGCGATTCTGCGCAATTTAATATAGAAGAGGTTTTACATGCTAAGCGCTGGGAATTACTTAATTTCATAATGGATTCTCGCACCGGCTTGGGACGCTTTAGAGACTTTCGTATCTCAAACTATGAGCTAATGATGGCTTTAATCGATTTTGGTAAAGATCACAGCATTGACCAATTATTAGCACTACCTGATGTAAAGGAAAGAACCGATCTTTACTTTGAACATGAAGAGAGATTTAAAGCACAAATTAAACGTTGTGCAACGGTTCACGGCAACTTAATTGTCTTGGATTTAAGAGCAGAAGAGATTATTTATTCCGGTAACCGCTTTGTTATTTATGCCTTATTTCCACAATGTAATATTTCCATTCATATTATGTGGGGACTTAAAAAGCAAAACACAGTTTTTGCTACCGGAAAATCTATTTTTGATCGCAGTTCAAAAACAAATGTTGGCGAGTTAATGTTGAAATATAACGGTGGTGGGCATAATGCAGCAGGTACTTGTCAGGTGCCACATGAACAGCATGAAACTTGTCTTGTTGAACTAATTTCAACCATTAACGCTGATGGCTAATTTTTGTTAATACTGACTTAATTATCGTGATGTCGAATATTTTAAAACTCTATTTTATAGAGTTTTCTTGTTTTTGCAGTATGGTAATTATTGCATTTATCATGCTTCACCAGCTAAATAAACGATGGTATAGATATATTATACCAGTTCCATTAAGTTTGTGATCTTGTTGTGCGCAGGAAAAATAATTCAAGGTAAGGCGCTCGATTGAGCAATAGCTGGCTATTGGGAGTGAGAGCAACACAGCCTTGAGCTATTTTAACTAGTACAAGTGAGCAATAACTTAATGTAATTGGTATTAGTTAGTGAAGCATGAGTTTAGATCTCTGCTTGGCGTGCAACGGCACTTCACCCAAGGGGAAGTAGACACAGAACTCTTCTTTGCATTCCCCCACTGTAACCTGAACAGCAAAGCACATAGTGAAAGAGAATAAAGCCTGAGAGAATTACTCGAAATAATAAAACAATTCTGATCCCTTTGATTTTTCTAATCTTCCTTTAGTTATTTAAGCTTCAATTCCCCAACCATCAGTATAACCATTAAACTGAGTTACTATTTGTTCAAACTGAGCTTCTTGAGCAATAATTGCATCATAAAGAGGGAGTACTTTTATTGAACAATCTAAATCCCACGCTTTTGGATTTTCATCAATGTGAACATCGCAAATAATATCAGGTGCAATTTCAGCAAGATGAGCTGCCATAGCCTCTGCTTGTTCTTGTGTTTCAAATAGGTGAAAAAAAACAATAGTATGCATCACAGTTAAATCGATACCTGCTTTTTGCATTTCAAACAATACTTTACCTGTTTCATCTTTTGGGAAGTTCATATTACTCTTCAAAGCTATAAAATTAATGGCGGTATTATAAACGGCAATGTTTTAAATGAAAATGAGTATCTGTCTAATAATTTTTAAATACTTTGGTGAAAGCTTAATGTCTACCTGACCCCGCTTATTATGACCCCACTTATTAATAATTATTCAATTGACATCACAAAAAAACAAGACTAAATTAAGACCACTAGCGTGAATTAAGTCTTGGTGGACTGTGCTAGTTGATAAAACGGAGAGTAAACTATGAACATAAAACCAATCAGCTACATGAAAGCAAATGCTGCCAGACTACATGCTGAACTTGAATTTGAACCAATGTACGTTACACAAAATGGGAATGAATCTCTTGTTGTACAAACAGCGGAATCTTATCAAGCTCAACAAGAAAAACTTGCATTTATGGAGCTAATGATAAGCCGTGAAATAAATATATCTAAAGATAAGGTTAGCGATTTAGATGAGTTTCTTTCATCCATTTAGACAAATAAAATGAAATTTTTAATTGAAGAAAATGCAAAAATAGATATTAAATTGGCCATTAGTTGGCTAGCTAAAAAAATACCCGCTGATGAAGCAAAAGCACAGATATTAGCAATAATTTATGATGTGAAAAATCAGCTAATCGTTCACCCCAATTCAGGAACAAAGTGCCAATTTAATTTTGAAAACAAATATCGTGAAATTATAAAAAATAACTATCGCACTATATACAAATTGGATCAATTAAAAGAAGAAATCACGATAATCCTGTTTTGTCATACACGTATGAACTTTCAATCATTATTATCACAAAGTAATATTTACAATAAAAGTATCGTGTGAAGCAAACAAAAAACCCGCTTCAAAGCGGGTTTTTATTAAGAATTACAAGCTGTAAGCGAATCGCTTACCAACCTGTTTTCTCTTTAAGTGCTGAGCCAATTTCAGCTAAAGAACGAACAGTTTTAACACCGGCCGCTTCTAGTGCTGCAAATTTCTCATCAGCTGTACCTTTACCACCGGCGATAATCGCGCCAGCGTGACCCATACGCTTACCTTCTGGTGCAGTAACACCAGCAATGTAAGATACTACAGGTTTAGTAACGTTCGCTTTGATATATTCCGCCGCTTCTTCTTCAGCAGTTCCGCCAATTTCACCAATCATTACAATTGCTTCAGTTTGTGGATCGTTTTGGAACATTTCCAATACGTCGATGAAGTTAGTTCCTGGAATCGGGTCACCACCAATACCTACACAAGTAGATTGGCCAAAACCTGCATCAGTCGTTTGCTTAACGGCTTCGTAGGTTAACGTACCAGAACGTGAAACAATACCTACTTTACCTGGTAAATGGATATGACCAGGCATGATACCAATCTTAGTTTCGCCAGGAGTAATAACACCTGGGCAGTTAGGACCGATCATACGAACGCCGGATTGATCAAGCTTAGCTTTAACGTCAACCATATCTAAAGTAGGAATACCTTCAGTGATAGTAACAATAAGCTCGATGCCTGCATCAATTGCTTCTAAAATTGCATCTTTACAAAACGGAGCTGGAACGTAGATAACTGTTGCTGTTGCGCCAGTTGCTTCTACTGCTTCACGTACTGTATTAAATACTGGTAGGCCTAAATGCGTTTGACCGCCTTTACCTGGGCTTACGCCACCAACCATTTGTGTACCGTACTCAAGTGCTTGTTCTGAATGGAATGTACCTTGACCACCAGTGAAACCTTGACAAATTACTTTAGTATCTTTGTTAATTAAGACAGACATTATTTGCCCTCCGCAGCTGCTACAACTTTAGTTGCTGCATCAGATAATGACTCAGCAGCAATGATATCTAAGCCAGAGTTTTTAAGAACATCACGACCTAGTTCAGCATTAGTACCTTCTAAACGTACTACAACAGGTACTTTAACGCCGACTTCTTTAACCGCGCCAATAATACCTTCAGCGATCATGTCACAACGAACGATGCCACCAAAGATGTTAACTAAAACAGCTTTAACGTTGTCGTCAGAAAGAATGATTTTGAATGCTTCAGAAACACGTTCTTTAGTCGCCCCGCCGCCAACATCTAGGAAGTTAGCTGGCTTGCCGCCGTGTAAATTAACGATATCCATTGTGCCCATTGCAAGGCCGGCACCGTTAACCATACAACCAACGTTGCCATCTAAGGCTACGTAGTTTAATTCAAAGCGTGCTGCATGAGCTTCACGTTCATCTTCTTGAGATGGATCGTGGAACGCGCGCATTTTAGGTTGACGGTATAAAGCATTACCATCGATACCAATTTTGCCATCTAAACAGTGAAGATTACCTTCGTCAGTAATAACTAACGGGTTAATTTCTAATAAGGCGAAATCGAAATCTTCAAACATTTTTGCAAGACCTAAAAAGATCTTAACAAATTGCTTCATTTGCGTTGGGTTTAAACCTAACTTGAAGCCTAATTCACGTGCTTGGTATGGTTGAGCGCCAACAAGAGGATCGATTTCAGCTTGATGAATTAACTCAGGAGTCTCTTCAGCAATCTTCTCGATATCAACACCGCCTTCAGTAGAGGCCATGAATACTACTCTACGACTAGCGCGGTCTACAACCGCACCAAGATATAATTCGTTAGCAATATCTGTACAGCTTTCTACCAAAATTTTAGCCACTGGCTGACCATGTTCGTCAGTTTGGTAAGTCACTAAGTTTTTACCTAACCAGTTTTGGGCGAAATCTTTAATTTCTTGTTTTGTTTTAACTAGCTTAACACCGCCAGCTTTACCACGGCCACCGGCGTGTACTTGAGTTTTAACAACCCACATTGTGCCGCCGATTTTATCAGCTGCTTCTGCCGCTTCTTGAGGAGTGTCGCAAGCGAACCCTTCAGAAACTGGTAAACCATATTCAGCGAATAATTGTTTCGCTTGATATTCATGCAAATTCATGGTGTTTTATCCATTTATCTGTAGATGAAAATGGCAATAATCATAAAATTACTACCATCGAAAAAAGTCGACAGATTATAGTACAAAAGCCCTAAAGAACATAGTCCTTAGAGCCTAATACTATAGTCTACGTCGAACAAAAGATTTTATTATTACTACTTACTATATGTTCAGTAACAAGCGTGTTGGGTCTTCCAACAGCTCTTTAATAGTTACTAAGAAACCTACAGATTCTTTGCCATCAACTAAACGATGGTCATAAGAGAGTGCTAGGTACATCATAGGTAAAATTTCAACTTTGCCATTAACAGCCATTGGGCGGTCTTGGATTTTGTGCATACCCAAAATTGCCGCTTGTGGTAAGTTAAGAATAGGTGTTGAAATTAATGAACCAAAAACGCCGCCATTAGTGATAGTAAAATTACCACCTTGCATTTCGTCCATAGTTAATTTTCCGTCACGACCTTTAATCGCTAAGGCGCGAATACCGTTCTCGATACCAGCCATGCTTAATTGATCAGCATCACGTAATACGGGGGTAACTAAACCACGTGGCGTAGACACCGCAATCGATATGTCGAAAAAGTTATGATAAACAATGTCATCACCGTCAAGTGACGCATTAATCGCTGGGTAGCGCTTAAGAGCTTCAGTTACTGCTTTAACGTAGAACGACATAAAACCTAAACGGGTATCATGAGTTTTTTCAAATACGTCTTTATATTGCGTACGAAGATCCATAATTGGCTTCATGTTAACTTCGTTAAACGTGGTTAACATGGCCGTTGAATTTTTCGCTTCCAATAAACGTGTTGCGATTGTTTTACGCAAACGTGTCATCGGTACACGTTTTTGTCTACGCTCACCTAATGCGGCAGAAGCTTGTGCAGTTGGCGCTGGCGCCGCTGCTTTAGCTGGTGCTGCTTTTGGCGTACTTTTAGCAGAAAGGGCTGCGGCTTCTACGTCTTCTTTAGAAATACGACCGCCCTTACCTGTGCCAGTAACATCGCTAGCCGTTAGACCTTTTTCGGTCATTAAACGACGTACTGATGGGCCAGCTAGTTCGTCTGAACTGATAGCCTCTTCAGCCGAAGCAACTGGCGCTGCGCTCGTTGTAGCACCGGCGTTAAGCTCACCCAGTTTTTGGCTGCCTAATACCGTATCACCTTCAACGTGGATTATTTTGCCAATAACGCCATTTTCTTGCGCGACGACTTCTAAAACCACTTTGTCAGTTTCAATATCAACTAAGTTTTGATCAACAGTGACTGTATCGCCTTCAGCAACGTGCCACGATGCTACCGTTGCATCAGCAACTGATTCTGGCAATACTGGCACAACAATATCAATCACTTTAACTGCACTGTCTGATGTTTTAGATGCCGTTGCGGTGGCTGCAGCTTTTTCTGGTGCAGCTTCTTCACTCTTGCCTTCAGATGCTTTACCTTCAGACAAAATAGCAATAACTTGCTCGCCTAAAACCGTAGCACCTTCAGCTTGAGATATCTCAGTAATAACGCCATCTGACGTTGCTGGTACTTCAAGTACCACTTTGTCAGTTTCGATATCTACTAATACTTGATCACGAGACACTTTGTCGCCTACTTGTACATGCCAAGTCGCTATTGTTGCATCTGCAACTGATTCAGGTAAAACGGGAACCTTGATTTCGGTTGTCATTTATATAATTCCTTACACACTCTTAATTAATCTCTTTATAAAAAAGAGGGTCTATTCCACATTAAGCGCGTCATAAACTAGCGCCTGTTGTTCTTTTACGTGTACTGACATATAACCTACAGCTGGTGCTGCAGAGGCATTACGACCTGCATATGTCAAATAGCCTTTTTCAGGGAGTGCCGCTCTAAAGTGATGCTGTGAACAGTACCAAGCACCTTGATTTTGCGGTTCTTCCTGACACCAAACGAATTGCTTAACATGCTGATATTTTGCAATCTCAGCTTTTAGCTCATCTTCTGGGAACGGATATAATTGTTCGATACGAATGATAGCAACATTAGTTTGCTCATTCTTACGACGTTGGTCGAGTAGTTCGTAGTAAACTTTACCACTACAGAACACTACGCGTTCGACACTGTCAGCATCAAGTTCATCAACTTCACCAATAACATTATGGAACACACCGGTAGAAAGCTCTTCTAATGAAGACACTGCCATCGGGTGACGCAATAATGATTTAGGCGACATAACCACCAATGGACGACGCATAGGGCGTACCACTTGACGTCGTAACATATTAAACACTTGCGCTGGCGTTGACGGTACACAAACTTGCATATTGTGATCAGCACACAGTTGTAAAAATCGTTCTAAACGTGCTGATGAATGCTCTGGACCTTGACCTTCATAGCCATGAGGTAACAGCATAGTTAAGCCACATAAGCGGCCCCACTTTTGTTCACCTGAGCTGATAAATTGATCAAACACCACTTGTGCACAGTTAGCAAAATCACCAAATTGTGCTTCCCAAAGCGTCAAGCCACTCGGCTCTGCTGTGGTATAGCCATATTCAAACGCTAATACTGATACTTCTGATAGTACTGAGTCATTGACGTTGAATGGACCTTGACCCTCACGAATATTTTGTAATGGCAAGTAACAGCTAGCATCGTCTTGATTGTGTAAAACAGCATGACGATGGAAGAAAGTACCACGACCTGAATCTTGACCGGTCAGACGAACACGCTTGCCTAAATCAACAATTGAAGCATAAGCTAAGTTTTCTGCCATGCCCCAATCCAGTAATTTTTCACCGCTGGCCATTTTCACACGATCGTCGTAAATTTTATTTACCCGATTATGTACCGGAAAGCCTTCTGGAATACTTGAAATTTTATTGGCAAGTTCTTTTAACTTCTCAAGCGAAATTTCTTTATCGTAATCGTCATCCCAGTTATGACCAATATAAGGTGACCAATCAACAGAATGCTCTGTCATCGGACGCCACTGTTCTACAGTACATTGGCCTTCATCAAGCAATTTACGATAATAAGCGGTTAGCTCATCGGTCTTAGCTTTGTTCAACGAATTTTCAGCATTAAGTTTATCAGCGTAAAGTTGACGAGGTGTCGAATGCTTTTTAATTTTTTTGTACATAACTGGCTGAGTGGCACTAGGCTCATCGGCTTCGTTATGACCGTGGCGGCGGTAACAAACAAGATCAATCACCACATCACGTTTAAATTCATTACGGTAATCAAGGGCGATTTGTGTGGCTAAGATCACCGCTTCAGGGTCGTCACCATTAACGTGAAGAATAGGGGCTGAAACCATTTTTGCCACTTCAGTACAGTATTCACCACTGCGGGTGTCTTCTGAACTTGATGTCGTAAAGCCTACTTGGTTATTCACCACGATACGAATAGTACCGCCAACTTTAAATGCCCGTGCTTGCGACATATTAAAGGTTTCTTGCACAACACCTTGACCGGCAATTGCTGAATCACCGTGAATGGTGATAGGTAAAACTAAATCACCCTCGGTACAATCACGACGGTCTAATCGTGCACGCACAGAACCGATAACCACAGGGTTAACAATTTCAAGATGCGATGGATTAAAGGCGAGTGCTAAATGAACATTGCCACCTGGGGTGACGAAGTCAGACGAATAACCTTGATGATATTTAACGTCACCAGAAGATAAAATTTCATCATGCTTGCCACCAAACTCGTCAAATAGCTTAGAAGGGTTTTTACCCATGACATTGACTAGCACATTTAAACGACCACGGTGAGCCATACCCATCACTACTTCTTTAGCACCTTGTGTACCAGCACGAGTAATGAGTTGTTTAAGCATCGGGACTAGCGCGTCAGCACCTTCAAGAGAGAAGCGTTTTGCACCAGGGAATTTAGCCCCTAAGTACTTTTCAAGTCCATCGGCCGCGACCAATCCCTTAAATATCTCTTCTTTCTCTTCAACACTAAGCACAGCTTGTGATTGCACTGATTCCAGACGTTGTTGTAACCAACGCTTTTCATCAGTCGAGTTGATGTGCATGTATTCTGCACCAATAGAACCACAATAAGTCGTTTTAAGGGCTTTATATAAGTCGCCAAGTTTCATTGAGTCATGGCCAGTTGCCAATGAACCAATTTTAAACTCACGATCAAAATCATTCTCTGATAGATCATGGTGGGATAACTGCAGGTCACGTACTTTGTCGCGCTTCCATAACCCTAACGGGTCAAGGTTAGCATTTTGATGTCCGCGAAATCGAAAAGCATTAATGAGTTGTAAAACTTTGACTTGCTTAGCGTCGCTGCCACCTGAAACAATCACGGTTTTTTGTGTTTGCTGGGCCAACTCTTTAAATTCATCGCGGATTTCAGAATGCCGATATTCAACGTCAGCACCTTCAATTTTTGGAAGTTGTTGGAAAATACCTCGCCACTCTGCAGTAACAGATTGTGAGTTATTAAGATAAGATTCGTATAATTCTTCGATATAAGCAGCGTTTGCACCACTTAAATGGGAAGACTCTATCCAAGCCTTCATAGCACCTTCGGGCATTGCCTGTTCCTTTATGGGATAAAAGCAATCAAAACATATGTTTAAAATAAAATATCCGAGCACATTCAATAGAACGCACTCGGATGATTAAATTAAACCGCTCTGGTTAGCAACATTGACTTAATATGGCCAATGGCTTTGGTTGGGTTTAATCCTTTCGGACAAACGTCAACGCAGTTCATAATACCATGGCAGCGAAATACACTGTAGGCATCCTGTAAGTCTTCTAGACGCTCTTCTGTTGCAGTATCACGGCTATCGATAAGAAAACGATAAGCATGTAATAAGCCCGCTGGACCGATAAATTTATCAGGATTCCACCAAAAAGAAGGACAAGATGACGAGCAACATGCACATAAGATACATTCATAAAGACCGTCTAATTTCTCACGCTCTTCAATAGATTGTAAATGCTCACGTGCTGGTGGATTTTTACCATCATTAATAAGGTAAGGTCTGATTTTTTCATATTGATTATAAAACTGAGTCATATCAATAACTAAATCACGTATTACCGGTAAGCCTGGCAATGGGCGTAAAACAATTTTCTTTGCTGCTACAGCAGACAAAGGAGTAATACAGCCTAAACCATTTTTACCATTAATATTCATACCATCAGAGCCACAAACACCTTCACGACATGAACGACGAAATGATAATGTTGGATCTTTCTGTTTTAATAAAGTTAAAGCATCAAGTACCATCATATCTGAGCCTTCTGGAATCTCCAGCTCATAATCTTTCATGTAAGGTTTGTTATCAACATCAGGGTTGTAACGGTAAATCGAAAAAATTTGTTTCATCGTTAGTTCTCCTAGTAAGTTCTTGCTTTCGGAGGGAAAGCTTCACGGTGGACCGGTGCCATATTTACGTTACGCTTAGACATAGATTGTGTCTCTGGCGAATAAATACTATGGCATAACCAATTTTCATCATCACGAACAGAAAAATCTGCACGCGCATGGGCACCACGTGATTCAGTACGGAAATTAGAAGCTTTTGCCGTACAAAAAGCAGTTTCCATCAAGTTATCTAACTCTAAACACTCAATACGTTGCGTGTTGAATTCTGAAGACTTGTCATCAAGGCTGGCATGTTGAATACGTTCACGAATTTCTGTTAATTCTTTCATGCCTTCAGCCATGGCATCACCTTCACGAAATACTGAGAAGTTGAATTGCATACACTTTTGTAGATCTTTACGAATCTCAAATGGGCTTTCACCTTTAGTAGATGACTCCCAACGATTTGCACGAGCTAATGAAGCTTCTAAATCAGACTCAGAGGCATCTGTACCTGCTTGGGTATCGTTTAGGTAAGTCCCTAAGAAATTACCAGCAGAACGACCAAACACCACTAAATCAAGTAAAGAGTTACCGCCTAAACGGTTAGCACCATGCACAGATACACAAGCAATTTCACCAACCGCAAATAAGCCTTCGACAATCGTTTCTTTACCTGTTTCTGGGTTAAAGTTGATCGCTTGACCATTGACATTACAAGGTACACCACCCATTTGGTAATGACAGGTTGGTATAACTGGAATAGGCTCTACTGCTGGATCGACATGGGCGAATGTTTTTGACAAATCACAAACACCAGGTAAACGTTTTTCTAGCGTTTCACGACCTAAATGATCAAGTTTAAGTTTAAGATGTGGACCCATAGGGCCATCAAAACCACGACCTTCACGAATTTCGGTCATCATAGATCGAGCAACAACATCGCGTCCTGCTAAATCTTTAGCATTTGGCGCATAACGCTCCATGAAACGTTCACCGTCTTTGTTTAGAAGATAACCACCTTCACCACGACAACCTTCAGTTACTAGCGTACCTGCACCAGCAATACCTGTTGGATGGAACTGCCACATTTCCATGTCTTGCATTTGTATGCCAGCACGAACTGCCATGCCAACGCCGTCACCGGTATTGATATGAGCATTGGTGGTTGATGCATAAATACGACCAGCACCACCAGTAGCAAGTACTGTTGCACGAGCTTTAAAGTAAACTATTTCACCTGTTTCAATGCAAATAGCGGTAGTGCCAACAATAGCACCGTCACTATTTTTAACTAAATCTAAGGCATACCATTCTGAGTAGACGTTAGTTTTGTTTTTAACATTCTGTTGATACAAGCAATGCAGTAATGCATGACCTGTACGGTCAGCTGCTGCCGCTGTACGTGCCGCTTGCTCGCCACCAAAGTTTTTAGATTGACCACCGAATGGACGTTGGTAAATTTTACCTTCTTCAGTACGAGAGAAAGGTAAACCCATTTTCTCTAGTTCAATGATGGATTCTGGACCTGTTTTACACATATATTCAATAGCGTCTTGGTCACCGATATAATCAGAACCTTTAACCGTATCGTACATGTGTTGTTCCCAATGATCTTCATGGGCATTACCCAAGGCTACGGTAATACCGCCTTGCGCTGATACCGTATGAGAACGAGTAGGAAATACTTTTGAAATCAAAGCACAAGATTTGCCTGATTCCGATATTGCTAGAGCGGCACGCATACCTGCACCACCTGCGCCAATAACAATGGCGTCGAATTCACGAATTGGAACGTTCACTTACACACCCCACACAGTTAGTAAGCCTGCTGCAAGATATACAAGCAACAGAACAGAAAAAATAAATTGCAAACCACCACGTAAAAGCGCTGGTTTAATGTAATCAGAAAGTACTTGCCAAACACCAATCCACGCATGAACTAATAACGAAATGAGTGCTAATATTGTAAAGACTTTAGTGGCAAAATTACCAAAAAATGCCTGCCAGATTTCAAAAGTCACATCTGAAGTTGTAACAAAAAAACCGGTAAGATAAAAAGTATAAAGTGCTAAAATTATTGCACTTGCACGAACAAGTACATAGTCATGTACGCCACTACGGCCTACTGTTGCTGCATTGTTTACCATAACTTGACCCCTACCACTATAGTAAGCACTAACCAAAGTGCGATAACAAATTTTGCCGTAGCATTACCCGAAGCTAACTCTTCAAAATAACCTAAATCCATCATTAAATGACGAATACCGCCAAGTAGATGATAGATAAGAGCAGAAAGCGTACCGAGGATAATTATTTTGAAAAATACACCACTAAGTAGTGTCTCTATTTGGCTGAAACCTTCAGCAGAAGATAGGGATAAAGAAAGCGTCCACAATAAAATACCAATAGCAAACACCATGATTACACCTGATACTCGGTGTAATATAGAAGCATTAGCTGCTGCATGCATTTTAATTGTTGACAAATCTAAGTTTACAGGACGTTGTTTTTTCACGATTGTCGCCTAAGGAGCTCTTGGAGCATTCAACTTATTTGTTTGTACGCTACCTAACTAATTTACCGAGTTAGATAACCCCTTTCGATTCAAATTATATTTCTACACTTAATAATTGAATGCAAAAAAAAAGAATTCAGATCGACCCGATTATATAGATGAAATCCATTAATTACAATTCTCTTGCCGACAAATTAGAGCGTATTTTCAAGGCTTGTAACTAATTATCAACCAGACTTTACAAATATCTATTCGCACTTTTGACTTTAGTCTAAGTGATAAACAAACGAATTGACTTATAGGGGGTGATCTGAAGTAGAATGGTGCTAGTTTTATATTAACAAAAATTGTCTAAACACTTAGTTTTAACAATTTTCAAGATAAGCAATTAATGGGGACGAAACATATGGCTGATTCAAAAGCCTCTCTTAGTATCGACGGTAATGTAGTTGCAGAATTGCCAATTCTTAAAGGTAGTGCCGGTAACGATGTTATAGATATCCGCACGCTAGGCGCCGCAGGCTACTTTACCTACGACCCAGGTTTTATGGCAACAGCGTCTTGTGAGTCTGAGATCACTTTCATTGATGGTGATAAAGGTATCTTACAACACCGCGGTTATGCGATAGATAGTCTTGCTAAACAAGCAGATTACTTAGAAGTTTGTTATATCTTATTGCATGGTGAAGCACCAAATAGAACGCAATATGATGAATTTAAAGGTATTATCAACAACCACACTATGGTGCATGAAAAACTAGTACACTTTTTTCATGGCTTTCTCCCTGATGCGCATCCTATGGCGATGCTATGTGGTGTTGTTGGCGCGCTATCTTCATTTTATCATAGTGATTTAGATATACACGCACCTGATCAACGTATGCGCAGCGCGCATCGCTTAATCGCAAAAATGCCAACTATTGCAGCAATGGCATACAAATATAGCATTGGACAACCATTCGTTTATCCACGTAACGATTTAAATTATGCAGAAAACTTCTTGCATATGATGTTTTCTGTTCCAGCAGAACCATATGTTGTGAGCCCAACAGTTGCCCGCGCAATGGACCGTATTTTTACGCTACATGCAGACCATGAGCAGAATGCATCAACGTCTACTGTCCGCTTAGCTGGCTCTTCTGGTGCTAATCCATATGCCTGTATTGCCGCGGGTGTTGCATCACTTTGGGGCCCTGCACATGGCGGTGCAAACGAAGCATGTTTAACTATGCTTAATGAAATTGGTTCATTGGACCGTGTTGACGAATATGTTGCTAAAGCGAAAGATAAGTCTGACCCTTTTCGCTTGATGGGCTTTGGTCATCGTGTTTATAAAAACTTCGACCCTCGTGCTACGGTAATGCGTGAAACTTGTCACGAAGTACTAAAAGAATTAGGTATTCAAGATCCATTACTTGACGTAGCAATGGCCTTAGAAAAAGTTGCACTTGAAGACCCTTATTTCATTGAGAAAAAATTATACCCTAATGTTGATTTTTACTCAGGCATCATTCTAAAAGCCATTGGTATTCCAACTAATATGTTCACGGTAATTTTTGCCATGTCACGTAACGTTGGTTGGATTGCTCATTGGGATGAAATGCTTGGTCAACCTGGACAAAAAATCGGTCGTCCACGTCAGAAATATACTGGCGAAATTAACCGTAAATTTATCCCCCTAAGTGAGAGATAAGAAAGGCTAAAGCCCTTTAAATAACTCTACCTCTTAGACATAAAAGGCAACCTCTTGGTTGCCTTTTTCAATTTAAAATCTTGTTCTGCTATGAAATCAGTTATTGCTCAACTTGGTATTAATATATCGGATAGACAAACTTCTGTACATTGGTGTTGCAAACACTATATTGTTACAACAAATTTCATAAGTAAAACGGTATTCTATTTGTGCTTGATCATATTTTAATCGTCGATGAAAGTCGCTTAGTACGAGAAGCTCTTGCTAAAATATTACTCTCCTGTGGCGTTAGAAAAAATGCCATTGCTTGTATTGAAACTGCTGAAGACGCAATAGAATATGCTCAATTTTCAACCATAAGCTTATTGATTTGTTCAGAAAACTTAACCAGCAAAAATAGCTTTAATTTTCGTGATGAATTAGTAGAGACATCAAATATAAAACAACTGCCATTAATGGTGCTCTCGCATCAAATTGATGAAGAGAATTTAGAAAAAAATCAGCATATAAAATCTGCATTAAGTAATAGCATTTGCCTGTTTCCACCTTTTAAAAAACAACAGGTAATCGAAGCATTATTTGCATTGACCCAAGACACTATATTTACCAATCAACCTCATCCAGATAGTGATACCTTGTCAAAGCCTGTTACTGACAAAAAACCTGTATTACTTGAACAAAAACCAACTATCCTTGTAGTTGATGATGAAAGCAGTAACATCGATGTAGCCGCTGGAAACCTGCGTGATCTTTACCGCGTAATGGCGGCGAAGTCAGGTGAACATGCACTAAAAATAGTGGCGAATAATACACATAATATTCGCTTAATTTTACTTGATATTATGATGCCAAAAATGGATGGCTACCAAGTTTGTAGGAGTCTGAAAGACAATGAGGTAAGTGCCAGTATCCCTGTAATATTCCTGAGCGCTAAAGCACTTGTTGAAGACATAAAATATGGTTTTGATTTAGGTGCTGTAGATTATATTACCAAACCATTAAATGGTGATTTGCTGCGTGCTCGTGTTGCTACACACATCCGCTTACAGCAGCAAAAGCTAGACCTCTCTGCGCAGGTAGCTACCCTTAAAGAAAATGCTAAGTTACGTGAAGATATTGAGAAAATCACTCATCACGATTTAAAAGCACCTTTAAACAACATTTTATTTGAAACATATCGTTTAGCTGATAAAAAAGCAGCAAAATCAATTAATCGCGCAGTAAATAATGTTGTTAACATGGTAAATAACTCGCTCAATGTATACAAAATCGAGCAAGGTATTTATACACTAATGCCACAAGCAACTAACTTAAAGCTATTGATTAACGATGCTATCAATGCGGTAGCCACTATTAGCCATGATAAAAAACTCCACTTTGCATTAAATGGCTTTGATACTGAACATGCCATTATGGCTGAGCCTTTACTTTGTTTATCAATTTTCAATAATTTGATCAAAAATGCAGTAGAGGCTTCACCTGCAAACCAAACGATAACAATAGAATTAACGCATAATAATAATGATATAAGCTTTAAACTAACTAACCTCGGCATTATTGCTAAGCACTTACGCTCGACGTTATTTGAGAAGTACAGTAGCTCAAACCATAGTACTGGCACAGGATTAGGTACCTATTCAGCTAAATTAATGACTCAGGTACAGCATGGCGAAATATCGTTTAATATTATTGATGAGCAACAAACACAGTTTATAGTCACACTGCCTGCGGCTTAACAATATTGTTGTAGATATTATTAAGCCGCAGCACAAAAGCACTTAATATATTCCAGTAAGCAAATAATACAGCTAATTAATACTCTCGTATACTTACCTTATATCAAGCCCACTTGGGCATAACCTAGCTAATTATTGCTTAATAAATGACTTGTTTAATCGCTCTAAACATCCCCTCTAGAGCCTAATGGTTTGACTAAAAAATCATCAATATGGCTTAGCGAAAGGCCATACATTAGCTTGTGCAGCTTATATATGGTTATTTTTAGCAGCAGATATGTCAAATATTACCCATTTTATTGCCATCAAAGATGGCTTAAAGCAGTATTTCGACAAATAACAGTGCTAATTAAGCAAATCATTTCATAAAAATCATCATTAATTTGCTAAAAAAATGACATTTATACCTATATTCATCACACATTTTTACACAAACCCTTACGGCAAGCGCCATCATTGATTAAATAACAAGCAACTTTATCTATTTATCATCGTGATATCTGTAAGTTTCTATCAGTTATGTCAATATTGAATATAAGGTTAATAAATACTAAATAAAGTCATATGATAGAAATTAAACTTAAATAAATACAAATGATCTGTTTACTGAGCAGTATATTACCTACATTCGTAGCTTTACTATAAAGTACTGCTATAATGCGCAGCGAATTTTCAAGCGAGTGGATAAATAGTGTCAGATTATCAATTAAGGTTCGGTGGTATTGCCCGGTTATACGGTAACAGCCAAAGCGAAGCGCTACAGCAGGCACACTTTTGTGTGATCGGCATCGGCGGTGTTGGTTCATGGGTAGCAGAAGCCTTCGCCCGTAATGGCATTGGGCAGATCACATTAATTGATCTAGATGATTTATGCGTAACCAATATTAATCGCCAAATTCATGCCTTAACTGATACTGTAGGCTTAAGTAAAGTTGACGTTATGCGCGATAGAATAAAGCAAATTAACCCTGAGTGCTTGGTTAACACCATAGAAGACTTCGTGACCTTAGAAAATATCAGTAATTTACTGTCAAATTCGTTTGATTATGTTATCGATGCTATCGACTCTGTTAATGTCAAGACGGCAATTATTGCGCATTGCAAACGGAATAAATTGCCAATTATTACCATTGGCGGTGCGGGTGGTCAAATTGATCCCAGTAAAATTGCTCTTACCGATTTAAGCCAAACCTTTCAAGATCCACTGTTAGCAAAAGTGCGTAACCAGCTGCGCAGAGAGTACAATTTTTCACGAAATGTGAAACGAAAATTTTCAATTGATGCGGTATTTTCCAGTGAACAACTACGCTACCCAAACTCCGAAGGTAATGTTTGCCATGCTAAACAATCAACCGATGGATCGATGCGCTTAGATTGCAGTGGTGGCTTTGGCGCAGCAACCCATGTTACGGCTTGTTTTGCTTTTTTTGCGGTTGCCAAGGCAATGGATAAATATTTGAAAAAAGCACTTAGTTAGCCTTTATATAAAGCTGCTACGTCACTATTATCATTCAATCGCTTGGTTTATTTTCTGCACAATAGCCTGTAGCCCATTACCTCGCGAAGGGCTTAAGTGTTGTAGTAAGCCTAACTTAGTGAAATAACTTTCCATGTCAAAAGCGCTTATTTGCGCCGCAGTTTTGTTATCAACCGCGGCCAATATGATGGCAAATAGGCCCCTGATAACTTTCGCATCACTGTCACCTTTAAACCGAAATAAGTCGCTGGCATCTTTATAACACAGCAACCATGCTTGGCTTTCACAACCAGAAATTAATGACAGCTCAGTTTTATCTTCAGCAGGTAAACGCAATTGCTTTTTACCCAACATCATAATTTCACGATGTTTACTGTCCCAACTTTTTGCTTTAGCAAACATAGCTAATATGTCGTCAACAGCTAGATTACGGTTGGCAAGCACATCAACGCTAATAATTTTTTCAGATTTTGGAGTATTTAAATTGTCAGTAACATCCGATATCGACTCACTTAAGCTTTGTAATTGCTGCACGGTAAAATCTATCTCTTGAAAGCTATTATATGCCGACAAAGATAAGCGGATGCAACCATCAATATGTAGATATTGCATTAAAGGCATCGCACAATGATGCCCCGAGCGAACTGCAATCCCTACACTGTCTAACGCAGTAGCCACATCATGATTGTGCTGCCCAGTAAGCGTAAATGAAAATACCGGAATGTCAGGCGCATCATTAACAATAAAACTTAAGCCTTGCACGCTCGATAGCTGCTCAAAACAATACAGGGTCAATTGTCTTTCATATTCAAGTAACGCTTTATGCCCTTGCTTTTTGATAAAACTAATCGCCGCACCCAACGCCACAACACCTGCGATATTAGGGGTACCAGCCTCAAATTTATATGGCAAATCATTAAATGTTGTTTGCTCAAAACTTACCTTTTTGATCATTTCTCCACCGGCTTGATAAGGTGGCATTTTATCCAATAATTCTTGCTTACCATACAGTACACCCACGCCTGTTGGGCCATACATTTTATGAGCAGAAAAAACATAAAAGTCGCAGCCTAATGCGCTGACATCAACACTTAAATGGGCAATTGCCTGAGCGCCATCAACTAAGGTTAACGCTTGATGCTTATTAGCTACACAAATAATCTCTTCAATTGGATTAATGCGGCCAACAACATTAGAGATATGGCTAAAACATACAATTTTAGTACGTTCGCCAATAATATCCTCTAATTGAGTAACATCTATTTCACCAGTTTGCGTTAATGGCAGTACTTTAATTTTTGCACCCGTTTGCTTTGCAACTATTTGCCAAGGCACAATATTAGCGTGATGCTCACTATAACTTAAAACAATTTCGTCATTGGGTTGTAAGCTTGTTCGTCCCCAACTCTGCGCCACTAAATTAATACTTTCAGTGCAGCCTTTGGTCCAAATAATTTCTTTACTGGTTTTAGCATTAATGAATTTTTGTGCTTTTTCTCTAACACTTTCATAAGCCACCGTTGCTTTAGCGCTTAAGGCATGAGAAGAGCGATGCACATTGGCATTATTCAATTGATAATAATTTTTATGGCTGTCAATAACACAGGTTGGTTTCTGAGTTGTGGCTGCATTGTCAAAATAAATTAAGGATTTACCATTAACCTTACTGGTAAGAATAGGAAATTGTTGACGGAAGGAAGTAAAAGAAAATTTTTCCATAAAATGTAATAGTAATTTCATTAAGTTGCGACAATTATATCTTAACTTGCTAGCTAAAATCTTTATAAGCGTGAGAAAAACTTTATATCAATAAAATATTAAACATCGTTCAGCAAAAATAAATAATTTACGCTATACCTTAAGGTGAGTAATTGGAGGAATAAATACTATGGCATTATTTTCATGGTTTCTTAGAAGGACAAAAGTTAACTCCACCAAAAATAGCAAAACATTAATAGAGGAAGAACTATCAATATTTAACAACAACACCATGTGGCCAATAGCTAAAGTAAGAATAAACACCGTGTTACAGCAGCAGGAATACGTAAATTCGGTATCACATGTAAAAAAAGCAACTAACTTCAATGCACTGAAGGAATCTAAGATAAATATACTTAAAGAACATATTAGCTGACCTTCAGTTAACTAATGAAATAAAAAATCTAGCCAATAAGTATAGTGATTTAATTGACTAGATTTTAAATCACTAAATTTAAATCACTAAGTGTTAATTAATCAAATTACTTAGCCTTTACTACAACTCTCACCTTGGCATAAAACCTTAATAAGCTAAATCTCGCCTCAGGTTAAAATAATAACTTGGCATTAAAAAGAGTTTTGGTGCTAACTCAATGATATTTAAGTACCTTTCTGGGAAATACAATTCAAAATACTCTAATTTTGTACGCGAAGATAAAGGTTTAAACGCTTGCGTCTTGCGCTGTTTATTACAAGAAGCCGTGGTAAACAGTCCTATTTCATTTTGATATTTCACTGGCGTGGCTAACGTCCAGCCTTGCTGATACTTTGACAATATCGGTGTTGAAGGTTTAATTAAATTGCGCCATGGTACCTGCGATAATATACTCGCTCGCAACTTTTCACGCTCACCCAGATAAAAATCAGCTAAAACAACCAAATTATGAGCAAAGGGGCTTTGCTGAACTTGCTGACACTTTTGATGTTGTTTTGGTAACGGATATTCATCAACAAAACCAATAAAGTGACTAAGCTCATGAATTAAAACATCAAGGTTGTCATCTTGGTCTATATACATAATGCCATGGTCAACATTAGCACCGCCTTGCTCAACAATAACACCAAGATAACGGCTGGTAATATCGTTACGTGTTATCCACACACTGGCATTACAGCTTATATTTTCGCTAACGCCATGCAGGCAATTAATCGCTTTTTCGGAAATGTATTTAGGTGTTCGCAAACAAATATATTTTGCTAACTTATGATGCGCAAATGCTGACATTAACTGTTGGCCATGTCGCAAGCCTTTTAGGCTTGTTGCAAACAATTGTACATCTACCGAACAAGCTAAATTTTTATTGGTCTTTTTTTCTATATGTTGCTCGAGTTTTTCTTCACTCTGCCTTTGACTATCGCTAAATACAGCAAAATGTTCAAGTTCATTGTACAACCCAACATTACCCCCTTGCGCTAGCATGTTTTTATGATCTTCAATAAATGCTAGTTCACCTTGATATAGCGCTACTTTATATAACAAAGCCAACGCCTTTTCATTGCCCGCAATGGGTAATAATAATGGCTTAATGTTAACGTATTGTTGTTGTTTAAAATAAATATTTGCTAAGGCTATTCGTGCAGCAACATGTTGCTGGCGTATCGCTACTTGGTACCATAGTTGGGCCGATGTTATTTGCTCATCGCGACGGAAATATTCGGCTAATTGATAAGCCGTATTGGCGTTGGAGTCACCATGGTGTTTTGCTAAATGCAGCCATGCCTCATTATTGCCATCGGCTAACAACTGAACTAATCGCTCATCCGTGTCAGTAAATAAGTCTAGCGTTTCTAGAAAAGATAATTGTTGGCGGGTTATTTCAGCATTAGCAATTTTTTCACGAGCATCAGCAATAAATAAATATAAGCTTAGCAATATAACCACGACTAAGCTTATCAAAAATCTTTTAATCATCATCAAAATTTTTGGCTGAACAAGGATTAAGGTGCACTACTTTTTAGTACAGTTTCGCGCATTAAGTCTAATTCAAGTTTGGCATACCTGTGTTCAACAAATTCATAGACGTTGGTACTAAGCGCTAGTTTAAAGAAATTAATCGCGGCATTAACATCACCCTGCATTTGACTGTACTTGCCTAAATAAAAATAGGCTTCACATAGACGTTCTGTGAGTGCTTCATTTGAGTTAACATTTTCTGCCATTTGATCAATAAAAGTACCTTGGCTCAAGTCACCTAAGTAAAGCTTAATGACATTTTTTGCCCACACTGTTTCATCTATTTGTTGTGCATACAGTACTAAGTCTTGATGCGCTTTTTGCTGATCTAATTCAACATCAGCCAAGTATTGCCACAACACGCGATAAGGGTCGTTTTCCTGATATTGTCTAAAGACCTTAAAGTCATCTGCAGCTAAGTTTGGCCGGCCACCATAATACAGCGCAATACCACGATTTAAATAAGCGTATTCATGATCAGGAGCCAACTCTATTGCAGAATCAAAAGCGTCGTATGCCTGATTAAATTCTCGTAACTGAGTAAAGTGAATGCCTAAAAAATTGTAGGCGTCTGACATATCAGGTTTTAGGTTAATCGCTTGGTTAAAGTCAAAGCGCGCTAAGGCGCGTAGACCCACTTTGTCGTATTCAACCCCGCGTTGATAAAACAATTCTGCTCGTTGGCCATCACTGATTTCAGCGCGTTGTAACACTTGCGTTAATCTTGCCAGCGCTATTTCATTTTTATAGCTAATAGCAATGGGTTCAGCAATAATAAGATCGCCAATAACAGATTGCTGAGGGCTTGTTGATAGGCAACCTTGAATGAGCAATAAAGCTGAAATAAATAATACTTTTGAAAATAAAGCTTGAGAAAATTGAGTTTTAGAAAGTAAGTGCACGAAAAGCAGTATCCTAGTGAGTATATGTACTGTGAGTATATAAAAAAGGGAGCAATTAAGCTCCCTTTTTGTGTACAAGATATTAGGTAGACTTTACAAACCCACCTAGTGTACGTAGTTTATAACAAAGAATTACTCTGCTGCGTCAGTTGTAGGTGCAACAGGTTTTTCCATCGCTTCTTTCATGCTTAAACGTACGCGACCTTGACGGTCAACTTCTAGTACTTTAACTGTTACATCTTGGCCTTCTGTCAATACGTCGCTAACCGCGTTAACACGTTCTTCAGAAATTTGAGAAATATGTACTAAACCGTCTTTACCTGGCAATACGTTGACAAACGCACCAAAATCAACGATACGTACCACTTTACCGGTATAAACAGTGCCCACTTCAATTTCAGCGGTTAGTGCAGTAATACGTGCAATAGCATCTTTAGCTTGGTCGCCATCAGTCGCCGCAATTCTAACCGTACCATCGTCTTCAATTTCAATGGTAGTACCGGTTTCTTCAGTTAACTGACGAATAGTTGCGCCACCTTTACCGATAATGTCACGGATTTTATCTTGTGGAACTTTCATGGTATGAATACGTGGAGCAAATTGAGAGATATCATCACGATGTCCGCCAATAGCTTCATCCATAACAGCTAAGATATGATTACGTGCTGCTTTTGCTTGGTTTAAAGCAAGTTGCATGATTTCTTGTGTAATACCTTCAATTTTAATATCCATTTGAAGTGCAGTAATACCACCGGTAGTACCCGCTACTTTAAAGTCCATGTCACCTAAGTGATCTTCATCACCTAAGATGTCAGAAAGTACAACAAAGTCATCGCCTTCTTTAACAAGGCCCATCGCAATACCAGCAACTGAAGCTTTGATTGGTACACCAGCATCCATAAGCGCTAATGAAGTACCACAAACAGAAGCCATTGAAGATGAACCATTTGATTCAGTGATTTCAGACACTACACGAACTGAATACGGGAATTCTTCAGCTGAAGGCATAACAGCCAACATACCACGTTTTGCAAGACGACCATGGCCGATTTCACGACGCTTAGGAGAGCCAACAAAACCTGTTTCACCAACACAGTATGGAGGGAAGTTATAATGCAGCATGAAGCTATCAGTTTTCTCACCCATAATAGTGTCAAGGCGCTGTGCATCACGTTGTGTACCTAAAGTAGCAACAACTAACGCTTGAGTTTCACCACGAGTAAAGACAGCTGAACCATGAGTTCTTGGTAATACACCCGTCATAACGTCTAAGGCGCGGATCATTTCAGGATCACGACCATCGATACGAGGCATGCCTTTGGTAATACGTCCACGAACGACTGTTTTCTCTAAGTCATGGAATAAATCTTTTGCTTCTTGCACATCTAGCGCAGGATCAGCAGCCAATAATGTTTCAATAACACCATTGCGAATATCTTTAATTTTTTCGTAACGTACCGCTTTTTCAGTGATTTGGTAAGCTTCGTTAACTTGGCTCTCAGAAAGCGCTGTAATTTTAGTAATAATATCAGCGTTTTTAACCGGTGCAACCCAATCCCATTTAGGATTGTTAACTTCTGCAGCCATTTCTTTAATCGCTGTGATAGCTGTTTGCATTTGCTCATGACCATACATAACAGCGCCAAGCATAACTTCTTCAGAAAGCACGTCAGCTTCTGATTCAACCATCAATACCGCAGAGTCTGTACCAGAAACCACTAAGTTTAACTGCGAAGCTTCTAATTCAGATTGTAATGGGTTAAGAATGTACTTGCCGTCAGTATAACCAACGCGCGCTGCACCAACAGGACCGCTAAAAGGCATACCTGAAATGGCTAATGCTGCCGAAGTACCTAATAAAGCGATAATATCTGGAGAGATTTCTGGGTTAGCAGAAACAACCGTAATAACGACTTGAACTTCGTTAGTAAACCCTTCAGGAAATAGTGGACGAATTGGACGGTCAATTAAACGACAGATTAATGTTTCTTCTTCTGAAGGACGACCTTCACGTTTAAAGAAACCACCTGGAATTTTACCTGCAGCGTAAGTACGCTCTTGATAATTAACTGTTAATGGGAAAAAGTCTTGTCCTGGTTTAGCTTCTTTTTTACCAACAACAGAGACTAATACCGAAGTATCGTCCATGCTAGCCATAACGGCACAAGTGGCTTGACGAGCAATAACGCCCGTTTCTAGAGTGACGGTATGTTGACCGAACTCGAATGTTTTAGTAACTGGATTAAACATTTAGATAGTTCCTTAGATATTTTTTGATTTTAATCAATCTGTACAATTATTTATTCACTTAGTTAATTATTAAGGCGTCACCGATAAGTTACGCACTAAGTTGAACAAAAAATTATACAGTTTGATTGATTAGTTTTTTGCAAATACGAAATTGCACGCACATTATACTTAACAGCTATGTTTTTACTAGCCTGAAAGCATAAATGATGGACTTAAAAGAGCAAAACCTGAAGATTTTCACCTATATCTGCTATTTTGACAATTTACACCACGTATAAAATTTAAAATTATAAATCAGTGCCTAAAATTGGCGTTAAAGTAAGTCACTACGTTATCCAAATACAACCTAGATAACATATAAATTGAAGAAATAAGCCCACAAAAGATACCAGTTTACCTACTAAAGCCAATATGAAAACATTGGCATATCCACTTATTTTCTGCCATAAAAAGCACTAAAAAAACTAAAATCAAAGCCTAGCAGACAGTGCAAAATTTTAATGATGATTTTAGCGCTTATTTGTATTTAACGATTACGCTATTTAGACCCAGTCAAGCTACTCGTGTTAGTACTGTTTAGCCTTGATTATCTCTCATTGACCTGCAAAAATTTTATTACTGCCGATACTGTTGTCTGGGGAGCCTCTTCGTGCGGTACATGACCTAATTTATCAAAAATAATCAATTGGCTATTAGTGATTTCTTGCGAAAATTTCACTCCAAACTTAACCGGTATTAACTGATCTTTTCTACCCCAGAGTATAAGTGTAGGTAACATTATTGTTTTAATTTTTTTTGCCAGTGGCCCAGGTAATGTTTGCTCAAAACGGGCTTTTAAAGCACTACGGTTACCTTCACGAAGCGACAGTTGGTAGTAGCGTTCAACTAATTTATCGCTGACCAATTCAGGGTTGCCATAAACATTTTTGACACTGCGTGCTACTAAAGATTTTGGTAAAACATTTTTTAATATAAGACTCGTGAATGGATTTTTTGATAATTTAAAGGCAAGTGGCATGGATGTAGACTCATAAGGATAGCCACTGGCATCAACTAGGATCAGTTTTGATACTCTATTTGGGTGCAATACCGCCGTCGCCCAAGCAACATAACCACCTAACGAGTTGCCTGCTAAGACGCTTTTATCAATCTGCAATTTATCTAATACGGCGATAACAACTTTAGCGTAATGTTCGATGGCATAGTTGTTTTGTGGATCTGGCCCCGTCAAACCAAAAGCCGGTAAATCAAAGCGAATAACTCTACGTTGCTCTTTTAATACCTCAACCCAATCGTCCCACGTATGTAATGAAGCACTTGTGCCGTGAAGCAAAATAATGGGCTCTTTATCCGATTTTGGTCCTTCATCTCTTAGATGAATATTCATTCCCGCAATATTTATAAATTGTGAAGGCTCAGGTGCCCAGCGTTTACTAAGCTCTGCCACAGATCTATCAGGCGCTTTATTTGCATAGAGATAACTGGCAAGGGAGACTATTACTATTAGCAATAGGTACAAACTATTTTTTAAAATTCTCAACGTTTTTTACGCCTCTTATTTTTATATTTTGCTATATTAATGATTGCAGCTATCTATATCAAATAAACTAATACCCGCTCTATTTAGTTCGTTGTTACGCAAAAAAAATTATTACGATCGGTATCAATAAAATGCAAAGAAACTCGGTTTTTATCCTTAATAAATAGCCTTTATTAAGCTAAACTTTTGTCTGAAAATGCAATATTAACCCATATCTACTTTCTAATTTTAACGCTAAGAATACATTATACCAGTTCCATTAAGTTTGTGATCTTGTTGTGCGCAGGAAAAATAATTCAAGGTAAGGCGCTCGATTGAGCAATAGCTGGCTATTGGGATTGAGAGCAACACAGCCTTGAGCTATTTTAACTAGTACAAGTGAGCAATAACTTAATGGGATTGGTATAATACCAGTTCCATTAAGTTTGTGATCTTGTTGTGCGCAGGAAAAATAACTCAAGGTAAGGCGCTCGATTGAGCAATAGCTGGCTATTGGGATTGAGAGCAACACAGCCTTGAGCTATTTTAACTA
>NZ_VOLS01000045.1 GCF_007954265.1 Colwellia sp. C1TZA3 | reverse complement strand
TTGGAAGAGAATAAGTCTGATAATGTAGGCATAGCGCTTGTATTTGGTTTATTTGTTTTTTGTGGTGATTAACATATTACCAGATATCAAGCGCTTACTCGTTAAACTTGTGGGGATTCCTCAGACTGAAGTCCGACCTACAAAAAAATAACCCAGCGCGACATTATCACCTGTAGGCCTGATGTAGGTTGGACTTTAGTCCATCAAGTTAAATGAAATTTAACCGTCTTTGGCATAAATCTAAACTTATAGGTGATATTTACGTCTCAAATCTGACATTCTCATTCAGGGGCATAATCACGTAAGCTGGCTAAAATGTTAATAATTATTCAACAACAAACTCTTTAACCAAGGTAAATCACTGGTTGTTGAATACATCCAACCAAAACGTCGTGGCGGCTTCAGCACCGAGTAGTTTTTTTTCCGCTTACTTTTTTGTGCTTTTTCTAATCTCGTATAAGTTGCTGAGCATTGCTCTAATAAAGCACGAAACAACACTTTAACCAAAAAGTTATCTTGATTGGTTGTTTGCTTTATATACGCTGATTTACCCAATAAAGCGGCAACATCACAAGCATGCTGAGGATCGGTCCATTGATTCAACTCTTCCTGCTCAGGGTTTTCAATTGAGACTATATATTTAGCAATAACAATGTTTTTTACTCTGGCATTGCCATAATAAATACCGTAATTCAAAATAAAATCGCCAAAGGCATCAATTAATGACGCTGATCGCACATCACCGGTTAATTGATAAAAGCGCCACAATGCATCACTTAATAAAGCCATCATCCAAGGTGAGCATGCAGGAGTATCATCACCCCAACCTTCATGAGATTTATAGCCATGCTGGGGGCAACCTCTTAATGGCCAACCATTGCCGGGGTTAAACGTCATAGTAACAGTGGCATCAATAATGTCGTTGATACGTGCTAGCGCTGCTTCATCGTTAGTAAGCTCCCAATAGGAAACAGCAACATTTAACGCTGCCGCTTGATTACGCTCAGTCCAAAAGCCACGGCTTAAACTATAGCTTTCATCCCAATCTAGTGAACGTTCAAAAATTCGCTTAAGCGTTTTTTTTGCTGCAACATCACCGCTGAGTAAATAACGATACATTAAGCCTTTCGGCATTAAATATTTAGGGTCAAAGTTTTTTTTCAGGACAAATAAACCACTTTCATCAATGTTTTTAATATAAAAATCTGTAAGCTCGTTGGCTTTAGTTAGCCATTCATTTTGGCCTGACATTAAAAACAATTGATAAATAGCTTGCGGGCGGTCATACAACCATTGGCTTGCTTTGCGTGCTGGGTAACCTTTTTTGGTTAGCAATGCCTGATTCGTTAAATAACTCGCGTATTTTTTTTGCGGCTCAGTGTACCAGTCGGTGTCTACAGCTTGATCAGGGTGAAGTAATATACTTTGTACTAGCCATGGCTTTGAAGGATAAACAAGTTGGCTTTTAGTACTGGTATCAGCATTAATTTGCTGAACAGCAAGTGCTTTATCTGAACCCTGCCAACTAAACGACAGTGTTTTAGAAGCAACTTGTAAACGACTAACTTCAATCGACAGCAAACGAATAAATTGCTGGTTTTTCATCGTTGGCCAAGTATTAAGTACCTTGTAGCGGGCCTTAATTGGGCGGTTATTTTCCGTTATCAAAAAATTACTGCTTAAAGAAACACGTTGATTTGGGATAGGTAACAATAAAAATATCGCAGCTTCATTTGCTGTTTTATCAACCGTGGCAACATCAAAGGTAATATTATTTTCAGCACTAAAGCTATGATTTGAAAAAACACCCAAAACAATATAAACAGCAATAAGCGCTAACTTTAACATCACAAATCCTTTTATTAATTACCGACATTAAAAGTAGCAAATACTGGCCGATGATCGCCATTTATTGCTTCGATAACATCAACAGTCTTTAACTTGAAATCGTCAGAATATAAAATATGATCAATCCTTACGCCATGCCATGCCGTTAACTTAGTCGCGTTAAAGCCAATACCTTTGGTGGCAATAGCATTATTTAAATGTGTAAAGTTACGCTGATAAGTATTTTCATCTTCAGGCATATTAAAGTCACCCACAATTAAGGTGTAGGGTTTGTTTTTTGACCACAAACTAACTAATTCAGCCTCAAATTGTCGGGTACTTTCTATCCTGTTTGCCAATGTAAGGTCGAAAACACGATAAATTAAGCCCATAAGTACTGAACGCGGTGTTTCAAAATGCACGTTAGCTAAAGAAACCATACCAAACTGAGTTTCAATCTGATAAAAAACGGCGAAAATCCCCCAACCTTCAAATAGCTCTCTACTAAGCACTTTAACTTGTTCGAAAGGGTATTTACTAAAAATGCATAAGCCAGAAATACATTCTTTAAAATCATAATCACTAAAAAATTTTGAAAGCTCTATTCTTCTAGCTTCCTGCAATAAAATGATGTCTGGCTTTTGACTAAAGCCAATATAATCAAGTTCTCTAACAGAGCCACCACCACCAATATTAGCACTAAGCACTGATATTTCATGTGAAGTTGAAGTTGAAGTTGAAGTTGAAGTTGAAGTTGAAAAGTATGAACCTATGCTAGGTAATTGAAAGTCTGTATAATTTAGTGATAATAAAAGCAATAATGAAGAAAATTGCACTTGCCGCTTTGACAAATAACGCCAGAAAAAAAACAAACCACTAACGACAATCAACAGCCACCAACGTGGGCCAAATAATAGCGCATACTTAGGAATGGTTAATATTTCGTAAGTCGGCCACCAAGGTAATAAGGTGACCAAAAAGCACATACCACAACAGAAAATAAAATACGCTTGGCTTAAACGTTGAAATATAGAACTCACGTTATTTTTCATAAAGCTCAGCATATTTTTTTGCTGATGACTCAATAGAAAAGTTGTCTGTTATGTAAGAAAGAGCTTGAGCGCCAATTTCATCGACAAGATGCCTATTGTCAATGAGATTCAGTATCTGTTCAGCCAATGTTTTATCATCGTCATATTCAAATAACCAGCCTGTTTTATGATGTTTTACTAGTCTAGGATTACCGCCTACATTAGTCGCAATAACGGGGATACTATTGGCCATTGCTTCAATTATCACCATAGATAAGCCTTCAGTTTCTGAGGCAACAACGAGTAAATCTAAAGAGGAATAAATGAGCTCACGGTCGTTCACCATACCGTGAAAGGTCACTGCCAAATCAGGTGTTTTATCTTTATAGAAAGTTTTTAATTCTGCTAAACTTCGCCCATCACCAAAAAAGTGTATTTCTACATTACGTTGCGCAGCAGGTGTTAAACGTTGAACCGCTTTGAGTAATCCGATTTGGTTTTTTAAAGGAATAACCCTACCAACTGAACCAATCCTCAATACCCCATCTTTAGCAGGCGTTTTATTTACTGCCTCGATCAAAACACCGTTATCAACAACAAGGCTAGTGACGTTTTCCCAGCCATGGGATTGATGAAAGTTATCTTTACCTTCTTGCGATACAAACGTAACAGCTGAAATTGATTTTTTAATTTTTTTATGAAACTTTAACCAAGGCGCAGAAGAATAAGGAGATGCACCATGCCTAGTGTAAACAACTTTCTTTCTTAGAAAAGGTAAAAACAAGCTTAAATATTTTAACGCATGTGGGGAATGTACATGAATAACATCAAATTTTAATAAAACTATAAACACTCTGCATAACTTTATATACGAGTTACTCGCATAAGAGGCAACCGGAATATTATTGATGTGGCAAGTACCGACGAGATCATCTGTAGGGCTGCCCAATGAAATAATCGCAGCTTGTATATTTAGTTTTTTTTGTGCTATCGACAAATCGATAATAAAGCGTTCTGCTCCCCCTATTTTTAAGCTACCAATAATGTGGGCTACTTTTTTAATTGTTTTTTTTTGTTTCATAACAAACTTCGAATGAACATATAATAAATATGCATTTATAAAAAAATACCTCTTTTGAAGTAATCACATCAAAAGAGGTGGAAATAATAATACTGTCAAGTAGTTACTAACGATTCGGTTCTGGGTTGCCAATTTCTTGGGATAATTGTCTTGAATCACCGATAGGATCCTTCAAAGGGTCCCAGTCTTTACAAAAAATTCTTTTACACAGCCCAGTAATTTTATTGGCTAATGGAATAGGAATAAAAAAGAATCGGCAAATCAAAAAAGCCTTACGACGAAATACCCAGTTATAAATAGACTGCTCTGAATAAAAATTATAGCCCCACCTTTTTTCAAATTCACGATGTGACTTTTCATTCAGCTTATGCGACCAAACAAAAAAGAAATATTGCATGTCTCTAATGGTTAATCGAGTACATAAATTATCAAATATCACTGTTGAAAAAGGGTTAGCAACCATAGTTTTACCTTGAGCTCTTAACTGCATAGGAATATCTATTTGTTGTCTCATTACCATATCTGGAAAATCAATTTCCTGTAGGTCTTCAGTTTTAAAAGCCACTGTATGCCATTCAAAGGTTTCTGTAGGTCTAATTTCAGCAGGTATATTTTCTGGTAGCTCTCGTCTATATTCTTTAGCTTCAATTAGGTAGTCAACGCCTTCGTACTCAACAACCAAGATTTTACAGGTATAGAGATGATTACGAATCTTAGCACCTTGATCAACACCTTCTTTTTCTAGCGTTAATGGCGAAACAAATGAAGCACCATCGTTAATACTTTGAATAAGCGGCGGCATCCAACCAGGCAAAACAGTGGTATCGGTTTCAACCCAAACCAACATATCCGTTTTAATAATAGGTACTAAATGCTCAAACACTTTCATGGGCGTGACCATGCCACCATAATCAATTATTTTAGCATTAGGTATATTTTTAATCTGTTGCTCAACTTGCTTAATAAGCGCCTTAGGATAACCAATGTCTGTAATTATTAAATCAAATGGTTCATCGGTATTATTACAAACTGCGTCAATGCACTCGATAACACCGTAGTATCGTTCTCTAGGTGTTATAACTATTGTGATAGTAGTCATTATTTTTCCTTTTCACCTGTTTCAATCTAGTTTTAAAACTTCTCTATAAAAATCGACATGCCGATTAAAATAATGTTCTCGCGTAAAGTTTAGGTAACATCTTTTAAAGCCTTCCAACCCCATAGAACCTCTAAGCTCATTATTACCAATTATTTTCTCTGCGGCATCAGCCAATTGCTTAGGCGTATCGCTATCAACTAATAAACCTGTTTCATTTTCTACTATAGCCTCAGGAACACCACCAATTAAAGAACCCACTATAGGTAAACCTGTCGCCATGGCTTCAAATAATACCGTAGCGCCATTTTCTTCTCGTGGAGAATGCAAGAAAATATCGAATGCCGAAAAGTACGACTCAGGATCAGGATGAAAGCCGGCAAATATAACGCGTTCTACTTTAAAATCACTTATAAGCTTTTGTAACCGTTGAGTGTCTTCCTCGTTACCCTTGCCTAAAATCATCAAATGTACTGACTTCCCTCGCTCACCAAGGCGCTGTTGAAGATCAGCAAAACCTTTAATGACCACATCAATACCTTTTTCTAAACCAAAATGCCCCATTGCACCACATACAATGTCACCTGATTTGATTGAAAAATTTTCTCTAATACGCTCTCTCGCCGCAAGGCCAAATGCAAATCGGTTTATATCTGCAGAAAGATTAATTAATTGCAATCTTTTAGGTTTGATTAAATTACTGGCAATAAAATCTCGACCGCGGGCATTTGAAACAGTAATAACACCTTCACTAACTAATAATGAAAACATGTTACGTAGTTTGTTCTTGAAGCTTGCTGTCTCAAAATTTAAAGAACGATGAAAAGTCATAATTTGAGGAGGCGTTTTATTGAAAGAGAACTTAGCAAGTGATGAAAAAAATAAGCTGCCAGCATCATGGGTATGTATTAAGTCTATTTTATGGGTTACACAATATTGAGCTAATTGCTTTGCCGCCTTAAAATCAAATAATTTTTGTCGGTCAAACACAACCGTATCTTCAAATACGGTTAAGTCTTTTTTCTCGGCGCCTAAATGAGAAACGCAACCTAAGAACACCTTATGACCAGCTTCTTGCATACCCGCAGCGAGGTTTCTAATAGCTTCTTTTCGACCGCCATTCTCAAATGACAATGTTAGCTGTAAAATATTCAGTGACTTTTCATTTTTTCGCATTTTATTTCCTTATAAAACGACTCGCAAAGCAAATCGCCCGCAACAATAAACATTACTCATTATTGTTCATAAATTACTACATCTTCCTTAAAATTAAAAGAAATAGGTCTAAAAGCTTGAATGGTAATTAGAATAAAAGTACATTTGTTAGCCAATCACCTAAAGATCAACAATGGAATGTTTAATGGTCCCTTCTATTAGTGTCGTAATTCCTTTTTATCATGCTGAAGAGTTTTTTGACGAAACATACCAATCAATCAAACAGCAAACAATTCAACCTCAAGAAATTATTGTTGTAAATGACGGTTGTGGCAAGAAAGCACTGACATTTTTATCTCAATATAATGATATAAAAATAATCAACTTTGAAAAAAACAAAGGGGTATCTGCTGCTAGAAATGCAGGAGCAAAAGCAGCAAATGGAGAATGGATCGCCTTTTTAGATGCTGATGATATGTGGCTACCTACCAAATTAGAGGATCAAAGCCAATTCATTAATGACAACCCTCATTTTTCAGCTTGTCATACCGGTATATCTACCTTCAATAATAACGGAATTATTTCTACGTTTTTAGACAAGCCATCTGAATGCAAAATTCCTGAAATACTGTGCGAAGTGCAAGTTTTACCGTCAGCTTTTTTTGTTAAAAAAGACGTATTATTATCTGTAGGCCTTTTTGATAACAAAATACGTTGCTCAGAAGATCATGAATTAATCATTCGTATGACACTTGCGGGTTATAGAATTGGTTTTTTAAACAAAGCCCTTACTCAATTGCGGCGCATGGATCACGGTAACTTATCATCTAATGGGCGAAACATGCTTATTGGACACTATGAAGTATTAACTAAACACTGGAAAACATTTAGAATTCATAAAGGTTATACAAACCTGTATGTCTATAAAACATTTATGACTGCCGGCGGAAAATGTTTGGGTATTGAGAGAAAATTGTATTTCGTTGTTGGCAGAATATTTAAACTTTTTTTATTAAAAAATTTATCTACAACTCAATAGAACTGCCATAGCAGAATTAAGCTCAAGTTATATAAAATTTAATTCTTCCAAAAGAATTACTCACTTTCATTAGCGCTAAACATAGCTGTTTTTTGTTCAATATAAACAGTGTAAATACTAATTTCAAACTGTCTTGAAAAAACATTCTGAATAAATATTTTGGCGTATCAAACAGTAAAGTCATACCTTCAAGATTTAATTTTTGCACATATGATGCACCTTCCCCTGCATTATATGCCCTTCTCACCAACCACTTTAAATAAAGTTGCTCATCACGTATTTGGTGTTGAACACTATTTTCTTTTATTATTGAATGGCCTTTGTAACCTAAAGAAACAAGTCTCGTTAACAGCTCAGTTTCGTTTCCTGCAATGTGATTGTTTTTATTTGATGAACCACTAACCCCAAAGCGAATGCCAGCATCAAATACCGCTTTACGCACTAAAAAATTCCCACCCCAAAAAGCGGTTGCTTCCATTGGTTGACTATTTTCACCAAGGTCTAATATGCCATATGCTGTTTTTATTGATGGTGATGTCAAATCAATCCATTCAGGAAAGCTTCTATCAGGTTGAATATTGCCGCCAAAGACATCATATTCTTTATGTTCTTGGCAAAAGTTAACATAGGTATCAACCAAGTCAGGATTAGGTAATATATCGTTATCTGTAAACCAAATCAGTTCACTTTGTGCATAAGGAATAGCCTTGTTAAGCGCGTTATTTTTTCCAGCAATAGGTTGTTCAAGAAAAACTATAGGCAAATATTTTTGATACTTTCTAATCAACTCTTTCGTTTCTGACCGGCAAGCATTATCTACAATAATTAACTCCCACTGGTAACGAGTATTAATTAAACGATATGATTCAAGAGATTTTTGCAATACCTCTTCACTATGATAAGTGGCAAAAATAATTGAAAGATCCAATATGTATTTCCCTATACTCTAGCGGTTGCGAATTAAAATAATGTAATTTATAGCCAAACTTATTTTTCTAACGTTTTAATTATTATATTATTTAGTTCAGTTACTTTACTTTTGATTTTAGCTTCATCTTTATTTGATATAAAGTTTGTGATATCAGAAAATTTGGTGTTTTCTTTTATGCTTAATGATGGCTGTTCATAATCAATTGCGGAATTATAATCTCTAAACTTAAAGCCCCTTCCTATCACTTTATCGGATAATTCAAGCCACACGTTGGGGATACTTAAGGAATCGGCGACGATAATTCCATGTAAAGATGATGAAAGAATTAACTCGCATTCAGCCACCTGCTTTGTAACATTTTCTGCCGAATCCCTAACGTCGATTATTGTGCACTCAGAAACGCCTAAGTATTTTTGCATACCATTTACCCAAGGGTGATTTTGATCTACATAATGAGGAATAAAACCAACTGCGTATTTTTTTTTAATTACTTTTTTGCTTATTAATTTGTTAGCTAGTAAACCAAAGTCCCCTATAGGAGTATTCCTATCTAACCCTAAATTTTTTCTAGTTAATTCTCCTCTAACTGCTGCAAAAGTTGCATGTTCAAATTGTATTTTTTGGTCTTCAATCAGTCCTGTACCTAAAAAAACTCCACTAAATGTAGATGGCACCATGCCATATAAACTACCAACACCTACAAGTTCAGCTTGCTCTGGCCATGACTCCACAGCTGTTACACCGTAGTATTTAAACAATTCAGGAGTAAATAAATCACCGAAATTAACTCTGCCTGTCCACCAAAAAGCATTAATGCCATTATTTAAAATATTTGCCTTTGCTTTTATTAATAACTTAGCACTTTTTTTCTGCACCCTATTTAAAAATTCCATTAGTCACCTATAATTTCAAATTACACTAAAGCCCGCTGCGTTATAAAAGTTGCAACTACTTTATGTCGTAAATTAACTATAATTACGTCTTATATATAGTTTTTTCAAAGTGCACTTTATTAACAAAATGCCTTGTTCTTTTACCGAAAAATGTCTATCAAATAAAATATTTTTTAATAAGAAACTAAAGGTAAAGTTATTGTCTGATAATTGCTTGCGTAAATTTGAGTTGACCCTTCTAGTATTATTAGTACTTATCCAAGACTCTAGTTTTTCGTTCAATACTTTATCTACAAGTCCTTTTTTAAATGCAATATTCAAATCGGAAACATACTGGTTAGTAATATGGCTAATATTCATATACGGAAGATATTTTGGACCAGAGAGGTTTTCTCCATGTTCTCTATATTTTATTGCTATCTCTGATGAAATAGCCGCCTTGCCTGTAAGCAAACCTCTGATAATGTAGGGTGTATCCTCTGTGGGGCAATCTTGATTTAGGTCGCCATAATCGTCGTATATTTTCCTTCGAAAACCTCGCGAAGCTCCACTAAAAGGTATTTTTTTACCTGAGATGTATTCCTCAAGTGAAAACAGCTTTACCCCCTCATAACGAACTCGCGCACCATTCGATATAGTATTGCCTTTTTCATCAATTTTTTGCTCGTTAAATGAAACAAAGGCGACTTCTGGATCTTCCAGTAGTTTAACGGTACTGCTAACCCTCTTAGGCAGTGAGATATCATCACCCGCAGCAACTACGATAATATCGCCTTTTGCTATTTTAAGTAGTTTATTGAAGTGAGGAACTAAGCCCATATTAGTCTCATTTCTATTTAAAAAAATAGACTTATTATCTTGATACTTTTTGAGTTCTTCTTGAGCTAATAAAAAAGTAGAATCTGGAGAGTTATCATCAGAAATAATAAACTCTACATTAGAATACTCTTGTTCCATAGCTCCTTTAATCGCTTCTTTCACATAATATTCATGTTTATATAGTAATAATATAAATGAAACTAATAGTTTATTATTTCTTTCATTTTCTATGCTAGGCACCCGGCTACCGTCGCTCATTGGTTTTTCATCCTTAAACTAGATATTTACTTTAAATAACCCCCCTTTATTTACATTAATAACTAAAATAATGACTTTGTTTTTTTGGGTAATGTTATCTACGCTATTATTGAAAATCATTTAGTACGGCTATTACTCTACCCACCTCTTTTGTCAGCATTACCGGACTTAATGGAATGCTTAATACTTCTTCATGTAAGAGCTCAGAAACAGGAAAAACCGACTTTTGCCACTCTTTATAGGCAGCTTGATTATGGGGAGGTATTGGATAATGTATTAAAGACTGGATGCCATTCTCCAATAGATAATCAACTAGTCGTTCACGCTGTGTACTTCTTATAACAAATAAATGCCAGACATGGGCTTGCATATCGTTTATTTTTGGTAAGTCGAGCAAAGGGTTTTTTATACCCTTTAGGTACGCAGAAGACACGCCTCGCCTCAGTGCAATTTCAGAATCTAAATGCTTTAATTTAACTCTCAGCATTGCAGCTTGCATTTCATCTAGCCGACTATTAATACCTTTATAAACATTTTTATATTTCTCATGAGAGCCGTAGTTTCTCAAGGCTGATATGGTATTAACTAATTCCATATCACTGGTGGTTACTGCCCCTGCATCCCCTAAAGCTCCTAGGTTTTTTCCAGGATAAAAGCTAAACCCTGCTGCATCACCTAAGCTGCCTACCTTACGCCCTTTATAAAGTGCACCATGTGCCTGAGCACAATCTTCAATCACTTTCAGGTTGTACCTTTTCGCTATGGCATTAATTTCATCCATATCGTTTACTTGTCCGTATAGGTGAACCGTTAATATTGCTTTGGTTTTATTGGTTATTTTCTCTTCTATTAAGGCATAATCAAGGTTGTAAGTATCTTGATTAGGTTCAACTAAAACTGGCACCAAACCATTCTCTGATATAGCCAATATCGATGCAATGTAGGTATTTGAAGGGACTATTACTTCGTCACCTTTTTTCATTACTCCCATTTCGATATACGCTCTAAGAATTAAAATCAAAGCATCTAAACCATTGGCGACACCTAAACAATGTTCACTGTGACAATAATTAGCAAATTCTTTTTCAAACGCTTTAACTTCACTGCCTAAAATGTACCAACCTGAGTCAATAACCCTTGCACATGCTGCTTTTAATTCTTCTTGGTACTGGCTGTTAATCTTTTTTAAATCTAAAAATGGGATCATTTTTTTATCTCTTTAGCAGGGTTACCCACAACAAGTGCATGCGCTTTAACGTCTTTAGTAACAACGGCACCTGCCCCTACCATGGCAAATTCACCTATGGTTATACCCGGGAGAATTGTTGCATTAGCTCCTATAGATGCCCCCTGCTTAACAAGTGTTTTTAGAAATTCATTAGGGTAGTGTTTTGACCGAGGGGTTTTATCGTTAGTAAAAGTTACATTAGGACCAATGAAAACGTCATTTCCCAACCTAATGCCATCCCAAAGTTGGACGCCACTTTTGACGGTAACATTATTACCAACAACAACATCATTCTCAATTAAACAATGAGAGCAAATATTGCAATTATCACCTATATGAGCATTTGGAAGAATGACACAAAATTGCCAAACTTTGCTACCTTCACCAATATACAATGATTGAACATCTGCCAACTTATGAATCATTATTAACCAACTTTATAAATTCATCATAATTACGTATGTAATCGGTTTCATCATAAATTTCGTCAGCTAAAACAACAAGTACGCAATCATCCGAAAAGTCGAATATCTCACGCCACACAAGTGAGTCAATAAAAAGTCCTTGTGATGGATTATCTAATGGTACTTCAATTTTTTCTTTACCATCGTCTAGCATAAATCGACAAGAACCTTTTACAACGATCGCTAATTGCTTCAGTTTTTGATGAGCATGAAAACCTCGCCGAACATCTTGGATAGTGTTAAACATGTAATAAACCCTTTTAATTTCAAAGGGTATGTTCTTTGACTCTTCAAGTGACACTAATGCGCCCCTTTCGTCCCCATGACTTTGGAATTGTATAAGTTTAATATCCATTTTTTCCACTTAGTGCGACAAAATAATGCTTAAAGTAAAGTTAGCCTAATATGATAAAAAAATATATTTATATTATTTTTATATTTTTATCATATAAATCTAAGGGCTGTGCGCAATATAGGCTTAACAATAATAATGACACTAGCACCGTTTAGTTAAAAATACGCGTTAAGGTATTAATTAATGAAAAACCAACGTGCTAAACTTGATGCAACAGCAAGTGCTTTATTAGCTAAATATATTCAAATGTTAATTCATTAACCAACCTACGCCATAAGCAGTAAGCTTATAGTGAATTTTCAGATGAATTAACCCAGTTTCTGAATAATATACAACCAAGCATTAAGCCTTCCTATGAGCCAACCATTGATATTTGACATTAGTAATATTAAATATATAGTTAAAAAATCAATAAACTGAATGAAAGTGCATCATTGTGAAACCAATAATTTTACATATAGGGCTTCCGAAAACGGCCACAACACTGGTTCAAAAACATGTATTTAGTGTGCTAACTGAACATATTGATTATTTGGGCGTTCGTCAACCTCGTACACGGGAGCAAGATACACTTTATCGCGAAATTATATCAATAGTTTTTACCAATTCTCAAGAATATGAACAAAGAATTAGTCATGTTAAAAGACTTGTCAATGAAAGAATATCTATGAATGATAAGCCATTCATTCTTTCTGAGGAAATGCTATGTGTAGACAGTGGCGAAACTACTTGGCAAGAAAAACTCAGTAGATTAGCCGATATTTTCAATAAATATAAAGTACATATACTCGTTACCGTCAGGGAGCCAGTAGCGGCTGTATTTTCTTATTTTATAGAGACGTTTCACTCTACTAAATATAAAAATATTCTGGATTTTGTTAGAAATTCAAATGGAAGCAAAATTTATGACTATTACTATTTAAATGCTACAATTGTCAATACCTTTAAAAATTTCGAGATAAATTATGTGCCTTTTGAGTTGATAAAAGAGGATAAATTTATTGATGAAATTATCCTTAGATTAAACATTAAAAGTGATGCAAGCTTTAGCTCTCCAGTAATTAATAATAAAAAGGAGAACACAAAAGTAGTTTTTACACATAAAAAAAACTTGAATTCCTATCTACGATCAAAACTGAAAAATTCTATTTTTATAAACTTGATCAAGCTGCCCGCGGTTAAACCTATTGCTAAAAAAGTTGCTAAGCTAATTAAAAACATTGATACCCCTTTCTCCCAAGTTAAAATACCAAAGCTAACATCAGATGAACAAATTATTTTAAATAAAATATATTGCCCAACAAGTGTTATAACCAATAATAAAATGACTATAGACTATCGATAAATAAATGTTGCAAAATACAAATACAGCCATACTATTATTAGAATAACCGAGTGACTTACAATTAGAAATATTATCGAACAGACTTATAAAAATATCGAATTAATAGTTATTAACTCCAAGTGACTAGTGCAATCTTGCCCATTTTCCTTTCTGATCTTTTGACTTATGATTTAAAACAACACACTGAAATTCATGACATTTAATCATTAACTGATAAGATGAATATATAAAAATAGCCAAGCAAACTACAACTTTTCTAAGAGATTTTCAATGACTAAGAAATATATTACTTATGGCAGCGATGATTAACCAGAGTGATATACGTTTATCGCTTATCACCAAGTATGAACAGTTGAGTACTTTACTTTCTGAATTTGAAAGTCCAAATGAAAGACTTCCCCTGCTTGGTTCCTTTACTTTGCTAAATATTTGGTATGCTTGTTATTGGCAGAAACATTGGCAGTTACATTGTTTTTCTTATTACCATGGGGATAAACTAGTGGGCTTAGTGCCATTTTTCATCAAAAAAAACAGTCTTTTTCCATTGACCAAAACACTGCATTTAGTCGGCCAAGGTGAAATGGAATATGCTGAAGTAGCGCTTGAATATTTAGATATATTCATAAAACCAGGTTATGAAGAAACAGTTTACCCATTAATTATCAACGAAATAAATAAACTTAATTTTGACCAATTTATTGTTAAAGCAGTTTTCGCAGACTCACATATCGCAAAAATATTACCCTATATTAAAGGCACTTTAACCCAACAGCATTACGCGCAATATAAGGTTAACAATACGCATTGGCAACTCGCACAGTTAAGTAAAAATACCCGTTCACGTATCAACCGATGCAAAAACCAATTGGCTAAACTTGATGCCACTGTGCGCTGGCTTAACGTTGAAGAATACAACAGCGCATGGGCGTTATTAAAAAGCTATCATCAAAGTCGCTGGCAAAACAAAGGCAAAACCGGTGCCTTTGCGGCAACTGAGTTTAATCATTTTCATAAAACCCTGCGCGAACAAGATAGAACTAATGTAGCGATGAGTGCGGTCTTTATTGGCGAAAAGGCTATTGCCATAAATTACTATTTAGTGACTGAAGATACTTACCATTTTTATCAAAGTGGTTGGGATGAACAAAACTTTGCAAAACTGTCACCGGGTTTGTTTCTACATTATTGGTCGATAAAAAACTGCCCTAAAAACTATTACGATTTTATGATGGGTGGTTTAAATAATAGTTATAAAGCTAAATTTAATGCTGATGCTCGAGCTATGTTATCAATAACGCTTGTTAAAAACCCCATAAAGCTATTTGTTAGTAAGATTACTAATAAGCTCACCCGCCCATTTAATTAACGATTTATTAACAAATAAATGTTATAAATACTTTATCACTATAAAAATAATTAAAATCAGCTAATGCATAACTTTCTTTTTCCTTATAATTATCTGACAAAAGTTAACTATACCATTCAATGAAAAAACAATTACTCACTAGCTCTATTTTCCGGTTTCTTGAACGTGGCATTGTCGTAATAACGTCTTTTTTGCTTACGCCGTTTTTTATTAATGAATTAGGCAGTACACATTATGGTTTATGGCTGTTAGTTTTATCCATATTAGGCTGGTTTAATGTTGTAGATTTAGGTTTTCCGCAAGCTATACAGCGCCAAATAGTGCAAGCCTTAGAGCTGAACGATAAAAAGCGCGTTAATGTGATTTTTTCAACTGGCCTAGTACTTTTTACTGTTTTAGGTGGTTTTTCTGTATTAACCTTAGTTGGCTTAACCACAGTACCGGCTATTTTTGGCGTTGAGGGCTTAGACCAAATTACTTTGGTTGATATTTTATTAATATTATCGGTAAAGGTGCTCTGGGGTTTTATGATGAACCCTTTTCATGGCTTTTTTTCCGGCATGCTGCGTTTTGATATTGATGCAAATATATCGTCACTAAACGCCGTTGTTAAAGCTGCCATGGTTTTTTTACTCTTGTCAGACTTGAATATTTGGGGCGCGGTTGTTGCGACACTCGCCAGTGATATATTAACCAATACCCTGAAAATTTATTATGCTAAACGCTTATTCCCTGATCTTAGCTTTAGCTTTAAGCTCGCCAGCAAAAAAGAGCTTATTGATTTATTTGCTTACTCAAAACACTTAGTCATTAACGGTGTTGCCAATACTATCGGCACAAAATCACGTCCTTTAATTATTACCCAATTATTCGATTTACCTTCTTTGGCTTTAGCGAGTATCGCCAGTAACTTAATTATGCACACCTCGGCATTCGTTAGTTCGATTACTGGGGTATTTTCACCTTTATTTAATAAAAAAGCTGCTCGCAAAGAAAATATGGAGAAGCTATTCAATCAAACCACTAGTATTAATTTATTCTCTTCTACTGTGTTATTTTTATCGTTATTTATTTTTGGTAAGGTGTTTATCCTTTTATGGGTAGGTAATGAATTTGAATACGCGGTTAATTTATTGTATTTAGGTGTGGTTTCATCTTTGTTTGCTGCTTTTAGCAATTCAGCCAACACGGTTTTATTTGCCCAGGCAAATCATAAATATATCTCAGTTGTCACTATTACCTCCGTGGTATTCAATATTACTTTAAGCATTATTTTAGGTTTGAAATTTGGCCTAATCGGTTTGGCTGCAGGTGGTGTAGTAAACAGCGCTATTTTTAATGTCTTTGCCAAGGTATTCCTTTTTAAGCAATACAATAATTATAATATGCGTGGGCTCTATTGGTGCTTATCAAAGTCTTTATTAATAACCATTATTTTAGGCATTGCCGGCAGTTATTTACTGAATTATTTAGCCATTAATACTTGGTTAGAGTTTTTATTATCTGCTACGTTAGCCTTCCCTTTTATTGTACTTATTTGTTGGGTATTGTTACTTGATAAAGACATTAAAAAGACTCTGTTGGATTATGTTATTGCACGTATTATTCCAAAGGTTAAGAAAAATTTTATAAAGGAACTATAAAAATATGGCGCGTCATTTCCCTAAAACCACAGAAGACAATTCGTCGTTAGGCTTCTTCTTTTTATTTTTATATACCGCCTCAGTACTTATTCGCCCTCATGAAATGTTTCAAATAAGTATGGGGTGGATAACTATTCAAGTTTTTATCATTATCGCGTTCGGCGCAACTATTGCCATGCAAAGACCGATAAAAATGTACCCACAGCATTGGATGCTTTTAGCGTTAGTGCCTTTAATTATCATGTCTGGTTTTTTGAACGGCTCAGGCATGATTGGTATAGAACAATCTGAGCGTATATTTGTCAGTGCTTTATTTCCGCTTTTCTTATATTCAAACTGCATAACTAGCATTAAACGACAACACATGCTTATGGCTGTTTGTCTTATTGCAGCATTACTTATGGTGCACAACGGTCATGTGCAACAAACGGCATATCAAGGCTTTGGTTGGGCCTTAAACACCTACTCTGTTGGCTATATTTCCCTTGGTGAACGGCGCATTACTTATTTAGGGTTTTTTAATGATCCTAACGATCTTGGTATGTTTTTAGTGATGAATATTCCTTTTGCTATTTATTTCTATAAAAAAGGTCAAGCAGTCAGTAAAGTAATAATGTTTAGCGTATTAGCGGCGCTATTTTACGGCATTTATTTAACCGGTTCTCGTGGCACTATGCTCGGAGCTGGCGCGTTAGTTGCGGTCTATTTTATCGTGATGAATGCGGGGCCAAAATTATTTATTACCATTGTAATACTCGCCCCTATTGCTGCTACCGTAATTACATCGCTACAAAGCAGTATGGACGAATCTGCCGATGGCCGATTAGAGGCCTGGTATGCAGGGGTGCTAATGTTATTGTCAAATCCTGTTTTTGGTATAGGTATGGGGCAGTTTCTTGAGGAACATGGTTTAGTGGCACACAATTCATATATTCATGTTGCCGCTGAATTAGGGGTGCCGGGTTATTCTTTGTGGGGCGGCGCATTAATTTTTACGGTTTTAACCGGATATTTATTTATTCGAGATCAAAGTAGCAATAAAAAGCTAGATGAAGCTGACATAAAAACCATCCCCGCCGAAGAAGAAGCTGAATTATTTCTAAATAAAACACTGTTCTTTTCTTTAGTGGGTTTTATGATAACGGGCTTTTTTATCAGTAGAATGTTCTCGTTGTTGTTATTCATCTTTTTAGGTATGGCAATTGCTTCTCACGTTAGACTAATAAAGCTAAATCCCGAATATGCTATACACTTTTCTACCCGACTTGCTGTTAGGTCTATGTTTTATTGCTGGTCAATTATAGTTGCTGTTTATATTTCCTTAAAATTAGGTCTGTAGCTTTGTGAATAACAATACAAAACTAAAGCAAACAAGGTCCTTTTTCGTTTTTATGACTTACCTTGATGCTGATAGCTATAGAGTGTGAAGCTTTATTTAATCAATTGGGTATATTGTTCTCAACTCAACATGTTCCAACGGGGTTCTATTTCTATTTGAACGATAAAGCGCCAGCTGAGTGGGGTTAATATATCCTGCTGTTTTTTCTAAATCATTCAATTTTAACCCTTGCCCTAACAGAAAAGTAAGATAGGTATGTCTTAGGTTTTCTAGGCTAATTTCTTCAGGCTCGTTTAGCTTTGCATCGTGGGCACTATTAATAATTAAATGCGATAGTTCTTCAAGTGAATAATTTTCATCAAAAATACTGTCTTGGGTGTTTTTATACTTCATTATTTCAGCAACTAACACGCTAACTTCATTTGATAAGGCTATATTTCTGGCAAACAAACTTTGTATTTTAAGTGTATTATTTTCTAGCTCAAAGTCGTTTAACTTAACCTCTAATAACTCTTTAATATTCACGCCACTTAATAACAACAAAATAATGAGCTGTCCCTGCTTACTAGCAAAATGTAATAATTTTTGGCACTCTTCAGTACTTAATAATCGAAAGTTTTCAATACCTATTTTTTGTTCAAGCAGCCCTTGCGAAGTTTGATTTAAAGATACTTGGGCTTTTTTTTGATTAAGTAATAGTCGCTTATCGCTCACGGCATTAAGGTCCATTGTATAGTTAGCAACAAGGGTAGACACTTGTTTTTGTCGAACAATATAACTAAACAAAAATAACGCTAATAGTGAAATAACAACGGCTACTAGCACACTAATTAAAGAGTCTCTTTGGTTATTCGGTGCAATAGGATAACTAGGCACAAACGGATATTCTAGAACGTTAAACTGAGAATTTGCTACCTGCTGCATTTCCTGTACAAGCAGGCTATCTTGTAGGGTTTGCGCTTGTGTTACTAATTGGTTTAATGAATCATTCAAACGAGTATATTCTTTTAAACTATAGTTAAAGGTTTGCGCTTTTACACTCAGAGTATCAAGTTGCTCGGTTAATAGGCTTACCTTGCTTTTTGCTACTAGCAAGTTATTGTTCGCTTCTTTTACGTACATAGTCTGACTTAATATACTCTGTTCTTCTAATTGGTTTTGCAAATTTAATAATGTTTTTTGCATCGAAATTATTCTAGGATCTTTCTCCATATATTTTTGAGTATATTGCTCAGAAAAATCACTAAGTTGATTTTCAATTTCAGCTATATTTTGTTTTATGGTGCCAATAATAACCTCATCTTTAGGATGAAGGATTAACCGATCTTCTTTTTCAGCGTAGTTAATACGATTCACTATTTCTTGCTGGTTAAGGTAGTCTTGCTCTGCAACATGTAGCAATTTTTCCAGCGAATTTACTTTATTCAAAATTTTATTTTCATCACGCTCAAGCGAAACAATATCGTTATCTTGGCTATAGACAATTAATACTATTTTTTGCTGCGATATTTTTTCCTCTAAAGCAGTAAGCATATTACTTATTCTTAATATACTGTCAGAATTGTTATTGTTTCTTTCAGCACTGAAAGCATGAAGATATTCTTCTAACCATGCTGACAAAATAGGCTTCAATTGCTCAGGGTTACTACCTGTTGCCTTTAGGTTAATAATTTGGCCACTTTGGAGCTCTGCACTTAGCATTTTACTCAGTAATTCCACATTACTTTGTATACCGTAATTAACGCGTATGCTGTGATTAACTGCTTTTAATATGCTGTTACTTGTTAGCCGCTGCTGATTCTGTAAACTATCTATCATCAAAGTAGCAGAAGATTGCCCACCAGGTATCTGCGTTGTAGAAAGCTGGATAGTCGCCTGACTCTCAAAAGTATTATCTCTAGTCCACACCAAAATTAATGCTGATAAAAGCACAAGTAGAAATGTACCTATGAGTACTTTCCATTTTTTCGCTTGCAACATTTCGTTTTGAATATTGGCATCTAATTCTGTGTTATGGGTTTGATATACGGGTGTTATCACATCTACGCTCCGATCGAAAGACACTAGTTATTACTCGTTTGTGCTGCATAAGAGACTAAAATTAAGAGTAAGTGGGTTTATTGGTAATGTCCATAGTTAGCCTAGGCCAACATGCTGCTTTGGTTATTATTTTAACCATAACTATGTTGTTGTGCTAGGTGTTAAATACCTAGCAAACTTCAAGCATAAACCACCAGAGGCACTAGGTTATTTCTCTGACAATTTCAATAAGTGCAGTAGTTGATATAGATGGCGTACGAGGCAGGTATACAACTTCACAGGTGTCATTAAACTCATCAAAACGTCCTTGCCAATCATCACCCATCACTAATACGTCCGCTTTAGTGTCGATGATATATTGACGTTTTAACTCAAGTGAGTGCTCATAAAAAACTTCATCAACACTTTTCAACTCTTGAATTATTTCCATACGATGTTGTTGATTACATATAGGGTTGCGCTGTTTTTTTGAAAAATTTAACGCATCGGTTGATACACCAACAACTAAGTAGTCACCTAACGCTTTTGCTCTTTTTAAAATTTGAAGGTGGCCAATATGAAACAAATCAAATGTGCCAAAAGTGAGTATTTTTTTCATCGTTTAATATCCTTATTAGTTGATTGTGTTAGTGCTTTATAAAGTTGCGTTGAGAATGGTGAGGAGTCATGGCGAGGTTTATCATGAAATTTAGCTTTTAAGGCCTTGTACTGACTTTTATATGCTAAGGATTTATTGTCATTTTTTAGTGATATCAATCGATTTAATACATCATTCCAACTATAGCAATATGGCTTTAATGTCACCTCTTCAAATTCAAAGTAGAGTGCACGTTCTCGTTTTTTATAAACGTCTAGGTCGAATGGAGCGAAAACAATAGGTTTATTAGATAATAAAAAATCAAAATAAATACTAGAGTAATCGGTGATTAAGCAGTCATATTGATTAATTGACTGATATATATCTTCTCCTGTGTCTAGCTTAATAGCTGTTGAATGCTTTAACTGTTTTACAATTTGATAAGGCGGTTTATTTACTGGGTGCATACGCAGGGTTAATTCAACATTATGCTTGGTAAGTTCTGCTTCCATTTGCTTAATGTTAAAGCCATATTGTTCAAATAGATCACATTCAGAAGCTTTACCTCCTCGAAATGTTGGCATGTAAATACATTTAAATTGGGTGCTTTTGGCGTTTTCTGTATTACCTGCCTTTTCAAAAAAAACATCATTTCGAGGAAAGCCACACGTTAATACTTTGTCATGAGGAATTCTAAATGCTTTAGCAAGTAGGCTCTGAGTAAGCTCACTGGTTGAAATAACAATATCGTTTCTATGTTTATTATAGGGTGACAGCCAATCTATAAGCTGGCCTATTGCATTTTTTTTGTTCTTGCGCCCACCAAAAACATCAAACATTATTTTTTTTAAAGGAATGCCATGCCAGAGTTGAACAACCTCAGTTCTTTTGCCTATGCAAGGAGAGAAAACATCGTCATGTAACGACTGACAAATAATAGCCTTACTGGCTCGTAGTTGATACCAAATGCCTATAGCGCTTTTTTCATGATAAGCACAGTAACCTTTTCGCTGCAGTTCTTGAATAACATTAAGGTTTTTAGTAATCCATATAGCTTTAATTTTGTCGCTATGCTGCTGATTTATAAATTCAAAAAATGCTTTTGGATTATCGCTATATTTTTCACCAAACCATGCACCAAATACCCATAACTTATTATTTTTTATGATAATAAAACCAAGAGCATAAAAAAACAAATTAAAAAATAATTTACTAATAAGTTGTATTTTTTTCATCAATTAAGTCCTTTTACTGATTTTATTTTATTTTATTTTAGCTCATTCACTGCAGCCAGAGACTTATGGTGCAAAAAAAAATCCTCAGTAAATCTAAAATTAGAGCGCTTATTAAGTTGCACATTTGCGTTTAGTTCTTTGCAGTATATGCCAAACAAAATTGGGCACTACTTTTATGAAGCAGCCTTTTAAAAAGCACGGGATATTTTTTTTAGTTTGATGGGCGCGAATGTAAGTATCGCCGGCTAAATTATACAAGCCTGAAAAGACATAAGACTTGGCATACCTAAGGTGCAACTGCTGCTTAATTAACGACCAGTTTGCATTTTTTTGATAAGTCGCCGCTATCGCTTCAATTTTATTTAAACAGACAATTTCAGCTTCATGCATTTTCTCATCGTTTAATGAGTAATTGTCACCATGAAATACGTGAACAGCTAAGTGTTTAGCAACAAAATCAAACTCGCACACCATGGCTAACTTAAGCCAAAGGTGCCAATCGTCTACGCCCATTAGGGCTCTGTCATCGTCAAAACCATTGACTTGATGTAAATAACTTTTCCGAACAACAGCGGTACAACAAGTGAGCATATTTAATTGTACTAATTGCTCAAAAACCTGGCCTTTATGCTTATTTTTAAAACCAGGTTTTGACTGTTTGTCGTACAGAACATAATCAGTAATCGCGCCACAATATACTAGGCCAACCTTGTGATTACTAAACAACGGCATTTGCTGGCTTAACTTGTGTGGTAGCCATAAATCATCCTGATCGCAAAAGGCAATAAAACCGCCTTTTGCTTGAGCAATACCAAAATTTCTAGCGTGGGCAACACCGCCATTACTATTAAAGAAAGGTCTAATACGTGAGTCTTGCGCTGCAAGTTGAGTAATAATAGCTTTTGAATTATCTTTAGAACCATCATCAACTAGAATAAGCTCAATATTTTCATAGTCTTGAACTAGTATTGATGCAACGGTTTTTTCTAGATATTGCGCACCGTTATATACAGGCACAACAACAGAAACTAATACTTGCGACACAAAAACTTCCTTTTATTTATTTATTTTTATATGCAATCCACACAAGTACGATGTAGCCATACTTTAGCTTGTTAAGTTGACAGCATAAATGCCGCCCTAAAGGTCAGTGCATAGATATTTAGTTATTATATTTAACGATACTAATGCCTTTATGTAAGCGATAACAACGCCGGTATTATTATCGATAAAGCACTCAATTTTTTATTATCTAATAATATTACTATAAAAACGTTACTTTTATGTAATTAATTTGTTAAATTTAAATGATTAAGCTGCTAAAAATAAAAGGAAGATTTTTACTGATGTATACCGCAATTTTTCGTCATGTGTTAATGCCGATATATGAACTTGTTAAAGGTAAAAATCTTGTTGAACATATCAGCTATTACCAACAACATTTAACCTGGACGCCTGAAGAGTTGGAACAACATCAGTGGCAGCAGCTGCGAAAACTACTTGAGCATGCATTTAAGCATACCAGTTTCTATCCAAAAATTTGGGCTCAGGTTGGCATACATTCTATTGATGACATTAATACTATGTCAGATTTTGCCAAGCTCCCCTTAGTTACTAAAGATGACATCACCAAGCATTACCAGGGAATTGTTGCCAATAACGCAAAAAACAATATCAAAAAATCGACCGGTGGCTCTACTGGGCAGCCGTTTCGTTTTGAACTTGACATAGCAAGCAATACACGCCGAGAAGCTATTATGTGGCGTGGTTATGGTTGGTTAGGCGCTGGCTTAGGGCAAAAGACTTTATACCTTTGGGGCGCTGACATTGGCCAACCGACATTATTTAAAACCATTAAAAATAAGCTCTATCATAGATTTTACAATAGAAAGATGCTTAATTCGTTCGCCATGAACACCAATAACATGCATACCTATGTAGAGGAGATAAATAGTTATCGACCCACAGCACTGGTTTCTTATGTGAACCCTTTATATGAGTTAGCTCGATTTATTATTGAACAAAAAGTCGCAGTATTCGCTCCTAAAGCCATTCTTACCGGTGCCGAGCCATTACATGAATTTCAAAGAGATGTTATTGAAAAAGCTTTTAACTGTGAAGTCTATGACACTTTTGGTTGCCGTGAATTTATGCTGATGTCAGCAGAATGCCAAGAAAACAAAAAGCTTCATATCAACAGCGATCACCTCGTGGTTGAAACTGTTAACGATTTAGGACAATCAATAACAGGCGAGTCAGGTAATTTGGTTGTTACCGATTTATATAATTATGGCATGCCATTAATTCGATACGTAAATGGTGACCGAGCCACCTTGATAAATCAGCCTTGTGGCTGCAAAAACCCACTACCTATTATGAGTAGTATTGACGGCCGTAAACTCGATATTATTAAAACGTCTTCTGGTAAATCAATTCCTGGTGAGCTATTTCCTCACCTGTTTAAAGAATTTAAAGGCATAGATAGATTTCAAGTACAACAAAGCGAAATATCTAGCTTGCAGATACTCTTGGTCACCAATAAATACTTCACTGAACAAAACAAAAATGACATTGCTCAAGAGATAAATAAATATGCTGAAAACGAATTGCAGCTAATTTTTAATGTCGTTGATGAAATCCCGCTAACGGTTAGTGGCAAACACAGAGTAACTATTTGTGAAGTATGATCAAAGCAAACCATCGCTGGTTATAATATCTAATTTATACCCCTTACCTTGGGAGCCTAATCGAGCAACATTCAATCGCCAGCAATTTGCTCAACTCGACAATGACTTTAACAAAAGTGTTATGGTGCCTATTGCCCTTCCCGATTGGTTTGCTCATAGAAAAGAAATTAAACAAACTGAAAATGTACGCTATGTGCCTTATTTTTACTTGCCAAAATTTGGTCGACGATTTTATAGTGCCATGATGTTTGTCTCGATAATGCTGCATTCTGGTTTTTGGTTAATGCGCAAAAAACCGAAAAAAATATTAGCCAGTTGGGCTTTTCCTGATGCTATTGCGGCTAGCTGGATTAGTAAATTATTTAATTGTGACTTCTATTTCAAGGTACATGGTAGTGACATTAATCTACATGGCAAAGTACCGGCCCGCGCAAAGCAAATAGTTAATGCGAGTAAAAGGGCCTTAGGTATTTTATCAGTATCTCAAGCACTGGCTGATGAAATGGTCGCTATGGGCATTAATAAAGAAAAAATTCATGTTATTTACAACGGCGTTGACCACCAAAAATTTCACCTTAAACAGGCCACAGTAAATAAAAAAACTGATGACTATCTTTTATATGTCGGTAATTTAAAAAAAGAGAAAGGTGTTATTGAGCTTCTCAAAGGCTTTGCATTAATAAATGAGCAGTATCCAGCGCTTAAGTTGCTCTATGCTGGGCCAGGTAATATGCGTAGTGAAATTTCCAGCCAAGCTAAATATTTAGCTGTCGGTAACAAGGTTATTTTTTTAGGCAGTGTAGATCACGACCAATTACCCAAACTTATTAGCCAAGCCCGGCTATTAGCATTACCAAGCTATAACGAAGGCGTACCAAATGTAGTACTTGAAGCCATGGCTTGTGGCACACCGGTATTAGTCAGCAATGTTGGTGGTATTCCTGAAGTGGTTGATGAAAGAATTTGTGGCAAGATAATTTCAGCCAGAAGCCACTTAGCTGTAGCTGAAGGCTTAGAGCATATTTTATCCAGAACATGGGATAAAGAAAAAATACAGCAACATAGCTTACAGTTTTCTTGGCAAAATAATAGTCAGCAACTATTGCAAATGTTAATGTAAATTAACACTTAATGGTATTATTATTAACATTCAAGGGTATGATTATTAATCGTTACTGTTACAATATAATTTAATCAAAATAATGGAACTATGATTTAATGCTTGGTAAATTAAAATATCTCCTCAGGGCAATTATACTACCCGACCGTTTATTTTTATTGAGCAACACTCAACAAGAAAAAATACTCTATTTGACCTTTGATGATGGCCCTGTGCCTGACGTTATCGAGCGTTTATTGGATTTACTCGATAAATATCAAATTAAGGTCACCTTTTTTATTATTGGTAGTCGAGCAGAAAGAACCCCTGATTTACTGCACAAAATCCACAAACGCGCTCACACCATCGCAAATCACTCTTATAGTCATCCAGCGTTTCATAAAATTTCACATGCTGAAAAAATAATAGAAATTGATAAAACTAATCTCATTATTAAACAGGTTACAGGTAAGCCTTGTCGCTTATTTAGAGCGCCTCAAGGGCGTTGGGATAAGCGCTTAATCTTTGCACTGCTGCTAAAAAAAATTACAGCGGTGCATTGGAGTCGCGACTCGATGGACTTCTTAAAAGAGCCGGCCCATAAAATTGTCGAACGCTTGCTAAAACAGCCGGTTAAGTCTGGCGATATTATTCTATTTCATGACGACAACGCACGTTGCATTGATGCACTTGACCTATTAATTCCGCAATGGCTTGAACAAGGTTACCGTTTTAGCGCACTGGAGCACAAAGACTAGTGAATATACTATTTCATCATAGAACCCGTGGCAGAGGTGCTGAAGGCGTGCATATTCGAGGTGTTGTTAAAGGCTTGAGACAGCTAAATAATCATGTTGATATTTTGTCTTTACCTGGTGCAGAGCCTGAAACCGAAGAGGCAGACGCTACGGTTGAAAAAGTTCAGCAGGCTGCAGCTAAAAAAAGTAGTTTTTCCATCCTATCTGATCTCACTAAACATGTACCAGAATTTGTGTTCGAACTTTTTGAACTTGCTTTTAATTTAATCGCGCTAATACGTTTACGCAAAACGGTTAAAGCAAAAAACATTACCCTTATTTATGAGCGTTATTCTTTATTTATGTTTTCCAGTGTTTGGTGGGCCAAGCGTCATAACTTACCGATAGTGCTAGAAATTAACGACTCTTGCCAAGTTCAAAGAGTACGTGCATTAAGCTTTAAAAAACTGGCAGGAAAAATAGAGGCTTGGACTTTTAAAAATGCGACAGGTTTGGTGTTTATTTCAACACGATTTAAGCAAGTAGCTGAGCAAGCCTATGGTGAAATTGCAAACTCGGTTGTTTCACCCAATGCGGCTGACTTAGATAAGTTTGTCATTGATGAAAGTTCAGGTTGCGCATTAAGAAGTCAACTCGGTATTGAAGACAAAATAGTGCTGGGTTATGTCGGGGCATTCGTGCATTGGCATGGTATTGACTGGTTTGTTGATTTAGTTTGCCATCGATTAAAACAAACACCTGAACTAGTATTATTGCTAGTAGGTGACGGTGTCGCTTTTGAGGGCATTAAAAATAAGGTGATTGAAGCCGGTGTTGAATCGCAAGTTATTTTGCCGGGTAAAGTGCCACATCACCAAGTTTCATCCTATTTATCCGCCATGGATTTAGGGATATTACCGGATTCAAACGATTATGGTTCACCAATGAAATTATTTGAGTTTATGGCGATGGGCAAAGGCATGATCGCTCCTGATTTTAGTCCCATTGCTGAGGTTGTTCGAGATAACGTTACAAGTTGGTTATTTCCTGCCGGTGATAAACAAGCCTGTATCGACAAAGTTTTTGACATTGTTAATGATAGAAAAGCACATCAAGCCGTTGGCATCAACGCCCGTGCTTATATTGAAAGCGAGCGCCAATGGCAGCATAACGCGGCGCAGTTATTATCACTCGTTAGTCTAGATATAAACCGAGAGATTAATTGAAATGGACAATTTAAAAGCTGATTTAAGAAGAAAACAACAAATTTTTGCCCAAGATGGTGCTGATGTCAGTATGCTCAGAATTTTCATGGCTGACGGCACAAGCGCTAATGTGCTGTATCGATGTATGCGCTGGTGCGCTACTCACCAACTTGGCTTGTTAGCTTATTTTTTTCAGTGGGCTAATAAATTTTTAAATGCTTGTGTTATTGGCAGTGGCGCTGACTTTGCCGCAGGCTTTGTTATTATGCACCCTATCGGTATCGTTATTAACTCTAAAGTAGTTGGCGGTAAGAATATTACCCTAGAAAGTGGTGTGGTTATTGGCGATGAAAAGGGTCAATCACCTATTCTGGCTAACAATATATTTGTTGGTGCTGGTGCGAAAATTATTGGTGGGCTAACTGTCGCTGATGATGTAAAAATTGGTGCTAATGCCGTACTGACTAAAAGTGCTGATAAAGGCGCCACTATGCTCGGTATACCTGCCAAGGCGTATGTGAAAAAAAATAATGGGGCTGCGAGTTAATGGAAAGCTTATTTTGGCTTAGTGTCGCAATCATTATTTATAGTTATTTTATTTACCCGTTATTTTTATGTACTTTTAGTGGTATTAAACAAGCTTTAAGTGATACTAAATATTTATGGCGCAGACATCAACGCCGGACTTTAAACATTAAGGATTACCCAGCTGTTACCGTCATTATTGCTGCATATAACGAAGAGTCTTGCATTAAAGCCAGAGTAGAGAACCTATTAACCTTAGATTACCCAAAAGACAAGCTAACATTATTAATCGGCTCAGATGGCAGTGACGATCAAACCGCGGAAATACTTTCAGCTTTTGATATCAAAAATTTGCATGTACATATTTTTGACACCAATAGAGGAAAGATGAGTGTTTTAAATGATTTAGTTGAAAAAACCACTGACGATATCATTATATTTTCTGATGCTAACACCCATTTTCAATCTGATACCATTGAGCAATTAGCTCGGCATTTTAGCAATGATAAAATTGGCGCTGTGTGTGGTGAGCTGCATCTAGTAGATGGTGATACCGGTGACAATAAAGACAACGTATATTGGCGTTACGAACAAGTGCTAAAATTTCATGAGTCGAGACTCAATGCACTGCAAGGAGCAAATGGTGCTATTTATGCTATTAGAAAATCACTTTTTATGCCATTGCCTGCCAACACCATTGTTGATGACTTTCAAATTGCTATGAATGTGGCAAAGCAAGGTTTTCGTTTAGTTTATGACCCTGAAGCCATAGCCGTTGAAGAAATAGCCCCTAATCTTGCCGAAGAAAAAGGCAGAAGAGTACGCATTGGCTTGGGTAATTACCAAGCTTTTTTTAAGATGTTTTGGGCTTTAAACCCATTATTAGGTTGGCGTTTTGTCGCCTATATTAGCCATAAGGTCTGCCGATGGTTTGTACCCCACTTAATGTTGATAGCCTTAATTACCAATGTTTTATTACTTGATAGTGGTTTTTATCAAGTAATACTGCTGGCGCAATTAATATTTTATTTCGCTGCCTTTTATGGCATTAAACAACAAGCAGATGGCAAAAAAACAGCAACGTTAATCGCACTTTTAGCATTTTTTGTCGCGATGAACCTGGCATTGATGCGCGGGTTTATTAAATATTTTAGTTCCAACGTGCAGGGAACTTGGCAAAGGACAACTCGCTAGTGATCATTTTATTTATATTTTTATTTATAATAGCTTTATATCTGTTTTTTCTTATTTTAAAGAAAAAAAATATGCAGGAGTGGCTGCCACAATATATTAAACAACGTATGAACAAGCCAGCGCACAATGCGGCAGATACCAAACACATTATTTTCTCCTTTGTTGATCATTACGAACCACAATGGGGTAAACCAAATAGCATTGATATTGAACGTAGCCGTGTTGACCGGTGGTGTGCAGAATATCCAGCCATGGCAAGTAAACACGTTGACGCCAACGGTGTACACCCTCAACATACCTTTTTCTATCCAGAGGAAGAGTACCGCGTTGAACATTTAGATAAGATCGCCAAATTATGTCGCGCTGGTTTTGGTGAGATAGAAGTACACCTACATCATGACAATGACACCTCTGATAACCTAAGAGCGTCTATTAGCCAATTTTGTCATGTTTTACATAATGACCATGGTGCTTTGTCTCATCACCCAGAAACAGGGCAATTAATGTATGGCTTTATTCATGGAAATTGGACACTGAATAATTCAGGTCACGACGGTAAGCTTTGTGGTGTAAACGACGAATTGATTGTCTTAAAAGAAACCGGCTGTTATGCCGACTTTACCTATCCCTCAGCCCCTCATAGTACACAGCCTAAAACCATTAATAGTATCTATTACGCCAAAGATGAGCCGCTTAAACCTAAATCGCATAATACCGGTGTTGACGTGAGTGTTGGAGGAAGCCCATGGGGTGACCTTATGATGGTCAATGGCCCATTGATGTTGAACTGGAAAAAATTAAAAAAAGGCATTTTCCCTCAAATCGAGAACGCTGACATTAGAAAAGGCATGGAGCCGACTAATAAGCGTGTTGATTTATGGGTAGAAGCTAATGTGCATGTTAAGGGTAAACCTGACTGGATATTTATTAAAGTTCACACTCATGGTACACAAGAAAAAGATATGGAGGTTATATTGGGCGAGCCGGTTGATAATATGTTTTCTTATTTAGAAGCTAAATACAACGATGGTGAGCGTCATCAATTGCATTACGTTAATAGCAGGGAAATGTACAATATGATTAAAGCAGCCGAAGCGAATAAGACAGGAAGTCCTCATCAATACCGCAATTATATCTTACCCAAACCTGATTTTATTGCGAAATAGCGCATGCTGATCAATAAAATTAGAACGCGAACTTTCCGTCATTTAAGGATGACGAAAATATTATGGCATTATCGAAAAAATGGTATTTATTGCTTTAATTTTCACCGTATAGGTGACGCTAATAAAGGTAAATATGACCCTAATATATTTTCTTGTAGCGTAGACGACTTAGAAAAACACTTGGCTTTTATTAAAAATAATTTTGAAATTATCAATCAAGCTTATTTTATAGCAACAGTCAATAGTGGCCAGGTAGTTGATAAAAAGCTCGCTTACATTACCTTTGATGATGGCTATTTAGATAACTACGAGTTGGCTTTTCCTATTTTAAGTGCGATGAATATTCCCGCAACTTTCTTTGTTGCTACTGGCCTAATTGAATCAAAAGTTGTTCCCTGGTGGGATGAAATTGCCTGGCATATCAGACAGTGTAATTTAGATGAACTGAGTCTGCCTTCCTGGCATAAATCGGTTGTGTTATCTAACACAACGTTAAATAAAAGAATTCGTACCGTATTAAGCCAATTCAAATCAACATCAGCGCCGATAGAAAAACAGTTAGTAGAATTACGCCACATTACTGGCTTAGTATTAGAACATTATGACAGTGAATTTATGACTTGGGCGCATATAGCTGAAATGGAGTCTGCCGGCATGGCCATAGGCGCTCATTCACATTCGCATCGTATTTTTTCAAGCTTAAGTGCCAAAGAGCTGTCACACGAATTATCGCACGCAAAAATGTTATTGGAAGAGCAGTTAACTCATAAAGTATTGTCTATTTCTTACCCTGTAGGTAATGCCTCAACTTATAACAAAGACATGTTTGAGGAAATAGAGCGACAAGGATATCAACTTGCCTTCACTTTTCGCTACTTTATCAATCAACAATTAAAGCCCAACAAGTTTCAATTAGGACGATTCTCTATTTCTGAGCCCTTTAATGAAATAAGGTTTATGGAGTTATGCCTTAACGCACCTACCCTTTGAATAATAACAACAGCTTGAAGTTGTAAGTTGGTAGCTTTCAGTTAACAAATAGCGGCAAGTAAAGAGTTTTAAATAACTAGTTTTACTGTATAAACGCTGGATTGAAGTCGTGTTGATTTTTAGACTGACGCTCTGATTCGAGTGCATAGGCACTTGAATTTAAAAGAGCTTAGCTAGGAAAGTTTTAGCGGCCTTTACCAAATAGAACAATTTCAACTGTTCTTATTAAGATCAGTAAGTCCAACATAAAGCTGCGGTGCTTAATGTAATACAAATCGTATTTTAATTTTTCTAAAGAGTCATTTTCTGTTGCACCATAGGGGTACTTAAGTTGTGCCCAGCCTGTTAAACCGGGTTTAACGTTATGGCGTTCATTGTAATATGGAATATTCTTAATTAACTGCTGAACAAATTCTGGGCGCTCAGGACGGGGGCCAACAAAACCCATTTCACCTAGCATTACGTTATACCAATTACATTAATTAACCACTCAAATTTAGCCAGTCTCTAAAGCATATATCTTTCACCCTTTTTATATCACTTATGAAGCCGTTCCATGCATTACTACAAGATTCAACAATATCGTCATAATCCTTAAAACATTTATTCGCTAACTCATTCTGTCTTAACCACTGCCATACCTGTTCAATTGGATTTAATTCAGGTGAATAAGCGGGT
>NZ_VOLS01000044.1 GCF_007954265.1 Colwellia sp. C1TZA3 | reverse complement strand
AGTTAAAATAGCTCAAGGCTGTGTTGCTCTCAATCCCAATAGCCAGCTATTGCTCAATCGAGCGCCTTACCTTGAGTTATTTTTCCTGCGCACAACAAGATCACAAACTTAATGGAACTGGTATTATACCAGCTTGTGGTTTCGCCAAGCATGGCTTAATAGCGATACCAGCGAGTAAGATTTAGCTGATAAACCCACATGTTTACCTTGATACAGTAATGATATTGGACAGTGTTGGCGGGAAGTTTCAAGGCAATGAGAAAATAGCGTTTACGCTTGGCACTAAGTTGGCATCTATGTTGTGGTTTTATAGTTTAGCTGGAGCAGCGGCAAAAATGTCACCTTGGCTTAACCAAGCTAAGGTGAGAAGAGTCATTGATATGCTTGTTGGCTTAATCATCTGCGCTATCGCATGGTCGTTGTTTAATAGTTTATAATATTCAAGCCAATCTTTTATGCCAATTGCCAGCGTGATACAGCGTACAGTTTTCTTCACTGTCTAACTCTATTTGGTTTTTAACACTGTTAAGCTTTATGCCAATACCTGCCAAGCTATCGGTAATGAATAACGCTAGCTGCTTGCTATCATCTGACTTTAAGTAGCTGGCTAATTTTTGATTGCTATCAAAAACACAAACAATTTTTAAACTGTCTGGAAAGTTATCGAAATTAACGGTATGTGTTAACCACTCAAAGCCGTCAATTTCTTCTAGTGCTGATTGACATACTTCGGTTAACGACTTTATTATTTGGTTATCTATTTTCTTATCTGATTTACGCATTATTTATTAACATTACCTTTAAACTTTATCTTCGATGGATACACTTTATATAATAGCACTTTCATTAATTTTATGGTCTTGTTGTGCGCAGAGACTTTAATATAATATCTTTAATATAATGCCTGTTGTGGATAATCCTTAGTACATAATTTTTAGTAGATAACCCTTACCAATAGTCTTTAGCAAATAACTTTGATAATTGGTTTTAAGAAAAGTTGTTTGCAAAACTATGGGTGATTAAGTCACTGGCTTTAGTGCCTAAATCATTATTTTCCCTAAATTTTTGCTCACTAATAAAATTTGTCCACCGCTGATGAAACTATTAAGGTTAAATTTTTTAGTTTTATTATCTACAGCATAGCCTGCAGATACCGTGACCAAAAGCGTTACTTCATCCTATACTATTAAAAAATCTCTAAGGCTATCAGCTTGATTAGCCGTTTTTTGCAACTAAAATAGAACCTGATAATAGTCGCCACCAATAAGTAATATTCAACTAATGTACTCGAATGAGTCTATCAGAAAATTGTTATTTTTAACCTGATCTAACGCTAAAATAGCCCTATCAAGGAAGTTCTCGGTCTAGTCAGTTAGCTCATTGGTTTTTAACTTAGCGTTATAAGCATAAACTGGATGCCATAAGCTAAAGTATGCTTATACATCAACTTGGCTTAACAAATGCTCAATAAAAAGACGGTTGTTATCGTTATTTAGATACTGTACTTTTTTCAATTCGATATAATTTTCTAAAGGCTGTTTTGGCATATACTTTTGTCACTAAAAAAATGGTTAAAAGTAACACAATAATAATGCTGAGGTTCAGTAGAGTGATCCTGCTAGTTAAGGTCATTTTATAAATTCCATTTTTAACAAACGGCCAATGTTTGAACAGTAGCTTAACTTATATTGCCATAAAAGCATGAAATTTTTACTTTCAATTGAAAGTATTTTTTAATTGTATAAGTCAAACTAACTTCACAATAACTACACTTAAATCCTCGTACTCTGACAAAGTCCCAGCATACTAATTTATTTTGACTACCAAGCAGTAAAGACCAATTTTTAAAGTCTACTAAATACTCGGTCAATGGCTTTTAAAAGACTATCAAAAGAGTGTCAAAAGAGTATCAAAAAAGTAGCCAATGCCATATATTATAAATAAGCAGTATATAAACTCAAATTTTCAAGCTATAACCAAACTTAATGAAAGCTTAATATATTAATCGCAAATTAATTAGTGGTTAATTAGTGAGTTTGCCACTGCATTTGACACTACATTTAGCAAAGTTAGAGACAAAGTTTTCCTCCAAAGCTGAAAAAATTGTCATTAAAATAATGTATAGTAAAAACAATCAGCAATTAACAGACTTTATTATGAGATTACTCATCAAAGTAATGCATAATGAATTGATTCAGGCTTGGTAATAAAACCGACAAGGAGCAGAGGATATAAGTGAATAACGCTAAACTCACCCAAGACGAAAACCTTTCCATCAAGGTCAGTTACCAGTTATTACCTACTGATCATCAAAGACTCGACTTATACTTTTCACTCCCAGTGGAAATGGGTATCGGCCCTAAAACCTTGGACGAGGAGCATTACTTTCATAGCCGTATAGAAAATCACAGTGCTTATTACTCAGACCAACTGCACTTACCTTTAGTACGAAGCCGCTTTATTAGCCAAAAGAAAGGTGAGCTAAGTGACTATCGACTTAACCTTAATTTATTTTCTTATCAAATTTTAATTGCCTTAGATACAGATATAAAACAAACCATTAAGCTTAAAGAAAGTAAAGACTTTTACCCGCAAGCTATTGTACTAGCAGAGTTAATTTCTGGGTTACTAAAAAAACTAAGACGATATACGCCATCAGATAAAAAGCTCAGTCCATTTTTTCAAAATGCCGACAACTACCTTAGTTGGCAAGTAGAGCAGTCATTTTTAAAGTTGCTATCTCGAGGACCAAAAAGTAGTGATTTCTCTACCGAAAGAAACTTCTTGTTTGCACTATGTCGCAGTGAAAATGAATACCGTGCAACAAATAAGTATAATTCAGAAACTACCTTGGCTGATCCTAACCGCATCACCAACAAAATGCGTTTACTGCAACGATTAATCGAATACGGCGTAGTAATGCAAAAAGAAATGAAAAGCCTCAATCGTAATTTAAAACGTATTGTGCGTGGCACAGTTACGGCGATTATTATGGCTTTTGTGATGTTGTTGGTGCTAAATGCGCGTGCAAACTTTACTGAAGTCACTATTGCCTTAGTGGGCATGTTAGGCGTTGTTTATGGTTTAAGGGAGATATTTAAAGATGATATAACCCGTGTTATTTGGCGTAGTATTCAAAAAGGCTTACCTAAATGGAGAAATATTTACACCAATAGTGTTAATAAAACCCGTATCGCTAGTCAAACCATTTGGCTAGAATACATTCGCAATAAAGACCTACCTCAGCAAGTTGATAAGTTATTTCAAACTCGCCGTCATCAAAACAAACAAGCGGCACAATTACTACATTTTCGCAGTGACACTAAAGTTAATGCTAAAAGTTTTTTACCTGGCTATGATGAAATTCAGCAACGTATCTATTTTAATTTAACGCCCTTTATTCGCTTCCTAAAAAAAGGTGAAGGCCGTTTATATTCACTTGATGGCAGTAAAATAACAAAACAAGCGGTTGAACGCCGTTACCAAATTAACGTAGTGTTAATGCAAACAGATAAACAAGAGCTGCAACAAATACAACGCTTTAAGATCACCCTAAACCGCTCAACCATTATTAATATTGAAGCGATGAGAATAGATGACGACGATTGATAGCAGACATTTATCCCCATAAAAGTAGGTTTAATACCAGTCCCATTAAGTTTGTGATCTTGTTGTGCGCAGGAAAAATAACTCAAGGTAAGGCGCTCGATTGAGCAATAGCTGGCTATTGGGATTGAGAGCAACACAACCTTGAGCTATTTTAACTAGTACAAGTGAGCAATAACTTAATGGGATTGGTATAATACCAATTTAATTAATTAAGTGATCTACTTTTTCATGAGGAAAAATGAGCAGGTAATTAATCAACTTGGTATAACTACCGTTAAGCTAAAAAAATAGGCTACATTCACCCTAGCGAATTAATACAGCTCTACGTTGTAAGGCTAAATTATCAACGGAAAAATTTAACCTTAACAGCTGATTTCAACTATGTTCTTTTAACCAAGTAACGAGTTGGGGGAAGTGATCATCTACCGCCTTTGGGTGGGTTAGTATATTAATATGATTATAATCAACCAAGCTACCCGATTGTTTTGATAGCACTGAAAACTTTGCCGTGCTGTTGCCACATTCATCAATAAACAATTGTACATCTTGCTTGTGGCCTAAAGCATAATCACTAATACCAGTAAAATGCCACGTAGGTGGCCACACTATATTTTGCGCCGCACTAAAGTAGTTAAAACCGTCATGTTGATCACACCAATGACCCGGCATAACCCATGCTATGCTTTGAGACAGCGATTGCTGAGTTTCACTGTCAGAGCCAAAACGAAATTTTTTCCCATCAAAATAACCTTGCCTTTTTGCCAATATTGGCGCGATATAACGCCACATAAAACCTAATTTAAAATAAGCTTCGAAGGTTTTAACACCAACAACACGCTTAGTACCAAAACAAGTTTTGCTGTGTACTTTGTCAAGCCATTGCGGATAACGGGCTAGAAAACTCGCCATTAATACACCACCCCAAGAATGGGCAATAAGATGAATTTTCTGAGTATTTACACTGTGTATTTTTTCTAAAAATAATGGAATATCTTGCGTAATAGCTTCGTATTGCCCAAATGTCGATGTCGCATTAATCGCCGGACTGCTTTTACCGCGTCCACGTAAGTCGCCCACATAAACATCAAAACCTTGCTCGGCAAGAAAACAGGCTAAACCTTTACCTTTTTCAGTATAAAAAATAAGGCCATTTTCAATTAAGCCATGCAACATAAAAATGGGTACACCACCATTATCTTTCCAAATATGGCGCAAGTGCAGTTGGTGTTCGCCGTCAGTAATATAAATCGACTCTTGTTGCATTAATACCAATTACATTAAGTTATTGCTCACTTGTACTAGTTAAAATAGCTCAATGCTGTGTTGCTCTCACTCCCAATAGCCAGCTATTGCTCAATCGAGCGCCTTACCTTGAATTATTTTTCCTGCGCACAACAAGATCACAAACTTAATGGAACTGGTATAACACATACTCGTAGGCTGTTGACTGTTCGTTAAGGTTTAAAATATTGCTCGACACCAACTAGGACGAAACTATGGTCATAACTGAAGGTCATAACTGAAGGTCATAACTGAAGGTCATAGCTGAAGGTCATAACGGAGGGCAATAGCTAAAGACTATAGCTAACAGCGGTAACTAATAGCCCTGTCGATGGTCAGACCAGAGGATTAGCTTACGTATTTTTAAAGTAAAGAACAAGTACTTAAAAAATTTATGGTAACTACCATTTTTATAATCGGCTCAGGCTTAATAAAATCACTATATGGATGCTGCTAATCAGATATCTGCCTTGCTCTTTTCATCACTCTCACTCGGTAAACGTTTGTTGCTTTACCTTATGTAAAAAACTGCCTACAATAACCGCGAATTTATCCTAGTAAGGCTTAGGCCTTGCTACTGGTAAAACGACAAGCTGTTTCATGGAACGAAAACGATCCAACCCACGGATAGGGCCAGCATTTTGGATCACCCTCTATAGCTTGGAGTTTCTCATGATTGATTTATTATTTAATATCATTGGCATGTCTGGCACCGTTCTCATCGTTGGCGCATTTATAATGTTACAACTAGAAAAATTAAGCCCTAAAAGTTTGGCTTATAATCTCACTAACCTTTTTGGCGCTATATTACTGTTAATTAGCCTGTGCTATAACTTTAATTTAGCCAGCTTTATTATTGAACTATTTTGGATTGCCGCCTCAATAATTGGCTTAGTTAAGTATTATACCAAATCGCCATCACCAATAAGTGCCAAATAACAGTTATTTTTCGAAACAGCAAACCTTTGTCAGCTCAGTTATCGTTATTGAACAGGCAAAGGCTCTCCTTGATTACCCCCAACAATATTTGTCGTTTTTTGCAGCCGTTTATATTTTATCTACTTAATTATGCTTTATCGCTTGTGTTAGACAGTTTTACACGTATCATGCCGACCTATTTTTGTTTTTATCATCGGAAAACCCCTGTTTCATGAGAAAATTACTTACCTCGCCAAATGCCATGTCGCTTAGCGCTACCGAACAAACAATTTATCAAAATGCGTTGTCGTTAGTTGCCGATCTCAGCCTTAATTTAATGGCAGTAAAAGTAGAGAGTCATCCAGATAATTTTCTTAACTGGTGCAGAGAGTTATACCGAATTTGCTTACACGACATCAACCAAGATTTATTAGAACCTAGTCAACAAAAACCCTTAAAAAAACTACAAGACACCATGTCAAATGGTGTTAGTGCTTGCCAATTAAAAATGGCTCGTATTATCCCATGGGCAATATTTACCAGTTTTGTAGAAGAACACGCCACGTTACAAGCTTTACCAGAAAGGCTTAAACTCTTAAATTATATTGCGACGATACGCCGTAATAAATTAGCTGAAATGATTGATGAAGACCGATTGGCTTTTGCAGGCAAACATAGCGCCCAACATGATATTAGTGTTTATGATTTTGATGTTGAATGGTTTGCCGGCACACGCGGCGCAAAAACTTTTCATCAGTTATTAAAATCTCACCCACAAGACTTTGATCAAGCGCTTGATAACATTCCGTTAGATGGCGAGGTTACCTTGGCAGACTATCAAAACTTTGTTAATGCCTACAAAGCGATATTTGCCAGTCATACTAATGAAGAAAAAGCGCCCTTAAGTGCGGCAACTCGTTTATTGGCTATGCGCCGCCCAGACCAATTTATTGCCCTAAACAGTGGTAAAATAGACACCCTTTCGCAAGGCTTAGGCTTAGTAAAACTCAATAACCAAAGTTTTGATGATTATTGGCATGAGATGATAGAGGCCATTAGAAACACACAATGGTGGCGCAGTGAAATGCCGAGTGATGAAGTTGAACTTCAGCTTTGGCAAAATCGAGCCATATTAATTGATTTGTTTTTATTTGCTGACAATTCGTTGGCACAAAACTCAAACTACATTCGTATGCGTGATAAACCTAAAAAAATTAAAATTGGTGTCGCTAAAGCGGTAAAACGTAGTAAAGCATCAGCCGAAGCTATTGTAGATAAAGCTTTTGAATCGGATGATATTCCTGACTTTATCCTCAATATGCGCAGCACCATAGTGAACAGCGTTAAAGATGGTAAAACGGTTGATCAAGCGATAACCTTAATGCGTAATATTTTTGGTTAGTTGTTGATTTAAGCGCAGCTTACTGAAGCTACCTTATTATAAGCCCAATATTATTGGGCTTTTTTATAGCTAAAATATAAACTATTTTTCTGCTTTTTTATTTGCAGCTAAGTTTTGCTGATACTCCCGCTCACGAGCCATTAATAACAGCGTTAAATACAGTTTTGTTGGTAATAAAAAAAGCAAGCCAAAGGCAATACAGCAGGCACAAATAATAATACCGGTAACGCCCATTTTTGTTGGCAGATCTACATATAAAAGTAAATAATATCCTAAAATAAGTAAAATAAGACCGATAAAAATAAAAACTTTAATTAAACGTACTTGTGCTGATTCCGACATAAACCCTCGCTACGGTAAACTAATACCAATCCCATTAAGTTATTGCTCACTTGTACTCGTTAAAATAGCTCAAGGCTGTGTTGCTCTCAATCCCAATAGCCAGCTATTGCTCAATCGAGCGCCTTACCTTGAGTTATTTTTCCTGCGCACAACAAGATCACAAACTTAATGGAACTGGTATTATACCAAGTTGATTAATTACCTGCTCATTTTTAATGGTTAAAATGAATAACTACAGCGTTATAAAATTTATAAGGTGAATAACTACTGACTAAATTTTATGCCTTGTATTTATCCATTTTTCCTCATGAAAAAGTAAATCACTTAATTAGTCAAATTGGTATAACTTAACCGTTAGGCCATACTTATACCAATCAAACTAACTAAGTGATCTTTTTAAATGGTCTAAATATCCAATAACATCGTTGCTTTCAATCCCAATAGCCAGCTATTGCTCAATCAAGCGCCTTGTTCTTGAAAATTTACCCTCATTAAAATTTGCACCATTAATTAATTTGATTGGTATTATACCAATCTCATTAAGTTATTACTCACTTGTACTAGTTAAAATAGCTCAAGGCTGTGTTGCTCTCAATCCCAATAGCCAGCTATTGCTCAATCGAGCGCCTTACCTTGAGTTATTTTTCCTGCGCACAACAAGATCACAAACTTAATGGAACTGGTATTATACGAGCCTTACTAATTTTTTGATCATTTCTACTGGTTAAAAAAGCCAACAACCAAATTATTTATTAATTATTGGAACAACTAGTTATTGTATAAATCCTTTGTATTTTAAGGTTTTACTTGGACATACAATAAACCTGCTAATTCATAAAGCAGCTATTAAACAGATACCGCTTACATTCTGTGATAAATTTAATTCTAAAGTGGCGCAAACAAAGAGAATTCAGAGAAAATTATGCCGATACGCAAAAAAAACCAAGCAACTATAGATTGGTCTCAATATCTCAAATCTGGCAATCGAGTTTTTATTGGCTCTAATGCGGCAGTGCCTAATGCATTAATTGATAATCTTATTGCCAATAGCCAAGGTTTACATGATATTGAAGTTGTGCATATTTTAACGCTTTCAGACAACGTTTGGGCTGATAAAAAGCACCAAGATTTATTTAAGGTTAACGCGTTTTTTATTGGCGGTGAAAAAATTCGTACCGCGATTAATGAGGGACGTGCTGATTATACCCCGTCATTTTTATCTGAAATTCCCAAACTGTTTAATGAAAATATTTTACCTTTGGACGTCGCCTTAATTATGGTCGGTTCACCTGATGAATATGGCTATTGTTCACTCGGGGTCAGTGTTGATATTGTGCCAGCCGCTATTAAAAAAGCTAAAGTTGTTATCGCACAAATCAATCCCAAAATGCCACGCACTAATGGTCATAGTTTTGTCCATATGAGTCAAATTCACGCCCATATTACCGTTGAACAATATCTACCTGAGCTGCCAAAGCCTGAAATTAATCAGGTCACAGAACAGATAGGTCAATACGTGGCGATGTTAGTAGAAAATGGTGCCACCATCCAAATTGGCATTGGTAAGATCCCCTCTGCTGTCTTGCGTTACTTGGCTAACCATAAAGATTTAGGTGTGCACAGTGAATTAATTTCTGATGGTATTATCGACTTAATGCTTTCAGGTGTTATAAACAATCGCAAAAAAACCTTTCATAAAGGAAAAACGGTTATAAGTTATTGTGTCGGCACTCGTCGCTTATACAAATTTGTTGATGGTAACCCTCACGTTGAGTTTTACCCGAGCGAACACATTAACTCACCAGTAAATATTGCCCGCAACGACAACATGGTTTCTATTAATAGTGCTATTGAAGTCGACTTAACCGGTCAGGTGGTTTCTGACTCCATCGGCTATTATTTTTATAGTGGTATTGGTGGCCAAGTAGACTTTATTCGTGGCGCCTCATTAAGCAAAGGCGGTAAACCCATTATTGCCCTGCCATCAACCACCAAAGATGGCAAAATATCTCGTATCGTCGCGCATATTACCGAGGGTGGAGGCGTGGTGACCTCACGAGGTCATGTGTCTTATGTAGTCACTGAATACGGTATCGCTTCACTGCAAGGTAAAAGTATTCGTGAACGCGCACTAGAATTAATTCGTATTGCCCACCCTAAATTTCGTGATCAACTACTTAAAGATGTACGTAAACATTATTGGGTACCTGAATATCAAGCAAACACCCCAACATCGGTACCTGAGCTGGGTAAGGTTGAAATAAAACGTTTTACTTTTGCTGATTCTGAATACTTCCTTAGACCCTTATCGCCATCGGATGAACGTAAACTACAAGAGTTTTTTTATTCTCATAACCAAGAAACATTAATGATGCGATACAACCACCATGCAACACAAATGACCCGTGAAAAATCGTGTGATTTAGTCAGTGTCAATCAACAGATTGATTTGGCCTTGTGTTTAACTGAACGAGATCATTTAGGCGAATCTATACAAGGTGTTGCCCGCTATTATTACCTTAAAGCAAGTAATAGTGCTGAAGTTGCTTTTGTTATTAAAGAAAGTAAACGCGGCAAAGGTATGGCAAAAGCACTATTGGGTGAATTAATCGCCATCGCTAAAATTCGTGGTTTAACGCAATTGGTGGCTTGTGTACGACGAGACAATGCTCCTATGTTGAAAGTATTCGAAAATGCAGGTTTTTTAAGAGCGCCTTCTGAAGGTTATGACGAAGTGAGCTTAGCTTACACACTATAATTAAACACACAGCACAGTAGTTAAACAACCAAGCTATTAATCATTCATAACTATTATCTTAGAGAGAAAGGAGTGTACCTATGACAGTCGGCGTAATTAGTCACCACCATTGCTTAACCCATGATATGGGAGAGCATCACCCTGAAGCGCCAGCACGTATGGCGGCTATTCAGGATCAGCTTATTCGCAGCGGTTTGGATTATGTTATTCGACAATTCAACGCAAAACCTATTGATAAAGACTTACTTTATTTAGCACATGATAAAAACTATATCGAATCAATTTTTACCAACGCCCCGAGTGAAGGGACTTATAATGTTGATGACGATACCATTATGACCCCAGATACCCTTAATGCCGCTTTACTTTCTGCTGGTGCTGCCAAAGACGCGGTAGATTTGGTGATGTCAAAGGAAATTTCATCAGCATTTTGTGCTACCAGACCTCCCGGCCATCATGCTGAATATAATAAAGGGATGGGTTTTTGTTTTTTTAATAATGTCGCTATTGCTGCCGCCTATGCCAAAGAGCAATATAAATTAAAGCGCGTCGCTATTGTTGATTTTGACGTTCATCATGGCAATGGCACGGAAAATATTGTAAAAAATAAAAAAGGCTATTTATTTTGTTCTACTTATCAATACCCATTTTATCCATTTGAAATTAAAGAAAGTATTACACCACCCATCATTAATACCCCCTTAGCTGCGACAGCAAAAAGTGCTGATTTTCGACAAGCTATTCTTGATACTTGGCTACCGGCATTGAATAAGTTTAAACCAGAAATAATATTTATTTCTGCCGGATTTGACGCCCATATCGAAGATGACATGTCACAAGTGAGCTTAGTAGATGAAGATTATCGTTGGGTAACTGACCAACTTAAAACGCTTGCTGATAAATATGCCCAAGGGCGTATTGTTTCAGTACTTGAAGGTGGTTATGCCCTGAACGCTTTAGGCAGAAGTGCGGTCGCACATATTAATGGTTTAATTGGTTATTAGTTAAGATACTATCACGGCTAGCACTGCCTAGATTAAGCTTGACCTAAAGCGTTTACTTTAGGTCATATAAGGGTAAATAATAGCATTTTAAAGCGCTATCAGTACCACTAGCCATTATTTTTCTTCAAAGCTACGAACCGCTGGTTTAACCATAATTTCAAGATAAAATGCGCTTAAATCTGCGGTGACAAGCGTGTCAATCTCTTGGCTAATGGTTGCCACATGAATAACATCAGCTGTTTGCTCTGACTTACCAATTTTACAATCGAAATCCCAATAATCAGCACCTTCAGGTAGCGTTTTATTACGCTCACGTTTTAAATATTTTTTAACTTCGTGTTTCGCTGACTCAACCATTCTAGCGACTTTAATTTTAGGGTGAGTTAACTCGAATGTTTTTTTCATGGAATTCCTTGCAGGAGATAAAAGTACGCTTTATAGTAATTTTCTGTCATATAAAGCCAATATCGCCATTTTACGTAAACATTTAGGTAATAGCCATACTTCATCTAATTGTTAAGTAAATAACCTCAAAGGTTATTAAGCTTTTATATCTTTGTGGATTTAGCCACTCTTTTTCGCAGCATTTAAAGGCGGGGAAACTACGGCTAGTGTATTACCATTATTTCAGCTGATGTAGCTATGATGAGAGGGCTCTAACTCACTAGTGGCATATATTGAGCAATATAAGTAAGCGCACTGGTGCTTCAAAAAAATATGTTTGAAAGCAGCCTGGATATCGACACTTCTTCTGAATGTCACCACAATTTCACATCGATATCATCGTGGCATATCATTCATCTTAAATATAAAAAAGACCGTTTAATAACGGCCTTTGAGTGCTTAACTTTTATTTTTAGTTTTAACTTTTAGTTAATACGGGCTAACGTGATTTAAGGACTTTCAAAGGCGTTTGACTGCTCTACTTCAAACTTCTTTTTTTGCTTAGCCGATAATACACCTTTGCGATGTGCTAAAGCAGCTTCAAGCTTACTCACTGCACTTGCTATCGCGGCATACAATTCTTTATCGGCCGCGTTAACTGAGACAGTAGCGCCTTCATAAGTGGTAGAAACTTCTAATTTTTGTTGGTTGGGCTCTACGGTGATAATGACTTCTAAAGTCATTAAACTTGGAAAATGTTTAGCAATTTTGGCAAATTTATTTTCAACTGCTTGGTTAATACCGTCGGTAATTTCAACGTGATGTCCGGAAATAATTATTTTCATATTGCTACCTTATTGGTTGTCTTCAATTATATATTCAGGGCGAAGACGACAAAATACAATAGCTAAAATAAACTATTTTATCGTTTTTACGCTATGCAATTGAAAAACATGTATTAAATTAAGCTAAACTTATATCTACTTAGCTACTGCCCGCTGATTTTTTAACCGAGATATTAAGCTAATCACTGCCAATACGATACCACCAGCAATAATACCTATGATGCCATTAAGTAAAATCGACAAAATACTTGCAGATAAACTACCAAAATATTGCCCTACCCAAAGTTCAAGGTAATGAAATTGACGACCAAGCCAAGAAAAACTATGGACAATTATACCACCGCCAACCAAAAACATCGCAATGGTACCTACCACCGTTAATAGCCTCATTAAAAATGGCGCAAACATCAATAAACCGCGCCCTGTAGCTCTTTGCAAAGCCTTAAAATGCCCTGACAGCGAGTTTCTCAGCAGATAAAGACCTAAGTCATCTAATTTGACAATACAAGCAACAAGCCCATAAACCCCAACGGTGATCGCTAGAGCTAATGCCGAAACAACCAACACTTGTGTTTGAAACGCCGCTTCTTGAACTGAGCCTAAGGCAATCACCACAATTTCTGCAGAAAGAATAAAATCAGTGCGAATAGCGCCTTTTATTTTTTCCTTTTCAAAAGCCGCAATGTCAATATTTTCATTGTTAACACCTTTAAGTAACGCTTGCTGTTCATCTGCCAAGACTTTTTTACTATGAAAAAATTTATAGAAAACCTTTTCAAAACCTTCAAAGCAAAGAAATAACCCTCCCATTACTAATAAAACAGTGATCAGTGGCGGTACAAAAGCACTAATTAACAAAGCAGAAGGCACTAAAATTAATTTATTGAGCAACGAACCTTTGGCAACAGCCCAAACCACAGGTAACTCTCTATCAGCCTTAACACCTGAGACTTGTTCCGCATTAAGCGCCAAGTCATCACCGAGAACACCTGCGGTTTTTTTTACTGCTACTTTTGATAAAATCGCCACGTCATCAAGTACTGTTGCAATATCATCAAGTAAGGTTAATAAACTCGAACCAGCCACCTTTAACTCCTTTTATAAATAGCATTAATTAAAGCCATTAAATTGGTATTATACCAATCCCATTAAGTTATTGCTCACTTGTACTAGTTAAAATAGCTCAAGGCTGTGTTGCTCTCACTCCCAATAGCCAGCTATTGCTCAATCGAGCGCCTTACCTTGAGTTATTTTTCCTGCGCACAACAAGATCACAAACTTAATGGAACTGGTATTACACGTCAATTGATCAGTTATTTTTTTAACATCGATTTTAAGTCTGCAAACGGGTTATAGGTTGCGGTATCCTGATTGGTATCGCCGGCTTTAATTTCGGTGTGATATTTTGCATGATCAGTATATTTTGCATGCTCATTATCGTGGCAGTAAATACACAGTAATTCCCAATTAGTCCCGTCATTAGGGTTATTCGTGTGATCATGGTCGACATGGTGCACCGTCAACTCTCTGAGATTTGAATACTCAAACGCGCGCGCGCAACGCCCACAAACCCAAGGGTATAATTTCAATGCACGGTCGCGATAACCTTTCTCTTCGCGTTTATAATTAAGGCTAGAGCCTAATGTATCTGAGGACATAATATTAACTTTTCAGTAACTAATACCTTTATTGTATGAGTAAGCCTACACAACTGCAATAAGGCAATTAGAATACATTAATCAAGGACGGTATATGCTGATCCTATTTATCAAGCACCCTGTCAAAAATAATAAATTTTGTTACGCTGCCTTAGCTGGCTTGCTTTACTTTTAAGCGATAACTTGCCATGATATTTTATGAAATAATAATACGGAACTGTCATGAAAACAGTCGAAGAACAGCTATCAAATTACAAAAGTGTGCACTTAAATAAACACAATATCAACACTCACTTTATTGGCGTGCCATTGATTGTTTGGGCTATTACAATCTTGTTAAGTTTAAATACTTTTACCCTTGAACTAGCAGGACAAACAGTCACGTACACGCCAGCAATAATATTATTCACTGTTACCATGCTTTATTATTTTACATTACATGTAAAGTTAGCGATTGGCATGTTGATATATGTTGCTGTAAACCTATACCTTGCTAGTTTAGTCACCAATATGCAAAACCTATTATGGCTAGCCATTGTAGTGTTTGTTGTTGGTTGGATTATTCAATTTATTGGCCATATCTTTGAGAAAGCTAAACCGGCTTTCTTAGATGACATTATGGGCTTAGCTATTGGCCCTTTATTTTTGATGGCAGAAGTTTACTTTATGCTAGGGTGGGAAAAAAAATTAGCCAATAACATCACACCAAAGGCCATAGAAAAGCGTCGTTTAATAGAGCGAGCACAAAAATAATTTCATTCGTTGTGCCACAAGTACAAGTCAATACAGGCTTACAAAGCTATATTTATTATAGTAGGCAATAGATAAATCCAACAATGAGCAATCGGGCTTAGTACTTGTTTAAAAATACATCATATTAAAAGCAGTAAAAAATACAGTGTCATAGCAATACCAAGTTGATTAATTACCTGCTCATTTTTAATGGTTAAAATGAATAATACCAGTGCCATTAAGTTTGTGACCTTGTTGTGCGCAGGAAAAATAACTCAAGGTAAGGCGTTCGATTGAGCAATAGCTGGCTATTGGGATTGAGAGCAACACAGCCTTGAGCTATTTTAACTAGTACAAGTGAGCAATAACTTAATGGGATTGGGATTGGTATAACTACAGCGTTATAAAATTTATAAGTAGAATAACTACTGACTAAACTTTATGCCTTATATTTATCCATTTTTCCTCATGAAAAAGGTGATCACTTAATTAATGAAATTGGTATAATACCAATTTCATTAATTAGTATGATTAAGGCTCCCGCTGTATCAAACAGTAAACCCAAACTATTTATGCCAAATACCTGGCTCAACTTTACCTTGAAATTCAATGTCGGCTTGTTTAAATTCCATATCAGCATCGCTAACATTTTCAAGCTGACGTTTAGCATTATAGTCTTTTGTTAAGGCCACTATCGTTGGCGTAAGTTGTACAATAGCGATAACATTAACTAAAGTCATTAATCCTAAAGCGACATCAGCCATACTCCATACTTGGATTAAACTGGCACTTGAGCCCCAAAACACCATCGCCAAATACATGGCCGTATAGATTGTCCGTCCGACTTTATTGTCGAGTTTAAAAAAATGTAAGTTACTTTCGGCATAAGCATAATTTGCTACCACCGAGGTAAAAGCAAATAAGCTAATCGCTGCCGAAACAAAATAAACCCCATTCGCTCCTAAATGATGAGTAATGGCACTTTGGGTTAAACGAATGCCTTCCATTTCGCCACTGATGTTAACGTCAGCAAGTAAAATAATAAACGCGGTGCAGGTACACAACACCATAGTGTCTAAAAACACCCCTAACATTTGCACGTAACCTTGGGTAACAGGATGATTAGGTACAGGCCTTGCACTCGCGGCGGCATGCGGCACACTACCTGCACCCGCTTCATTAGAATATAACCCGCGCTGAATACCATTTTTAATCGCAGCACCCAACATGCCAGCGCCAGCCTCTTGTAAGCCAAAAGCGGAAGTAATAATATCGTATAACATCGCTGGCACGGCACTCAAGTTCATTAGGGTGATGGTTAGCGCCACCAAAATAAAAGCAATGCCCATAAAAGGCACAATTAACTCGGCAAAGCGTGCAATACGCTTTAACCCGCCCAGTACAATCGCACCAGCAAATAGCGTAATTAATGCCCCTGAGTACACAGTAGGAATATTAAACGCATGGTTTAATGAGTCGGCAATAGTATTAGCTTGCATCGCACTAAAACTAAAGCCGTAACCTAAAAACAAACACAATGAAAATAAAATGGCCAACCAACGTTGGTTAAGACCCTTTTGGATGTAATAAGCGGGACCTCCTCGATATTCTTTATGGTCGTCACTGACCTTGTAAAGCTGGCCTAAAATACTTTCGGCGAAACCAGTTGCCATACCTAACAAGGCAATGACCCACATCCAAAATATCGCGCCACTACCCCCGAGTGATATAGCAACCGCAACACCAGCTAAATTACCGGTACCTACCCGTGCAGACAAACCAATAAATAACGCTTGCAGCGAGCTTATGCCTGAACTGTCTGTCGAGCTTTCATCATTTTTAGCACTGTTTTTTAAAACAGAAAACATGTGACGAAAATTGAGAATTTGCACAAATTTGAGTTTATAAGAGAACCAAAAACCTGCGAATAACAAGACATAAATGAGAACTTGCCCCTCGCCCCATAGAACATTATTTATGCTCGAGACAATTTGTTCGAAATTCATTGTTGTAGATCCTTGTTAACATTGCAGTGAGTTGTTGTAACTCAATAATAAATCTTACTTTAGCAAATTTTAAAGTTAATTATTAGCATGAAAATAAAATGCTTGTTAATAACAACTAGAAGCTATGGTTTTGCCTGATGGGTTCACTTCGATGGTCGAGTGTTTAATGCCATATTTATCTTGCAACATGGCTTTAATCTCAGCCAGATTTATATGGTCAACGTTTGCTGCTAGTTGTAATTTACATTCTAAAAACAACTTATGTTCATCGAGTTGCCAAACATGAATATCTACCGCAACATTCACTGCTGCATTTAACTCAATGTCTGCTTTAAGTTCACTTATTTCACAAGCTTCAGGCACCGCTTGCATCAATATTTTAATGCTTTCAAGTGCAAGTAATCCGCCGTGATAAAGCACGTATATTGAAATTAAAACCGTCGCAATCACATCAACAACATACCATTGATAAAATATGATCAAAAGCCCAGCAATAATGACCGCAACTGATGCCAAGGCATCAGACACATTATGAATAAACGCCGCGCGTAAATTCATACTGTGCTTTGCGCCTGACATATAGGTTAATACCGCAGTGGCAATATCAATAACCAAAGCGACACCCGCGATATAAATCACTATCCAACCATTAATTTCTGTTGGATTAAAATATTTACTGATGGCTTCATAAATAAGATACAGCCCAACAATAATCAACGTAATGCTATTGATCAAAGTACCAATTATTTCGGCTCTTTGATAACCAAAAGTCATGTTTTCATCTGCTTCTTTAGCCGAAATTTTACGTGCAAAAATAGCAATAACAATCGCGCCAGCATCACTTAAATTATGCAAGGCATCAGCAATTAACGATAAGCTGCCCGAAAGCATACCACCAATTATCTGCACAATAGTTAATAAGACATTAATCAATACGGCAAAGGTCAATTTGCCGTTGCTCCTATGGGAGTGAGCGTGTGAATGAGACATTTTCACCTCTTAAATATTTATCTCTAACAATAAAATAATAGTGTAACAAAGCGACATTTAGCCCATACCGATTGCATTAATTACCCAGCAATGAAAAATCATATCAACCGGTATTATTCAAGTGATAGCAAGACAGATGACTTACTAGCAAAAAAATAAAAGCTAGCGCATTAACTGTGCTATTTTTTCCTTTGAAAACCACGTAAATAATACAGGTAAAACAAATAACGTCAGTAATGTTGCGGTAACTAGCCCGCCAACAATAACGCTCGCTAAAGGCCGCTGTATTTCAGCACCTACGCCGTTTGACATTAACATAGGTATTAAGCCCAAGGCTGAGGTTATCGCGGTCATCAACACCGGCCGTAATCGTGAGGTCGCACCTTCAAATACCGCTTTTGATACCGCTAAACCTCCTTTAATTCTTTGGTTGATGCTTTCTACCATCACCACACCGTTTAATACCGCAACACCAAACAAGGTAATAAAACCAACAGAGCTGGGTACTGATAAATATTGCCCTGAAATATACAGTGAGAACACACCACCTATGACCGCTAATGGTACATTCACTAAAATCAGTAGTGCTTGGCCGGTCGAACCAAAAGCAAAATATAGTAGTAGTGCAATTAAGCCTAACGACACAGGTAAAACGATAGCAAGCCTAGCTTGTGCGCGTTGTTGGTTTTCAAATTGACCGCCAATAACAACAGAGTAACCCACAGGTAAATCAACTTTAGCGGCAATAACGCTGCGAATATCCGCCACCACACTGCCCATATCTCGACCTTGTACATTAGCTTGAATAACAACGCGACGCTGCACATCATCGCGACGCACTTGCGGCGGGCCTGATGCTACTGAAATATCAGCAATATCACCTAAACGCACCCAAGCGCCAGTGGGCGACTGTAAACGTAAATCAGCGATCACATCACGGTTGTTACGATTTTTCTCCTGTAAGCGAACATAAATATCATAACGTTCATTACCATTAATTACTTGCCCTGCGGTCGTGCCACCAATACCATTTTTAACTAAGTCCATAACGTCAGTAACAGAAAAACCAAAACGAGAAAGTTGCTGCCTATTGGGTTTAATCACCAGCTGCGCTTCACCAACAATTTGCTCCATAGCGACATCACGCGCACCGTCTACCGCTTTAATTGCCGTTTCTATCTCTTGCCCTTTTGAGGCGAGAACATCTAAATCAGGCCCAAAGAGCTTAACGGCTAATTGTGCTTTTACGCCAGACAGTAATTCATCAACACGGGTCGCGATTGGCTGAGAGAAATTTAGTAACAAACCCGGAAATTGTTCTAATTTAATCGCCATTAAGCGCTGTAATTCATAACGATTAGTAGCGCTGGTCCATTCATTAACTGGTTTTAAACCAATATAAATTTCAATGTTATTTACCGGCTCTGGATCGCCGCCAATTTCAGCTCGCCCCATGCGACTTAACGCGTAGTCAACTTCAGGAAAAGTCAGTAACATTTTTTCTAATATTGGTGCAACTTGCAACGCGGTGGCTAAGCTCGAAGACGGTGCTAAGGTGACTCTTAAATTAATTGTGCCCTCTTCTAACTCAGGCACAAACTCGGTACCTATTTGTGGCACTAAGGCGATGGCACTGAGCAGTAAGAGCACTGATGAGGTAATAACAACTTTAGTGTGCTTCATAGCAACAGCTAAAGCTTGACGATACCAACGCTCTAATGGCCGTAAAATAATACTTTCACGCTCTTTAACGCCTTTTGTAAACAGATAAGTGGCCATGGCAGGAACCACAATCAAAGCAACAAAAATAGCGGAAACCACGGCTAAAATAATACTAATTGCCATCGGTTGGAACAATTTTGCTTCCACACCTTCAAAGCTAAATAACGGCATAAATACTACCAGGATTATTGAAGCGGCAAAAAATATCGGTCGAGCAACCTCTTTTCCTGCTTGTTTTAATCTTAAAGGTATACCGCTGCGGTCATGTGCCACATTATGGGGATCACGGTCAGTTACTTTTCTGTTATTGTGTGCTTTGTCAATAGACTCACTATTAATTGGTTTACGAGTTATGGGCTCATTATTTATAGGCTCATTATTGGTAGGCAAGGCACCCTTTTCATTACGCGCAATAGCAGCACTTAGATGTGCTTCATCTGGCCGGTTAAGATGTTTAAACATGTTTTCAACCATCACTACTGAGCCATCAACCAACATGCCAATCGCTACCGCTATGCCGCCCAATGACATTAAGTTCGCCGACAAACCTAAATATGACATGATCATTAAGGTCATAGCGATTGAAATAGGAATAGAAATTATGACTAAGAAGGTTGCTCTTAAATTCATAAAAAATAACGCTAGCACAAGCGCAATAAAAATAAACGCCAAAATAAGTGAGTCAACTACCGTATTGACCGCTTTAACAATTAAGTCCGATTGATCATAAAAGGCTTCAAAATGTACCCCTTTTGGCAGTGCTTGCTCAATTAAGGGTAACCGGGCATTAATGCCATCAATGGTTGATTTTGTATTGGCACCCATACGCTTGAGCACAATACCCGAAACTACTTCACCTAACGCTTTAATATCGCCATTTTCACTACGACGCGTCATAGTGGCAGCGCCTTGACGAATTTCACTCCCCAGTTCAACGGTGGCGACGTCAGCTACCGTGATAACCGTACCTTCAACAATTTTAACTGGCACTTGCTCAATATCCCTGATACCCGCGGCACCACCGCTAAACCAACCTGTGCCACGAACCACTAACTGTTCTTGACCTCGGTTCATGTACCAACCACCAACATTACTATTATTATTACCTAAGGCGCTAACAATATCGCTTTGGCTAAGCTCGTAAGAGAGTAATTTACTGGGTTCAATATTGACTTGGTATTGACGAACATTGCCGCCAAATGATAAGACATCAGTAACACCATCAACCGGCATCAGTAATAATTTAACCACCCAATCATTTAAGCTGCGCAGCGCCATTGCGTCATAACCCGCCTCTTTGTCAGCAATAAGTAAGTATTGATATACTTGCCCTAACCCTGAAGTATTGGGGCCCATTTCTGGCGTACCCACACCTTTGGGGATCAGTTCTTTCGCCGCTTGTAAACGCTCAAAAACCAACTGACGGGCAAAGTAAATATCGGTGCCTTCTTTAAACACTACCGTAACACCTGATAAACCAGTTTTAGAAATTGAGCGCACTTGCTCCACATCCGGCATGGCGTACATGACCGCTTCAATAGGATAAGTAATGAGTTGCTCAACTTCTTCTGCCGCTAAGCCCGGCGCTTCGGTATTTACCGCAACTTGTACATTGGTTACATCAGGAAAAGCATCCAAATTTAACTGCGGAATAATAAATACCGAGCCAATCAGGGTTGCTACTAACATCAACATCACCAATAGGCGATTGTTGACAGAAAAATCAATTATTTTATTAAACATAAGTTTATGATCCTTGGTGCTTTGCTATTGCTGGGCTTTAATGGTTATGCGGGTCAAAGCCGCCTTTCGCTATTTCAGAGGCAACAAAAAACGCGCCCTTGGTGACAATACGCGTGTGTGGCGCAAGACCAATTATTTCTCGATATTCGCCCAACGAACGTCCTAAGGTTATTGCTACTGCGGCAAACTCTCCAGGGTGATCTTCAACAAATACCGTCCAATCACCGTCACTTGAGCGCATTAATGCCGACTCAGGCACCGCCATTACTTTTTTGTCAGTTTTAAAACTAAAATTTACATTGACGAACATACCGGGGTGGAGACGGTCATGGTCATTTTTAACCGCTAAACGCACGATGCGGGTGCGGGTTTTTGGGTCTATGGTGTGCGCTTCTTGAATCACGGTGGCGACAAAAGACTGATCAGCCATTTCAATAACCGCTTGCGTGCCTTTAGGCAAGTTTAATTGTTTATTGGGCGATACCCGTGCTTCGACCCACAGCTCACTTTCATCTGCTAACACCATAATAGCGTCGCCTGCAGACACCCGTTGACCCTGAGAAAAATCATCACTTAATACCGCACCAGCCCGCTGCGCAATTAAGGTGTATTCGCCAAGTTCCTCTAAATGATTATTTGACGAGTTATTTTTAACTACATAGGCAATAGCCTGCTCTGTTAAACCAAAGGCCTTCAAACGACTGTAGGCCGAAATATAATCTGTTTCGGCACTTAATAGTTGGCTTTCACTAACACTTGCTTTACCCAGTTTTTTATTTCTTTGCCAATCATTATAAGCAACACGGTATTTCGCTTGTGCTTCTACAACCGACTCACTAAATAATGTCACTAGCGCATCGCCTTTTTCAACATGCTGCCCTAGCGTGGCGTGGCGGGAAACCACCACAGATTCAGTACGCGGTGAAACAATATAGCTTTTATAACCATTGGCTTTAATCTCACCCGGTGCATAAACATCATTGGCAAAGGTCTTTGCTGATATCTTGGCAACTTCAATACCCGCAATCGCCATTTTTTCAGGGCTAAGGCTGACACCTTCTTTGTGTGCGGCTTCTACGGATTCATTACCATGTATAGATTTTTGTATAGCATCTGGTTTAGCGTTTTGTACAGAACCTACAACCGAGTGTGCTGCACTGCCGTGTTGCTGTGCAGTTTCTTTAACTTTGTTTTTATCCCTTGCGCTATCTTCATCTGCATCATGCTTGTGCTCTTTTTGCTTGGGGGACTGACTAACTTGGTATTCATCTTTTGTATGGTTTTTTGTTATTAATTTCGAGGGTAGTATTGCAGTCGGTGCAGTTTTAACTGCTAACGCTGTCGAACTGAACACACCAAGCAAGACTAAAACGAGTAATGGCTTCGCACTAAATAGACTAGCTAAATTTTTTGGAAAAATAGTGATATTTGCTACACAGCTAATATTTGAAGATCGTGAAAATAGTGCTGCCGTAGTAAGGCTGCTGATATAAAACTTATGCATATTGATACTCTTAATTTTTCTTTTTAAGGCTGATAAATCGAAACTATCCAAGCATTTAGCTGAACTTATCATTCAACAATGGCCATGGCCATGGATATTAATAGTGTAAAGGCAACACTCCCTTTGGAATTCGCTGCAATAAACGCATTATGTCGATTTACAAATCAGACACTTAAACCAGCAAACATACTCGTTTAAATGCTTATAAATTTAAGGTAAGTTTTAAACTATTGGGGGGCGGTGTTCTGGTGTGATCCAAAGTGATAATAGTGCCGTTTTTCTGCTCAATATATTGTCGTTACTTTTATGAATGACACTTGATGCTTCATAACTAGCAATATAAACACCGGTCGGTGCGTGACAATGACAGCAATGATGACAATCGAATGGGTCTTTTGCACTATTATCGGCGGCATTATTAGTCGCTATTAATGCGCCTTCTTGATGTGACTGATGTGACGGGTCTAAACTGCGATGAGAGACGTTTTGAGAACTGTCTATTTCCTGATGACTACTGTGTGAATCAAACGCAGTAGCAATTGTTTGACTCGCAAACAATAGTGCAAACATTATAATTAACAAACGATTGAACACAGGAAAAGCTCTCTTAAAAACGAATTGGTAGTGTAAGTTAATTGCTAATAGGCTTCAACCATAAAAATTTCTCTCTGACTGAAATTGCCTTAAGCCTCAGGTTTAACCAGTAAATTTAAAATAAAAGCCCAACTCTAGATTATTAAGACTCTTTAGTTGGCGGTACTTAGCCGGTTAAATTTCAACAACTCTATTTCGACCAAGATCTTTTGCCTTATAAAGCGCATTATCTAAGCGCTGATAAATTGCTTCAAAATTAGCGCTAGCTTTTTCAATATAGGTAATCGAAAAACTTGCTGTCACCGTTAATTCTTTTGCATCATTTAATAACATAGGGTTGTTTTCAAAACTACTGAGGATACGTTCAACAATAATTTGCGCAGAAACTTTTTCTAAGTCCTTTAAACAAACGACAAATTCCTCACCACCAATTCTACCAAATAGATCTTGCTGTCGAATATTATCTTTAGTTAATTTGACGATATGTCTCAGTGCTTTATCACCAATAGTATGTGAATATTTATCATTAATTGATTTAAAATTATCTAGGTCGAAAAGAATAATAGCGTGTATATCATTGCTCTTGGTGTTTTTTAGGTTCGCTATTTGTTCAAAAATAGCACGTCTATTGTAGATACGTGTTAACTCATCAGTTTCTAACAATATTTTTTCTTTGTTTTTTTGACGCCATATAAAGTAGCAGATAGCGATCAAAACAAATATTAATAAACCGGATAGTACTAAAGTGATTTTTGATTGCTCTAATTTTGCCGAAACTAAACTAAGTTCCAATGTAACTATATCTTGTTGCAATTCGGCGGTGTCGAGAATAGAAACCGAGCTTTGTTGATTGATCAAAGATTGCTGGTTGATGTTAATGTAACTTTCAAAGTGTTTTTGTGATGCTTTAGCCTGATTTTGAGTAATATAATATTTGGTCAAAAACTCATACAGATAACGCAAGTTTGATGCTTTTGTTTGCTTAATTAATACTGCTTTCTTTGCGATAAAGCTATTAACGCATTGAGTTCTATTATTTTCCACACAGGCTATCGCTTTATACAATAGCATTTTATTATCTGATTGCGATTTTTCGATCCTACTTTGATAGGGCTCAAATTCATCAATAAGCACTAACATTACAGCAAACTTTTTTTCCATGTAAGCAATTTTTATTTTTAAAACTAGTAATAAAACTTTGTAATCTTCAGTATCTACGAACAGGTCTGCTCCTGATTCAAATTTTCTAAAATAGCGCTTACCTTCTTCAATTCCACCTGCATCTAGTAATTCAGTGGCTATAGCATAATAGGTCCAATACATATTGAAATCATCACTAATATAAGACAAGTGTTTTTTAAATGCATTCGCGGCAAGAGTAAACTGACCCAGTGATGAATATATTTCAGCTATGCTCAGGTATATACTAGCTATAAAGTGGTCATCGCCTTTATTTACCTCCCTCAGTCTGACAAACGCTTTAATTTTTTCGACTGCGCTCATTTCAGCGCAATACTGAAGTTCAGTCATATCTAAGTACTTTAAAAACTCTTGTGACGCACCTTTGACCAACAGTCGATTTTCATGTAAAAAGTCGCACGCTTTTGTTTGTGAATATCGATAATAAAAGTCTGTTAAATCATAGATAGCTAGAGATAAAATATTCTTGTTTACTTCGTTACTCGGCAACAGGGTTATTTTTTTTAAGTATCTTAAATAATCGTCACTAACCCCATATTTACAGAAAATAACAGTCGCTTTTTGCCAGAGTAATTTTGAGCGTGCTTGATTCGATAAATTAGGCGAGTTCGCTAAAAACCATTCAACTTTATCAATAAGCACCTTGTCCTCTGGACAAACATAATAATGAGATGGTTGAATGCTATTCAAGGTAAGGTTCAGATCATTGGCGAATGCCGAATTAATTGCAGATAACAAACAACAATATATGACAGGAAATATTAAAAATTTACTAACCGCTATCTTAAAGATATTCAAAATCCGTTATTCCTTTAATGCTTAATATCTAAATTAAAAATGTAATTGCTATATAGAGTGAGCTTTCAAACTACTCGTAAGCTACTTCAAAAATTAATTTTGAGCGAATCAACCGCCTAAGTTATCCATCTTAGGCTGATTTTTTTTCACACAGGCAACTATTCATTCGGTTTTTACAAAAAAGCGAATAAATAAAACACCTACTAAATGTCTTAAAAATTACTGCTATTACTTTAGCATCTAAACTATTTTGATGTTTATACATTAAATAACATATTCATACAATAAATAACATAACTGTCATTAACTTAAAAAGTTGACTTAGTTCACATAACCCGTCATCTCTAAAAAACCACTACCTTGATGACTACCAGAAAATGTCACCATACCTTCAAAATACTCAATACCAAAACGCATAATTTGCTTATTGTTAATCACGCTAACCTCGATGTCGATATTGTCCTGCACAATGGTAATCGAAAATTGCTCAGGGTAATGCGAACTGTCATCAGATGATTGTGGCTTTGTATTCGTCTTAAGCTGAGTCAAACTTATGTCGCTTGATGACAATGTTTTAATTGTGCCATCGCGCCGCATAATACTGCCATAAAAGTAATCTTTAATGCTTGAACGAATTCGGTAAACCATTAGCGCAGTATTTTCATTTAAGCGCAGTGAGAACCAGTCCCAACCTTGTTGATCTTCTGCCAACATTTGTGAGCCCCATTCGCGATCAAACCAGGCATTACCAGTTACTTTTTGCCATTTATTTTGCCAAAACACTTCACCGCTAACGTTAATAAAAGGTTGTGAATAATAATAACTGGCTATCGCTAAGCTATGGTGTTTTTGACTAAAGCCGTTTTCACCTTGTAGAAAATACGGTGTTTTTCCTATCAGCGCTTTATCAAGGCTTAAATTTAAATTTACCTGCCAGCGTTGTGCTTGCTCAGCTAACGGCACAGCAATTGGCTCTACAGCACTTGGCTTATCATTAATTGGTCGCTTAAGCGTTAATTTTTTCGCCAATGGCTGTTGCTTTGATAAACTAGTTGACTGCTGTTCAACGTTAGCACTGGTAACATTACCGTAGCGTAACTTAGCCGGTAATAACCCTTGTGTTGATTGCCATTGCCAACTGTCAATTACCGCCTTAAAAGGCTGTGTTGTAATCTCCACGTTACCTAGCTCTTCACGCCCACTGCGAAAAGCAGATTGATGTTGGTTCGCATCCGCTAATGCAGCATGAGCAAAGTACCAGTGTTTGTCTTCTACTGCTCGACGAAATAAAGTCCACTGTGTGGCCAATTTCTCACCACCTTCAGTGGTTAAATTAGCCGTTAAATACCACCATTCTTGCTGAAATTTTTTATGTGGGCCTTGTGCTTGCTCAAATTGAATAACATGGTCTTTAGTCGGTTGCTCAAAATCGCCAAGCGTATCACTAAGCCCTTTCAAAGCTGAGCGCTTTGGGGACTTTTCATCACTACAGGCCCCAAGAAAAAAAACGCTAAGTATGGTTAGCAGGAAAATTTTACCCAATACCGGACGGTTTGTCATGACAGACTTGCTCTAACGTTAAGTTTATATAATGGTAAGGCTAAGGCAGGGATCAGCATCAACATACCGAGTACACTACTAACCACGAACGGCCCTATTTCAAAAACCAAGGGCATTGACCAACCAAAAGAGGCTGGCAAGATCAAACTCACCAGCGCATTTGCCAAGACGGTAGCAATAGGCCAACTTAATAAGATAGCACCAAAAGCTAACAGCAACCATTGCCATAGCATATAGCTAAAAAGCTCAAATTGGCTGTAACCTAAACTGCTTAAAATATGTAAATCGGGTTTACGGGCTAACTCCAAACTATTCGCTGATAAAAACAAACCTAAACAAGCAATAGAAAGTAATACAAAGGCAATAGCTTGTGTTAAAACAAAACTTTGCTCAAACACGGCTAACGCTAATTTTTTGATTTGCTCAGGTTGATACATTTGACTGTTATTTATGCCAACATCATCAATAAGCGCTTGTTTAATGGCATCAGCATCTACCGTTAAAAATAGCCCAAAGCCAGTCTCTTGCCACGCTGATAATTCGTCAATATCGAATTGTGATGGTATTTTTATGGCAAAACCTTGATTACCATAATCATAATAAATAGCTTGAACATGACAAGATAAACTTTTTTGACCTTGCGTAATTTCAATAACTTGTTGCACTGCAATTAAACGTTTGTAGGCTAGTTGTTCATTGATATAACAACTTCTTTCTGCGCTATTAAGAGCTACCAGTTCACCTGATTTCAATGATAAGCTTTGTTGCTGTTTTTTCGAGCCCAGGCGATAAACCTCGACGGTATCTTGCTGATATTTTGCCACCGTACTTGCAAATAAAACATATTCTTCAACACCGTCCTGTTGTTGCAACCATTGGCTTAATGGCGGCTTTTGCTCTGCGTTATAACGAACAAACAAGTCGGCATTAAGTAACTGGTTTAAATAAGACACAAAGGCACTTTGAAAACTATTCACCATTAAAGCGGCGGCAATACTGGCCGTTAAGGCTAAATAAAACGCGGCAATGGGCAGATAGCGCCTCCCCACTTGTTGACTAGCGTCTTGAAAAATAAATTTCAAACGAAAAGACCGGCTTATTAGTGCCAATGTTTGCAGAAAATATTTCAATAAATTAGGCAATATCGCAACACTGGCGAGTAACAGCAAACCATATTTAAACATCAAATGATGCCAGTTATCACCAGGCCAAAAAACAAATAAAACCAAGAGAATAGAAGCGAAGATGGCTGTGGCTTTAAAACTAAAATATTGCTGGGATAGCCGTGCAGAAAAGGCAATTTTTGCTGAGCCGATAAGTCTAAATTGTTTGAGCAACGCTGCCATAACAGCAATTGACGATATCGCAAAAGCCCATAAACTGTATTGCCACTGCCATTGAAATTGACCACTGACTTGCAATTGATAAAGTTGCTCTAGCGTTAAACCCAATAGTGGTAATATAAAAGACACTAAAACAAAGGCGATAGCCATACCGAGCAAACTAGCCAATAAGGTTAACGATAAGGCCTCACAAAGCATAACCGTCATAATGGTGTTTAATTCAATACCAAGCAAACGCAATTGTGTGGCAAGCTCTCGCCTTTTGGTCCAAGCCTGGTTTGCTGCCTGAAAGGCAATAAAAAGGCTAACAATAAAACCCAAAATAGCTAATGCCGATAAATTAAGATGTAAGGCGTCGGCAAAACCTTCACGCTCGGTAATAGACCAAGTTTCTTGAATAGCTAGATAACTAGGTAATGCCGCTTTAAGTCGTGAAATTTCACTGACTGACATTTCACTTACCATTAAATGACTAAAGCCTTTAATGTCTGGAAATAGCTGCCATGCCAGTGCAATATCAAGCAAAGCAACATTGCCCCAATCTGCAACATTATTAATATTCACTGCTATCGCCTCATCGTTGGCGACAGTTAACGACATTGGCAAACTATTTTCAACTGTCAAACCAAGCGAGTCTGCATAGGCCCGTTCGATATTGACAGCTTTACTGGTATAGCTTGCTGGCATGGTGAGCACTAACGGTAAAAGATCTATCGCTCGAAAGGCTATTTTTTCACCATTAGCTAAAATTTTACTGAAGACATGTGTGGCATTGAGCTGATAAAAGCCTTGTGCTCTTAACTGAGCATAATCACTTTTTGAAATGGTTTGCCCTGACTCCGGCACAATATGAAAAGCTACTGGCGATTTTAAACGACTATTGGCAGATTGATACTGCTGCTCGCTTGCGTCATTTAGCACCAAAATACTCAATAAGGTGCTGGTTGCTATCGCTAAACTAAAAATAAAGCCAAGGTTGAGTAAAGGCTTATTAATATATTCGCCAATGTGGGCTTTTAGCACTAAAAGAAATTCAGAGTGTGCTTTTTTTACATTAAAACTGACCATCACATTACCCTTCAAACAAGGTTAATGTGCCGTCAACAAGACGATAAATTTTATCCATACTGCGCGCTACATCAAGGCTATGGGTTACCATCAGTAAGGCTGTATTTTTAGATTTCGCTAAATTGACCAGTTGCTCGACGACGTGTTCACTGTTGGTTTTGTCAAGATTACCTGTTGGTTCATCGGCTAGCAATAGCTGGGGTTTTGCATTTAATGCCCGCGCAATCGCAACGCGTTGCATTTCACCACCGGAAAGTGTCGCAGGAAATTTAGTAAAAAGTGACGATATGCCAAGTTCTTTAGCTAAAGTTAGCCCATGATTTTCATCAAAACGACCTGATAACTTAGCGCTAAATTCAATATTGTCTTGTACTGACAAACTGCTTAATAAATTAAACTGCTGAAAAATAATACCTATATACTGTTTTCTTAAACGACTTAGCTGTTTATCTGAGGCGTTGGATAAGGATAAATTAGCAATGCTGATTTCTCCTTGCTGAATAGGCTCTAATCCAGCAATTAAATTTAGTAAAGTAGTTTTACCACTGCCACTATCACCCATTAATGCCACACATTCACCTGGAGCAACAGACAATGATAAATCAGTAAACAAATAACGATGGTTATCACCATCTGTAACTTCATGACTTAATTTAGTAATTTTTAAAGACAAACTCATTCCTTTTAACGCCGTTACTTATGACAAATAAATGCTAAGCCATTTGTCAGGATTTGCCCACTATTACTTACTATAAAATACTGAGGAGAGACTATGAGTTATTATACTTTCGTACCTATACATTTGGATCAGTAAGTCAGTGTTATATTATCAGTAAAGTGACATTTATGGCATTTATGGCATTTATACCAAGTTGATTAATTACCTGCTCATTTTTAATGGTTAAAATGAATAACTACAGCGTTATAAAATTTATAAGGTGAATAACTACTGACTAAATTTTATGCCTTGTATTTATCCCTTTTTCCTCATGAAAAAGTAGACCACTTAATTAATAAAATTGGTATAAGTGGCTCGCGATAAGCTTAATTACCAATAAGTTACTTAGCGCTGAGCGCTATTTTTTAACTTTTAAACCATGGCTTTTTTTATAACTTAACGCCACAAAACAGCTTAATGTCATTGAGGTTGAATCTGCGGGATATAAAAAAGGCCAGTGTGAAAATATCACACTGGCCTTGATAAAATAATGATTGTTTTATTCGTAAGAGCGCTCTAACCAAACAATTTGCATTTTTAGATCTGCAATTTCATCATTGGCGTCAGTTAACTGCTGCTCAATAGTTTTTGGCATTACCATAGCGTTGACGCTAAGCTCTATTACATTGACTGCTTCTTCATGAACCATGAGGCTCTCCTAATTAACGTTACTATACTTGTATTATTACACAGTAATTTTCATTTTTCCGTGTAAATCGTAAATTAAATTTCATATCGAAAGATTAATCTACTTAACTTAGACAAAACGAAACAAAATAACATCAAAACGAAACCTAAATAAACCTAAATAAACCTAAAAAACACCCTGAAGTATTAAAGAAGCTGATTTAGAAAGCTTTCATTAATACTTTCAACCAAGCTTACATAAAAATTTTATAAGCTGTATTTAACTCACTGTTGATTAAAGCGCTATCTATCCCCATAAATGATAAACATTTAACAAAAGTATTTTCTATGCGCTTATTAAAATCAACCCAAGTAACAGATTTACATCCAAATATTGCACACCGTTTTACCCGTAAAGCGACTCGCGCCATTATCTTGAACGGTGAGAATATTTTACTGCTATATACTAAGCGTTATCATGATTATACCTTGCCCGGAGGCGGCATTGATGAAGGGGAAGATAATATTTCTGGCCTTATTCGTGAATTACGTGAAGAAACAGGGGCACAAAATGTCAATAACATTCAAGCATTTGGATATTATGAAGAGTATCGTAATTGGCATAAAGATGATTATGATGTGGTTCATATGCTGTCTTATTGTTATACCTGCGAAATAGATCAAGAGTTGTTAGCGCCAGAATTTGAGCCCCATGAATTGCAAAATGGTATGCAGCCGCTTTGGATGAACATCTATGCCGCTATTTTACACAATGAAATGGTAATAAAAAACAGCGAAAAAAAGGGCTTGTCTATCGAACGAGAAACCTTTTTATTAAAGCGTATTGTTGCTGAATTACTTTAGCACCTCAGGATGGCTATTTTACTTAGCCACAGCAACGCTGATACTTGTTGGCTACTGCGGTGACAATGCGGTTTATTTTTTTCTGTTTTTTTAAACTATAATATTTAAGCTTTAGCCACTATTTATCTAACGCTAAGGTTTTTCTTAGCTTGCCTTGCTTATGTCGCTTAGTTCAACTCAATTTCTGCTTTAGAACAGCAGATAATTAATGCTCAAATACCGGTTTACCTCGTTCATTAACAACACTTTGGTTTTTGTTAATAACAACAAAGGCGGTTATTTTTCTCCCTAAACTTAACCTGAACTTAACCTGAAAATAACCTTAAATTAACCTTAACTCAGCCTGAGCGTTTAGCTGATAATCGATTAAGTGATACTTGCCACTGTACATTTATTTTCAACACGTTAATCTATCAGTAAATATAAATGCAACAGTGTTAATTTACATGATAAAACCACTAACTCTCTCAATCGCCTTATTAATTTATTCGTTATCTTCCTCAGCTGTTGAGCTGCAAGCAACACAACAAGCTGCAGTGGCAATGCCTGATAGTTTTAGTGCCGAGGTTTCGGCAAAAATACTTTCACAAGGAGGTAACGCCATCGACGCGGCTATTGCTGCACAATTTGTTTTGGCGGTAACATTACCCGAAGCGGGTAATGTCGGTGGTGGCGGTTTTATGGTGATTTATAAGGACAATAAAGCAGACTTTTTAGATTATCGTGAAGTGGCACCATTAAAAGCCCATCGTGATATGTATTTAGATAAGCATGGCGATGTTATTCCTTATCAGTCTTTATATGGTGTTTTATCTTCTGGTGTACCTGGCACGGTAGATGGCATGTGGCAAGCCCATAAAAAATATGGCTCACTACCTTGGAAGTCATTAGTCATGCCAGCGGTAGCCTTAGCTAAACAAGGTTTTATTGTTCATAAAAATCTGGCAAAGAACATTGCATGGCGTATTAACAGCTTTAAAAAAGAGGGTATAAAGGTTAACTTTGCTGAATACTTTGCCAGCGCTAAAACCGGTACTTTGTTTAAACAAGCTAATTTAGCAAAAACACTAGAGCGCATTGCAGATAATGGCCGTAATGGTTTTTATCAAGGTGAAACCGCAAAAATAATTACTGATTTTATGAAAAAAAATGGTGGTATCATTGGTTACGACGATTTAGATAATTATCAAGCTACATGGCGTAAACCACTAGAAAAAAATTGGCGTGGTCACCGAGTGCTAACGGCTCCACCACCAAGTTCTGGCGGTATTGCTATTTTACAGTGGCTAAATATGTATGATTTACTATCAACTAATAATGCGCCACTCGCACATAATTCCGCTCCTTATATGCATCGCTTAGCAGAAATCGGCAAACGCGTTTTTGCTGACCGCGCAGAATACTTAGGCGATCCTGATTTTTTTGATGTCCCTCAAGAAAGATTACTGGCTGATAGTTACTTAAAAACACGTATCGCCGGTATTTCAGCTGATGCTATCTCTGTTACTAACACCATTAAACCTGGCTTAAAAGAGAGCCCAGACACCACACATTTTTCCATTATAGATAAATGGGGTAATGCAGTATCAAATACCACAACCATTAATTATACCTTTGGTAGTGGTGTTATTGTTGAAGGCGCTGGTTTTATTTTAAATGATGAAATGGATGACTTTAGCGTTAAAGCCGGTGTGGCAAATATTTATGGCGCAGTCGGTGGCGAAGCAAATGAAATTCAAGCTAATAAGCGTATGCTGTCGTCTATGACTCCCACTATCTTGTTAAAAGACAACAAAGTTAAATTAGTTACCGGCTCTCCCGGTGGTACCACTATCATTAGCTCAGTTTATCAGTCTATTCTTAATGTAATTGAATTTGACATGAACGCTGAACAAGCGGCAAATACCCCAAGATTTCACCATCAATTATTGCCAAAAGATGTTATTCAACTTTACCCTGGTATTGCTGAGCAAGAAAAATTAGCACTTAAAAAGATGGGTTATACCTTGAGCGAACGTCGATTTGGCGCGGTACAACTTATTATTGCCAACGAGCAAAAATTAGATGCGGCAGCAGAATCTGGTGGTAGAGGTACAGCGCTTGTTATCAAGCAATAACTGAGATAATTAGCCAAAAGTATTATCTCTATTTTCGCAATATAACGCACAAATAAAAAAACCAGTTAATAAATTAACTAGTTTTTTATATTCAAAATGAAAGCTATATCGTGGTCACATCGACGTACAAGAATAACGCTATTATCTAGCCAATTTCAACTGAAGCTTATTAAACTAAAAGTTATTCACTATGGCAGCTGATCTGATTATTTATCAGCGCGGCCCATAAACTTACGATCTTCAGTATTAACTTTAATTTTATCACCAGTTGACACATGCTCTGGCACTTGTACCGTTAAGCCCGTTGATAAAATTGCCGGCTTAGTACGCGCCGTAGCAGAGCCCCCTTTAATTGATGGATCAGTTTCTGTAATCACCAATTCAACACTTGCTGGTAAATCAATAGCAACCGGTACACCATCTACAATGATCACTAATAAACCTTGAGTATCTTCATTAATGAACAGAGCTTCGTCTGCGATTGACGTTTGGCTTAAGTTATATTGTGTGTAGTCTTCGTTATCCATAAAGACGTATTCTTCGCCATCAATATAGGAAAAAATTGCTGGTCGACGCGTTAAATCAGCAAAATTAAGCATGTCGTCAGCTTTAAAGGTTACATCAAATTTACCACCGGTCACTACATCGTACATGCGCATTCTATACAAACTGCCACCGGCACGACCTTGGGGTACTGAGCGCTCAATATCTCTAACAATCATTACTTTACCGTTATGTTCTATCGCGGCATTCTTTTTTATATCACTAGCTTTTGGCATGAAAAACCATCCTCATTAAATTTATGCAAGAAAAATAGCATGTATAGCTTATTATGCAAGAAAAATAGCATTTATAGTTTATTATGCAAGAAAGTATCGCTTAATTGCTAGTTATAGATCTGTGGAAGTATCAATAATAGCGATTAAACTCATAAATTAGTCACTTAACGAGAATGAACAGCTTTATAACGCCATTAAATAATTTAATGCTCCGCTAATAACAGCCACCTGAGCAATAATGCAATTTTCATCATCAACCAGTGGACTATCGGGATAAGCTTCAGTGGTGGTGACATATGGTGCGTCAGTCAAGCCCATACATAGACCTAAATCGCGCGCAGCATAATTAATCACTCCAGCCTGAGACAGTGGTGCACCAATTAATTTATCTTCATTATCTGCAGGGGCAATATGAGTGACTTTTTTTACTGACGTAATAATAGCCTTTTGAAAACTTTCTTGGGGTTTGCTGCTATCACCAACTAAATAAAAACCGTCGGGTATATTCCAGTTTTTCTGTTCAATAGCATCTCTTGCAGAAAGTGCTGGCCTAAATTCACTATTATCAGTATCTGTGGTTTCATGCAGATCAATATGGGCCATAAACTCAATACCCAGAGTTTTCATATACTGCATCACTGCTGATGACTCTTGTGCCGGGCTATTCTCATAAAATGAGCGATTAGGGTCAACCGTTAACGGGTTCCAACGATTAATAGTTTCATATCCCCACGGACTAATACAGGGCAAAACCACAAAGTTAAACGCGTCTTGAAATGGCTCTGCGGCGGTTTGTAGAAAACGAATTGCCCCTTGAACGCCACTGGTTTCATAACCATGCACACCACCGGTGATTAAAATAGCGGGTCTATCTGCTATCCAATTTGATGATTTCAAAGCATATAACGGATAAATTTCTTCATCATAAAGCAAGTTTCCGTACTGCTCGATAGTGTAACACTCGCTTAAAGCATCTAATTTAGTAACAACCTCTTCAAAATAGCTGCGCTTTTTTTGCTGCTGTTGAAACCATATTTCCTTATCGCCGTCGGTCCACTTTTTGCCAAGTTCACCAATAGGGTATGCTGCTGCTATATTCATATCGTTACCTAATAAGTTTTTCACAGTTATAAATTGTATTAGTCCTTGGCATGTTAACAATCAAATATAGCTAAAAAATTTAATTGTCTGAACCACGTTAGGCTAATATATTTGGTATTGTTGCCACTTGAAGTCAATCTTTCAATAGCAACACTCTGCGCGTTTAATGAAAATGAGACTGTATCATTTTTTCACCATAGCAATGATAAAAATCAACCGAAGCAGGTGTAGAGTAATAGTTACGCATTTGCGATAAGCAATATTGTGACTTCTCATCCTAGCCTGTGCCACTCGATATCACTAAAAAAAGCTTTGTTTTGCACCAAATTTTGTAGTTATACCAATTTGATTAATTAAGTGATCACCTTTTTCATGAGGAAAAATGGATAAATACAAGGCATAAAGTTTAGTCAGTAGTTATTCTACTTATAAATTTTATAACGCTGTAGTTATTCATTTTAACCCTTAAAAATGAGCAGGTAATTAATCAACTTGGTATTATACCAATCCCATTAAGTTATTGCTCACTTGTACTAGTTAAAATAGCTCAAGGCTGTGTTGCTCTCACTCCCAATAGCCAGCTATTGCTCAATCGAGCGCCTTACCTTGAGTTATTTTTC
>NZ_VOLS01000043.1 GCF_007954265.1 Colwellia sp. C1TZA3 | reverse complement strand
ACTGACTAATACTGAGTTGCTTTGCCATTTTATTTTGGCTTATGCCTGTTTTATTTAAAGCAAAAATCTGGCATCGTTGTTCATAGGTCAGCTGTTCATATGTTTTCATTGTTGCATCTCTTGCTGGAGAAAAAGCGATAAGCATATATTCAGCTGACCACTTTTTCTACCTATTCAAGTTATGCACTTACTATTTGAATCCAAGAGGCTTTATTTCTCTTACTTTTTATATTACGCCAATACAATAGTTTTGCTTTAACTTCATCCGCAACTTCATTTTTTGCATCTTTCATCATAATACTTCTCAATATAAATAATAACTTAGACTATAGAAACCATTATCGCGGGTAAGTCCGAAGCACTGGTGGCTAACGGTGCAAATTACGATGCAAATTACGATGCCATGATGCCCTCTATACCCGTTCCACTTCAAGATGCAGTTTCAGCGTTAAGCTAGGAAATCAGCTCAAGGCGCAATACGAAGATAATGGTTATTCTCGGTAACTGCTCCTGCGTTACCCTAATGTCCTACATCGACGTGCATGGAAGTACTAATGCCGTGGAGCCATGGATGGCTAAGAACGGCCATGTAGGAACCTTACCAAGTAGTGCACAGGTTTTTTGTTCCAGACAAAACCTAAGTACATATATCCATGTATGCAACGCTGGACTGGTTTTCTAGCTTAGCTCCCTACGGGCAAGCCGATAAAGGGTCATCTGTGGCGTTATGGATTTCGACAATATTCCCACAGGGATGTGGGTTATTAGAGCAACGCAGGAGCAGTTGCCAAGAATAACTATTCTCTTCAATTCATGCCTGGTACCTAACCCTTTCTCGACTTGCACAAACCTGCACCTTGAAGTGGAGCGGGTATAATAGACGAGTATAACGGCTTAGTGGTCAGAGTCAGTTTGGCTCAATAAGCCATGAATTATCAGCTCTCCATTGAGATAGCCATTGTGGAATATCACTCCCAGGCATGGGTCGAGCAATGCCATAGCCCTGCGCCAACTCACACCCCAGTTGCAACAGTGCAGCTCCATGAGCGATAGTTTCTACACCTTCGGCTATTACGTCACGCCTGAATGCTTTAGCGAGTCCTATTACGCCTTCAACAATCGCGCAATCGTCGACATCGTCTAACATGTCGCGCACAAAGCTCTGGTCGATTTTAATCAATTGTGCTGGCAAACGTCTTAGGTGAGTAAGTGATGAATACCCTGTACCAAAGTCATCTAAGGCAAAGCTTACACCAAGTTCATGGCATGCATTCATCGTTGCAGATACTTTGCTGATATCATATAACACACTGGTTTCCAGTATTTCCAATTCTAAACAGTATGGACTCACCTCAGAATGAGCGGCCAATAATGCCGCTAAGCGCTCTGCGAAGTTAGCTTGTTGTAACTGATAACCACTGATATTGACACTGATAGGTAGGTTAATTGCCATATTCTGCCACTGACTTATTTGGCTCAAGGCACTAGTGATAACCCATTCACCTAGTTCCAAACTAATAGCTTGATTTTCAATTACTGGCAGAAATTCTAAAGGTGGTACTAAACCACGAATCGGGTGCTGCCAGCGAATTAAAGCTTCTACGCCTATCACTGCACCAGTGTGCATATTCACCTTCGGCTGATAATACAGCACAAATTCATGTCGCTCCAAAGCTAGGCGAATATCATCAATACTTTCTAGTTGCGTTTTACTCGCGCTTTCTTGAGCGGTATCAAATAAGCGAACACTGTTCTTGCCTTCTTGCTTAGCAACATACATAGCTTGGTCAGCATGACGCATAAGTTGGTCTGCATCTGAGCTATCTTGTGGATAAAGAGTCACACCAATACTTGCTGAAACTTGTATAACCTCATTACCAATGCGAACAGGGGCAGCAGCAGCCTTTAATAGACGGTCTAATATAGGCTGACTATCCTCAAAATTTTCTAAACCACCCATAACAGCAATAAATTCATCACCGCCAATACGTGCTAAAGTATCACCTTCACGTAAGGCATTTTTCATCCGTTTTGACACAGCAATCAGTAGTTCATCCCCAACATTATGGCCATGGTTATCATTGACTTCTTTAAAACCATCTAAGTCCATAAACGCCACCGCTAATGACTGATGACGATGTTGACACTTTGCCATACCTTGGCTTAAACGGTCTGCCAATAATACACGGTTAGGCAGCTTGGTCAGTACATCGTAGTGAGCAATATCTTCAAGTTGCCCTTGATACGCCTTCATGGTTGTAATGTCAGTGCATAATGAAACGTAGTGCTGCACCAAACCAGCGCTATTTTTTACCGCGCTGATGGTCAGCATGACCGGGAAAATTTCACCATTTTTACGGCGATTCCATAACTCACCACGCCAGTTGCCTTGTGTTAGTAGCGTAGCCCACATTTCGGCATAAAATTCTGACGACTGACGACCAGATTGCAGTATGCTTGGGTTTTTCCCCAACATTTCCTCAGAAGTGTAACCCGTAATACGGCTGAAAGTTTCGTTAACTTCAGTAATAGTTGCGGTGGCATCAGTTATCATGATGCCCTCATTCGCGTGACTAAAAACACTCGCAGCGCGCTTAAGCTTTCTTAACAGACCTTCTTTCTCTTCATTGGCGATACTTAATTCATCGGCTCGCTTATCTTTCTCTTTGTTTTGAAAGGCTAGTTCTTTGTTCGCAATAATTAACTCGTCAGCGCGCTTGTCTTTCTCTTTATTGGCAATAACTAATTCATCGGCGCGCTTGTCTTTCTCTTTGTTGGCAATAACGAGTTCATCGGCTCGCTTATCTTTCTCTTTATTGGCAATCCCGAGTTCATCTGCCCGCTTATCCTTCTCTTTGTTTTGAGAAGCAAGTTCTTGGTTCACAATGACTAACTCACCTGCTCGCTTATCTTTTTCTTTGTTAGCAACGCCTAATTCGTCTGCGCGCTTATCTTTTTCTTTATTTTGAAAGGCAAGTTCATTGTTCGCAAGAATTAACTCCTCAGCACGTTTATCTTTTTCTTTGTTGGCAATAACCAGTTCATCTGCCCGCTTGTCTTTTTCTTTGTTTTGAAAAGCCAATTCTTTGTTCGCTATGATTAGTTCATCTGCGCGCTTAACTTTCTCTTCGTTGGCGATACCTAGTTCATCGGCTCGCCTACCCTTTTCTTCTTCGGCGATGACTAATTCATCTGCTCGTTTATCTTTTTCTTCGTTGGCAATGTCTAATTCATCAGCCAGCTGATCTTTCTCTTCTTTGGCTGTGACTAATTCATCTACTCGCTTATCTTTCTCTTCTTTGACGATGACTAATTCATCTACCAGTTTACTTTTCTCTTCAAAGGCGATGACTAGCTCATCTTCTCGCTTGTCTTTTTCTTCGTTGGCAATGCCTAGTTCATCTGCTTGTTTATCTTTCTCTTCGTTAACCGTGTCTAATTCGTCTGCTAACTTATCTTTCTCTTCTTTGACGATAACCAGTTCATCTGCTCGCTTATTTTTCTCTTCTTTGGCGATAACCAGTTCATCTGCTCGCTTACTTTTCTCTTCTTTGGCGATGACCAGTTCGTCTGCTCGTTTACTTTTATCTTCTTTGGCGATGACCAGTTCGTCTGCCCGCTTATCTTTCTCTTCTTTGGCGATAATTAGTTTATCTACCAGTTTATTCTTCTCTTTTTTAGCGATAATTAGCTCATTTTCTCGCTTATCTTTCTCTTCTTTGACGATAACCAGCTCATTTGCTCGTTTATCTTTTTCTTCTTTGGCGATGACCAGTTCGTCTGCCCGCTTCTCTTTCTCTTCTTTGGCGATAATTAGTTTATCTACCAGTTTATTCTTCTCTTTTTTAGCGATAATTAGCTCATTTTCTCGCTTATCTTTCTCTTCTTTGACGATAACCAGCTCATTTGCTCGTTTATCTTTTTCTTCTTTGGCGATGACCAGTTCGTCTGCCCGCTTATCTTTCTCTTCTTTGGCGATAATTAGTTTATCTACCAGTTTATTCTTTTCTTTTTTAGCGATAATTAGCTCATTTTCTCGCTTATCTTTCTCTTCTTTGACGATAACCAGCTCATTTGCTCGTTTATCTTTTTCTTCTTTGGCGATGTCTAGTTCATCTACCAGCCTACTTTTCTCTTCGTTGGCGGTGTCTAATTTGTCTGACAACTTATATTTTTCTTTGTTGGCAATAACTAATTCATCTGCCCGTCCGGTGATGTCCTCGATAGCCAATAAAATAATTTCGCTGCCTTCAGTTTGTGCAATTTTTCGAGCATTAAACAGCATGATTCGTCGACCAATGGTGGCAAAGTCATGTTCAACCACATAGTCATCAAAGCTGTTTTTCTGAGGCAAGATGGTTTCAAGTAGGTTTCGCAGTAGCTCAATATCGAATTGCTTATTATCCAACTCATAAATAAGATGCCCGATGGTATTTTCAGGCTTGACCTTAAAAAGTTTGTAAAAGGAACGGCTTACAGTGACTACCCTTAAGTTCTGATCTAGCGCAACTAAAGGTTCCCGCACCGTGTTAATGATACTCTCGACATACTCTAACATTGCTTTATTAGTTTTCGATTTGAACATTCACGATCTCACTCCACAGTTTTAGCATGTATTACTTATTTTAAGCGGTTGAAAAAATTGCTGTTGATTTAGGATGACTACAGCCCGATGTAGTTATCAATCACTTGAACAATTTGTTACGTGACTGCTTTGGGCTTAGTCTAATGCACTCTTGGTGCTACTTCAGCTTAGTTGCTAAATAAAACAACTTATTAGCTTACGACCTCACGTTCTAGTACTATAAATGCCTAACTGAAGTTCTTATTAAATATACATAACTTAATATTCATATTCAATCAGTTAATAGTTTAACACCTTAATACTGATTTGTTGAATATGTCGAGCTAAAAAAGCAGAACTAAATGCCTTCTAAAAATAAAACCAAATTCACTTGTATAAAGTTAGTACCTGCTCACTTTATTTAAACAACATCTTAGCAAAAGTTATTTAATTTGTTTATAAATTAATTGCCTACCGGCATTTTAGCGCACTCAACACAAGTGGGGGCACTAGCAATGATTTATGCTTTATAAACTAATTTGCAGCTATATTTTAGCCATGTAAATTTAGTGATGAGTTTTTATAATGTTACCAACATTGGTGTTATTATACCGGTTCCATTAAGTTTGTGATCTTGTTGTGCGCAGGAAAAATGACTCAAGGTAAGGCGCTCGATTGAGCAATAGCTGGCTATTGGGATTGAGAGCAACACAGCCTTGAGCTATTTTAACCAGTACAAGTGAGCAATAACTTAATGTAATTGGTATTAGTCGCTTTTCAGGCTATCTTACGATAATACATTTTAGGCTACTGTTTAGGGAACGCTGATGGATTTAATGCAAGGCTTACTATTAATAACTTCCATCCATTTATTGGCGGCGGCATCGCCAGGACCAGATTTTGTTTTGGTGTCACAGCAAACCTTATCTAACGGCAAACAAACAGGCTTTATGGTCAGTATTGGCATTGCATTGGGCTTGTCAGTACATATTATTTATTCTGCACTAGGTTTAGCTGCTGTTATTGCTAACTCAGCAACCGCGTTGTGGGCGATAAAAATTATCGGTGGTGGCTATTTGATCTACTTAGGTGTACAAGGTTTAAGGGCTAAACCAATGAGTAAAATTGACCCTGTCGACGAGTTCAGCGAGCAGCAAACGCTAAAAAAACATGCCAAGTTAAGTGCGATTGCGAAAGGATTTTTATGTAATGCCTTAAACCCAAAAGCGCCAGTATACTTTGTGGCGTTGTTTACTGTGGTTTTATCGCCTAATTTACCGATATTGCATTTAGTTATTTACGGTGTCTGGATGATGATATTACAGTTACTGTGGTTTTCTACTGTTGTGGTTTTACTTTCTCGGCCAAGTGTTAATGAAAAATTTCAACACTTAGGTCATTGGATCGATCGGGTACTTGGTGGCGCTATGGTTTTAATCGGCCTAAAAGTACTGGCTAGCAAAATAAATTAGGTAATTGTTATGACTAATGCACAAATTAAACAATATAAAAACTTCAGATCGTTTTATCCCTTTTATTTAAGCCAACATCAAAATATTATCTCCAGAAGGCTGCATTTTATGGGCTCTAGTTTAATTATAATCACTCTGGCCTATATCTTAATTAATGCTGCTTGGCCATTACTATGGACTTTGCCTTTACTGGGTTATGGCTTTGCTTGGCTTGGTCATTTTTTCTTTGAGAAGAATAAACCAGCTACCTTCACATATCCTTGCTATAGCCTACTGGGTGACTGGGTTATGTATAAAGACATGTTAATGGGTAAGCTTAAGTTCTAAGGCTCTTTTTCTTTTACTTGGCTATACTTGGCTATAGCAAAATTTTGCTAGGTAGGATTAATGTTACCAACCAAAAAATTAAAATAGTAGACATGAGAGCACGCTATTAAGCATTATGCTTTAAGAATGTTCAAGCCTATATTCAAAGTGGCAATCTAGCATTTACTGATGGCAGCTAAGGTTTATACAGGCCTTAGCTGATAAAATACACCAAGCAACTTTTCAATATCAATAAGCTTGCTTAAATACGGCTTACCATAACACGTGGTCTATTTCATTCAACAATTGTTGGGTGTGATGATTAACCACTAAGCTTTGATTATTTTGATTACTTTTAATGACCATTTCTAGTTGCAAAGCACACTTAGATAGCTCAGCAAAGCCAAACATTTGCGCAGCACCCGCAATGCGGTGCGACAACCTGGCCAGTTGATCAGAGTCATTATTATTAATGTGTAACACTAAGTCTTGCTGCTCTAATACCAAATTTGATTTAAATTTTTGCACTAAATCTGACATATCAAGGTTACTAAAAATTTCACTCGCCTTTTCATATAAAAGACTGCCATCGTAAAATTTTGCAATCGTTGGTATAAAAACATTTCGTTCAATAGGTTTAGATAAATGACCATTAAAGCCTAAGGATAAATAGTGCACTATTTCATGTGACATAGCGTTTGCTGTTAAGGCAATAATTGGCATTTTATAGCCTTTTTGCCGCAAAATATTAAACGCCTCGATGCCATCCATTTCTGGCATTTGGATATCCATTAAAATTAACCCAGGTTGATGTTGTTCAAATAAAGCAACCACTTCTAAGCCGTTACGGGCGGTTAACACCTCTAGACCTAATGAAGCCAATAACCGAGCAATAAGTCGTCGATTATCGTTGTGATCCTCCGCTAGTAAAATAGTGCCATGTAATTGCATGGGCTCTTCTTCAACAGTAACTTGCGTAGACAATATTTTACTTTCACTGCATTGCTCACTCAAACTGGCTGTGCAAGGTAAACTAAAAGCAAAAACACTCCCTTGATTGAGTTCACTTTCAACTTCAATTTTACCCCCCATGATTTTGGCTAGCTGATCTGATAAACACAACCCTAAGCCGGTGCCACCAAAACGCCGGCTAATACTACTATCACCCTGAGTAAAGCTTTCAAATATGCTTTGCAGCTGCGAACTGCTCATACCGATACCACTGTCAGTAATTTTAAAAATTAAGCTGTGTTCGCTTTGACTAATGTTTAATTCCACATGCCCTTTTGGGGTGAATTTGACCGCATTAGCGCATAAGTTAATCAAAATTTGTTTAACTCGAAAACTATCTATCTTGATTAAAAAAGGCTCTGGTAAATAATGAATAATTTCAAAAGTTAAGCCTTTTGAACTCGCTTGTAAGCTAAACATATTCGCCAGTTCTTGCAAAATGTTGTGCAGGTCTTGAGATTGTATTTCAAGTTCTATTTTATTGGCTTCAATTTTACTTAAGTCAAGAATGTTATTAGTCAGTTCGAGTAAATGTAAGCTATTACCGTGGATGATTTTAACTTCTTTGCCGATAAAACCCTCCTCAACATCACCATTCATTATCGCTTCAGCTTGACCAATAACTGTGGTTAATGGTGTCCTAATTTCATGACTCATATTGGCTAAAAACTGACTTTTAATATTGTTAGCACCTTGTAACTCTTGCATTAGATATTCGAGCTCGGTAGTTCTTTGTTTTACTTTTGACTCAAGTGCTTGTTTTGAGCGCCACTCTATTGCTCGGCGCGCAATTAAAAAGCTAATCAGTAAGATGGCAATAACCACAATAATAATAATAATACGCGCTTGTGAAGAGCGCTCTACTTCGAGTTCTTGTAAACGTTTTTGCTGCTTTAACTGTTCTACTTCTTGTTTCAATTGATCAGAGTTAAATAAGGCTAATTTTGAATTAAGTTCGTTATTATCTAATTCAAATTTCACTTGCAAAAAATCACGTTGACTTTTAACTGCTTTAAAGTTTTTATGCTGCGCTGCATATATAAGTGATTGTAGTGACAGGTTATATTGTATTTGATCCTTATTTTTCCTTTTTTCAGCCATTTCACTTGAACGCTCAGTATATTGTAATGCCAAGTCATATTTTCCTTGATAAAAACAGGCTTTAGCTAAGCTGTATAATGCCCCTGTATAAGCATTATCGTGTTCCTGTTCAATACTTAGGCGAATAGCTTCCTTGGCATAAGTTATGGCTTGGTTGATATTATGAAGGTCGTTATGAAGTTCGGCTAAGTTATATAACACCGTGGCAGTATAAAAATCATATTTATTTTTACGAGAAGAGTTAAGCGAGAGATTCATATAGTACTCCGCTTTTTTATAGTCACCGGCATATTTATAAGCGTTACCTATATCACTATATGCCATAACGATGCCTTTTTTATCTGAAATCTTTATCCGTCTTTCTATTACATCATGATACATAGATATAGCAATATCATAGCGTTTTAGTTCTAAGTAAAAATCAGCTATGTTAAATTTCACGTCAATTTTATCGATTTCACTACCAAATTTTTGATATATTTTTTCCGCTAATTGATAGCTCAATAGCGCACTTTCAAACTCACTTGTTTTTGCATGAACTAAGGCAATATTATTATATAAATTTGCTTGGGCAATGGGTTCATCAAGGGTGAGATAATAATTAAGTGCTTGTTGATATGAATGCAAAGCTAAATCATTTTTGCTCTTATAGTAGGCATAAACTCCCACTCTTTTATAGGCGTCAGCTTCAAGTTGTTTTAAATCAAATTCCTTAGCGAGTTGTTGTTCTTTTTGGGCAACCTCAATAGCACGGTCAAGTTGGCCTAATTGATGAAGTATTCTACTTTGACTGGCTAAAATAGAGAGTTTATCTAAGGTTGATAAGGTTTTATCTGCAATGTGTGAGGTTATTAGCTCTAAGGCTTGGTTTTTGTTGACCATGGCTTCAATTATGGATAGCTGTTGACCAAAATTTTTACCTATATATGGGTTTTGATTCTGACTTTGTACCATAAAACTGGTTAATACAATAAATAAAGGTAATAACAAGATGTTCTTAAAAATCACTATCGATGACAGCTTAAAATACCGGTATTTTTTACTAAAAAATAAATTATTCTTTTTGCTCATTTAGCTTTAGTCTATTATTTCAATTGATGAATATATTATTTGGCTGCTAGTTATAGCATTTTAATATTCGACTAACAACGCTCTGAGTAATTGATTTTTTTATTGCCTGACTCAGCGATCGACTCAATATTTACTTAACAATTCATTCATAAAAAGTGGCTTTTATTTTTACATAAACCAACTTGTTTATATGAGATTTACCATAGCACTTGGTCTATCTCATTCAATAATTCTTGGGTGTGATGACTAACACTAGAGCTTTGTTCGTTTTGATTGTTTTGATTGTTTTTAATGACCGTTTCTAATTGCAGGCCACATTTAGATAACTCAGCAAAGCCAAACATTTGTGCGGCTCCAGCAATGCGGTGTGACAGTTTACTCAGTTGTTCAAGGTCATTATTATTAATGTGTAATACTAAGTCTTGTTGCTCTAACACTAAGTTAGATTTAAATTTTTGCACTAAATCTGACATATCAAGATTACTGAAGATTTCACTCGCTTTTTCGTGTGAAAGACGACTATTATAAAATTTTGTAATCGTTGGTATAAAAACATTTCGTTCAATCGGTTTAGATAAATGGCCATTAAAGCCTAAGGATAAGTAATGCGCTATTTCATGTGACATAGCGTTTGCTGTTAAAGCAATAATTGGCGTTTTACAGCCTTTTTGCCGTAAAATATTAAACGCCTCGATACCGTCCATTTCCGGCATTTGAATATCCATTAGCATTAACCTGGGTTGATGTTGTTCAAATAAAGCAATCGCTTCAAAACCGTTACGGGCGGTCAAAACTTCTAAGCCCAGTGAAGCCAATAATCGAGCAATAAGTCGTCGATTATCGTTATGATCATCCGCCAGTAAAATAGTGCCCTGCAATTGCGGGAATTCTTCTTCAATAATACTTTCGGTAGACGATATTTTACTTTCACTGCATTGTTCACTCAAACTGGCTGTACAAGGCAAACTAAAGGCAAAAACACTGCCCTGATTTAGCTCACTTTCAACTTCAATTTTACCCCCCATGATTTTGGCTAACTGGTCTGATAAACATAACCCTAGGCCAGTACCACCAAAGCGTCGGCTAATGCTACTATCCCCTTGGGTGAAGCTTTCGAATAAGCTTTGCAACTGCGAACTACTCATACCGATACCACTATCAGTAATTTTAAACATTAAGTTATTTTCGCTTTGACTAATGTTTAATTCTACATGTCCTTTTGGGGTAAACTTAACTGCATTAGCACATAAGTTAATCAAAATTTGTTTAACGCGTAAGCCATCCATTTCGATTAAAAAGGGCACTGGCAAGCAATGAATAATTTCAAAAGTTAAGCCTTTAGAGCTGGCTTGCAAGCTGAACATATTCGCGAGTTCTTGCAAAATTTTATGCAAGTTTTGTGTTTGTATTTCAAGTTCTATCTTATTAGCTTCAATTTTACTTAAATCGAGAATGTTGTTGGTCAACTCGAGTAAATGTAAACTATTGCCATGAATTATTTTAACTTCTTTGCAGATAAATTCATCTTCAACATCACCACTCATTATCGCCTCAGCTTGGCCAATAACTGTGGTTAAAGGTGTTCTAATTTCATGACTCATGTTTGCTAAAAACTGACTTTTAATTTTATTAGCACTTTGTAACTCTTGCATTAAATACTCAAGCTCGGTAGTTCTTTGTTTTACTTTTGACTCAAGGGCTTGCTTTGAGCGCCACTCTATTGCTCGACGAGCAATTAAAAAAACGATCGAAAAAATAGCAATAATAACAATAATGATGATAATACGCGCTTGTGAAGACCCCTCCACTTCCAATTCTTGTAAACGTTTTTGTTGCTTTAGTTGCTCAACTTGCTGCTTTAATTGCTTTGAGTCAAAAATAGCTAATCTTGAGTTGAGTTGATTATTGGCCAATTCAAGCTGTGTTTGCATAAAGTCACGTAGGCTTTTAACTGCCTTAAAGGGATGGTGTTGCGCGGCATATATCAGTGCTTGTAGTGACAGGTTGTACTTAAGCTGCTCTTTATATTCCATTTTATTAATCACTTCAGTCGACTCTTCAATATGCTGCAATGCTAGGTCATATTTCCCTTGATAAAAGTAAGCTATAGCTAAACTATATTTTGCGCCCACATAGGCATTGTTATGCCCCTGTTCAATACTTAAGCGGATACTTTCCTTAGCATAAGGTATAGCTTGATCAATGTTTTGAAGGTGATTATTAAGTTCAGCCAAGTTATGTAATGTAGACGCGGCATTATAGTTATCTTTATTTTGACGATGTAAACTAAGTGCCAACTTCATGTAGTACTCAGCTTGTTGATAGTTCGCAGCATTTTTGTAAGAGGAGCCTAAATCACTATACGCCATCGCTAGACCAATTTTATCTGAAATTTCTTTACGCTTTTCGACTATGTTATGAAACATTGGAATTGATGTGTCGTAGCGTTTTAAGCGTAAATGTAAATTCGCAATATTATTTAATACGTCCAGTTGATCTTTTTTATCACCAAACTCTTTATAAATAGGCTGAATTTTTTGATATATCGCTAACTCAAGTTCATTTTGGTCTGTTCTGCCATAAACTAAAGCAATATTATTGTATAAGTTGGCTTGGGCAATAGGCTCATCAAGAGTAAGGTAGTAATCAAGTGCTTGTTGATATGAATGCAAAGCTAAACGATTCTTGCCATTATAGTAAGCATAAACGCCCACTCTTTTATAGGCGTTAGCGGCAAGTCGTTTTAAATCAAACTCAGTGGCAAGTAGCTGTTCTTTTTGGGCAGTTTCAATAGCATCTTCAAGTTGCCCTAGTTGATGATATATTCTACTTTTACTGGCTAAAACAGAGAGTTTATCTAAGGTTGATAAGCTTCTGTCTGCACTGAGTAAGGTGATTAAATCTAAGGCTTGATTTTGATCAGCCATGGTTTCAATTGCAGATAGCTTCTGACCAAAGTTTTTATCTACGTATTGGCTTGGATCTTGACTTTGTGCCGAAAAACTAATGAAAAAATTGATAGATAATATCAATAAAGATAATACCAACGTTCGGTTGGAAACCGCCATCTATGACACCTTAAAATACGTCAATTGTTTACTAGCAAGTAGATGATTATATTTGCTTATATATTTATAATCTATTATTTCAATTGATAAAAATTTATGCGGTCGTTAGTTATAGCATTTTACTATTCTACTAACAACGCTAAGGCTAATTGATTTTTAAATTATCTACTTTGATATTAGTTCATTGTTACTTTGACAATCTCCCTAGGAAAAGTAGTTGGTATTTTTTCCATAAATAGTGACTAGCGCTTCACTAAAAACTTTACTAAAACCTTACTAAAACCTTACTAAAACTTAGCCAAGCGTGTGACAAAAAGCTTATAATCCGCCCCTAAAGCTACCTATAACCCATAATTAAAGTTACCTCAATGTATCAGAAAACTAAAGTTGCTTTCACCAAGCTAAAAAACAACAAATTTTTCGAATTAAGTGTTGTTTGTGTCATTATAATTTCTGCACTTGAAATTGGCGCTAAAACTTTCACTCTATCAAATACAGCTATTTCCATCACCTCTCTACTCGATATCTTTATTACGCTTTTTTTCTTATTTGAAATTTCCTTAAGGTTTTTAACAGAAGAAAACAAAAGAAATTTTTTTAAATCCGCTTGGAATGTCTTCGATACGCTGGTGGTTGTTATCAGCCTTATCCCGATAAATGATGCTGAAATGGCGTTGCTTGCTAGATTAGTTAGGGTTTTTCGTGTTTTGAGAATGGTGTCTGTTGTGCCTGAACTTAGAATACTGATTAACTCACTGGTGAAGGCCTTACCTCAATTAGGCTATGTCGTGTTGTTGATGTTTATTATTTTTTATATCTATGCAGCTGTTGGTAGTTTTTTGTTTAGTGACATTAACCCAAAATTATGGGGCGACATAGCCATATCAATGCTGACACTTTTTAGAATAATGACCTTTGAAGATTGGACCGACATTCAATATGAGACCATGGAAATTTATCCTTATAGCTGGATTTACTACATGACTTTTATCTTTTTTACCGCATTCGCCTTTCTCAACATGGTTATTGGTATTGTCGTTAATGTGATGGAAGAAGAACGCTCGAAAGAAAAAAACAAAAATCAGCCAACTTTAAGTGATTTAAAGCAAGAAATAACAGAATTAAAAACACTTATTTTGCAGCTAGATAACAAAAAGAACCACTAGTTAAGTGACTTTGGGTAAAAAGTGTTAGTAATACCAAGTTGTTGCCTTAGCCTACTGATAACTTTGTTGACCGCTTTACTGACTGTTTTTTATTCTGTCCATAAATTACATAAAATCTGGCATTACTAAAAATAATGCCAGATTTAACTATTTTAGCTGTGCTTTAAACAGCTGTAAATCGCGAACATTAGCTGTGTCATCGTCAATAAAGCTAGTGATCATACCGGCAGAATGGCGTTATACCAAGTTGATTAATTACCTGCTCATTTTTAATGGTTAAAATGAATAACTACAGCGTTATAAAATTTATAAGGTGAATAACTACTGACTAAATTTTATGCCTTGTATTTATCCATTTTTCCTCATGAAAAAGGTGATCACTTAATTAATCAAATTGGTATTATTTATCTAAACCACCCAGACATAAATATTTGATTTCTAAATAATCATCTAAACCGTATTTTGAGCCTTCACGGCCACTGCCTGATTGCTTAACACCACCAAATGGCGCAGCAGCATTAGAAATAATGCCTTCGTTGATGCCAATCATTCCGTATTCAAGCCTTTCAGCAACACGCCAAATTCTGCCAATATCTCGGGCATAAAAATAAGCGGCTAGACCAAATTCAGTATCATTGGCCATAGCGATCACTTCTTCTTCATTATCGAAGGCGATAATGGGAGAAACTGGACCAAATATTTCATTTTTAGCAACCGGCATATCGTTGCTCACCTGACTCAAAACTGTTGCTTGGTAGAAGTTTTCACCTGCAGGGTCTTTCTTTGCACCCAAAATAACTTTTGCGCCTTGAGCAATAGAGGCCTGCACTAATTTATCAACGTCATTAACCGCCTTGCTAGAAATCATAGGACCAATGATAACACCGTCATCTAGACCATTACCTATGGCTAATTTTTCCACGCCAGCAGTGAATTTTTCAGTAAATTGTTCAAGCACTTCATTTTGGACAAAAATACGGTTAGTACAAACACAAGTTTGGCCAGCATTACGATATTTTGAAAGCAAGGCCCCTTCTACAGCCGCATCAATGTCAGCATCGGCAAAAACAATAAAGGGCGCATTACCACCCAACTCCATTGATACTTTTTTCACTGTTGTCGCACATTGGCTCAACAAGGTTTTTCCTACTGGCGTTGACCCTGTGAAAGTAAATTTGGCAACATCAGGGTGCTGAGTTAATACTTTACCCATACCACTAGCATCGTCGCCGACAACGACATTGAATACCCCCGCAGGAATGCCTGCTCGCTGCGCAAGCTCAGCCATAGCTAAAGCTGACAATGGTGTTTGTGTTGCAGGACGAACAACAAAAGTGCAACCCGCTGCTAGTGCCGCAGCAGCTTTTCTGGCGATCATGGCATTGGGGAAATTCCATGGTGTGATTGCAGCAACAACACCTACTGGTTGTTTAATCACAATAATGCGCTTATCCCCCGATGGTCCTGGGATCGTATCTCCGTAAACACGCTTGCCTTCTTCAGCAAACCATTCAATAAATGCTGCACCGTAAGCTACTTCACCTTTGGCTTCACTAAGTGCCTTACCTTGTTCTAAGGTTAATATTCGGCCAAGATCGTCTTGATTTTGCATCATCAGGTTAAACCAATTACGCATTAAACCTGCTCGTTCATTGGCCGATTTTGCCGACCACATTTTTAATGCGCCTTTAGCGGCATTAACCGCTAATTCTGTTTCAATAACGCCGGCATTACTTACTTTCGCCACTTCATTACCATTAGCTGGATTGGTCACGCTGATCTGAGATTCACTGCTATGCCAATGGCCATTGATATATGAAAAATTTTGAATTAACTGACTATCTTCTAAACCAAGGTCTGAATGATTTTTCATATTAAGCTCCGCTGTAATCTATTTTAGCTATTGAATATTAATTAAAATAATGAATACGTCAACTGAGTTCAACGCTAGTGATCTTAAGATGTGAGTAGACCATGAACCAGTAAAGTCTAGTAAACAATAACCTAATCAAAATTTAAGTTCAATTATGGCACTTGTGCCGTTGCCTTGTGGTGTGGACAAGAATAAAGTTTATTAAATTTTTGATGACTTAGAAAATTTGGAGAGGGGAAGTAGTAGCAGTTTTAAATTAAAATAAGGCCGGTTAAATACGACAGTAACGCAGATAAAGCGAAAGTAGTATTCAACAGCGGCCTTTGTTGTTATAGCAAAGTGATCAATTATTCACTTTGAGCCGGTTCATCCCAAGACAGATGATGTTCAGCTAACACAACTAAATTTTCACTATTAATCAAACGATGTGAAGCCGCATAGCCAAGTATATTCTTAACAGTCTCTTCTGGACGGCTTGAAATAATAGCGGTTTCATCTGATGAAAAATTACACAAACCACGTGCTATTTCCTCACCTTTTTCATCATAAACATGCAGCACATCTGCACGCTCGAAGTTTCCATGTATAGAAACCACGTCATGGCAGGTAAAACCATCATCACCACCATATAATGAATCAGCTACATCCTGTTTAATCACTAAACTACCAGCCATTTGCAGGCGATCTGTTAACCAAATATTCCATGCAGATGAAGGTGATGAGTGAGCAATACATCTGGTGTGCTTGCGTTCGCCACGCAGTATTGCAGTAACTGGATCTTCCATTGTTCCTCTAGAAATAATGGTGGTGCAACCGGCATTCTGCGCCATGTTTGCTGCTTGCAATTTAGTTAGCATACCGCCAGTTCCTAAAGAACTCGTACCGCTTGCCGCTTCCATGTAACTGCTTACATCTTCGATAGTTTCAACAAATACCGCGCCTTCTTCTGAAGGGTCTCGGTCATAAACGCCATCAATACAAGTTAAAATAAACAGATACTCAGCACCAATCATTTGAGCGACTTTCGCTGCTAGTCGGTCGTTGTCACCAACACGAATTTCTTCGGTGGTTACGGTATCATTCTCGTTGACAATCGGCATTACACCTTGTTTTATCAGGCGATGAACCGTATTTTTGACATTAAGGAAACGACGTCGACTTTCAAGATCATCTAGCGTAACTAATACCTGTGCAATATCAAAACCATACTCAAGCGCAATTTGTTTAAAAGCATGCATCAGTATAGGTTGTCCACAAGCCGCTGCTGCTTGTTTGTCTTGAACGCTGGCGTTTTCAATGGTGCAGCCAACCGTATTAAGACCTAATGCGACTGAACCAGAAGATGTAAGTACAACTTCGTATCCTTGCTCACGCAGCACAGCGATATCACTAAGTAGGCCATGCATAAAGGCGAAACTAGGTGTTAAATTCTTAACGTTTGCTAAAAGGCTCGAGCCAACTTTGATGACTATGCGAGGTTTGGTTTTTGAGGCTTTTTCTGATTTTGGTTGTTCGAATGAGGGCAAAATGACTCCGCTTTCTGATTAATATAATTAAATATCTGGCCTGAACCAATAAAACGTTGGTGCATAAATCTTCAGATATTTCCGTAATATTTTTTGTCGTTGTGCAATTATCTTATTATCAAAACATCAGTTTTACTAGCAATATTTTGCATTGAAATAATAGATAAAAGGTGGCTAAAGCGTTTAAAAAAACGTTAAAGTTTGACAACAATCGACAAATGAGTTGGGAGATTATATACTAAAAACCCTATTTTTTCAATTGAACTTAAAATAACCTCTGTAAAATGAGTTTTTAAGATTGTATTGAACACTGGCAAAACAGGCTGTATTTCATTCAACAGCAAACTAAAAGCACTAGGAGCTTTATGTCATTAATTATGATTGGTTGTGGGAAGATTGTGGTTCATTGTTGATTCACTGGGCAACTTCTACTGATCAGACAATTACCATCATTAATCCTTGTTTAGTCAAAACGCCTCACAGTGCTGTTGAGTTTTGTTGTCACACAAGCAATTGAAGAGCGGTCTAAGCAAGGTTTCGATATCAAGGTTATGGCGATTGATGCGCACTTATTGAAAAAGTATTGTTACTACCTTGCTGATTCAGTTTACCCTATTTCTATCGCTGCGAGTTACTCGGTATCTTCAAAGGAAAAGTAGACTGGCAAATAAGCGATTATACGTATAATGCGACATGTGCCAGCTAAAATTAGTCGAGGTGTTGGGGCAATTAAAAACTGCTGTTGGGTTAACTGAAGCGGTTGGCTATACCCGTTTGGCTGCCAGTGAAGATGAACTAGACCGAGTTACAGTATTGGTGAGGGATGGCTCTCGTTATGCCATTAAGATTGCGCACTACTAGATTGAATCAGCAATAACGCTATAGGTTTCACCTCAGACCACCAAAGCACGGGTACTCGTCATTGCCATTTGGTGGTTCAATGGCAATGACGAGAGAACAGCACGTCTAAATCTTGTGAAACTAAGTGAGCAATAAAAATAGTGCAACAAAAGTAGGATTGGCAGCGCCTAAATAAAATGTCAAATTAGATACACTCATTGACTCGACCATTTTAGTGGCTGAGCCACATGCCGTGGCACTACGTTGATGTTTTTTCATCAATGTAATGAAATGGCTCAACGTTCAATAAATAACAATTAAATTAACATCTAAAGTAGTATTGAGCACAGTGAATACTATTAAGTACTTTAAGCTGAACTTTTAATATTGTTTTTAATGTATACATTGGCAATAAATATAAACATTGGCAATAAAAATAAAAGTTAATCATTCAATATTATAACCTTGAATTTACCAAACAGTTTAAAGTGAAGCGAACAAGCAAAAGGAATCTCATTTATGTCAAACATTAATAAAATTATCGATACTGAAACTATGATTGAAAATCTTGGGAAGCAGGCCAAAGCCGCAGCCAAGATTCTTGCTAGTGCCACTACCGAACAAAAAAACCAAGCATTAACCGTTGCCGCAGATGCTTTACGTCAGAATACGCCAGCATTACTCGAAGCTAACGCCTTAGATGTTTTAAGCGTAAGAAAAGCCGGCAAAGCTGAGTCATTTATTGATCGCCTTGAACTCAATCCAGAAAGAATTGAAGCTATGGCTGTCGCCTTAGAAGATATCGCTAAATTACCCGATCCTATTGGCCGAGCCTTAGCAGAATTTGATCGCCCAAATGGTCTAAAAATAACCCGAGTGTCAACCCCTATTGGTGTCATTGGCATGATCTATGAATCTCGCCCTAATGTTGGTGCAGATGCTGGTGCTTTATGCTTAAAATCAGGTAATACGGTGATATTGCGTGGTGGCTCTGAAAGTCTTAATTCTACTCGCATTATTGTTGAGTGTATGGCAACAGGCTTGCGAGCAGCTAATTTACCAGCCACTTGTATACAACTAGTGGATACCGATGATCGTTCTGCAGTTGCTGCATTACTGCGCTGTGCTGAGTATGTCGACTTAGTTATACCTCGCGGTGGCCGTGGCCTTGTAGAGCTAGTGAGAAACGAAGCTCAGGTTCCAACATTGCTGCATCTCGATGGTAACAACCATGTTTATATCGATAAAGATGCTGACTTAGTAAAAGCATTGAGTATTGTTAAAAATGCCAAGCTACGTAGAACCGGTGTTTGTGGTGCGACCGAAAGTTTAGTAGTGAACCAAGCAATAGCCGCTGAGTTCTTGCCTAAGTTGCTTAACACCTTAGACAATTGTGAAGTTCGAGGTGACCTTGCAGCTCAAGCCTGTGACACACGAATTAACCCAGCTAATGACGCTGACTGGGACACCGAATATTTAGATGCTATTTTGTCAGTAAAAGTAGTCTCTGGCTTGGAAGAAGCGCTTGATTTTATTGACCAACACTCGTCTAAACATACTGACGCTATTATCACTGAAAACGCAGAAACAGCCGAAATTTTTATGCGCGCAGTTGATTCAGCGGTAGTGATGCATAATGCATCAACCCAGTTTTCAGATGGTGGTGAATTTGGTATGGGTGCTGAAATTGGTATTGCTACCGGTAAAATTCATGCACGTGGACCTGTAGGTCTTGAGCAGCTAACCATATTTAAATACCGTGTTGCTGGCCAAGGACAAATCCGTCCTTAGTCCTAGTCATAGAATGAACTAAGTAAAGCACAAAGCTATTAATCACTATTGGTTAATAGCTTTTTGTTTACTTTATCTTCATGCTGGCTATCAATTACAATAAGATAGGAAAGTGTTTTACTCGTTTATATTTTTTCAAGCGTTTACGTTTTTCAACGGCTTATGTTTTGAAAAACATTGTACATTTAAAAGTTTTAATCCTTAACGCTTGCTTAACTATTGCTCACTTAATACCCCATAAGTCACCCTCCAAAAATAAAATGATAAAAACATAAAATCAAAACCAACAAATCGTTAAAAAAACTTTGCTAACCCGTGTTAACTAGGTAAGCTCAAACCAAAGCATTAACAACCACAATAATAATTATCATTTATGAGTAATATCAGAGATTCATTTCATTCGAGAATAGGTTTTGTTCTCGCTGCCGCGGGTTCGGCGATTGGTTTAGGCAATATTTGGGGTTTTCCAACTCAAGCAGCAAATAATGGTGGTGGCGCCTTTTTATTTGTTTATTTAGTCGTTACTATATTGCTTGCCCTACCGGCACTTTATGCCGAAGTTTATATTGGCAACCAAGCACAGAAAAATCCAGTTTCAGCATTAGAAGATGCTTGTCGTGATACCGCACCAAGGCTTGGTAAATATGCCGGTCTGATTGGTTTAGGTGGCGCTATCATGATGTTAAGTTTCTACACCATTGTGGCTGGCTGGATGCTCGCGCATGCGATATCACCATTTGCAGAATTATTGGGCTATCATGATGTTTCTCAATGGCTTGCTACATCAAGTACGTTACGAAACTTATTGTTTACACCCGTTTTTATATTACTAGGCGCGGCTATTATTCATCAAGGGGTTAACGCCGGCATTGAAAAATGGTCTGCGCGATTAATGCCAGTTTTACTGATCATGCTAGTCGTGTTAATTACTTACATATTGCAACAACCTGGTGCAGAAAAAGGGTTAAGAACATATTTAATACCCGATTTTTCACAGGTCACTAATCCAAAGTTGATTATTTCTGCCATGGGACAAGCCTTTTTCTCACTCTCTATTGGTGTCGGTGGCATGATGGTTTACGGCTCTTATATGAAAAAAGATGACGATATAGGCAAGCTCGCTATTTCCATTACCGCACTTGATACTTTTATTGCTTTTATGGCAGGTTTATTAATTATTCCAGCACTTCATGTTGCAGAAGCCGCCGGACAGCAAGTATTTCAAGGTGATAAATTAATTGGCGAAGGTCAACTTATTTTCAACATACTGCCTGAGCTTTTCAACTCTATGGGCAACATAGGTATGGTGGTAGCGATAGGCTTTTTCTCGTTATTATCAATTGCTGCCCTCACCTCAACCATTTCTTCAACAGAAGTACCTGTTTCTTACCTTGTTGAAGATAAAAACATTAGCCGTTCTAAGGCAACTTGGTTGGTATCAGCCATTGTATTAACCGCCAGTATGACCATAATCACATTTTTTGATAGCTTGTTTGGCATGGTAATTCGCGTACTTACCACAATTTTACAGCCGCTTAGCTGCTTGTTTTACTTTATTGTTGTTGGCTGGTTGTGGAAACGCGGTAATAAGCTACGCGATGTCTCTTTACAAGAAGGCAGAAAGTGGTTGCCAATATGGGGCAATTATTTACGCTTTGTTTGTCCGTTGTTATTAACGGTAGTATTTGTCAATGTTGCTATACTAAATTAAATTCGCTTCGATTAAGTGAAGCTAAGTAAAGTCAAATAGATGGAATTGCTGAACGCACGATTAATTTTACTTTAGCGCTATTAGCGTAAAACCATCATTTACCAAAAACGTCACTATACACTGCTATAGGGACGTTTTTTTTAAAGCATAACCATCGCTCCAGCTCAGTATTTATACCGTTAATTTAACTGGCTTAGGGCCAACTTTCACTGGAAGCCTCGTTAACCCGGTAAGCATATAAACAAATACCTATAGGCGTTTAATCTAAGCGTTTACTCGCTCAACTTTTACGAGTATTATTTTGACTTTTTTTAGGCTGGTCTAACGTTTAATTGGCTGATTTTAAAATTTCCTTAATATTGAGCTTTAATGCGATTGCCTAAGCCTAACACCGAGATAAAATATCAGCGAAGGCGACTTTGTATTCACCCTTTAGGGTTAGCGCTCCTACCAGCCTCACTGTCAACACTCCCTGTCAGCCTTCCCTGTCAGACCTAGGTCAGGCACCAATAGTCATAATAATTATTGGTTATTGAGCATGAGCTTACTGCTAATAAGTCATGTAATACCAGTTCCATTAAGTTTGTGATCTTGTTGTGCGCAGGAAAAATAATTCAAGGTAAGGCGCTCGATTGAGCAATAGCTGGCTATTGGGAGTGAGAGCAACACAGCCTTGAGCTATTTTAACTAGTACAAGTGAGTAATAACTTAATGGGATTGGTATAAGTCATAGTAGTATTTAATCAGATGTTATAGCGACATTCTCTTTTCCACCTTCTCCCTCGCCTTCTTCGCCCTCTCCTTCTTTTTCAATTTCTGCTTTTTCTTCTTGCTTTAACTCTACCTGTTCTATCTTGTCAAAACGGCTACTAATTTTATCCGCTGAGGTATGAATTTGCTTTACGTCACTTGCCGCTTGATCAATATGTTTTGCTAAATTGGCAAAACGACCTTTAAAGCGAGAAAAATCAGTCGAAAGATGCGACAAATGCGCTTGAATAACATGTATCTGTTTGCGGGTTGCTTCGTCTTTTAACACTGAACGTGCGGTGGTTAAAATCGCCATTAGTGTGGTTGGCGAGGCTAACCACACACGTTTTTTATTGGCATAGTCAACCAAATCACCGTGGTGTGCATGTATTTCTGCAAAAATAGCTTCTGCTGGAATAAACATTATCGCGCCATCGGCAGTTTCTTTTTCAATTAAGTACTTATCACTGATATCATTAATATGCTTTTTAATATCAATTTTAAATTGCCGCTCTGCTGCTTTGCGCTCAAATTCACCTAAGGTATTATCAGCCATTTTTTTATAGCTTTCTAACGGAAACTTGGAATCAACCACCACATTGCCCGTTGGTTTAGGTAGAAATAAAATACAGTCAGCAATTTTACCATTTGACAAGGTATGTTGCAGTGAAAAGTGTTGTTCAGGTAATACGTTACGAATTAAAGAATTTAACTGCACTTCACCAAAGGCACCACGCGAGCGTTTGTCTGACAGCACTTCTTGCAAGCTCACCACATTGGTAGAGAGTTCTGTGATTTTTTTCTGTGCATCATCAATTAGGGCTAATCGTTGTAAGATGTCATTAAAGGTTTTAGTGGTTTTTTCGAAGCCATCGGCTAAACGCTTTTCGACCTGGCCGCTAATATCTTTTAGGCGGTTATCGGTTGAAACCGTTAATTCATCAATTCTTTTAGCCATTTGCTCACTGGATAAATGCAGTGATTTAGCCATTTCTTCTCGGCCAAGTTGAGACGTTGCCGTAAGTTGACTGGTTAATTGTTCTGTGGCGTTGCGTTGATTGTCATTAAAAGCAACGTGGTGTTCATACAAGGTCTTTTTAAGCTGCTCACTATGACTATAGAGTTGCTGCGCTTGTTTTTCACCTTGCTCACCGTGTTGGCGTAATAATTTTAATTTGAAATCAGAAATTTGCTGCTCAAAGTAAGTTTTCAGTTCACTTTGCTGCTGGGCTAACTGCTGATGATTAAAACTTAATTGTTGTTGCAGTTGCTGTTGATTACTGGCATTAACTTCATAACTAAGGTTTACTTTTTCAGCTAACTGCTGCAAAAGTTGCTGTTGTGCTAAAGCGGATACTTGGCTAGCTTTTACTTGGCGAAACAAGACTAAATTAATGATAACTAGGCTAACCATTAACACTAGTACTATCAAAATTAAAACAGGGAGATTATCTAAAGCTAACCAGGATAAATTAAATGTGGAGTTGGATAGTGAATTCATTGAGAAGCCAAGCACTGTAAATATTAACAGTTATTAAAACATACTTTATTGATAAGGTTAATCGTTATTTAACATCAACTCGGGTCAGTTAATTAATGCATATTTAGCAAATAAAAACAATTTATCAATAACCTACACTAACACCTTTAAATTTATACCACACAAAATACTCACCATTTTAGTTTTATCTTGTCACAAGGAAAATTTTATACCAGTTCCATTAAGTTTGTGATCTTGTTGTGCGCAGGAAAAATAATTCAAGGTAAGGCGCTCGATTGAGCAATAGCTGGCTATTGGGATTGAGAGCAACACAGCTTTGAGCTATTTTAACTAGTACAAGTGAGCAATAACTTAATGGGATTGGTATTAGTCAAGGCAGCTGGCTATTGGTCAAAAATAAAAATATTTAATGGTAAAAAATTATTGTTAAGTAACGTGGAGTAACCTAACTTGGGTTGTTACATTCTGTCGCCAAATTTATCGATAATGGCAACTGCACCGTCACAGACTGCAATAATAGATTTATCAACTTTAAAGCTTTCGGGGATCACAACTCGGCCAGTTTTACTTTCTGGGAACGAATGCACTTCATGCATAAGCTTTAATGTTGTGTCACTATAAAAAATGATGGTAATAAGGCGATGATCAACATCGTTATGTTCGTCCATTAATAGCCTGCAACCTTTAAAATTTAGCTTTATAAATAGATGAATTAAGCCAAATTTTACAGCAGAAAACCAAGGCCGTCATGTAGTTAATTAACCCTCTGTTTTTATTGTATTTATTAAATCAAATAATTTCAGCCACTTTTTTAACTAACATTTCAGTAGCATTTAAATAACATCCAACTGTTTTTTGGGCTAGTTTTATTGATATTCAGTTACCTTTATTTTGACCAAAAAAAACGCCCTAATGGACGTTTAAACTAATTTCATTCGCTATTTTGCTTTTCTGGCCAGTTCTTCAATTTTCACCTGCCAAATTGCGGGCCCAGTGACATGAACTGATTCACCTAAACTATCCACTGCAACAGTTACTGGCATATCTTCAACCACAAATTCGTAAATCGCTTCCATACCCATATCTTCAAAGGCGACTACTTTTGCTTTTTTAATGGCTTTAGAAACTAAATAGGCTGCGCCACCCACCGCCATTAAATAGACCGACTTATGGTTTTTAATCGACTGAACAGTTTCAGGGCCACGCTCAGCTTTACCAATAGTGCCTAACAAACCGGTTTGTGCAAGCATCATTTCAGTAAATTTGTCCATACGGGTTGCTGTTGTTGGTCCGGCAGGGCCTACTGCTTCATCGCCTATCGCATCGACTGGACCAACGTAATAAATAAATTTATCAGTAAAATCAACCGGCAGCTTTTCTCCAGCGGCTAACATGTCTTGAATACGCTTATGCGCTGCGTCACGACCGGTTAAAATGGTGCCGCTAAGTAAAACCGTTTCGCCGGTTTTCCAGCTACTAATATCCGCTTTTGATAACTCATCAACGTTAACGCGACGAACATTTTCACCCACTTCCCAGGTGATTTCTGGCCAATCTTCTAATTTAGGTGGCGTTAAGTCAGCAGGACCGGAACCGTCAAGATGAAAATGTACATGACGAGTTGCCGCACAATTTGGGATCATTACCACAGGTTTTGACGCGGCATGCGTTGGCACTGACATAATTTTGATATCAACAACCGTTGTTAACCCTCCTAAGCCTTGAGCGCCAATACCGAGTTTATTGACCCTATCGTAAATTTCTAGGCGTAACTCTTCTTCCGCATTTTCTGGACCACGGTCAATAAGCTCTTGAATATTGACTGGTTCCATTAAGCTTTCTTTAGCTAATACACCCGCTTTTTCAGCTGTTCCACCAATACCTATTCCTAGCATACCGGGCGGACACCAACCAGCGCCCATAGTGGGTAAAGTTTTAACCACCCAGTCAGCAATAGAGTCGCTTGGGTTTAACATCGCCATTTTAGATTTGTTTTCACTACCGCCGCCTTTAGCCGCGATCATCACGTCTATTTGATCGCCTGGCACCATCTCAATATGGACAACCGCTGGCGTATTATCCTTGGTATTGATGCGCTTACCTGCAGGGTCTGAAACAATGGATGCACGTAATGGGTTATCGGGATTAAGGTAAGCACGGCGAGTACCTTCGTCAACCATCTGTTGAACTGTCATGTCAGTGTTATCCCACTGCACAGCCATACCTACTTTGACGAAACAAGTAACAATACCAGTATCTTGACAAATAGGGCGCTTGCCATGGGCCGACATACGCGAGTTAATTAAGATTTGTGCAATAGCGTCCTTAGCGGCCTGGCTTTCTTCTTTGTGATAAGCCTTTTCAAGTGCTTGAATAAAATCTAACGGATGGTAATAAGAAATGTATTGCAGCGCATCTGCAACACTTTCGATTAAATCTTTTTGTTTAATAATGGCCATAACGGTCTCTTTTTTATTAATTGGGCGAGAGAAGAGTTGAAAGTTATAAATTTGCCGATATCATACCTTGCTTGTTAAATACCTACTAGTATCAAATGGTCTAATAATAACGATCAAATATAGCAACCCCACTTCGAACTGCAGCATTGAGTAGCGCAAGGTAGTTTGAATATAATGACTTAACATAAAACCTGTGAGAATATTTTGCCGACTAATTCCCCAACGCAACTATCCGCTAAATTACTTCAGCTTGATCTAAGCTTTGATAGTCAGTCACTTTTTGCCACACTTGCTGAGCAACCTTGGGCAATGTGGCTAGACTCCTGTGAAAGCAACCATGTTGATAGCCGCTATGACATTATGGTTTGGCAACCTAATACCACGCTAACTACGGTTGGTAATGTTACTTGCGTTAACCATAAACTCGACAACAGCGCATATCACAGCCATGAAGACCCATTACTGCTATTGAAACGTGAACAAAAGGCAAGTTTTAATCATCTCGACATTACTGAGCATAACTTACCTTTTAAAGGCGGAGCGGTAGGCTATTTCTCCTACGACTTAGGTAAGCGTTTTGAGGCTATAAAACAGCAAAACCATAAGGATATTGAGATACCTGAAATGGCCATTGGTATCTACCAACATGCGGTAATCTATGATCGAAAATTACAGCAATTTTGGTTGTTGTGCCTTAACGAACAAAGAGCGGCATTTGTTGCCTTTTTTAACCACGGCCTTTTGCAAAATAAAGCGCAAGTTGCTGAACGAGTAACTAGGTCAAAAACGTCAGAAAACAATTTCAAATTAACCACGCCGTGGCAATCTAATATGCAGCCAGAGCAATATCGTGATAAATTTAAGCAAGTACATGATTACCTACTTTCTGGCGATTGTTATCAAATCAACCTAGCCCAGCGTTTTACCGCGCAGTATGCGGGTAGCGAATATCAAGCCTATTGTGCCTTAAGACAAGCAAACAAAGCGCCTTTCTCAGCTTTTTTACGTTTTGAAGAGAGTGCTATTTTAAGTATTTCACCTGAACGATTTTTACAACTGGTCGATAATAAAGTACAAAGTAAACCAATCAAAGGTACGCGCCCACGCAGTGATGATGTAGGCCAAGATCAAGCTAACGCTATTGAACTACAGCAGGCCAGTAAAGATAAAGCAGAAAATCTTATGATAGTTGATCTGTTACGTAATGATATTAGTCGTGTTTGTCTACCCGGCACAGTGACCGTGCCAGCACTTTTTGCCATTGAAAGCTTTCCTGCTGTGCATCATTTAGTCAGTACGGTTGAAGGGAAAATAGACCCACAATACGATGGTAGCGATTTATTACGCGCCGCGTTTCCAGGTGGCTCTATTACTGGTGCACCAAAGATTAGAGCCATGGATATTATTGAAGAATTAGAACCTCACCAACGTAGTATTTATTGCGGCTCTATTGGTTATTTGTCAGCTTGCGGTAATATGGATACTAGCATTACTATTCGCACCTTAGTTTGCCATAATCAGCAAATACATTGTTGGGCTGGCGGCGGCTTAGTCGCCGATTCAAATGTTGACAGCGAGTATCAGGAAACTTACGATAAAGTGCATAAAATTTTGCCGGTATTAAGCCAGCTAAACTTGGCATAAACAATCGAATGCAAAGTCCCCCTAAAGCCCAATAGCCCCAGAAAACTTTGCATTTTTAAAGTAACGTTAAGGTGTATATGACTAGAGAAGAATTTATACAGCGCTTTCAAATGCAAGCATTACCCGCTTCAGCACATAAATTTCGCTACCCACATAGGCTTAAAAGTGCTGCGGTGTTGATTCCCATTGTCAGCCATCAAGACCGCCTTGAAGTGCTGTTAACCAAACGTGCAAGTCATCTCACTCATCACCCAGGACAAATAAGTTTCCCCGGAGGTAAAGTAGAGCACTATGATGATGATATGACCGCAACGGCACTGCGTGAGACACTAGAAGAGATAGGCCTACAATCTGGCTGTATTGATGTCCTTGGGCAACTTAAGCCTTATCAAACTATTTCAGGCTATGAGGTGACCCCCATTGTCGCCATCGTATCAAATAACAGCGGCTATCAAATTGACTTAAATGAAGTTTCAGAAGTGTTTCATGTACCATTATCGCACTTCTTGCAACGACAGTATCATATTCAAGTACCGGTTTATCATAATGGTAAACAGCATAATGTGCACTATATGCCTTATCAGCACTATAATATTTGGGGCGCAACCGCCGCCATGTTGCATGACTTGAGCATTTTACTTAACCAAAGTAATTAGAGTAATGCTCATTAAGTGAGGCTTAGATTAATTAAAGTTCTTTAGCCAACCCATCAAAAATATTAGCTATAGTTATAGGCATTGAAGCGATATTTTGTTTTGCATGCTGAAAGCTTTCAGCTACAATAACCGAACAAAATTTTATTTCCACCTATATATAACAGTATTTATCCAGGTTTTATTATGATTAGTGTATTTGATATGTTTTCAATCGGAATTGGTCCATCCAGTTCTCACACCGTTGGCCCAATGAAAGCGGCAAAGTTGTTTGTTGAAAATCTTATAGCAGATAATAAATTAGCCAACACAGATCGCATAAAATGTGAACTGTTTGGCTCATTAGGTCAAACGGGTATTGGCCATGGCACCGGTAAAGCCGTCATTCTAGGATTAACTGGGCAGAGCCCAAAAACTATCCCAGTTGATTCTATAGCGTCTATTTTGGCTGAGGTGGTAGCAAGTGAAAAAATAAACCTTAATATGCAGCATCTAGTCGCTTTCCCTAAAGCGAATGCCATTATCTATCACCGCAGAAAAACCCTGTCAGCACATGCTAATGCCATGACATTTTTTGCGTATAGTAGTGACACTGTCATCTTCGAAGAAACCTATTACTCTATTGGTGGAGGCTTTATTGTTCAAGATTGCGACTTTGAAAAAGAAAAAGACAAAGCCTTATCAACTCATGCCAATATTGACCGCCCTCACCGTTTTTCTAGTGCCGATAAGCTGTTAGAAATAGCTAACGAAAAAGGCTTAAGCATTAGTACCATTATGATGGATAATGAGAAATGTTTACAAGATGAGTCAAGTATCCGCTCGGGTCTAATAGAAATATGGGATGCCATGAAAGCGAGTATTGCACGTGGCATAGTCACCGAAGGTATATTACCTGGTGGTTTAAAAGTCACCCGAAGAGCGCCCGCTTTACATAGAGCGCTATGCGTTGAAAAAAACGCCGACCCACTGTCAGCAATGGATTGGGTTAATTTGTTTGCCTTAGCGGTAAATGAAGAAAATGCTGCCGGTAGTCGCGTGGTAACAGCGCCAACAAATGGTGCTGCAGGTATTCTTCCTGCCGTATTATCTTACTACGATAAATTTATTAAGCCCGTAAATGACCAAGACTGCATTCGTTATTTACTAACAGCGGCAGCTATCGGCATTTTATATAAAACCAATGCCACTATTTCTGGCGCAGAAGGCGGATGCCAAGCAGAAGTAGGCGTTGCATGTTCAATGGCAGCAGGCGCATTAACAGAAATTATGGGTGGCTCACCAGAGCAAGTAGAAAATGCCGCAGAAATAGGCATGGAACATAACTTAGGACTGACGTGTGATCCAGTAGGTGGCCTAGTACAAGTTCCTTGTATCGAACGCAATGCCATGGGCTCAGTGAAGGCAATCAACGCTTCTCGTTTGGCACTTCGAGGTACAGGCAAGCAAAAGGTATCATTAGATAAAGTGATCAAAACCATGTGGGATACAGGTAATGATATGAAAACCAAATATAAAGAAACCTCACGTGGCGGCTTAGCGGTTAATATTACCGAATGTTAATGGTGAACTTTTATAAAAAACTATAAGTTGACTAAGTTAACAATAAAAAACCGTATTAACTAATACGGTTTTTTATAAAAACTTTTAACGGTCTCATTAAAATCTAGCGCGTAGGTAACTTAATATTGGCAAACATTTCATCTATCTCAGCATTATTCTTCAATAAGATAGCTTTAGTCACTAGGTCTCGATTTAAGTGAGGCGCAAAGCGCTCAATAAAGTCAAACATGTAACCCCGTAAAAAAGTACCCCGTCTAAAGCCAATTTTAACCGTACTTGGGCTAAATAAGTGACTTGCATCGATAGTCACTAGGTCATTGTCTATTTTAGGATCCATCGCCATCGTGGCAATAACTCCAACACCAACACCGAGTCGCACATAAGTTTTAATCACATCAGCATCGGTTGCTGTAAAAGCAATTTTAGGTTCAACACCCATTTGATTAAAAGCCGTATCCAATTCTGAGCGGCCAGTAAAGCCAAAAACGTATGTTACTAGCGAATATTGAGCGATATCTTCAATAGTGATATTTTGTTTACTGGCTAATGGATGATCCGCTTTGACAATAATACTGCGATTCCAATGAAAACAAGGTAGCATCACTAAGTCGTTATACAAGTGTAAAGACTCAGTGGCAATGGCGAAATCAGCATCACCTTTACTTGACGCGTCACTGATTTGAGAAGGTGTACCTTGATACATATGCAATGAAACTTTTGAATATTTTTTCATAAAGCCCTGAATCACTTCAGGCAAAGCATAACGTGCTTGAGTATGGGTTGTCGCAATACGAAGCTTGCCCTCATCGGGTTGCGTATGTTCTCGAGCAACCGCTTTAATGGCTTCAACTTTTGACAAAATCTCTGTCGCTATATTAATAACTTCATTACCCGCAGGCGTAACATGCGTTAGGTGTTTGCCACTACGACCAAAAATTTGAATGCCCAGTTCATCTTCCAACATTCGTACCTGTTTACTAATACCAGGTTGTGAGGTGAAGAGACTTTCAGCAGTGGCGGAAACATTTAAGTTATTATTAAGTACTTCGACGATATAGCGGAGTTGTTGCAGCTTCATAATTACCATTCAGAGTTTTCTTAGATGAAAAATATATACTTAAATAGACATTTATACCATATTATTTTTTACATTACGTGCAAATAAATTTCTAATGACCCATTCAATAACAAATTAAACCGCTAATCAGTTGATAGAATCAAGCGATTAAAATGTAACAAACAAGCTAATGCGGCCAAATACTTAAAAGAAGCTGCTTTATCCTTTGCTTCATCGAACAATTTTTGTAGACTGGCGTATTAATAATTTATATTTTTCATAATAGAGAATTGAACATGGGCATTATCATCGCTTTAATCATCGCTTTAATTATCATTGTCATAGTACTGACTGCAATGCAGCAGCATAAAGAAAAAATGCAACGAGAAAAGCGAGCTAAAGCAGCAAAACAAAGAGCTATAATCGATGAAACAGAAGAATTAATCTTAAGTATTGCTAACCTGCCAAATAACCCACATTTAGTCTTAATACTCAATAATCGCAGTTTAAATGCCGCAAAATCTATGGCGAAAATATTACCGGAAGATAAGCCGTTAAATAAACGTGTAAGAGATATGGAAGAGCGTATTAGTACTAGCGAGTCTAACACTAGCTATGAAGAGAATGAGCAAAACTTTACTTTGCCTGACAATGAACAACAATTGGTTGCCGCTTTGCAATGCATAAAAAAGCTGAGAGTGATATTAAAGTCAGAACAGTCAAAAGGTAATTTAGATGCACAAACCTTCGCTCAGGAAGATCATAAATTATCCGCTATGCAACTTAAAATTGGTGTAGAAACCTTACAAAAACGTGGCGTAATAGCCTATCAAAAAGAAATGCTGGGGTCAGCAAGACAATATTTAGAAAAAGCACTACAAACGATATCAGAGCACCCTATTCAAACTAAATACTGTCTTAGCAAACGTGAAGAAATACAAAGCGTACTAGACGATATTACGTCTTCGTTAAACAATACTAATGCTAAAGATGCTGCTAAAAAAATTAAAAGAGAAGAAGATGATTTAGATTTACTATTTCAACCTAAGAAAAAATGGTGAGCTGTTCTTTGCAGCAAACAACCTTCAGCAATGCTAGTTGTTACAACTAATTTCTGATGAAAACTCCAAAAAATCATATCCATTATATTGCTTTACCCTCTTTTTTACGTCGAGTATTAAAAGCCTACGCACTTAAAATCCTGATCCGTGAACAGGGTTGTGAGCTTAACCGTATTGGTCGCTCACGAAACTGGCAATTAAAAGCAACTTTTCAACAACTAGAACAAACCATTAGCCAAATAGAGCAAAGTGAAGAAACAAGTTGGCAATGGCTAGCAACACATCTGTTAAAGCAACGTAAAAACTTAGGCTTTGACATGTTGTTAATTATTGCTGAAAAAAAGCCTGGAATAACAGTTTCTGAACTTGTGCAACGAACCGATTGCACTATAGCTGAAGCAAGGAGGGTGATAGATATTCTTGAGTTTGGTTAAAGTATAGCTTTGCGACCGTTGAACTAATTATCTCCCTAATTAACCATAATTAACCATAATTAACCATAATTAACCATATACCCGCGAACATAAGTTCAGTTTATTTAAAGAAATGCTGATTGCAGATTTAACGCAATACCACCTTAGAGAACTTTAACTCGCACAGGTAGTACCAGAACTTAAAAATGGCCGTACCTATAATGATTTTTTGTTATTTAAAGTGCCTAATCTCACGTGACACTACTTTGCGCTTAAGTCGCTATGGTTAAGCACTGAGCTAAAGCAAAAAGTACATTGATACACCAGATAAATGAATGAAGATAACTCGCATAAATAAGCAGATAAAATCACAGTAAATAAACACATTTTTTCTGACGAAAGTGATACATTAGCGCAATAAATAGCTTTATTACAGGAAAGGTTCAGATGAGCCCAGAAAATAAAACCGTACTGTTATTCGATCTTGATGGTACTTTAGTTGATAGTGCTCCCGATCTAGCTACGGCGATAAACAAAATGCTGTTAGCACTAGACTTAACAACATTTCCCCAAGAAATTATTCGTGATTGGGTAGGTAATGGTGCGAAAACCTTAGTTGAAAGAGCTTTGCAGCATTCTTTGAATAACAATACTACTTTGGATGAAGATTTAAGTGAAGCAAGAAAAAGCAAAGCTTTGGCAATTTTTTTAAATTATTACCAACAGTGTTTATGCCTTGAATCCACATTATATAATGACGTAAAAGCAACCTTGTTAGCCTTAAAAAAACAAGGCTATCGGTTAGCCATTATCACCAATAAACCTGCAGAGTTTATCGAACCTATTATTACAGGCTTTGGGCTTAACAGTTTATTTGAGTTACTGCTTGGTGGCGACAGTTTAGCAGAACGCAAACCTCATCCTTTACCACTTATACATGCCTGTGAAACCTTAAACGTCTCAGCAAGCCAATGTATTATGATAGGTGACTCTAAAAACGATATATTGGCAGCTAAAGCAGCACATATGCAAAGTATTGGCTTAACTTATGGGTATAACTATGGCGAAGATATTAGAGTTTACCAGCCTGACTGGTGCTTAGAAAACTTCGCTGAGTTGTTACCCTTACTCCGAAAACATAAAATCAGCTAACATAAAGTTTTTCGCCAACGCTGCTGGATAATCTCGTTGGCGAGCATACTTAATCGCTTTATTAGTCACTTCTGCTTCTGAACATTGTAAAGTCACAGGAAAATAATGGTCAGATAAATGCTCGCCCACTTGTGCTGAACTGACTAAACCAACATCAAGTAAGTTCTGTAAGATAACATCAGCGGCTGTCAATGCCGAAGATGCTTTTACTATTTCGGTACGGGCATAGTGCTTACCATGAAAAGAAACATCTGCCGCGCGTAAAGTCGCATCATCGCCAGGTATTTGTTGTGCGCCAAACATAGGCTTAGCCGCGACACTTGCTTGCGAAAAATTAGTTATATATTGTGCAAGGTACTCGATAGAGCCTACGGTTCTATCATTTACTACCTGTTCTGGCCATTGCTGCTCAATTTTTTTAATAAACCGCGCCGACAACTTTGGCTGCGCACTCTGCTCAACACTCGCTACTAAACCTTTATCAAATAAAGTAATGTCTTGTGTCATACCATGTAATTGAAAATAACCATCTGGATAAGGCGTTAGTTGTGCCATACCGTTGGGTGTACCACGTTCACCATAAAAAACTACTTCTGGCCATAAACCTTGACATTTTGACCAATGAGCAACGTATGCAGCTTTAAATTCAACCATTCGTTCACGTTTAGCGTGCAGCATGTCATCAATCTCACCACTCTTGAAGCCACAGGCGTTGATAACATAATCAAAATCAGTCTGTTGTTGGCTATCATCCTGTTGGTTTTTATAGGTTACACGCCACTTTTCAGTGCTGACTTGATGCTCAACATTGACGACTTGACTATTAAGTTTTAGGTGACAACAAAGCAGTTTTTCAATTGCGAGTGTAGTAATAGCAGCCATACGAAAAGCAGACCAACCATATTCTTGCACGAGCAGAACAGGGAATTTTAATTTATCTAAATCAACTTGTTGAGCAAAAGCCACTAACCAATCTTCATTGGCTTTAACTTGAGTTGGCAATGCTCGTTTCGCTAAGTTCTCTAATGCTTTGCGATCAAATAACAAGAAATATTGCTCAGGATCGCCTAAGACCTTATTACTAATATCTTGCTGTACGAGTTCAGCGTAACGCTCACGTAGTTTTATCAAGCGAGGTAATAAGTCAGCAACTTCACCTTGATCTGTTTTCGGTAAGGCAATGACAGTTGGGCGATAATTAACGCTGTGTGGAAAAACTTTTGCCGTGTCTATCGACTGCTCTAACAACGTTATACATTGTTGCTCAGAAATCTCTCGATATAAATTACCACCGGCATGTAAATGACAAAAAGGAGGGCCATTTACTAAACTATCTCCTTTTTCAATCAACGTGGTGTCAATGCCTAGTTCAGCAAAACGTAAAGCAATAGTTGAACCTGCAACACCACCACCAAGAATACCGATCTTCGTACCTGAATTTATTAATGGTTGTTCTGTAGTTAAAATTTCATTCATAAAGTTGACAATATAATACTTTTATTGGGGGATTTCCACGTATAAGAACGTGATTTATACCAATTTGATTAAATAATTTATCACCTTTTTCATCAGGAAAAATGGATAAATATCAGGCATAAAGTTTAGTTAGTAGTTATTCACCTCATAACTTTTATAACGCTGTAATTATTTATTTTAACCATTAAAAATGAGCAGATAATTAATCAACTTGGTACTACATAGGGTATGTGAGCTATGAAGCTACTTTAATGTGCTTTTTTATATAAAAATAGCACTTAAACAATCAAGCTATATAATAAAAACTAGTACTTAAATAATCAAGTTATTCTGCACAAACATCTTGATATAAGATATTCAAAACCAACTATTTATACCGGTGTCATTAATTAGGTAGTCTACTTTATACGCAGGGAAAATGACCAAATGTAGGGCATTTATTTTAATAATTTATTGTTCAGGACAATAGGCTCCTACATTGTCTAATAAACTGTATCCATGCAGCGATAATGATTAAGTAAATAACGTCATAGTCGATTGTTTTAACCAGATAAGATAATCAAAAAATCATTGGGATTGGTATAATCATAAATATTGAATACTTAGAAGAAAAGTAGCCCTGAAATATAAGGATATACTCATCTCAAACTGCCATAGATGGCAAAGAACGACTTAGGTAGCAGCCTGAGACTAACCTGATATTGCCTGAGGTTTAGGCAACTATAAAGTATTTGGCATGACAACAATCAATGTTCAAACGCCAGAAAGCAAAAAACCCGTAGCGTTAGCTACGGGTTTCTGACGTGCATGGATGCACTAATGTCGAGCTGCCATGGATGGCAAGGAACGACCTAAATAGAAGCCTAGCAATGTCCTACTCTCACATGGGAACTCCCACACTACCATCGGCGCTAACACGTTTCACTGCTGAGTTCGGAATGGGATCAGGTGGGGCCATGTCGCTATTGTCGCTAGACAAAAAGGGTACAATCTAAAAAGCTGACGTGCATGGATGCACTAACGTCGATAATGTTCATGGATGAACGTTTTATCGACGCTTCAATAAAGCCTTGGCTCTATCGATATAAATACATTTTGTTTTCTCTTATTCATCACTTATGTACGTGATATGGCATATTCCTACGCCATACTACTATGTCAAACTATCACACAACTTAAAACCACTTGGGTGTTGTATGGTTAAGCCTCACGGGTAATTAGTATTGGTTAGCTCAAGACCTCGCAGTCCTTACACACCCAACCTATCAACGTTGTAGTCTCCAACGACCCTTTAGGGAGCTTAAAGCTCCAGTGAGAACTCATCTCAAAGCCTGCTTCCCGCTTAGATGCTTTCAGCGGTTATCAGTTCCGAACGTAGC
>NZ_VOLS01000042.1 GCF_007954265.1 Colwellia sp. C1TZA3 | reverse complement strand
ACTAATACCAGTTCCATTAAGTTTGTGATCTTGTTGTGCGCAGGAAAAATAACTCAAGGTAAGGCGCTCGATTGAGCAATAGCTGGCTATTGGGATTGAGAGCAACACAGCCTTGAGCTATTTTAACGAGTACAAGTGAGCAATAACTTAATGGGATTGGTATTACACACATTTGTGATGAAGTAGGTTTAAGTCCTTCCCAAGCCCTTAAACTTTTTGCTCGCACTGTAATAAATTATGGCGGAATTCCTTTTGAGTTAAAAGCAAAACAGCCAAATGTTATGACAGCAACAGCTACTCAAGAACTTTCACAAGGGTTAGGGGGAAAGTCTGAAAGTGTTACCAGCCTTATTTCAGATTTAACTGAAGGTAAAGCAGTAGATGTTAACTCTTGATTATTCATCTCAATTTAAAAAAGATTTTAAAAAAGATTTTAAAAAAGTAACTAAACTATCAATACCAGAAATAATTGACGTTGGTAATGTGATATCAACACTTCAAAAAGGGTTACTTCTTGATGCTAGATATGTTGATCATTCTCTAATAGGAAATTGGCATGGATTCAGAGATTGCCACATAAAACCTGATTTACTTTTAATTTATCGCATACATGAAACGTATTTACAACTTGCTAGAGTTGGCACGCAGAATGACTTATTTTAAATACTCTAAGCATATAACGCCCATATTAAGCGGTAAATAGCAGTTTGCTAAACTGTTGAAACGGAGTGAAAATAGCAAGCTGTTATTTGTTCGTTTTGAATGGCTTATGAGTAAGCTTTACTAAGCTCAGATTTTTTTGAGCACTTTTTGCTAAAATGTGAAGCGGAGCGGAACTAGCCAACTGTAATTTGTCCCACTTGAACAGCTGTTAGCCGTATTTAGCTCTGTAAAAGAAACCTGCGCAGATCTTGCTCTTGGCGCATGACATGTAAAATATATACCTTATCGCTATCAACCTTATAGAAAATACGACACGGATTAACATTAACCTCTCGGTAATTTAAGTTACTTAACTCAAGAGGCCTTTTACCAGATTCAGGATGGCTCTCTAGTCTTTCTATTTTATCAAATACTTTTCGGGTTAAACTCTTAGCCGCTGTGATATTACTTAAAGCAATATATTCAGCTATTCCGTTTAAATCATCGAGTGCTGGAGATGTCCATATTACTTCAGCCATTTGCTCATTTTTTCTTTTGCTTCTTGGTTCGATAATATATTACCATTTTTAATAGCTTGCTCACCGCGTGCAACACCTTCAAGAATTGCCATTCTTTGTTGCATGAACTCATAATCATCAACATCAACTAAATAAGCAGATGGCTGACCATGCTCAGTAATTAATACTGGTTCTTTGGAAATGTGGAGATCAGCTAAAATTTTGGTGGCTTGGCGTTTTAGCGTTGTGACAAGTTCGACTTTCATGATAACTCCTATATTAAAAAGATAAATAATGTATCACTATAGTATCACATGAGTTCAGGGATACAACTATACGGCTAACGCCCCACTAAGAGCCAACTATCATTTGTCGTGCTTGAGTGGCTTATAGCCTAATTTGAATTGATTACCATAATAACCGCAATTGTTGCTGCAATTGATAATAATCCTGAAATTATGCACAAAGTATCATTATCTTGATCTGCTTTAGGATATTTGCCGACAGTTAAAATTTTAAGAGTGGTGTAACCATACCCATGGACAAAAATATCAATAAACAAGTCTATAACTATCCATTTAATTACGTTTAGGATACCTCTTCCTAGACCCTCAACTAATTCTTCCATAGATGACACAATCCTTTGGCATATATCGCCCTTTTGAGTGACTTGTTATGTGCTTATTTATACTATGCTACTTTCTTGTTTTTCTATTGATAGCTTACGTATATATAACTCCACGCATAGAAAAGCAAAAGGAATAATAGATGCTAAGAATAGAAGTAACAAAGTTATAACTGACCACTTTTGTTGATGCGAAGCATGAATAGAGGATGTTAAATAGGCAATAAATAAAATCCCGTGCACCATGCCCAAATAAGACACGTAATATCGACTAATTACGCCAAGCGTAACACTTAATATAAGTAGATATGAAATACCCTCTAACAAACTTATTAACCTAAAACCTTTCAATTAAACCCTCTCTAAATATTAAATTGAACATCAGAAATTTGATTGTTCGGAATGCCAACGCCTGGTTAAGAGGCAAAAAATTGTTGGTTAAAATAAGCGACAAAGGAGCAAAAACCAACTGTTTTTTGTCCGTTTGATGTTCTTGTTAGGCAACTTTAGTCTTCCCAATCAGGGTATTGTTCAGGATTAACACCAACTTCAGAAATAACCCTAGGATATTCCACATCAGCAACAGGCTGAAACGGTTTTTTACGACTATTGGAAATTTGGAACAACCAGCTATCACCATAATCAAAGAAATAAAATGCTTTTTTACCTTTTGATTTAAGAAGGAACTCACTAATACTTGTTTCCTCGATTAGTTCATCGTCACACTCAAAACGTGCAATTTCTTGTCCACGCTCAGTGTTGGCGATATAAAATTTATACATGTGATCATCATCAAAAGCTAACAAGTCTTGAAGGACTAGATGAAAATCTTCTAATTTAAAATCTGATGGAATTTCAATATTGCACTGCCAGTCATCTGAAGCATATATTCCATGTACCAACTTAATTTTCACTGTAAATATCATAATGTACTCAAAACTGATTTTGTTGCCTACGCCTCATTAAGAGGCAAAAAAATGTTGAGGAACGAAAACAGCTAACTGTTTTTTGTCCTTTTAAACGACTTGTTATATTTTTTACACTACAATGTACGACGTTACCGTACATAATAAGAGAGTATACTATGAATAGCATCAGTGTAAATCAGTTTAGAGACAACTTAAAAACATATGTTGAACAAACTGTTAGCGAGCATGAGCCAATAAAGGTTACTAGGCGAGCTGGTGATGCCTTTATTGTTATGAGTGCTGAAGACTGGGAGAGAGAGCAAGAAACATTACACGTATTACAAAGTAATAGTTTGATGCAACAAATTTCTGACTCCATGAAAACGCATACAAGCGATAAAGGTTATAAACCAACACAAGAGCAATTAAATGAGATCACTAATCTTTGAAGGTAAGACGTGGCTCACTTATAAGCAATTAAGAGAAAAAGATAAAAAATTACATAAAGCATTATGTAAAATATTAAAAGAAATGCTTAGAAATGATCCTAGTAGTGGTTTAGGTAAACCAGAGCCATTAAAACATAATTTAGCTGGGTTATGGTCAAAGCGGATTTCTCAAAAAGATAGATTAATCTATAAGTTTGATAATGAGTATATTTATATATTCGCAATTGGTGGACATTACGACGATCATTAGAAAAACATAACAGCTTATTTTAGCGACTCCTCAGTAATGTCCGCCCCATAATATTTATTTTATATTCCACAATATTTTACAATTTCAAATAATTAGAAAGAATAGCTTTGTTAAAATTAAAAAGTTAGGATATTACTGAGACTTCTCAGTAAATCCCTGCCATAAAAATGTTTGATCTTTATTTAAATCAAAACTATAGCTGTATAAATGCACAGATTTATGGTTTTAAATTATGTCAACTTCATCTTTTTTAGAAAGTATCCGTCATATCCTTCGTACGAAGCATTACAGTATCCAAACTGAGAAAGCATATTTATTGTGGATTAAGCGCTTTATTATTTTTAACCAAAAGCGTCATCCAAAAGATATGGGAGAAGAAGAGGCAAGTAATTATCTCACCTATTTAGCTGTGAATCGAAATGTGACATCTTCAACACAAAACCTTGCATTATGCGCTATTGTCTTTATGTACAAACATGTGTGTGAAAGAGAGCTTATACCAAGTTGATTAATTACCTGCTCATTTTTAAGGGTTAAAATGAATAACTACAGCGTTATAAAATTTATAAGGTGAATAACTACTGACTAAATTTTATGCCTTGTATTTATCCATTTTCCCTCATGAAAAAGGTGATCACTTAATTAATCAAATTGGTATAATTGGACAACATTTATCGGGAACGAAAAGCCCACTTGATAGAAACTAGTTATTCATTAGAAAATATAAGGGAAAATATTTGAGGCTTTATGTCAGCAATGCCGGAAGAGCAGCCATGGTTATATAAAACTTTTATGTCCGCTTTCGTGGCTTAGTTGTCCGTTAGCCAGGATGACTCAATGACAAAAACGGCCATCAAAAAACATATGTTTCAATCTATGGGGAACGTCCGCTATCAGGAGACTGTTAATTCAATGTGGTTGCTCCGCTGTATCCGCTCTAGATCAAAGTTAACTTAAGTTTTTTGAAAAATATTTTCGTATCTAAATATAATAATTCTAGTTTCGACTTTATTTAACGGTTTCCAATTTTATTTAGAACCACAACAGGATGGACGGCATGCCGTGGAGACATGCAAACTTATTTACCAAGTTTATAAATACTCGACCATCACACCGATAAATACTATCAAACCAACATAATGATTATTTAAAAAGGCTTGAAAGCAACGGTCACGGTCACGTCCGGCAATTAAGATTTGTTGATAGCAGAAAAAACCTGCAGCAATCACTAACGATAACTGAAAAGGCCAACCAAAGGCTAAAATATCACCCACGGTAAATAATAAGCCTAAGGTCATTAGCTGTAAAAATAAGATAATACGTTTATCACGCTCAGCAAAGACAATCGCTGTCGACTTCACGCCAATTCTTAAATCATCATCACGATCGACCATGGCGTACATGGTGTCGTACGCGGTAGTCCATAAAACGTTGGCGGTAAATAAAAGCCAAGCGGTAACCGGTATTTGACCTTGCTCTTGGGCAAAAGCCATAATCATGCCCCAACTAAACGCTGCGCCTAACACTAACTGTGGAAAATGGGTTATACGCTTCATAAACGGGTAACTGGCAGCTAATATCACCGCCACAACAGAGAGCATTATCGTGTAATTACTTAAGGTTAGCACCAAGGCAAACGCCAGTAAAATGAAGGTTGCAAACAACTGCAAGGCTTCATTACTCGACAAAGCGCCAGTGACTAATGGCCGGTTTTGCGTACGTTTAACTGCGCCATCAATTTTTTGGTCGGCATAATCATTAATAATACAACCGGCGCTACGCATTAAAAACACACCTAAGCTAAACACCACTAGCATATGTAATGACGGCCAACCATCAGAGGCAATCCATAAGGCCCAGTAAGTTGGCCAAAGCAACAAGTAAGTGCCAATGGGCTTATCCATACGGGTGATTTGCTTGATAGCAATTAGTTTTTTCTTCAAGTCACTCAAGGTAATACTCTTTTATTTTTGATAGGCAATGGCATTTGGTAAAAATATTTCTGCCACCATTAACGGTTTATCATTAAGTACAAAAACCGAACGACGCCCCCAAAGGGCTTGTTGAGTGTTTTTTAATGCTAAATAATTGGTGAGATTAGCGACACTAGAATTTTGGTCAAACACCGCCACTTCAATTTTTTTGCGCAGTAAATCGGGATGATTAAACAATACTTGCCCTAACGACTGCGTACCCAAATGGGCTAACTGTTGCTGAGCGCCGGTTAAAGAGCTCAATGGTAATAAACTTCGGGCAAATACTTGTGGAATATCATCACAATACAATAATACTTCGCGTACCAATACCGGCTCGCCCGCTGTAATATCATCATTGGCTTCAGCCGCATCACAGGTTTGTATGCGTTGGCCTAGCACTTGCACACGAAATTGTTGACCATGACACTTCAACCGCGCGGTTAATGAACCAGGATCGAGTAACCAATCGCGTAAGCTGTTGGGAAGAGTGAAGGTTTCTGGCGGCTGCCAGCTTGCGAGCATTTGCACAGGAAATAATAAATGTTCTGTTGTCATACTTGAAAACTATTTAACGAAAAACGACGTATGATAGCGTTTAGTATGGCAAAAATACAGCCTACTCCTGGTATTGAATGACGCTTATTTATACCAATGACTTATACCCGTAGCTATTAGCTTTTTTAGGCTAGTGCTATTAGTTAGATATCAGTCAGATAAAAAAATCGCTAAATAACTCAACGTATGATCAAAATTCGGGTTATCATTTAGTCTTAATCAACCGATTTAACTTCTGACTATGAATAGTTAATTTATTTACCAATTTGAGTTTTAGTGTATGAAAACATCCATTGTTTTAATGTTAGTACTGCTAAGTTCGTCTTTTGCCAAAGCCGCTGACTATGCTTATTTTGGCTTTGAACCTTCGATAGTGACTAATTACGTGGCCGTTAAGAAAAAAATGGGCTATGTTCGCCTAACGGTAGAGTTAATGATTGAAGACGCTGGAAATTACACTATTGTTGAACATCATGCCCCGCTGCTGCGTGATGCAATTATCAATATTATTGGTCAGCAACCTGAGTCACAAATAAAGTCGATCAACGGTCGCCATGAAATACAGCGCTTGTGTGAAGAAAAAGTTAAACAATTATTAGTAGAAGAAACAGGTAAGCCATTAATTAAAAAACTGTTATTCACTCAATGGTTAGATAATTAAACTTTTCTAAAACAAACACCCATAGAAGTAATTAATTCAAAGGGTGCTTTATTGATTTTAGCTCGTGTGTTTTTTATCTTGTAAAACGTGAATATAAGCCAGTAGACAACCACTGAGTAAACCTAATAAATGTGCAGTGTTGGCGACATTAATCGGCATTAAACTGGTATAACCTAATAATAACCAAAACAGCATAAAGCCAATAATGGGTTTAGGCAGTGACAGACCTTTTTCTGGCTTTAACCAGCCCAACCACCATACATAGCCAACCAGCGCATATACCACACCCGATAAACCACCAAAGTTGGGTCCATCAACAAAAAATTGCCCAACATTAGACACAAGCGCAGAAATAATCAGTAACTTCACTAAGCTAGCTTTTCCCATCACTTGCTCAACCGAGCCACCCAATTGCCACCACCACATAGTATTAAAAATAAGATGTAACCATGAGAAGTGAAAAAAAGCTGGCCCAATTAACCGATGGGGTGCTTGTAATACCGCATCAAAGCTCAGTTGTGGGTAGAATTGTAAATAATGAAATATTGTATTGCCCCAACCAAAGTTACTGGCAAGAAAAACCAGCCAACATAGGGCGAAAACTACTGAGGTTACCAAACCGGCATGAGCAAAAAACTGGGCTTTAAAACTGCTCAATAAGGCTGGAGAACCTGAGTTAACCTCTGTCACATCAGCATTTTGCCAAGCGGCTTGCTGATATTTAGCTTGGTAAGGCTCTGCGATAAATTGCTCAAACTCTTGTTGAGCAAAATCATATTTATCGGCTTGGCAATAGATAACGAAACTGGCCTCTTCATTTTGCACCTGCGCCTGAACATCAACAGTCTTCAGGTAGTTGCAAAACAGTAAGGCAATATTGTGTTGCGTTACTTTTACCAGTGGCCGTAGTGCTTGTTGCAACATTAGCGGGCAACAGCATCCGGATGTTGCAATTGCCAATCAGTAAAACCGCCATCCAAAGAATAAACCTCGGTAAAGTCTTGGCTGATCAGAAACTGCGCCGCTTGTTGACTTGAAATACCGTGATAACAACACACCACTACCGGAGCGTCAAAATCGGCCGTACGCAAAAACTCAGCTAAACTGTCATTGCTTAAATGTATAGCGTTAGGGATATGCCCCGATTGAAACGATGCAGGATCACGAATATCCACCACTACATGCGTATCACTCGCTAACGTTTGATGCAGTTCATTGATTTGCATATGTTTAAAAACTTCTTCACTACTTGCCATTATTTTTCCCAGTTTAAAATTACTTTACCTGATTGCCCTGAGCGCATGATATCAAAACCTTGCTGAAAATCATCAATAGTAAAGTGATGAGTGATCATCGGTGATAAATCTAGTCCTGATTGAATTAAACTGGCCATTTTATACCAAGTTTCAAACATCTCACGACCATAAATGCCTTTGATGGTTAAGCCTTTAAAAATAACCTGACTCCAGTCAATCGCCATATCCTGCCCAGGAATGCCTAACATAGCAATTTTACCACCATTATTCATATTGTCTAACATATCAATGAAGGCCATAGGTACCCCTGACATTTCCATACCCACGTCAAAGCCTTCAGTCATCCCCAAATCGCTCATCACATCAGTCAGTTTTTCTTTAGTGACATTAACCGCACGAGAAGCACCCATTTTACGTGCTAAGTCTAAACGGTATTCATTAACGTCTGTTATTACTACATGACGGGCACCGACATGCTTTGCTACCGCTGCTGCCATAATACCAATAGGACCAGCACCAGTGATTAAAACATCTTCACCCACTAAATCAAATGATAGTGCGGTATGAACCGCATTACCAAAAGGGTCAAAAATAGCGGCTAAGTCATCTGAAATTTCATCAGGTAATTTAAAGGCGTTAAATGCCGGCAGTACTAAATATTCAGCAAAGGAGCCTGAACGATTTACGCCGACACCAACAGTATTGCGACATAAGTGTGTGCGACCTGCACGGCAGTTACGACAATGACCACAAGTGATATGGCCTTCACCTGAAACGCGATCACCGACGGCAAAGCCTCGTACTTCTTGACCCATGCCAACCACTTCACCGGCATATTCATGGCCAACAACCATAGGGACAGGAATAGTTTTTTGTGCCCATTCATCCCAGTTATAAATATGAATGTCGGTGCCGCAAATTGCGGTTTTTTTAATTTTGATCAGCAGATCGTTATGACCAACTTCCGGTATAGGTGAATCTGTTATCCAAATACCAGGTTCAGCTTTTAATTTCGCTAATGACTTCATATTTAGCCCTCAATCACTTGCATTTCTTTACCAATGCGCACAAAAGCTTCAATGGCTTTATCTAATTCAGCTTTAGTATGAGCAGCAGAAATTTGTGTACGAATACGCGCTTGGCCTTTAGGTACCACAGGGAAAGAGAAACCAATGACATAAATACCCTCAGCTAATAAACGATCCGCCATGGCACTTGCTACTTTGGCGTCACCCAGCATAACCGGGATAATAGCGTGATCAGCTCCGGCACAGGTAAAACCTGCTGCTTCCATCTGGCTTCTAAAATAGGCCGCATTGTCTTTTAATGTTTTGCGTAGTTCTCCACCTTCAGCTAACAAATCAATCACGGTAATTGACGCATTCACAATTGCTGGCGCTAATGAGTTGGAAAATAGGTAGGGGCGAGAACGCTGGCGTAACCATTCAACCACTTCTTTTTTCGCCGCGGTGTAGCCACCTGATGCACCGCCCATGGCTTTACCTAACGTACCAGTAATAATATCAACACGGCCCATAACATCACAGTATTCATGGCTGCCACGGCCTTGCTCGCCAACAAAACCAACGGCATGTGAGTCATCAACCATCACCATGGCGTTGTATTTGTCAGCTAAATCACAAACCGCTTTAAGGTTGGCAATAACGCCATCCATCGAAAATACTCCGTCAGTAGCAATTAACTTAAAACGGGCGCCAGCGGCATCAGCTTCGATCAAACGGGCTTCAAGTTCAGTGGCGTCATTATTGGCATAACGAAAGCGTTTTGCTTTACATAAACGTACACCGTCAATAATCGAGGCATGGTTAAGTGAATCACTAATAATAGCGTCTTCAGGCCCTAACAAAGTTTCAAACAAACCGGCGTTCGCGTCAAAGCATGAAGAATACAAAATAGTATCTTCCATACCTAAAAAGCTGCTTAATTTTTGCTCTAAGGTTTTGTGAATATCTTGTGTGCCACAAATAAAACGCACTGAAGCCATACCAAAACCGTGCTCATCTAAACCTTTTTTAGCAGCAGTAATCAAGGCAGGATGATTTGCTAAGCCTAAATAGTTGTTGGCACAAAAATTCACTACCGCTTCGCCAGTATTAACCGCCATTTGTGGTTGTTGTGCTGTGGTTATTATACGTTCAGCTTTATATAAACCGTCTTCTTTAACTTGGTTTATTTGCGCGCTTAAGTGGGCATAAAAATTGTTGGTGCTAGCAGAATCGGTCACATTAATTCCTTAAAAAATAAAAGTCTTTCAATGGCCATATTATCCGCCCAGACCATGGTGTAAAAAAGTGACATTACTTAATAATTTGTCTTTTTTTATAGTCAAATTGACATATAACTATGTCAAAGTGTAATATTATGGCTGTTTTTTTGCTTTCTGCCACTTTAGGAATAGCCATTGTTAACTGAAAAAGATGAAGAGCTACTGTCAATATTACGGCTTAATGCTAGAGCCAGTGTTTCTGACATGGCTAGAGCAACCGGTGTTTCAAGAACGGCGATACAAAACCGACTGAATAAGCTTGAAAACAACCATGTTATTGAAGCTTACAGTGTGGTGTTAGGTAGTGAATACACTAGCCAATTAATTTCTTCTAATGTGTCTTTAAAAGTAAACCCTAATTTGCGAAAAACTATCTGCTTAGCCTTAAGAAAAGTTCATCAAATTAGTCACATATATTCCATTAGTGGTGAATACGATTTATTGGTGACCATACAAGCGAGTACCTTAGAAAAGTTAAGTGAAGTGCTCAATATGGTCTGTTCACTTGAAGGTGTCGCCAGAACTAACTCATCGATTATTCTTGATACTATTTTTAAACGTTAATATGAGTTTATACTTGAGATTAATATGAGCTCAAAACCGAGATTAAAGTGAAAGTTCAGCAGGCGCTAGGTATACTGTTCAATATTGATTTTCAGATTTTGAGCTGGTTAAGTGCGTTTTACTCTCGCTTTAGTTTTATACCGATTATTATTTCTTATCTTAACACCACTACTTTTGCTGGTGTTACTGCTGCGCTCGATAAGTCATCAAGCTTATCGACAACGATTACCTGAACGCTTGGGGTTGCTGGCAAAAAATCTCCAGCCCAACGGCATTGTTGTTCATGCGGCCAGTGTGGGTGAAGTTATCGCCTTACAACCTTTTATCTCCAAACTGCTGAGCAACTATCCCCAAGTGGCCATCACAGTAACTACTTTTACACCTACTGGCTCAGCACAAGTGCAAAAATTATTTGGCGATAAAGTACAACATTGTTATTTACCGCTCGACAATATTTTTTCTACTACTTTATTTTTAAAACACTTAAAGCCTAAAATAATGATTTTTATGGAAACTGAGTTATGGCCAAACTTAATTGCTCAGTGCGAAAATAATGATATCAAACTGATGTTAATCAACGGCCGATTATCTGATAAATCGATGCGCAGCTATAAAAAAATCGCTTGGTTGATCAGGCCAACTATTCGTCGTTTTGACAAAATATTAACTCAAAGCCAAGTCAATCAAGATAATTATTTGGCGATGGGGGCAAACACGGCGACGTGCGCGTTATCAGGTAACTTAAAATTTGATATTTCGTTAAATAATGCTGTAGCGGCTAAACAACACGCGTTAAGCGCTTTATTGGCAGCTGAGCGTAAAATTTGGTTAATAGCAAGTACACATCCTGGTGATGAAACACTGGCATTAAAGGCCTTTGAGCAAGTAAAACAGCAAGATAGTAACACCTTACTGATTATTGTGCCGCGACACCCTGAGCGCTTTGAACAAGTGGTTAAACTCGCAGAAGACGCCGGTAATCAGGTGCTTAGGCGCAGCCAAAAACAGCCTGTAACACTCAATACTAATGTCTGGATTATTGATACTTTAGGTGAACTACTCGCCGCATGTGCATTAGCTGACGTAGTTACTATGGGGGGTAGCTTTAGTGATATAGGCGGTCACAACCCATTAGAGCCGGCATTATTTCAAAAGCCAGTTATTGTTGGCCCAAATATGAGTAACTTTAAAGAGATTTTAGCGCAACTAACTTCAGCACAGGGCATAGTGCAACTTAACGACAATGAAGCGATGGCACAAGCTTTAGCGCAAGCGGTACTGCGCTTGCTGATTGACGCAGCTAGCGCACAAGCACTCGGCAGGAATAGCTATAAAGTGGTACAGGCAAACCAAGGCGCAACAGCACAGTCTTTAATCGCACTGCAGACCTTACTAAAATCATAAATGCCTTAACCTGAGCGTTAAGGCTTAGATTAAGAGCGCTGCTTAATATAAAGCCTAACCCCTAAAACAGTGAGCGAAATTAACAAGAGTAGACCGAATATACCTAACACTTGGTTTATTCCTTTGAACGGTGTCCATTGCAAATAATGTATTTGGTATAGTAAGTTAATTAATTGGGTGTCTTGCCCGGTTTGGCTCAATTTTAGGGTCTGCCAATCAAGCGTTACCTTCACGCCTGTGTTCGTTTGTGCCGATAAACCATTAACACTTTCAATAGTGCCATAACGCGTTTTATTATCGCTAAAGGCATCATTTAATAGTGTGGTAAATTGTAAGCTTGTTGGCACGGGTTTTTCGAGTAGTGATACTGGGTCTAAATGCTCAACTTTATGGCTAGATTTTACCAACAGATGAGTCCCTAAAACAGTGTTAACCAACCTCACTTCTTGCCAGTTTTTCTTTGGTATAACGCTTAACACTTGACTCAAAGGGTGATGTTTTACGGATAATTGTTCATAAGCCCCCTGATAGCCGGGTTTAATAAAAAACACTAATCCGGTCAGCGTCCAACCTAACATGGGTAACACTAAAATCAGCCCAATGAGCCTATGCAACTTTCTACTTTTCATGACATTTTCTTGTTTTGTTGGTTATCAATTTAGCATGGTGACTAGCAGGTTAGCCTGACTAATTAAGCATTAGGCTGTAGTCCGCGCTTGTGCGACTTCTTGTAATAACACCGGTGTTGAAAAATCCGCTTGTTTATCCAAAGCTAATGGAATTAACCAGCGTAAGTTTGGAATAATATTGCTTGGTAATTCACTCAGTTTGATAATATGTACCTGTTCTTGTTCAATGGTTTTAGCACTAAAAGCCAGATCAGAATGTGCAAAGTATACGTCTACATCATAGCAATGGGGGCGGTATATTTTTGCATAACAGGTCCAATCGGCTTCATGGATGGTAACACCCGTTTCCTCAATAAATTCTCTGACCATAGCATCAATGGATAACTCATTAGCTTCAATCTTGCCGCCAACACCGTTAAATAAACCACACTGCCATGACGGGTTTATTTTTTTTATTAAGACCAGATGACTCGCGTTTTTAGAGAACAAAAAACCGGTAACATATTTTTTCACGCAGACTTCTTCCTTCTGACTAGCCTAATTCTGGATAGTTATCATCAATAACGCGATCAATCGTTTTCTTTACTTGAGTAATGCTGATTTGCATCATTAAATCTTTACCTTTAGCACGGGTACCCCAAGGTAGTTCTTCAACGCTTTGTTTATATTGTAACTTTATTGCTGAGGCATAAGCACTGACAACGTATTGTGGATACAAGTAAGGACCTGTGCGCTTGGGATTGCTGTGGGCGTACAAACCTACGACCGGTGTTTCAACCGTCACCGCCATATGAGCCGGGCCAGTATCGGGTGCAACTACAAGGTGAGCAATTTTTAATACGGCTAATAATTGTTTTAAGCTAGTTTGACCAACCAAATTCTGTATTTCATTTTCACCCTGGCTAAAGTCACTGCGACTAATGATAGCCTCAGCAAGTAATTTTTCCATTGTGGTTGGGCCACCACAGATCACCACTTTAAAACCACAAAGGCTTAAATGCTTGGCTATTTGTGAGTATCCTTCAGTATGCCAATTACGTTCTGCTTTACTGGCTGCAGGGCAAATAATGGCAATCGGTTTGTCGGCGGTATTCGCGGCACTGAGCTTTTCACTAGCCCATAACTGAATATCATCTGTTAACGGCATTTGCCATAACGGCGCAGTAACTTCCAAACCTAGCGCTTTGGCAAAGCCCATAAAACCGTCTAAGACATGGGGCTGATTTTGTGGCGCTATTTTTTTATTGGTGAATAGCCACTGGCCCTCTTTTGCGCGTTGGTTATCAAAGCCAATTTTTACCTTGGCTGCAATACATAGGCTGGCAATACTAGCGCGCAATGCCACCTGCATATGCAGCAAGACATCAAACTTCTGGCCTTTAAGGTTTTGCCTTAAATCACGGTAGCCTTTTAGGCCGGCACGTTTATCAAAAATAACAAATTCAACGCCAAGCATATCTTGTAATAAGCTCGCTTCAATCTTGCCTATTACCCAAGTTATTTTGGTTGCTGGCCATTGTCGCTGAATATTTTGCACCATAGCAACCGCATGACATACGTCACCAATAGCAGATAATCGCAATAAACATAAATTTTTCGGAGCAGATAATTGACCCAGCATAAAGGATTCACCACAATAGGAGCAGAAATATAATATAGGCCTATTATCTTGAACCAGCCCGCAATTGTAAAACCTTGTCTCGAAAAAATTTTTCAACAAGGCCGTGTTTATTGTCGATACGACAGTGATGAAATCAGCACTTTTGTGCCTGAAATGCTCAATAGTGATTATTGGCAAGCAAAAAGTGCCATTGTTGGTAGTGCTCAAGGTCGTGGCACTACTTGGTTTATTGCCACTGAAGACGCTATAAGTACGGTACAAAACTGGGTGTTGCGACATTACTATCGCGGCGGTTTAATTGGCAAAGTCATTAACGATCAATATTTATATACCGGCATGGCAAATACTCGCGCGGCTCGCGAGTTTGCTTTGCTCAAATCCATGCGATCATTAGGCTTACCCGCGCCAAAACCTATTGCGTTTCGGGTGATTAAAAGCGGCTGGTTTTATCGTGCTGATTTATTGTCATCACGGATTGAAAATGCCAGTGATTTGGTCGGCTTACTCAGTAAGCATGCAATCAATGACTTACTTTGGCAAAAAATAGGTAAGGTCATTAAGGCTTTTCATCAGCAAGGTATTTATCATCATGATTTAAATGCTCATAACATTCTAATTGATGACAATGGTCAGGTGTGGTTAATCGATTTTGACCAAGGTGAACAGCGCAAACAGCAGACTAAATGGCCAGCAGAAAATATGGCTAGATTACTAAGATCGTTTCGCAAAGAAAGTCACAGAATAACAAATTTTCAATGGCGCGAAAAAAACTGGCAAGCACTATTAAACGGCTACCAGTCTTAAAAATTTAAGCGCTGACTATAACTGAGGTGTGCTAGTCGTTGCAGTTATTACTTTGAATAATACCAATTTCATTAATTAGGTGGTCTACTTTATACGCAGGGGAAACAACCAAACATAAGGCATTTATTTTAATAACTCGTTGTTCAGGACAATAGGCGCCTGCATGGTCTAATAAGCGGCATCCATGCAGCGATACTGAGTAAATAAATAACGCCGTAGTGGGTTGTTTTAACTAGTGGAAATGATCAGATAATTAATGAGATTGGTATAAGTACTTTTAGTTATTTACTCAATGTTTATGCTGTACTTATAGATTACTTAAGCAGCATCTAAGCTATTTTGACAGCGTTGACGATACATAGAACGAGCTTCTAAAAATTCATCCTTAGCTTCATCGCTAATGTAAGGCTGAATTATTACTAATATTTTCAATACCCCTTGATAGAACACCGCGTCATTAATTTCGTTATCGTTGTTCTGTGTTTGATAAAAACTGAGCCAAAAAGTATTTACTAAACGTAAAATACTGACAATATCAGGCAGGTCTTCATCTAAAAAATTCATCATTTTTGCGTTACGCAATGACAGTAACAATTCACTTACGCGTTGTGCAATAAAGCCTTGTACTTCAACGTATTTATCGTGTAATAAAGGATTTTTTGCTAACAGTACCGGTAAATTACTATAAAAAAAACGAAACTTCATCATCGCCTGAAATACTACATCCATATATAAAATAATGGCATCAAGTGGTTTTACTTCAGGGTTAACTTCCGGCATGGTTTCTATTAAAAGATTGCGCGCATACTCTTCATAGATAGAAAGTATGATGTCTTCTTTGTTACGAAAGTGGTAATAAAGATTACCGGGGCTGATACCAAGATCAGCGGCAATATGATTGGTGGTAACATTTCGCTCACCTTGTTCATTAAATAAGACAATACTGGCTTGAATTATTTTATCCCGAGTTTTCATCGATACTACTTCTTGTATTTGTTGTTAAATATTTTTCCATCATACTATCAAAATCAGCGAAGATTAAAGCATTTTGAGTAAATACTTTAAGTAAGCTTAATGTTAACGCCTGTCAGATTTAGTTGCATCGTAGCATACAGTGAATAAAAACTAATCTAAAGCAATAATAAATATGCTTAACGATTGGCACACTATGATAAAAAATCAAACCGTTGGTCATATTGCTACCTTGCTTGCTTGCTGACGACGTTAGGCTATTTTCACCGGTTGTTCATACCCCGATAAAAGGCAAGAAAATGGTCAGCATGTACTTAACCGCCGCGTTTCATACTTTTTTAAATGGTAGCTTCAATTATGACCGAGAGTTTACTGGCAAGAATTCAGCTGTGCTAGAGTTTTCATTAAGCATCTTGAAGTGGAGCGGGTATATATCAACGGTATTGATATGATTAGGTGGAATGAGCAGGGGAAAATTACTGAGTTTAAAGTCATGATCCGCTCATATAAAGCGTTAAATATGATTAATGATCAAATGAGTGTAATGTTAGAGCAGTTAAAACACCAAGGTGTAACTTAATTTATTTGATTACTTTGAAATTAGCGGCCTCAACAATTACAATAAACTTTTACTTCTTTGAAAACAGCTAAAATTATGTCAGTTAAAGCGATTTATCCAGGTACCTTTGATCCTGTGACTAACGGTCACACCGATTTAATCGAACGCGCAAGTCATTTATTCAGTGAGGTTGTTGTTGGTATTGCCGCTAGCCCGAGTAAACAACCACATTTTGATTTAGCCCAACGGGTCACTCTACTTGAGGCGGTAACCAAACATTTACCGAACGTTAGCATTGTTGGCTTTAGTGGTTTATTAATAAATTTTGCTAAAGAACATCAAGCAAAGGTGCTTATTCGAGGTTTACGCGCAGTTTCTGATTTTGACTATGAATTTCAATTAGCTAATATGAATCGACGTTTAGCCCCCGATTTAGAGTCGGTATTTTTAACACCCGCCGAAAAAAATTCTTTTATATCTTCAACTTTAGTTAAGGAAGTGGCGTTGCACAACGGCGATGTTAGCCAGTTTGTTCACCCGATTGTAAAACAAGCACTTGATAGCAGTATGCGAAAAAATATAAAACAATAAGCACAATATTACGCTCTGTTGTTTATTGTCATGCAGGCAACTGAATATAGTCGCTTATTTGCTATTTTTGAGAGCAATATACTTATCGATTGATTAAAACAGCCATTACCCGATAAAAGGCACTATGCTTATTTTGTCAGTAATAGGGGGAAGTAACAGGGGAAATGAAAGGGCAATTAAGGCTAGATTTTCAATTAATAAATATAAATAAGCGAGTACGTATTACGCACCCGCTTATTTAACTTGACGCTTGAATAAGTGTTTCATAAATACTTAAAATATAAGTATATGAATTAACTTTATGCCCAATAACAACGTTATATCGAAATCAGGTAATTGGCTTATTCGTAGCTCAGGTTACTTATGTGCTAGCGCTTAAACAGCAACTACTTTATTTGCACATGGACCTTTTTGACCTTGGCCAACTTCAAATTCAACAGCTTGGCCGTCGGCCAATGTTGCGTATTCACCACCAGATTGGATCTCTGAATGATGAACAAATAAATCTTTGCTGCCATCTTCTGGAGTAATAAAGCCGAAACCTTTATCTGCATTAAACCACTTAACTATACCTTTGCTCATATTATTCTCTTTGTCTTCGGTGAAAAATATAATTCTGACTTGCTATCACCATTACAAATCAGAACTTAAAATTATTTGCGCTACTTTAGCGAAAACAGTTTGCTGATTAACGTAGCTTACCGTTTTTATTTTTCATATTAGCGACCTTTCGCGCTATAGCAAGTAATTCAGGTGAAATATCATCGCTGCCCGCTTTTATTAACTTGCTGACATCTCCGGAAGAGAATAGCGAACCACGCTCAGACTTTACCCCTAACGAGCGCACAAAATCTTTTGTTTTACCGGTACTACCTGTCGCAATATATTGAAAAATAATTTGTTCATTAAAGCTCTGTGGCTCTGTTTGCAAGGTAGTAATTTCATTGTTAATTGCGTTAACTTCTAGAGTTAGGTTTTCAATTAAGTCGGCAATATTTTCATAAGATTTCATTAAATTATTTAACCTGATATTTGAATAAGAGTTTTGTAAAACCTGTCATATGCATTGAATTATCATTTTAATGACGAAACTTCAGCGATTATTGACAGCTCAGTTTACTTATCTCTTACCGGATTATCTGATTTTATTAATGGCGTTCACTTTACAGGTGTTAAAAGTACAGGTGCCAAAATCAGTATAACCATACTATGTAAAACGCTATTGTACAGTGAATGAAAGTGAGTAAATAGCTTTTGAATGGCAATACTTTATGAAACACTTCATTTTTTGTAAAGTATTGCTAGTCACATGAGCTTTTATCATGAGCGAATTAACAGGTGTTGGTATTAATTTTCTTTTAAATCCAAACAATTAGCTTGGTTTATTGGCTCAAAATTACAGTACTCTGTTTTAGGCAGCTTTAATTGTGTTTATTTGCTTGTTGATTTTATTTAACATTATCTCAATGATTCTCCAAGCAAAACCAGCAAAAGGCATTGCATAAGCAAAAAATCATGGTTAACGTATGGTTAAAAATAGTTATACTCACCTGTTGTGGAATTAATCTTTGATAATTTTTGATGTCTTGCTGTTAATCGCTATAGCATTTATTGCTATGTCTTTGATATACAGCACGATAAAATTGGGGATATCGCCAATGCCAAGTTCAAAAAAAGCCTATCAGGCAATGCTAGCACTAGTTGATGAAACCGGTACTGGACCTGTTATTGATTTTGGCAGTGGTTGGGGTAACTTTGTGATACCGATGGCAAAGTGCAAACCCCAAAGGCAAATTATTGGTTATGAAATGTCTTTATTGCCTTGGCTGATCTCAACATTACTTAAAAAAATATGGCGTTTAAATAATCTTACCTTGTATCGACAAAATTTTTATCAGGTAAACTTTCCAGCTGCAGCGGTAATTGTTTGTTATTTATATCCGCAGGCAATGAGCAAAATCAAGCATAAATTACTGCATGAACAACCCAACGTAGATTTTCTGATCAGCAATAATTTTGCTTTACCATCATGCCAGCCTGAAAAAATAATACCGCTAGATGATTTCTATAAATCACCGGTTTATCTCTACAAAATGGCTAAAATAAAATCTTAAGTCATCACCTTTAGTTGCTAGCCCTCAGTTCAATAGTAAATATTGGAACCCGCTACAATCGTTAGGCTTTATTACGATTAGGGATTCCCGAACTGTTTTTAATTCGTTATTTGTTAGCACTTTTTTCAAGCGCTTTTTTCTTAACAGCAATCTGCTTTATGGTGGTTTTTGTTTTTGTTTTTGTTTTTGCTTTTGCTTTCAGTGTTTTATTCTGTGCATTTTTAGCGGTATTTTCTGGTAACACTTGAACTTGGCATTGTGGACAAAACACTGAACTGCGATTAGACTGACGAATTTCTTCTAGTACGGTTTGGCAACCATCACATTGTTGACCCGCACGACCGTAGACAAAAAGTTTTTGCGCAAAGTAACCGGGTTTACCGTCTGCCTGTGTAAAGTCTTTTAAGGTGGTGCCCCCTTGTTCGATTGCTGCAGCTAATACTTGCTTAATAATATCGGTTAATTCATTAAACCTTTCTTCACTGATGCTATTTACTAGTGTCGCAGGATGAATGCTAGCGATAAATAATGCTTCATTGGCATAAATATTACCTACGCCTACTACGACATGATTATCCATTAAGAAGGTCTTAACCGGCACTTTTCGATTACCAGCTTTGGTAAATAAATGTCCATAAGTAAAGTCATTGGTTAATGGCTCTGGCCCTAACTTGGTCAATAAGCCTTGCAAGTCATGATGTTCGGGAAACCATAGCACAGCACCAAAACGGCGTGGATCATTTAATCTTAACATTTTGTTGTTAGCAAATAACATTTCAAAATGGTCATGCTTTATCGCAGGAGTATCGTGTTCAAGAATGCGCACCGACCCTGACATGCCTAAATGTAATAACAAGGTACCGCTAGAAAACCTTAACAATAAATATTTAGAACGCCGCTCTATTTTTTCTAATTTTTGTCCAACAACGCTATGCACTTCATCAGGAATAGGCCAGCGTAATTTAGCCGTGCGCACCACAACATGAGCTACTTCCTGCGCTAAAATATGGGGCGTAATACCTAAACGACAAACTTCAACTTCTGGTAACTCTGGCATAATACTCTTATATCTCTGAATTTTAGCTATTTAATAATAAATAGGAGGGGTAAAGATCATTTTAATAGGTGAAATAATGTCAAGGGGTTATCAGCCACAGAACTGACACCGTGGTGATTGTAGCATGGCTTAAAGTCTGTTTTTTGAATTTTAAAATGACATTTCGTATTAGCTTACGCCATCGTTATTTGCTCTGTTGTAGTTAATTATTGTCGTCTCAGATGAAATTAACTTGGTTATTTATATTTAGCCCGTCAAGTTAAATGAAATTTAACTGTGTTTGGCATTAAGACTGATAAATCAAATAATAGCCGCTGCAGATTTTTATTGGTTCATCAGGTTAATTACCCGCTAAACGGTTGACGGACTGAAGTCCGACCTACAAAAAAAACGGCTCTAAGCAGCAGACTTGATAAGCTAAGCACAGTGTTATAGAACAGAGCTTTGATTCTTCATTTGTGCTGAAAAAAATACCACAATAAAGCAGCTTAATAACCAGAATTTTCGTTAATAGAAAATCTTATGATGGTCTTTGGCGTTACTGCCTTAAGGTTAGTACTTATCATTGATTGAAAATTTCCTGCCAAGAGATGATTCTGTCGTTACCTCGAAACACGCCGAACGTAGCTATAGCGCTAGGATTTTCATCAAATAACTTGGCATCAACACCATTCCAATTCCAGTCATATTTAAGCCACGAATAAACTTCATACTCAATATTTATGTTTCCCTGCTTACCTGCACCTGGAGCTGTTAGAATTATAGCTCTGGTTTCACCGTCATCAATTTGCCCTGCTGCGTCATTAACACTAGTTGCATTTTTATTTAAGGTACCTGAAGTTAGTTTAATATTATCCGCATCATAGTTTGTACAACTGTCTTGTTCATTGACCACATAACGGCCATTAGCATTTAAATACTGTGTTGAAAAAGACTGTGGTAAATCTACAGTTTCAGGGCCAAAGCTATTCTCGATAGCAGCACGACCAAAGCGAATATTGATACTTGCTGTGCTGGTAATATTTTTGGGTGAAATAATGGCAATACCATCACTATCAACAAAGTTGTCTTGATCAATTAAAAAATCAATATTATTGTCTTGTGCATTAAGCTCTGAATTTTCATTACGCGGATAAAAGAAGTTATCATTATCAGCTAGCTCATAATGCAGTATTCCACCATCAAGGGGCAAACCAAAGCTAAGCGTGCCTGCGAGTAAATTAGCAGTTAAAGGGAGAAGAGAGCCGTTTTTACCTGAAATAGTAGAGTCTGCTGTAGGTATTATAATAAAATTAGCAGCGGCAATCAGTTTATTATAATCTGGCGCTGTATAATTTTTTGTTATAAGACCCTGAACATTTTTTGCCGTTAACTCAACAACAGGATTCACAAGATAAGATATTGCCCCTTTCTCAGGATCACTCACAACTTGTCCTACATAGGCAAAAGTGCTGTTTTGATTACAAACAGCATCAAGGCTGCCTTGCTCTACAACTGTCTGTTGAAAATGATCAGGCGTAAAACGGCCAATATCAATCGCTGCTGCTGGAATAATAATACTAACATTACCATAATCGCTGTCTTGAACGTCTAAATTGAGCAAACCTACTTCTGAATATTGTGCGGCATTATAAGTAGAGATACCTGACAAAAAGTTGTTTAGAGTAGCATCTTCAAATTCAGGACTGGTACTCGTTGTCTGTGAACTTGCTAAAGCATAAGTGAGATCACCGTCAACGCTATTAGTTAATGTAGGGCCAGTGCGCTCAAGCTTAACTTGTATATTTCCAGGTGAATAGTTCTGTGTAATATTGCCCGGGTGATTATAAGCAGTGACAGTTAAATCAAAATCCTCACCTGCTTTATGGGTAGGGGTTGCTGTTGCTGAAGCGCCATTTAAGTCCTTCCCCTCTAATTGCGCACTAACAACAAGTGCAGCTGGGCTTACCCAAAACGCATTACTGCTGCCTGATACGATAACACCGTCCACTTCATAGTTGGCATACAGGCTAATTTTTCCGGCATCGTAATATATTGGGGTTAATATATCCGCAACGCCGTCGGCATCAAAGCTTAAAGTCGTACTGGTAGGACTAATGCCATTTGATTTTTTCGCAATATTATTGCCATTAATGCTAAACAATAGGCCACTAGTGCCTTCCGGGTTAACGTTTTTTTGCGATAAATCGATATTGGTATCACCGGTAAATAAACCAGCACAAGCGTTGATTGCCTTAATCTTTAAATCATAGTCAAATTTTATACCTGATATTTGATTGGGTAACGCAGTATCGTTATCACCAGAGAAAAATATAAAACCAGCATCAACAAAATCTAGCTGACAACTGCTAGTATTGCCGTTGGAGCATACTAGTGAGTTTGTTGCTACTACTGAGGCGTTTTCTAGTGATAGAAGGGTTGACTCAGCAACTGCATAAGGGATGCTGGCGGTACCTGTGCCGGTAAAGCTAATAGTGTCTACGACAGAAGAGCTTGAACCGGTGGCTTTAACATCCAAGGTCACGGTTTCATTACTTAGCGTACAAGAGCCATCCTCGATAGTATTAGTACAGGCCTTAATAGTGACCGTTTCTGCTTCACAGGTTAATCCTTGGCCGTCATGTATTATTTCATAATGATCTATTTGTGTCGGTATTTGAGCTTTACAATCAAGAGGGCCAATTAAGTTACTGGCGCCTAAAGTCACAGCTCCAGTGGTTGTAAAAAAACCACCACAACCATCACCAACGCCTTCTAACGTAGTACTTGCCCCAGTGAGGATGTAAGAGCCCGCAAAAAAAGATCCTATCAAATTTACACTTGCGCCTGCCGATATGTAGCCCCCTGCATTCCAGGTAATCGTGCTGTTTTCAGTTACATTGAGCAACTTAACTACCGTACTGGCACCAAAGGCAACGAAGGAATCGCTATTGATCAGCCAATGGCCATCGACACCTTCGCCATCAAAGGTAATGGTTATGCCGGCAGTGGTTGTCAGCGCGGTTGTATGATAGACGCCCTTTTTCAGCGTTTTACTAACGGTCATCGATGTAGTGAGTTGATTTGCTGCCGGTGCTTCCATGGCGGCAAGTTCTGCTTGTACAGCCGCAAGTTGCGGACTTTGATCATCTACTGGCTCTTTGGGAGCATTAGTAAACTGCTCAATACTCTCCTCTATAATTGTGCCACCAACAGTTGCATTTGCGGCTAGTGTGACACTGGTTCCAGCCCTAGCATCACCTGTTACTGCTGCTTTTACGCCAAGTGCAACTGCGCCGGTTCCAGCTTGAGCATTACCTCCAATTATTACATCAGCACCCAATGTTAGGGCGGTTCCGGCTGTAGCATCACCTTCCACTACGGTATTCGCGCCAAAGTCTGTGGATGCAGACGCTCCGGACCTAACATTACCACCGATCACTGCCTTCGTGCCGACCAGTATCGCAGCGCCAGCCGTAAGGTCGCCACCGACAATAACGTTACCATCAATGGTGGTTGCGCCAAGCGTTGCGGCATCTCCGGTTGTAAAGTGGCCACCGACTGTTGAATCTGCACCGATTGTTCCGGCATCACGTGCTTCTACAAATCCACCCACGGTTACCGTTGCGTCAAGTGTGACAGCGGCTCCGGCGATAAGATGACCAGTGACGATTGAACTTGCGCCAATCGTTGCAGCGGCCTCTACTTGAATGTTACCACCGACCTTTGAACTCGCACCCATGGTGATGGCAGCGCTAGAATAGATCGTTAGGTTATCTAGCGGGGCGTCTAACTGCGGTGGCAGAGCGGCTTGTGCGCTAGACACAACAAAAAGTATCAGGATAAAAAGGCATTGCTTGGTATACGTCATAAAGTTTGTTTCTTATAATTATGAGTTGTATAGATAGTACTGTAGATAAAAGTGACGTTATCACTTTTATCTACATTAAATTTTGGATTTGCGTAGTACTGTAACGACCTGCCGCTCCAATATTATAGTGCTATTATTTGGTTTGAGCTTAGTTATTCGACAAACGGGTAATAAACGTTGATAAAGTTAATACGGATACTTGTGTACCTGTAATATTTTATTTAGGCGTATATCGTATGATGATTACCGGCAATATTTACCTTTAAACAGGTAAAGTCAATGTTGTGTTGTTACTGTGACCAAAAAGTATTGATAAATACTTTTTCTTGTTTTTACTGTTTTAGGAATGGCCTTGATGGCCTTGAATTAAGTTGGGAGATGATAAATTCAACAGTAGAATGCTAGTGTATTATGCTAAGTATAATAATGCAAATAATGCTAAAAGCAGGGCTGAGAGGCTCTGGAACGTCATATTTATAAGCTTTAATATCAACTCGTTTTGAAGGTGTATTAATACCAATCCCATTAAGTTATTGCTCACTTGTACTAGTTAAAATAGCTCAATGCTGTGTTGCTCTCACTCCCAATAGCCAGCTATTGCTCAATCGAGCGCCTACCTTGAGTTATTTTTCCTGCGCACAACAAGATCACAAACTTAATGGAACTGGTATAACAGGAATAATTCATTATTATGCTAATAGCTACAGAGTATTATCTTTGCTGTTAAAGCTTGTCATTGGTTAAAAAAACTTCCTGCCAAGAGATGACTCTGTCGTTACCCCGAAACTGGCCAAAGCTTAACGCGGCACTTGGGTTGTCATCGTAAAAATTACCGTCATCATTCGCGTCTAGAGCATTCCACTTAAATTTCAGCCAGTTCGGCACTTCATATTCCCACTCAAGCGCGCCTTGTTTCTCTGGTTTGGAGAAAAACAATTGGCTTTGCATGCCGCTATAGAAAACGCCAGAGGCGCTAGCTTTGGTATCGCTAACCTGTATTTTGTCACTATCAATGTCGATTAAACGATAATCCCAAAGGTTCATATTACCTGAATATTTAGCCCCAGTTTTTTCATTACCAATAAGCGGCGTTAAACAACTTTCATCGGTATGAATTTTAAAGCTTTTATCATCATAAACTTCAATATTTAACTGCGCTCGTAACTTAGTATTCTCTGAGCCAAAAGCATTTTGTAATACCATGCGTGCAAAACGAATTTGTACCCCCTCGGTAACAAATTCTTCAATGGCTGCTGCTGAGACCGCATCTGTTAAAGGATCTATGGCTAGTTTTATGCCATCTGAATCAGTAACTTGCTCAGTAACAAAGGGGATTTTTGCAGCAAAAGGCGCTAATAAACTAGTACCGTCACGGTGATAACTAAAATGGTCGTTAGTCGAAAAAGTATAAAGCCACTCACCGGTAATAAAGCCACCGCTATTATTCGGACTGGCACTTAAGCTACCGGTGTGCATAACGGCACTAATAGCAACGGGCTCATCGCCAGTATTATTTACAACTTGCTGTATTTTATCATGTGTCGGTAAACTAATATCAACACCACTGGCTAATAACTTCATAAAACCTTCCGACTCGCCCAAGGTATAATTTTGGGTAATGGCGTTATTAGCATTGTATGCCGTAATGGTTATTTTTGGCACCAGACTATAAGCAATAGCGCCTTTATCATCGGTGCTGCGCTGGCCGGTATAGGCCCAATCAGAAAAGCGACAAACACCTATTTTATCTGGGTAAGGGACAGCATCAAAATTACCTTGATGCTTTTCTTTTATAGACTGTTTGAAATAGGCGGGTGTAAAGCGGCCAATATTTATATCCGTAGCTGAAATAACAATAGGATTATTATTAGTACCAACTTTATTATAGTCGCTGTCTTGAACGTCTAAATTAAGTAAACCCACTTCTGAATATTGTGCGGCATTATAAGTCGATATGCCTGAAGAAAAATTGTTCAAGGTAATATTGTCGAATGTTGAGTCGGTATCGAGTTTGCTTATTATACTGCCACTGTCACCGTAAGTTAACGCACCATCCACACCATGAGCTTTAGGACCCGTGCGCTTGAGCTTAAGCTGTATTGCTCCAGGTAGATAGTTAGGTGTGATAACACCAAGGCTATTTAATGCACTTACGGTGAGCGTAAAACTCTTGCCTGCTTTATGGGTTACTGTTGGCGTAGCACCATCTAAGTTCATTGTTCCTGAGGTGTCGCCATTTAACTTGGTTGCTGTTTCCTCAGAACCTATTCTTGCACTAACAACAAGTTCAGCTGGGCTGACCCAAAAAGCATTACTACTACCTGATAATGTTATGCCGTCTACGTTATACTCAGCATGTAGGCTAATTTGTCCAGCATCGTGATATATCGGTGTTGATATTATCGCAATACTGTTGTCGCCAAAGGTTAATGTTGTTAGTGGGGTTGCACTCGCTTGTTTCGCAATAATTTTGTCATCCCCATCAACAACCATATTAAAACTGAGACCGCTGGTGCCACCGGGTGCGATGTTTTCCTGCCATAAATCGACATCGACATTACCGTTAAATAAACCCGTACAAACGCCATTGCTATTTTTTACGGCTTGGAGCTTTAAAGTTTTAGCAAATACCGAGCCTGCTGTTTGATTGGGTAAGGTGGTGCTATTGTCAGCACCAGAGAGAAACCTGAAACCTGCATCAGTGAAAACCAAGTCACAACTGTCTGTATTACCATCGTTGCAGACAAAATTATTTGACGCTGTTGCTGGTATTGATGCATTCTCTATCGATAAAAGGGTCGACTTAGCCAATGTATAGGGAATACTGGCGGCCTCTATGTCAGTAGTTTTGCCGGTAAAGCTGATAGTATCAAAGACAGAAGATTGTGGGCCGGTCGCTTTAACATCAAGTGTCACAGTTTCATCACTTAACACACAAGAACCATCCTCAATAGCATTAGTACAAGCTTTAATGGTGACTGTCTCTGCTGCACAGGTTAACCCTTGGCCGTCATGAACAATTTCATAATGATCAATGTTTGTTGGTTGCTCAGCCTTGCAACCTAGAGGGCCAATAATGCTATTAGCGCCAAATTCGACAGCCCCAGTAGCGGTAAAAAGACCAGGACAAACACCACCAATGCCTTTTAACTTAGTTCTTGCTCCGGTGGCAATGCTAGTACTCGCAAAAAAAGACCCTATAATCTCTGCATCTGCGCCTGTGGATATGAGTCCCTTTTTTGCATTCCAGGTAATTGTGCTGTTAGGGGTTACATTCTCTAATACTACTTTCGTGCTCGCAGCAAATTTAATATAGGTATCACTATTGATAAGCCAATGATCATCCACGCCTTTATTGCTGCCAACAAACGTCAGGGTAACGCCTGCAGTTGCCGAGAATGCCAATGTATGATGGACGCCAGGATCGAGTCTTTTGTTGGCCTTTATCTTTTCCCCTTCTTTCCCTTTTTCGTCTCGATATTCTGCTTGTATCGCAGCCAGTTCAGCTTGTATAGCCTCAATTTGTGAACTTTGATCATCGGCTGTGTAGGGTATATTCGTTCTAATGTTGCCACCAACAGTGGTTTTATCGCCAAGTGTAATGGCTGCTGTGGCGGTTATATTACCTGTCACTGCAGAACTCGCGCCGGTGGTTATCGCGGCGCCACTCGTAAGGTCGCCACCGACCGCTGAATTTGCGCCAATCGATATAGCTCCTCCGGCTGTAAGGTTGCCAGCAATAGTTCCCCTTGCACCGTTTCCTCCGGCGGCCTCTGCCAGAATATTGCCAGCTATCACTGAGTCCGCGCCTGCGCTAACAGCAGCGCTTGAATAGATTATCAGGTTATCTAGGGGGGGCTCTAACTTCGGGGGCAGCTGAGCCGCTTGTGCACTAAACACAGCACAAAAAGTGAGGATAAAAAGGTATGACTGGGTGTAATGCATGAAATCCGTTTCTTATAATATTTGTTGATCATTATATTTTGTATTTGCGTGGTACTGTAACTTTCTTCGCTGCAATACTAATTTGCTATTAGGGGGCGAACTTAATCGTTCGACGAACAGCTAACAAACATTAGTAAAGATTGATGCGGGTGCAACGTACCTGTAACCCGATTTTTAGCTGAATATTGGATATTATAATTACCGCCAATATTTGCCCTTATACTGGAAAAAGTCAATATTGTGTGGTTTTACTATCAACGAGTATGACCAACAATTATTGTTAAAATTTGCCCAGAATTTGAAAGTTTAATTTCTCTGTTTTAGGTATGGCCTTGAATTAACTCAGGAAGACGATAAGTTCAACAGTGAAAATTCAGTTTATTATGCCCAGTATAATAATGCAATAACCCTAAGCAATGTTTATCTTGGGTTTAACCGCCAGCAAAATCTACTTAAAATTGAGGTTTTTTTGTGATTACGGGGTGCTTGTAAAAGCCGCTATTATACCAATCAAATTAATTAATGGTGCAAATTTTAATGAGGGTAAATTTTCAAGAACAAGGCGCTTGATTGAGCAATAGCTGGCTATTGGGATTGAAAGCAACGATGTTATTGGATATTTAGACCATTTAAAAAGATCACTTAGTTAGTTTGATTGGTATTACTAGCGCAGAAAAGCCAGTCCAGTAATGGCAAACTTTATTTACCGATAAAAACATAGTGTTTTAGCCATGATTAATGAGGGCGAAAAATTAGCTGCTAACCTAAGGTGAACTTGTGTCGAGTTTTTTGATACAAGTAGCTACTGAGTAATAGGGCTAAAATCAGTAAGGCAATACTGATAATTAGTTGCTGTTGACCATTAACCTGTAAGCCAGCACCCATTAATGAAAATATAGTCATTTGTGGCATAAAACCGAGTGCGGAGCCTAAGACATAAGGTTTTATTGGTGAACGCGCTGTTCCCGCCAGTACGTTAGTGAGAAAGTTTGAACCGGCTGGTAAAAGGCGAATGATTAGGGCTTTTAAAAAAGTGTTATAACTAAAAAAGTGGCTAACCTTTGCTAATTGCTGTGGGTAATAATGTTGCACCTTATGGGCAAATAGTTTGCGCGCCAGCATCAGGGTTATCAGGCAGCCCAAAACAGCAGCTACTGTTGCTAATACCATGCCATAGCTAGCACCGAATAAAAAGCCAGCGCTTAACGCGGCAATTTGTCGAGGCAAGCCAAGCGCCATAGCGGGTGTAAGGAGTAAGGTAAATATTAAGCCACCCAATAAGGTCGATGGTATTAAAGTATGCAAATAATTTTGTATACTAACACCATAGTTACCGAGTAATAGCATCGCTAAGGTAAGCGCCAAAAGTAATGATATTACGCTGACGAAAAGGGTTAATCTCAATGCTGACTTTGTCTTGAACAATTGCTTGCCTTAGTTAAGTATTAAGCCAATAGTGTTAATACGAATAGGGTGGGGTACCAATAAGTGCTCATCATCTACCGATATCAACCTAAAAATTATTCCCATTGTAAACATTAATCACGCGACTGATGATACTTGTGTAGTCGTTAATGCTAACTTTTAAAATGCTAACAGGTAGAAAAGCAGTTTTGATAAGGTTCGCATAAAGTAAGCCAATACCAAATTTGGTCGCATTTTGCACTGATTTTTTAGTAACTACAAGCGACGTTAGCGATTTAATCCATAGCTTAAATCGGCCATTATCGCGTTAAATATTCAACACTAGTCGTTAGCTAAATTCTTTAAGATTTTTGTTTTGGCAATAGTAAACTCGCTTTCATTCAAATAGCCCTGTTTTTTCATTATTACTAGTTTATCTAAAGCAGAGACTAGCTTAGTGTCAATATTACTGGCGTTTGTTTCGCTATTTTGCGAGTTTGTATTCACGACAAGACCATCTTCAGCTGAGTTATCGAGTGAAATATCTAAGCTGTGTTTTGCTGGTGTTGAATCATCATCAAAAATTTCGGCGCGTAACTTCTGTGCAAAAGTTGATTGTATTACCATGTCAGTGGCTGGTTTTTCACGAGGTAGTTTCACTTTAATGGCTCGTTTAGTGGTTTTATCTGGGTTGATATATTGGGCAAATAACCACTGCCAGTCGATAACGTTATCGATAACTTTACTGTATTTAAGTTTGGTATGGCGCATATTATCAACCCGAAAGTATAGACAAAATAGGTAACGGTTCTGCTGAGCATCTGTTAAGCATAACTGAATGGTTCTCTGCTTCTGATCAACCATTTTAAATCTATGCTCTTTCGCAAAGGCAGTTAGTACTTTATCTTCTAGATCATTTGAGAAGGCGGGTGTTGAATCAGCACTGATGACTGAAATAACCTTATGGTTTAATAATAATTCACTGCGAGTTATTGTCGACAGGTTGATGGTTAGTTCAGCCGTTTTGGCGTGGCGTTTATACAGCGATAGCGATTGCTTTGTCTTATCAAACTCAAATTTAGCCCATTGTTCATACAAAGAACTTTGCTTTTTAATGGTATTTTTTCTGACATACCAAAAGTAGCCAGTGACAATAAAGACTAATAAAAACATCAAAGCAAAAATACTGTTGTTATTCGAGGTACTTAACGGGCTGTCGGTGATAGTGACTTTATTGGCGGCTATTTTAGGTACTTTAATGGAGTATAAGCGCTGTTGGTTATGTTCAAGCAACAAGAGCTCGCCAGTATGATTTTGGTGTAAACTAAATTGGGCTGGTTCGTCTGCATTCGGTTTGATGATTTTATGGCGGATATCTTGACTTTTATCTTCGCTACTCAGGGCTGAAGGCAATACTATGGTTTGCAATTGCCAATGGTTTGCTATTTTACGTAGGTGCAAGGCCTTACCTCGCAAATTCTCTTGTTCTCTACCATGATAAAGTAAAGTTTTACGTTGAGTGCTTGCTGGTGGTAAGTGTTTTTTTATCTGTGCTTGTGGGATAGTTTTACGCCAGTCATCACCAAGGTTTGCTGTGATAAGCACATTAGCGTCGGGTTGGTTAAATTGTACCAGTAAGCTAGGCGCACTATTTTTTATCCAGTCGAAATGTTCAGTTTTTTGCCCCGCGATAAAAACAATTTCATTACGAATATCCGCGGTGTTTATAAAAGGGTTATCAGCTGGAATGGTATAGCGCTTTAAACTATATTTTTCTGGCTTGATACGCAATATTGCCCCATCGTAAAGTGCTTCATTTTTTAAAGCATCACTGCGCGCAAGGGCAATGAAAAGTAAACTAAAGTCATTGTGCCAAGGGGCAAGGTAAGGGTTAAAACTTAATTGTTGAATATGCTCTTGCGGCTGAAAAATGGCAATACGCATAACTTCATGTTGTTGAATAATTTTAGGTGTGGCGTTTCGTACACTCGATATTTGCCAGCGCATTATAACCGCGTCGTAAGCGAGGTTAATTTTTGTATTTTTGGGGTTTAACTTTGCTGTGGCTTTTTGGCTAGCTTCGGTATGGGCAGTGTAAAAAGTGTGGTAGCCATCACGGTCACGATAGGAGAAGTTTGGATCTAAGGTGATAGCGCTTAGTGCGATGATGCTAGGTTTTTTTAACGCTAATTTTAAATCAAAAAAAGCTGATTGAGCTATTTCATTATTATTTAATTGATAAATCTTCCCCGCTTTAGTTGCTATAAAATATTGATTTTCCTCTCCTATAACAGGTAATACGCTATGCCATTGGTCATTCTTTAATGCCGCTTTACTCAGATTAGCTATCGTTGATAATTCTAAATCATTAGCCGTTGGCTCTACGGCATGTAGCACTTGACTGAAAATGGCAACTAATGTGCCAATAAAATACAGTTTAAAATGATTAATCCCATTATTTTTTTCCATAAAATATTGAATTCCATATAAATTAATAATAAGCAGTCCATGCGTTTAGTGTTTAGCGAGTAAAACGGCTTGCTGTGCATCTATAAATTGGTTTTTATCCTTATTATTAAGATAGCTTAATTTTCCGTCAACTATTATTTGATCATTTCTTTTGCCATGTTCAGCAAGATACAGTGCTTGTTTACTCCAAACATGGACAGGGCGTTGTATTGTCACCACATGGCTTTGCTGAGTAATAGTGGAAAATACATGTTGTTTCGACTCCACAATAACTTCGGTTAAGGTTTTATTGTGCTCTGTGGTTATTACTTTAATATCAGAAATAATATTGCCACTGTAATGAATTTGATTGATGGATTGTGCGTAACCTTTAGGAAAGGTTTGTGCGTAACTCGCATGGATAATTTCACGGTTATTTTTTTTACTATTAATTAAGTAGCCTTGTACTAATATAATGTCACCTTTATCGGCGTGAATAAGCGCACGTTCAACAATCTCACCAATAACTTTTACCGTATGATAACTCGTCCATTCTTTAAATTTATTACTGACTTTATCAAACCAACGACTGTGGGTTGCTAAGGTAAATTCAGCAAAAGCAACGACTGGGTTGGCTTGATAACGAATATCAGGCTTATTAACCAAGTTGCCTAATAGGGTAACGTTGCATAAGTGGTTTTGGGGTGTTTCAGATAACATAGGGCTACTTGTGGTTATAGGGTATAAGTGATGAGTAGGTTAATAAAGCCGGATTACCGATCAGCATTGTTGAAATAAGCTGTACGCGAATATGGCTATTTTTTATAAAACTCAATCGTATGGCTAAGGTATAAGCTGACGGTGAATTTCAGTATCAAATAAATTTTTAATTAACATCGCAAACTCTTTAAAAAACGCTAACTGTTCATTTGTCACCGAGTTGTTGGCCACACCAGACAATATTTCTTGTAGGTCATAAACAATGGCATCAACTTCTCGAATAATAGTATTTCGTTGATTAAAGTCTAATGCCTGGTTTTGATTACATAAGATAATAATTTGTTCACTCATCTCTTCTTCTATGGCCTCTAACACCGAGCTCTGGGCCTGTGCGTTATGGGCGCTATTTTCAAATAAGCTTAAATGAGCGGTTAAATATTCAATTATATGAATGTAACCTTCAGTATTAGTAACCATTTGGCATATATCTCATTTTATTGTCACTCTACTCTACTCGTAAATTAAGCTGATAATCAAGAAGGTAGTTAAATCTTAAGTTGTGCTCTGCAACAATGGCAGTTCTATTTATATTAGTTTCATAAAGTTTGTAATCTTATTGTTCTAGACCAAATATAAGTACCTACATTGCTAGTAGGCAGACGCTTGATTAACCAATACTAGCCATTAGCATAACAGCATTGGGCCACTTTAATCAGCATAGGTGGTCACAGCGCAATGAAATGGGTATTTTATATAGAGGTGCTAAGTTAAAGCAGTACCAGTGCTTATATAAATTTTGCGTTAATTTATTGTTCCATATTAATAATTTATTTTTTCCTGCATTTTATGACATGGCATGCAATGTCATAATAAAAGGCTTGAATATATTTTCAATTCAAGTAAGAATGTATTAAGCGTTACAAGTAATAACACTTAAAACACATAAAAATAACAATATAAACAAACAATATAATATTGGAGAAAACACACTCATGAGAAATAATTTTTCTAAAATATTCAAACGTTCGATAGCTGCAGTGGCAGTATCGACTATATTAGGAACGACTTTAGTTTCTGCTGAGGATATCAAAGGTAAGGTTGAAATCACGAACGGAAATGTTGCTGGTTACACTGTTAAAGCAGTAAATAAACAAACGGGTACCACACGTGCCATGGAACTTAATGCTGATGGAACTTATCGTTTAGCGAAACTACCATCAGGTGAGTATGAAGTCACCGTGTCTAAAGGTAATACAGTTTTTGCTAAAGAAGATGTAAGAGTGTCACTTGGTAAAAATTCTATAACGAATTTTGAAGTTGCCGTACGCACTGATAATACTGAAGTGATTGAAGTTGTAGGATCAGCCATTTCAACTATAGACTTATCTTCTTCAGATTCAGGTCTTATCATTGGTGATGTCGAAATTAGCCGTATGCCAATTGCGCGTGATATTACTTCAGTTGCGTTGCTTGCGCCGGGCACCGTAAAAGGTGATTCAGCGTTTGGCAATACAGCGTCGTTTGGTGGCTCTTCGGTTGCTGAAAATGCTTGCTATATTAATGGACTTGAAGTAACTAATACACGTCAGGGTTTGGGTTGTGGTGAAGTTCCTTTTGAGTTCTACAAGGAATTCCAAATTAAAACGGGTGGCTATTCTGCTAAATATGGTCGTGCAACCGGTGGTACACTGAATTCTGTAACCAAAGGCGGTACTAATAATTGGGAATTTGCTGCTATTGCTCAATTTCAGCCAGATTCATTGCAGGAGGAAGGTAGTTTCTCTCGAGGTAAAGGTGGATCTGGGCAAGTATTTAGAGATGAGCGCCGCGATTCAGATAATAAAACAGATATAACGCTTTCTGCAGGTGGTCCAATAATTGAAGATACCTTATTCTTTTATGGTTTAATTAATCCTAGAGATACAGAAGAGTCATATACTTTTGGTGGTAGTGAGTTTTCTGCTAATGATGAATACCGTACTCAGGAGGCCTCTGGTGGTGATAACCTTTTTTGGGGTGGTAAAATTGATTGGGATATCAACGAAGATCATCGTTTAAGTTACTTTGCCTACTCGAATCGTCGTGATATAGAACGTCAAGTTTTTGATTATGATCCAAATACAGGTGCTAATGGCACAATTGGAAAATTTAAAGACTCGGCTATATTAAAACGTGGTGGTGAAGCACAAAGTTTAAGTTATACCGGCTACATGACTGATGATTTTATTGTTACAGCAATGATAGGTTCAATTGAAACTGAATATGAAACTGTATCTACTAATCTAGTATGTCCTTCAGTGACTGACTCTCGTACTACGGCAAATCCTGTTAAGGGTTGTGGCTCTGGCGGAAGTTTTGGTGCTAACAATGATGAGAACAAGCAATTTCGTCTAGATTTAGAGTATATTTGGAATGATCATACATTTATTGCTGGTATTGATTATCAAGAGCGTGACTCATCAAGGGTAAGCCGTCCTATCGCGGGTCATAGTTATGACTATAGGACATTAGCGGTAGGTGGTGATTTTCAAGCAGATAACGGTGCCTTAGAAAATGATACAGGTGCAGCATTAGATTATGTTGAAGATCGTATTTTTGATGGCGGCGGTAGCTTTAACTCTGAGCTTACGGCTTATTATATTGAAGATAAATGGCAAGTTAATGATAACTTAGTATTAGATATTGGCTTGCGTATTGATGAATGGGACAGTTGGGGAACTACAGGTAAGTTGCTTACCAGTTTTAAAACTGATATTGCTCCTCGTTTAGGTGTAACTTGGGATCCAATGGGTGATGGCGAAAGTAAAGTTTACGCTACCTATGGTCGTTATTACTTGCCAGTAGCAAATAATACCATTTTCCGTGCTGCATCAGGTGTAAGTGATGTTACTTCTGCCTATACTTTTACAGGTGTTGATGGCACTACGGGCGCACCCACAGGTATAGCACCATTAGCGGATACACTCGGTGGCGGTGGTTTAGCTAATTCACAACAAGTTAGTGGTATACCTACCGTTCCTGAAAAAGGTATTTTTCAAGCTCAAGAAGCAGAGCCATTTTCTAAAGATGAATATATTATTGGTTATGAACAATTAATCAATGAAAACTACACATTAGGTTTAAAAGGCACCTACCGTGAAGTTGCTACTGCACTTGATGACTACTGTGGTCGTTACGCATACCCTTATTGTGTAATGGTTAATCCTGGTTCAGACTCAAGTTGGTATAGTGATGGTTATTACTGGGATGGAGCTGGTTGGGGAGACTCTACGTTTGATAATGATGGTGCACCAGATCCGGGTTCATTAACTACATATAGCAAAGAAACTATGGGCTTACCAAAAGCTAATAATGAGTATACTGCATTAGAAACTATGGTTAAGTTCCAAGAAGATAATTTCCGCTATAGTCTGACATATACTTGGTCACGCAGTACGGGTAACTTTGAGGGTGCGGTTAAATCTGATATCGGTCAGGCTGATGCAGGTATCACACAAGATTTCGATTTTCCTGCATTAATGGATGGTGCTCAAGGTTATCAACCAAACGATCGTCGCCACGTTATTAAATTCTTCGGTAGCTGGGAGCCGATGGAAGACTTAACATTAGGTTGGAATTCTACCTTATCAAGTGGTCGCCCACTGAGCTTGTTTGGTCAAGGTTATCCATCTGATGATCCAAACTTAAACGGTGGTTGGGGTGATTTGTTCTATCTTGCTGACACCGACTCAAATGGTGAACTAACAGGTACATATACACGTCATTCACGCGGTACTGCTGGTAGAACTCCATGGACATTTAATGTTGATTTGTCTGCAGCTTATAGCTTTACTGTTTCAGATATTGATATGAGAGCATCGTTAAACGTATTTAATGTACTTAATACGCAAGAAGCGACATCAATGAATGAGCATTATGAGTCATCTGAAGGTGTTGTAAATCAATGGCACGGTGCTGCATATGGTTTTCAAACGCCACGCTATGTACGCATAAGTTTAGAAGCAAGATTTTAATATAGAATCTGTTACTTACTTACTGAATGAAAAAACCTCGTGTAGCGAGGTTTTTTTATGCCGATTTCTCAGAGGCTTACGCAAAGTGAAATGACGTAAGATAATCTTTAGTCGGACAATAAGTGTATTGGTAGTAGCTGAATGTGCCGCAAGTAAATACTAGAACGGTTAAAAAAGATCCGTTTGTCAAAAACAGATTATAACTACCCTGCAAGGCTATTTTTTAAAATTTTAGTCTAATATATATCGATCTAAAGGAATAGAAAAATGAAGAATCTATTCCTAATATGCCTGTAGCTGCAATGTTCATTTCTTGTTTATTAACAAATACTAAAAAAGAAAAAAGAGTATTTAAATCTGACAAATGACGTTGATCAAAATATGTTAGCTACTTATTGAAAAATTAGTGAAAGAGTCAGCTTAAAATATCCAATGAAAGCAGTTATGAAAAAATTTCAGGGTGTGTAGCGTTCCTTACAGAGATCAATGAGAAAGGTGCAGTTCCAGAATATAAAATTAATAAACTTTATCCTAACAGACTATTTGATGAAGTGCGCAAGCCGTATTAGTAACGTGTAAATATACACCAACAAAAGAGAATACAACTAATCAACCAGCTTTAACCTTAGTTAAAATAGATTTTAAATTTACTGATGGTGTTATTGATAATAGTTTCAAAAAGCACTGCACTGGTGAGATTTTTTAGCTTTATAAGAACTTCAAGTAGAAAAGTATAGCTGGCTGTTTTCATTTCGCTCAACATTTTAGTCATCTATGTTTTTCGATTCAGTGGCGTTCGTGCGTTGTCAGACTTATGCTCTTCCAATTCAAACACCTTAGAGTGACTAACTCTATTTTTATTGCGGTCAACAGCTTACTCAATTCGGCAGCATTAGCCTTGACTTCGATGGGAAGATATCCCACTAACTTGCATGATAAATCAAAAAAAGGTTGACCTGGTTTAATGGATACGACTACCTCAGTTAAGACATAATAGCCTTAACTGGAGAACTGAAATGACCAAACGTAAAAAATATACAAAAGAATTTAAACTTGATGCGATTTCTTTAGTCAGAGAT
>NZ_VOLS01000041.1 GCF_007954265.1 Colwellia sp. C1TZA3 | reverse complement strand
CGCAGGAAAAATAACTCAAGGTAAGGCGCTCGATTGAGCAATAGCTGGCTATTGGGATTGAGAGCAACACAGCCTTGAGCTATTTTAACTAGTACAAGTGAGCAATAACTTAATGGGATTGGTATAAGAGATAATTTTTATGTGTATACCCGCTCGACTTCAAGATGCAGTTTTAGCGCTTAGCTGACAAACCTGCATTTTGAAGTCGAGTGGGAATAGCAATGGTTATTGATGTTGTGAAAACCATGCAATGGTATTATCTATCGCAATATCACGGTATTGATCTATTTCAAAAAAAAGCTCGTGATAGGCACCAGATATTATTATGGGCTTACCACTAGGACAAGCCTCGTGATTAAAATTATTGAGCTTTAGACAAAAATTATCTTGAGCTTTATTATCAACAATCTGTTCATTTTCTGCTTGTAATATTTGTATTGGCAGCGACAATTTTTCGATATCAATAAATAAGTTACTAGTGTTTATGATGGCTTGATCTAGCCAATTAAAAGTGACGCCACCCAGCTTTAGCGTTGGCTGAGCTTGATATAATGACTGAAAACGCTGAAAACGCTTTGCTGAATGCATTAAGCGATTTTGTGCAAATGAACTTTGATTATCATCACTTTGTCCAAAAAAATACCATGGTGTATTAGACAGCCAACGGTTTATTGTTGAGCCTGTTTTTATTAATGCTTTCGCTAACCAATCTGGCGTGCCACCGCTTGATATCGCTATCATCGGAGAGCTTAAGCTTAATGCTTTGACCTTATGTGGGTAAAGTTGCAGGTATCTTAATGCAATAGCGCCACCCATTGAATGTGCTAGCATAAAAGAGCTTTGTTGGTGTTGTGGGTATTTTTCAGGCAAAACGTAGTAGAGTAATTGTTGTAAATCTTGCGCATATTGATCAAAATTTGCTACATAACCCTGTAAGCGGTTTGTTGTTAAACGCATCGAAAGTCCTTGTCCTCGATGATCAATGATAACGCTATCATAGCCTTGATTATCTAGATCATAAGCTAATTCTTGATATTTCAGATAACCTTCTGAACGCCCAGGTACAATAACAATATAAGGCTTTTGCGGGCGTTTAAAATTAGTCGCATAAGCGATGCGAATATGATCACTTGTCTTGAATGATGTTTGAGTCACTGATTGCCAAAAAATATCTATGGCGGCAATTTTTTCTAAGGTAAGCGCTCGCTTACTCGTCAAATCTTTTGCTTCAGTCATTACTGAAATTCCTAAAAATAGCCAGAAGAAAACCAGCAGATAAAATTTGTTATGATTCATTCGCACTATTTTTACCGATCTCAAAGGGTAATTCAATGGTAACTGTAATACCAAGTTAATTAATTACCTGCTCATTTTTAATGGTTAAAATGAATAATACCAGTTCCATTAAGTTTGTGATCTTGTTGTGCGCAGGAAAAATAACTCAAGGTAAGGCGCTCGATTGAGCAATAGCTGGCTATTGGGATTGAGAGCAACACAGCATTGAGCTATTTTAACTAGTACAAGTGAGCAATAACTTAATGGGATTAGTATAACTACAGCGTTATAAAATTTATAAGTAGAATAACTACTTACTAAATTTTATGTCTTGTATTTCTTCATTTTTCCTCATGAAAAAGTAGATCACTTAATTAATCAAATTGGTATAATAGTGCCACGCTTATTTTGTCTTATTGAGCAAGCCCAAGTGCTATTTGTAACTGGGTCATTGTTGAGCGTAGTGCATGAGAAACATCGGCCATCAGCCTTTGATGAGAGCCAATATTTTGTTTTAGCTTTTCAGTCATTAAGTTAACACCAATCGCGCAAGCACCAATTTCATCATTGCGTTGCAACTATCTATGCCAAACATCAGCCAAATTTTCAACAAGTAGCAATGTAAAAAGCAAAAATTCACCATAGTGTTATGCAAGTGTTAACACTAGAGCAGCAGCAAAAGTTTTTAACCATGAGCAAACACCGTTAAGCTTTACTCTAAAAGACTAAAGGAGAATATTTTTGACATGGTGCTTTTGACTGCTCGGCCATTTTTTTTAGCTGGGAGAAAGCGCCATTTTTCCATAGCGTTACGGATGTTATTGCGGAAGTAGTTAACTTTACTTTTCGACTCAAACTGAATGTCTTTAACTAAGCCATTAATGTCTATAGTAAACTCGACCTTAATATCTAATTCTATGCCTTTTCTGTTTGCTGATGCAGGATACCTAGGCTCAGCTGAGTTTAATAGCTGTGCTGCTACCGTACTGGTTTTAACAGCATTATGTTCGATAGCACTGTTGTTTAACTGGCTTTGACTCAAGCGCGTACGACTAAATTTGTTATCTGCCTGTTGTTGGTAGTGAGTACCATATTGGCTTCTGTTTAACGCCGTTATTGGAGTATCTCTGGATGTTATTGGCTTGTTTAGCAGTGCATTAATTTGTTGCGTATACGGGTTTGCCTCTGCTCCAATATACTTAGCGTCAGTACGTTGAAGTGCTAAGGCTAAATTCGATTTACTTGCTGCTATGTCTGGCTGTTGACTCACTTGTGTTTGGTGCTTTAATTCTGCGTGGTGCTGCGCTACATTTTTTTTATTACTTGAATTTACACGCACAAAAGGTAATTCGTTATAATAGGAATTAGTTGAATTATTACTCAAAACGTCAAGCTTATTTTTAGCTATTATTTCGTTGGATTTTTGTGTTTTATTAATAGTTTGAGCTAAATTTGCTACTTTTTTTAGCGCCGGTAATTCGCTGGCACTTGTGTGATCTCTAGCTAATAAATGGCTAGCAAGTGTGGTGTTGGCATGTGTTGGCTCAAAGCTTTCAGGTCTTGGCGTTATTGAGCTTTTATTTTGCACTGTTACAGAGTTATACAATGAAATACTAGCTGACTGTAGATCAATAATCGGTAAGGTTAGTGAGTATTTAGACAAGAGAAAAATAATGCTCAATAATATGGTGAATGAAGCAAGCCACTTGCCGGTGTCGGCCGTTTTTGTGCAGTGTTGCTGTTGGCCTAATAGCCGAACAACCCGTTGTTTTAAATCACCACCAGTAGCCGCCATGGCCATATTTGGAATGGTATGCTGGCGATGTTGCTCACACAAAGAGGCGGTATCGGCCAAGGTATGGGCATAGGCTAATGAACTGCCACCGTGTTGCACGGCAATATCATCGCTACAATACTCTCTTTCATTACGCATTTGCTTTGAAACCCAGTTCACTGCAGGATGAAAAAACAGTAATATTTCCACAAGCGTTTGTAAAAAATTAACCAAGTAATCATGACGTCGAATATGTGCTAATTCGTGCAGTAACAACATATCTAACTGTTGAGGTGTTAAGCCCAACACCATACTAAATGGGATCAGTACCACAGGCTTTAACCAACCTATTGCCATAGGCACATCGGTTTTTTTAGAAAGTAATAAAGCTACTTTTCTCGATAAGCCAACTTTAATAAGCAGCGCATCAAAACGCTTTTGTAGTGCAATATCAACGGTAGTACAGCCCTGCAATGGCAGTTTATTAACATTGTAAAGCTCTATGATTAACTTAAGCGCAAGTGTTGTAACAACAGTAAACCAAACCATAGTTATTAGAGGGAAGTACGCTATCCATTCCATATACCAAGCGTTTGTTGGTATTTTTTCTAGATGAAAACTTTGATCCAGTAAAGGTTGGGCATGAACAAAGTTTGTGACTTGACGAAAATCAGTATCGTAAACAAGAAAAAAAGTGATGATAGGTAAAATAAGGTTAGCTAGCATTGCCATAGAGCTTAAGGCATAGCGTAATTGAGCTTTTTGATAGGATATTAGCGAGAGTAAGGCTTTTAATACCACTGCAATTAAAACTCCTTGCCATAAAAAATGGATAAGAGTTATGGCCAAAGCAGCCAATGATGGACTATGTATTAAGCTTTCCTCAATCATACCGAGTTAAGTTACCTTTTGAGTCTTAGTTAATTAAGATTGTTGTTCTAATTCATTGAGTAACTGCCTAATATCTTCAATTTCTTCTTTGCTTGTTGAATTATCCAATGCTCGCATGACTAACTTTGATGTTGAACCGCCAAAAGCTTTTAAGACTAAATCTTTTAATAAAGACGATTGTGTCACCATCTCGCTATTCGAGGGCGCATAAACATGCGCTCGGTTGCTTTCATCGCGAATAACTAAAGTCTTTTCGTGCATTATTTGTAATATTTTCAGTACAGTAGTATAACCAGATTTTTGGGTTTGGCTGACCGTGTCATGGACTTGTCTAACTGTAGCAGGTCCTATCCTCCAAAGAATATTAAGCAGCGTTAATTCCGCCTCTGTAGGCTTAATATCTGATTTATCTCGTAACATTGAGATTCCTTAAGGCAAATTTATCTAGAATTATACCAAGCGAACTAATTTTCTACTTACTGAACGAGAAGTAGTCAGTTTGGTCTTATTATACGAACATAATCGTATTTTATTGCTGCTATCCTAGCTTGCGATGAATAAATGAGCAATAGGTATAGTTGAATTGCGCTATTTAATTGTCATTAGATTCAAATTATAAGTACTGAAAAGGTTTATTAACAGAGCGCGTTAATTATTGCTCTTACCATATGGTGTGATCGCGCTGTAAAGTTTGTCAATATACCGTTACAGGCGTACCGCTTGCTAAAAAGCTAGCAGTGAGCTCTCAATAAACTCACCACTGGCCCCTTAATGGGCAATCATTTTCATTTTGTACAATGGCTATTGCTGAGCTTTAAAGCGATGGGATAAAATTTATGCACTGGCATCCGGTTTCACTAAATCAGCATAATGTTCACCAAGGCGAGTTACCGTTTCTGGTCCTGCTTGCTGGTTAAATTTCACCATATTCGGCGCAAAGGTGGTAACAACAGTGGAGCCGAGTTTAAATCGACCCATTTCAGCGCCTTTCTCTAGCGTTATTGCACCAGCGCCCTCAGTCGGATATTGCCAGCGAAATACATCTTTACCAGCAGGAGGTGTTACCGTACCAGCCCAAATTGTTTCAATACTAGCGACTATTGTTGCGCCAACAAGTACCATTGCCATCGGGCCATGAGCGGTATCAAACACAGCCACGACACGTTCATTACGGGCAAATAAATTTGCTACATTGTTAGCTGTTAACGGGTTTACTGAAAATAAGTCACCAGGCACATAAATCATTTCTCGTAAGGTGCCGGTAATAGGCATATGAATACGGTGGTAGTCTTTTGGCGCCAGATAAATACATGAAAATTCACCATCTTGAAAAGGTGCTGCAGTTTCCTTAGCGCCACCCAGTAAAGTTTCCAAGCTATAGTTAAAGCCTTTTGCTTGAATAAGTTGCCCCTGTACAATCGGGCCTTGTTGACTAATGGCACCATCAACGGGATAACAAATAGTCTCTGGGTCTGTGATTATAGTACGTGCACCTTCTTCTAGTTCACGGGTGAAAAAGTCATTAAAGCTTTTAAAATCAGTGGCATTTTTTAACTTAGCTTCTGCCATATTAATGTTATAGGCTTTGATAAAATAACTGATGGCCTTGGTCGTAAGCCAGCCAGCTTCAGCGGCGGCAAATTTACCTACAAGTCGTGAAATTCCATGTTTTGGCATTAGGTGTTGTAAGGCGATTTTCAATTTATTTACTAGCACTTTTTTTTCCTTATTATGGGTGTTAACTGTCTTAATCATTAAAGCGTGAGGTCAGGGTGTTATCACCTAAACTGGCTAATATTTTTTGGAAACTGGCTAAGCGCTCTGGGAATATTTTGCCTTCATCTTTCGCTGCAATTAACGCACAGCCGGGATCGTTTTGATGTTTACAGTCGCGAAATTTACAAGTTCCTATGTAGGGGTCAAATTCAATAAAGCCATTACTGACCTGTATGGGTGATAAATGCCACAAGCCAAATTCTCGTATGCCGGGTGAGTCAATCAGATCGCCACCTTGTTCAAAATGATATAATCGAGCGACGGTAGTAGTGTGCTGACCCAGCCCTGAATTTTCTGAGACAATTTTAGTCACCACACCTAACTCAGGCATTAAGGTGTTAGTGAGCGTTGACTTACCCACGCCAGATTGACCGACAAACACACTGGTATGCTGGCTAAGTTGACACTTTAACTCGGCAATACCTTCACCCGTTTCATTACTCATATAAGTGACTTGGTAGCCAATTTTACGGTAAATATTAAGTTGATTTTCAATTTCATCACGATTGCTATCATCGAGTAAATCAATCTTATTTAATAAAATAACTGGGGTAATACCGGTTTGTTCGGCCGCGACTAAGTAACGATCAATAATGTCGGCATTAAAGGCCGGTAACACCGATGAAACAATCAGTATTTGGCTAATATTGGCCGCAATAGGTTTAACACCGTCGTAAACATCAGGTCGACTAAGTACAGACTCTCGCTCATGAACCGCTTCAATTACGCCAGAAATACTGTGTTGAGTTTCTTTGCCTTTACGCCAAAGCACTTTGTCACCACACACTAAAGAGGCAATGCTGCGACGCATATTACAACGAAAAACTTCGCCATCGCTACTCTCTACATCAGCATGTTGGCCAAACCGACTAATGATAGTACCAGTTTCAACTGCAGCGAGTTCATCATCTTGCCATTGTACTTTTTCAGTAGATTTACGTAATTTTTTACTTTGGTTCGCTTTGATCTGTCGCGTTTGACCTTTGGTTAATTTTTTGGCTTTAGCCACAAGTTATTCTCTTTTTATGTTAACTCAAAATTTGTATTTTTAATCTCTGTTGGCAACCGACAAATAAATTTAATCGTGTTACGCTCTGCCGTATTATATACTCAAGTAGCGCTTAAATGCATGTGTAATCGTGCCTTTACAGACACACTCTCTGTAGTTGATCTGGCAATATATATAATTTGATCAACAGTAAATAACCTAGGAATGACAATGAACGCTAACGATAGCAACTTAATTTGGTTAGATTTAGAGATGACTGGCCTTGAGCCGAGTACTGACGTTATTTTAGAAATTGCGACAATCATTACTGATAGCCAGCTTAATATTTTAGCCGAAGGCCCAGTGTTTGCCATTCATCAAAGTGATGAAGTATTAAATAATATGAATCCATGGTGTATCGAACATCATGGTCAATCAGGTTTGACTCAAAGGTGTCGAGAAAGTAGCACGAGTTTAGCGCAAGCTAGCGCTGAAACGTTGGCATTTTTTAAGCCCCATATTACACAAGGTAAGTCGCCTATGTGTGGTAATAGCATTGGGCAAGATAGGCGCTTTATTAATAAGTACATGCCAGAATTTGAAGATTACTTTCATTATCGTAATCTTGATGTCAGTACAGTAAAAGAATTGGCACGTCGTTGGAAACCAGAGGTACTAGGCAAAGTGGTTAAAACCGGTGCACATTTAGCCATGGATGATATTCGTGAATCAATTGCTGAATTGAAAATTTATCAAGCACATTTTTTTAAGCTGTAGTCGCTGCATTTAAACACTAAATAAACCATATAATTAGACGCATTAGCGTCTTTTTTATGCTTAGGCTTCTCTGATATATTTTGTTCTTTAAAGTATTAGTCGATCTTGGACATCACTGCGGTATTTCTCTAATCGCTTAAAAACCTATACTTCACTGTTTCTAGCGATTAGGGTAATAGCAGCTGCATTACTTTAATGGCTACATCCTCGTAAGTACATGTCTCCACGGCATTAGTCTATCCCTGTCGGTTGCTTTAAGAGCTGTGAGATAAAAAAGCTTGCAGGTCTGACCAGTTTGTTTGACAATAATTAATACATGGTACAAAACATTCATCTAGGATATTTATGGTTAATCGCTTTAGTCGGGTCGTTAAAAAAATTAAAAAGTTACCAAAAATCAGTCATTCATTTTTGTTGACGAAATTATTTTGCTCTCAGGTTAAATACGCCAGCACGTCAAAGGTCACTCTGGTTGATATAGAGCAGCAGCAAGTGAAGCTGAGCATGGTAAATCGCAAAAGAGTGCAAAACCATATTGGCGGTGTGCATGCTATTGCTGCGGCGTTATTAGCTGAATCAGCGACAGGTATTGTTTTTGGATTAAATTTACCTGATAGCTGTCTCCCCTTATTAAAATCGATGACCATTAACTATCAGCGCAGAATGCAGGGAGATTTAACCGCTATTGCAACCATTTCAAATCAACAAATTGCCTTATTGACCGAAGAAAAGGGCCATATGGAAATTGCAGTTACTATCACTGATGAATCAGGCGAACAGCCAATTGAATGCACAATGACATGGGCGTGGATCAGTAAAAAAACCAAAAAGTAATAAGCACCAATTATCACAAAGACCAAAAAATGAATGCTAGTTAAAGCAATACCAAGTGACTAAGCTATTCAAAAGTGTTCTCTACATTTTTGTAAAAAGAACAACCATTATCCTTGTATCGCGCTTTGAGCTGATTCTCTAGCTTAATGCTGAAACTGCATCTTGAAGTGAAACGGATATAGAGACTAAGATAAAATGCCTTAGCGGCATGATTAATCGTTGCTAATTAACCCTAAGGCCATACACTGTTAATGGTATAACTAATTTATTCTAGGTTGTTGGACCCTATATTTTGGCGTAATTTGGTTATATAGTTATAAACATATCATGTATTTGACTGATTAGGATATTACCCAAGCATGGATTCGACACTGCCGCTATATCGTCAGCTTAGCCGCCAATTTTTTTTATTGGCCTTGAGCTTTTCCTTACTTTTTTTGCTAGGGTTTTCGTTGTACTTTCAAGCTGAACAAGATTTAGCGGTACTTAAATATCAACAATTGCCTGCCTTTGAGCAACATCACCAACGACAATTATTATTAATTAAAAATAATCGCTTACTCAATGACCTGCTTAATAGTAGGTCTGCGTTAAAATTTGACGAAAGTTATCAAATGCTGAATGAAAACTTAAAAAATATTTCAGGGTTAAGTCAAAACAATAAACACTTATTAGCGCAGTTAACTCAGCGTTTAAAAATGCAGGTAGAAAATGTCACACGCTTAACTGAAAGTGCTCGACGCAATCTTCAACTCAAAGACAGTGTTATTATTCAATTGATCCTAGTCACTGATAGTTTATCTAGTTTAATCGCTGAGCAAACAAATCAGCAAAATGACTTATATCGTCAAATCAGCCAAGACAACTTAACCAAGCGGGTAACCATCATACGGGCGAAGGCATTAAGTAACTTAGTGAATAGCTTAAATATTAATCGTGATTTGCATCAAGGTATCATTGATACTTTAGTCATGTTTAACCAACTTGATTTACAGTATGATTTAGTCGATTTTAATTATATTCAGCAGGAAATTCAATATGATATAATTCGTTGGTTGGCAAGTGCTAGTAATGTAACAAAGAAAAACTCGACTGAAAATGGCTTGATTGAACAAATATCAGTGCTTAATACCTTACTGTTTAGCGAGCAAAACACTTTTGCAAAATGGCATGGTCAATTACGCAGGGCAGCTGATTTTCAGGCTGAATTAACCAAACAGAAAGCTGAGTTGATTCCCCTACTTGATAACACACTTGTCGCACAAGCCCTTAAGTCATCATTTATTAAACAACAGTTACTCGCATGGTTGCTAAAGATCAATATTGACTTGCAGCCTAAGCATTATAGTTGGCTTATTACCGGTGCGTTTGCTTTACTTAGCCTCATTTTTATCAGTTTTCTTTTTAGTTTACGCAGAAAAATAAAACACTTTGGTATACAAAGTACCACTGTCGTTGAAGAATTTGTCACTAAAGGTCATGTGGTAGCAAAAATACCTGGGCTTGAAGTCACAGTAATGCTTAATGCCATTAAGCAACTGTCTCAACCTCTATATCGTGCAGCCGACTTTAAACAACAGCAGCAAGAGTACCAAATGCAAACGGCATTTATGTTTCGTCATAGCGGGGTTGTGTTTTGGCAATTGCCTTTGCGGTCAAAAAAACAGCAAGAACAATTGTCAGCCTTACTCGGTGTTAACGTTAACAATCAACATTGGCGTCAGTGCTTTAGTCGGCTAGATGTTCGGGCTATTTTGTCTATTGCGCGACAAGCCAAAAAGCATCAAAGCGTTGAAAAAATTTCGCTAATGAGCAATCAAGACAAAGCCCTTGCTTTAACGATTGAATATGTCGGTGGCCTGTGGGGTGGCAGTTTATCTGATGCAGAAGAATATCAAGTGCTTAAAGATAATCATGTCCATTTACAACAGAAAATTAAACAGCAAAATCAATCAGATAAGCTCGCCATTATTACTCACAGCGAAAAAACTTTAGGCTTAGTAAATAGCGTAATGCTACAAAGGCAGTTGCTATCAATAACTCAGGGTGATGAACAACTTGCCTACCAGCAATTACGGCAATTAGCGCGTTGGAGTGAACAACAAAAAACTTCTGCCCAATTACGTCTAAACGACTTTGTCTTGACCTTATCTACGGTAACACTTGCTAATGAAATGCATGCAGTTTTGGCTAACGTGAGTTTGGCTGCAGTAGAAAGTAACAATTTTATTTATTTGCACATGGCAGAGAATTTAGCTTCTTTGGTGACACTTGAAAGTGAATTGTTTCAGGCCATGATAGCAACAATATGTCACAAAATACTAACAGAGCAGCGGGATACTGAGCTTGATATCGCTTTGCAAGTTACTGACGTAAATAGCGGCCAACAAACCGTACGGATAAGCTTTTTGCTTAATAAGCCATCGCATGCACAGATGCTATCTCAGGCGATTAACGAGTTAGTGTTTGATGATGAAATAACCACTGAATTTGATCATATTATTGATCATTATTTACGCGATTTGCAGTTAGTCTTTAATGTTAGTAATAAAGCGAGTCAACTGTTGGAGTCGGCTGGAAAATTTTCTTTTGAATTTTCGTTAACCATTGCCGAAGAGCTCAATAAAGCCAGCGAAAGCCAGCCAGTAAACTTAACCAAGTGCACACTTTTAGTTATTGCCACCAACAAAGTTAGCCGTGAAAGAATTTGTCATCAACTTACCAACAGCAAAACTATAGTGGACACAATGCAAGACTTGTCACTATTTCGTCGCCAAATGAGTATAAAGCACCTAATGAAGTACCGCTTAGATGCTATTATTTTATCACCTGAAGTTTACCGTTCAGATTATGATTTGATCACCCAACATTTGGCGAGTTTACCCACTAAAATACAACCTAAAATATTAGTTATTCAGCCTCTTAACTGTGGTGCATTACAAAGAGCAGGACTGTTTTCAGCCAGTAATCTACCTTGGTTTACCGGTGAGTTAATGGCCAATGTTACTGCACTGTTAAGTAATAATAACAAGATTAATTTATTAGTTGAGCCAGAGATTTTGTCACCTTATCGCTTTATACCTAGCCAAGTTGAAGTTTTGCTTGGTGTGATAACTGCCAGTAAACATCAAGCTTTGATCAGAATATTGTATTGGCTTGGTTTACAGGTCACTGTGGTTTCTCAACAAGAGCACCTCGAACGCTTATGGCAGTCGGGGCGTTATTTAGTAGCTATTTGCGAGTTTCCTAGTTTTAACAGTACTATAAATGACTTATTAACCCCTACTCGGGGCCTGTTTGCTTTGACAAGTGATGAAGATAAGTCAGCAGATTTTCTTCACAAAGTTAACTTACCAAAGTCTTGGTCTAGTGGTTATTTAGCTCCAACAGTAGATATTCACAAATTAATTCAGCAATTATCCCCTTGGTTAAAGTCAGCGGTTGACACCGGTGAAGATCAAGCCATATTAGCCTCACTTCCAGGTAAGCAAGATAATAAGTCTATTGTTATGGCAAACTCTGTAGCCAATAAGACCGGCGCTATTGGCGAACAAGTGCTACATCTGGCCAATATTGAACAGTCGTTAGATTTCTCTTCTGGGGCTGAGCAAAAAAATAAACCAACAGCAGAGGCTTTTGATTTAAAGCAATACGCAGAAAATCAAGGCTCAGCTGAGTTAGCCGCTTTTATGTTAGATGAATATTTGGCGGACATTAGTGCTAATATTCAAGCGTTAAGTGCTGCACTAGCGGCGCAAGATTATCACCTGGCTTTAGAGCTTTTGCAGGCGTTAACTACCTTAGCTAATGTTATCGCCGCCCCACTTTTATTGGCGCAATGTCGACAGTTAAGTCAGTTGCTCAGCCCAAAAGCGTTAAGTGGTGCTTTTTCAGTGCAACAAAAAGAGGCATTGCAACATCAGCTAAATCACCTCAAACTATGCCTATTACAGTTAACGGAATTTGCAGAAGCGATATGAGTGTTAAATACCATCAGCCAAAAGACAACGTTGAAGATGTTGCTAGTCCTTGTGTGAGTCATTGTTGCTTAAATGAGTACGATGTTTGTTTAGGCTGCTTTCGTAATATTGATGAAATTATGACCTGGGGTCAGCTCAATGTAGCAGCAAAAAAAGAGGTACTTAATCAGTGCCGACAACGTCAACAACAGTATGGAAAGTAGTGGGCTAAAACAATAGCTAGTAAGGTAAATCATGCACGATGTTGAAAAAAATACCTTAGCGCAACTTGATCAACTCCACGTCTTGGTTATTGACGATAATTTGCTAGTGCACAGTGTTTTAAAAGAAAGCTTATTTGCGCTTGGTATAAAGGAAGTGCGTTGTGTACAAAATGCTTATTATGGTCTTAGATTGTGCAATGAAATGCATTTTCATATTGTTATTTGCGCCTTTAATGTTAAAAGTGACAAAGATGGCTTTCACTTATTAGAAGAATTGAAATTTAAAGGCCATGTGACCAAAACCACGGTACTGATATTTCTCAGTACAGAAACCAATGAGGCTTTAGTTAACTCTATTATTGAGTTACAACCCGATGACTTTTGGACAAAACCGTTAGCGATAAAAAAAGTGCGAACTCGTTTCATCACCATATTAAAGGTCAAGCAGGTACTTTTTAATATCAACAACGCGATAGACAAAAAAGCTTACGCTAAAGCCCTTTATTTTGCCGATCGACATCTGCAAAATGAAAGGTTAGCCCATTATCATCCCAATATTAACCGCATTAAAGGCGAGGCATATCTTGCTTTGCTCGAGTTTGAGACAGCGGAATCTTTTTATCGGCGATTATTTAAAATATATAAATACTCTTGGGTATATTTAGGCTATGCCAAAGCTCTGTTAAAGCAAGGCCGTTTAGGTGAAATTAGCGATATGTTAAACACCTTAATGCATAAGCCAGACACACGTTTTGGTGCTCACGATATGATGGCGCAGTATTTCATCGAACAAGAGCAATACGAGCAAGCCTATGACGAAATTAAAAAAGCTATGGCACTGGCACCGAGAAACATTGAACGTAATAAAAAGTCATGGGATTTAGCACGTTTAACCCATGATTATAAAGGACAATATGTCGCGACGCGCAACATAGCGCAACAAGCGAAAAACTCAATTCATGACTCCCCTGAGCTTTTGCTGAATGTGATCAGAGCGGGTATCGACCTTGCTTGTGCAACCCCAGATGACAGTGCCAATGAAATATTGCGGCAAACTGATCGCTATATCACACAATTTGAGCATGACTGCCAAGATAGAAGTTTTTTTAAAGCACAATTATTAGTGGTTAAAGCTAGGCTACACAATGTCCGTAATGAGCAAGCTAAAGCGATAAAGTTGGTTGAAAATCATATGTCGCTTAGACCCAGCACAGTAGTTGAGGATAATTTAGATCGGGTAAAAGTATTGCATGAGTTAGGTATGCGTGAAGACGCAATAAAATTGCTTGAAGCCATCAATAATCAAATTGCTGGCAACTCGTTAAATAGTCAAGTGGTTAGGCACTACATAGCACAAGAAAGCTACCAGCGTGAAACGATACACTTTACTGCCAAAGAACTTAACCGCATGGCGGTTGAGCATTTTCAGAAGAATCGATTACTACCGGCGTTAAATGCCATTAAACAAGCATTACAACTGAGTCCAAGTAATGTCAAATTACTGTTTAGCCAACTAAAGATATTGATAAAAATTAAGCAAGACGATCAGGGCATACCTGAGCATCTGGTGTTGGTAGAAGGTATTCTTGCTGTACTCTCAACGCTAAATCTTCAAGGTAAAGCTTTGACAACTTTTGATGAATTAACGCTGAAATGGCAAAAGTAAAGCTAGTAGTCTACGCCATCATTTAGCTAATTTATCAGGTATTAGGCATCGCGAGGCATGCCTTTTTCCACCGAACGAATTAATCGTGCGGTTAAACGTAAATTTTTATCTTGTGCTAAGGCTTGTTGCTTAAGTTTTTGTTGTGCTAATGCCCACTCAATATGTTCAGCCACCATCGGGGCTGAGTCTGCTATTTTTTCTGTTAACGCTTCAACATTACCTGTTGAGAAGTTGGCATTACCTAGAGCAACGGCGATATTGCGCTGCCAACATTGAAAGCCAATACGACGAATAGGCGAGCCTTCAGTTTTACTTAAAAATGTTGCTTCGTCCCACGAAAATAAGGTTAACAAGGTGATATTGTCTAAGTCTTGTCGAGGTTTAAAATCATCTTCACTACCAAGCTTTGCAAATTTGTTCCACGGACAAATTAATTGGCAGTCATCACAACCATAAATTCTATTACCAATTAAAGGCCTAAACTCTACGGGAATGGCGTCACGTAATTCTATCGTTAAATACGATATACAACGCCTTGCATCTACCACATAAGGTTCAACTATGGCTTGAGTTGGGCAAATTTTTATACAAGACACACAACTACCACAGAGGTTTTCTGCCTTAGTGTCAGTAATTAATGGGATATCAACTAAAATTTCGCCAATAAAAAACCAAGAGCCTGCTTGCTTGTTAATCAGTAATGAATGCTTACCTACCCAACCTAAACCTGCTTTTTCAGCTAGCGGTCTTTCAAGTATTGGCGCGGAATCAACAAAAGGGCGATAATTGAAATTGTCACAATGGCTTTTAATTTTTTCGCCTAATTGCTTCAGGCGTTTGCGCATTAATTTGTGATAATCGCGACCTAAGGCATATCGGCTGATATAAGCATGATCGCGGTTTTTTAAAGTACGGGCAAATTTTGCATCGGTAGGTAAATAATCCATGCGCACACTGATAACATTCAGTGTACCGGCAACTAACTCGTTTGCTCTGGCACGCATTAAGCCATGGCGGGCCATATAATCCATGGTGCCATGATAGTTATTTTCTAACCACAGTGTTAAAGCGGCTTCGTGCCCCAATAAGTCGACATCGCTGATACCCACTTGCGAAAAGCCAAGTTCTTGGCCCCAAAGCTTGATTTTTTCTGTTAAATCTTGATAGTTAAGAGCAGGTGTAGTCATGGCAGCCGAATGTTCAAACAATAAAGGTGGTATTAAAAGTGTCGAATAGTTTAACACATCATGCTTATAAGGTTAATCAACTACAGCGCTACGAGGCTGATGCAGCACAAGCGATGGGTATCAATTTATTTCAACTGATGGAACGAGCGGGCAGTGCGGTGTTAAGTCAAATACAGCAGCATTTTCCCGCCGCACCTAAGTTGCTTATTGTTTGTGGAAAGGGGAATAATGGTGGTGATGGTTATATTGTCGCCAGATTAGCCCATCAGGCTGGTCTATCTGTGACCGTGCTGGTTAATGCCGAGCGTGAATTGATTACTGGTGATGCAAAACAAGCGTTAACTTTACTTGCAGCGCTGCCGGTAAAAATTGATTTTTACCGGCAAAGTGAGGTAATGCAAACCGCTATAGCGGCGTTTCAAGGCGGGGTTATTGTTGACTGCTTATTTGGTATTGGTTTTAGCGGGGTATTATCGCCAGCCTTTGTGCAATTAATTAGCCAGATAAATAATCAACCATGCCCACGGGTTTCAGTTGATGTGCCGTCTGGTCTTAATGCTGATTTAGGCACCGTATCTTCTATTGCGGTAAAAGCAGATCTAACTGTGACATTAATTGCCTACAAGCAAGGTTTATTGACCGGGCAAGCGGCGAATTATGTCGGTAATTTACAACTTGAAACCTTAGGCGTTAATCAGGCGTTAGCTCAGCTAACCACCGCAGCATGCTTTCGCCAAAGTGAGCAAAATCTACCCGCTATTTTACCCAGAGCACCTTGTAGTCATAAAGGTAATATTGGCATGTTGTTAGCGGTTGGTGGTTTTCAGGCTTTTACGGGCGCGATTTGTTTAGCTGCAGAAGCGGCTTTGCGAGCTGGAGCTGCATTAGTCGGTGTTTGCTGTCATGAAAAGTCTCGTAACACCTTGCTAACCAGACAAGCTGAACTGATGGTGGTGGCAAATTCGGCCCAAACTTTAAGCCGTTCAGCACTATTGAAAAAAATAAAAGTTATCATACTTGGCCCAGGCTTAGGGCAAGAACTTTGGTCAAAAGCGTTATTCAATTCAGTGATCAAGCTGCCTCAGCCAAAAGTGGTTGATGCTGATGCCTTAAGGCTACTGGGCAAAAGTTCATTAAAAAATGCTCAATGGGTATTAACACCTCATTCTGGTGAAGCGGCTGCCTTGCTATCATGCTCGATTGCTGAGGTTGAAGCTGACCGATTTTCAGCGGTAAAAAAAATAGCACAACAATACGGCGGCGTATGTGTGCTAAAAGGTGCCGGTACACTGGTGTCTAATGGTGATATTGTTTGGATTAATAGTACAGGTAATTCAGGCATGGCCAGTGGTGGTATGGGGGATGTGCTCAGTGGTATTATTGGTGCATTAATACTGCAAAGTGAGAATTTATTTGTTGCTGCTCGCTTAGGCGTCTATATTCACGGTCGTGCAGCTGATATTATTGCCCAAAAGCATGGTCAAATAGGGTTACTTGCGAGTGATCTTTACCCCGAAATTCAGCGGCTAATTAATGGTAATTACGCTGCAGATAAGATACTTTAGAAGTAATAACAATACGATGAATAATTTTGTGACAAAAAAAAACTTTATATTAGCCGATGAATTGGCAACAATCGCTTTGGGTAAACAAGTAGCTGAGATTGTAAAAACAGAGTTGAAACAAGGAATTGTTGTTTATTTAAATGGTGATCTCGGTGCCGGTAAAACCACCTTAACACGAGGCTTTGTGCAAGGAATGGGGCATATCGGTAATGTTAAAAGCCCAACGTATACCTTAGTTGAACCCTATGATTTAGCAGACTGGCAAGTGTATCATTTTGATTTATACCGGCTAGCTGACCCTGAAGAATTAGAGTACATGGGCATTCGAGATTACTTTAATAGCAATTGTTGTAGTTTTATAGAGTGGCCTGAAAAAGGTCAGGGCATGTTGCCAGCCCCAGATATGATTATCGACTTAGTTTATCATGACGAGCAGCGTCAAGTTTCACTCTTAGCTAAAACCGCTTTGGGTCAGCGTTTACTGTCAATGTTAGTGCAGTAGTGGGTTTTATTGAGCACCAGTGGTTTCAGCGCAGCGTAATAAGAAAAGCAACAGCTAAAAAAAGGCTCTTAAAAGGCTCTTAAAAGGTAAGTAATTCAATGCGTTTAGCAAGTTTTTCAAAAAAAATTATAGTCATACTTATGCTCTGTCTAGGTTCAGTAAGTATTGCTAACGCGAGCAACGCTATTGAAGGTGTGCGGGTATGGCCTGCACCTGAAAATACTCGTATTGTTTTTGATCTCAGTAAAAAACCAGATTTTAAATACTTTTCATTACAGTCCCCCCAACGCTTAGTTATTGATTTTAAAAACAGTCGAAACTATGTTGATTTAATGTCGGTGATCAAAGCTGATCGTCGAGTGAAAAAAATTCGCACCAGTAGCTCAAAACAACAAGGAACTACTCGTTTAGTACTTGAATTAGCCGATAACTTCCGTGTTTCTGTCTTTCCGCTAGCGCCTGCCGGGCAGTATGGTGATCGGCTGGTTATTGATCTCTATGACAAAAAAAGTCAGGTAATTGCACAACACGATAATAGTAAAGGTAAACGCGATATCGTTATTGCTATTGTCGCTGGTCATGGTGGCGAAGACCCTGGTTCTATTGGTGCTGCAGGCACTTATGAAAAACGCATCACCTTAAAAATAGCCCAAAAACTTGCCAATTTAATCAATAAAAAGCAAGGTTTAAAAGCGGTGATGATCCGCAGTGGTGACTATTATGTTAACCATGACCGTAAAACTGAATTAGCCAGAAAATCTAAAGCTGATCTGCTTATCTCTATTCATGCTGACGCCTTCACGTCATCACAACCCAACGGTGCTTCAGTGCTGGTGCAAGCAACGCGCCGTGCTGATTCAGAATTTAGTCACTGGATTCAAAACAGAGAAAAAAACTCTGAACTCTTAGGTGGCGCAGGTGAAACCATTAGAAAAACTAAGGATAACAACTTAGCGATAGCACTGGGTGATATGAAGAAAGAATATACCATGGCCAGTAGTTATGACTTTGCTGAACATGTGGTTAAGCAGCTGAAAAAGGTAACAAAATTACATAAGCATAAGCCAGAACGTTTAAGTTTAGCGGTGTTAAAGTCTTCTGATATTCCGTCAGTATTAATTGAAACTGGCTTTATTTCTAATCCACAAGAAGAAAGACGTTTAAATAATGCCAATCACCAATATAAGTTGGCCAAAGCAATATATATCGCGGTAGACGATTACTTTTCTCGTAATCCACCTGATGGCACATTAATTGCTGCAACACGATTTCGTGAACACAAGGTCAGCCGAGGTGAATCGCTTTCGGTGGTCGCTCAGCGTTATAAAGTTTCCGTTAGAAAATTGAAATCTGCCAATAATCTCACATCAAATGTGGTTAGAATTGGCCAAACACTCAAAATACCACAGGCAGATTAACTTTCGCATGACCATTGCAATATTACCCGCTCGCCTCGCTAACCAAATTGCCGCTGGTGAAGTGGTTGAACGTCCAGCCTCTGTTGTTAAAGAGCTGGTAGAAAATAGTATCGATGCTGGCGCTACCACCATTAGAATAGATATTGAAAAAGGCGGCGCCAAGCGTATTCGCATTATCGATAATGGTAAGGGTATCGCCAAATCAGAGCTAGCGTTAGCGCTGAGCCGACACGCCACCAGTAAAATTAAAGACCTTGATGATCTTGAAGCCATTAGTAGCTTGGGCTTTCGTGGTGAGGCATTAGCCAGTATTAGTTCTGTTGCGCGCTTAACCTTAACCTCTAAACCTGAGGCACAAGAGTCAGCGTGGCAAGCAAATGCAGAAGGACGTGATATGGCGGTGTCAATCAAACCCGCCGCTCACCCTAACGGTACCACGATTGATGTCAGTGACTTATTCTTTAACACCCCCGCTAGACGAAAATTTTTACGCACGGAAAAAACAGAATTTGCTCATATTGAAGAAGTGATCAAACGTATCGCTTTAGCAAATTTTGCTATTACCTTTGTTCTCACGCATAACCATAAAGTGGTTAAACAATTTCGTGTCGCTAATTCGTCAGTACAGCGTAGTAAAAGGGTTGCACAAGTTTGTGGGCAAAAGTTTATTGATCATGCAATAGAAATTAACTGTGAGCATGATGGTCTACATTTGCATGGTTGGATTGCCGAACCGAGTTATTACCGTAACCAAAATGATCTCACCTACAGTTATGTTAATAACCGGATGATGCGTGATAAGTTAATTAATCATGCTATTCGTCAATCTTACGCAGATTTACTGCCCAGTGACAGTTATCCTGCCTTTGTCTTGTTTCTACAACTCGATTTTAGTGAAGTTGATGTCAATGTGCATCCAGCCAAACATGAAGTACGTTTTCATCAAGGGCGTTACGTGCATGATTTTATTTATTCGGTCTGTCATCGTGCTTTAACTAATGAGTTAGATCTCAATGTTGATAATACCACTGGAGAAATTCTAAGTACTGATAAGGTTGCTGAAACTCATCAGCAAGCCAAGACTCAACCCTCCAGCTTTATTACTCCTTTACGGGCAAGCACTGATAGCGATCAACAAAGTGACCCTTTAGCGAGTGCGCAGCCAGTAAGTCAAACGCCTGCACATACCCGTGATAATAAAGAGCCAGGTAGCAGCGGTAATTTTTCTCAAGCCAATGCGCGGCATTATTCGACAAAAATAAATCCTCAAGCGAGTAAAGCCTACAGTGATTTAATGACACCGTTAGCGCTTGATTCACAGGTAACCGAGCCTGAAATAGCACCAGTAACCACTGACTTTTCATCAACAACAGCAATACCAGTATCAGCAAATACAGTTTCATTAACTCAAGATGCAATGACTGATATGACAAAAATTTTATTTTGGCAGCCACCACATTACCTGGTTATCCAACAACGTCAGGCGTTACGTCTATTATCAGTGAACAAGCTCGATCATTTACTACAGCTGCAAGCCATTCAGCAAGGTTGGCATGAAAAATTAGTTAGCCAGCCGTTATTACTGCCAATAAAAATCAAGGTCAGTGAAAAAGTAGCAACATTTGTGCAAATAAATGAAAAGCAATTTCAGCATATGGGTATGGAAATTCGTCAGTTACAGACCAGTACATTACACATTCGACAATTTCCTGCTTTGTTAAGAAATAAAGATATAGCCCATAGTTTTGATAAGTTAATTAAGCAGTTAGACGTTGAGCATCAAGATGGCGTTTACGCAGAAATAGATTGGCAGATGGCATTAGCCGCCCTAATGTTAAGCGAAGCTTGCACGCAAGCACAGGCCTTACAAATTTGGCAAAATGCTGAAAGTGATTTTAATTGTCAATTTGAACAGCAATTGCGCTTGAATTCTGTCGCCATAGACCTCACATCCTTTGTAAATGAGTTAGATAAAATATTACCGTAATGAATAACCTGGTAAACCAAGAGCATATTGATAATAAAAAGCCACCTGTTATTTGTTTAATGGGGCCTACAGCCTCAGGTAAAACGGCTTTAGCAATGGCATTATATGATGCATTACCCTGTGACATTATTAGTGTAGATTCAGCGTTAGTCTTTAAAGGTATGGATATTGGTACGGCGAAACCAACAGCGCATGAACTAGCTGCTTATCCACATCAATTGATCGATATTAGAGATCCCAGCGAAAGTTATTCTGCCGCTGACTTTTGTCAAGACGCCCTTAAAGCGATTGCAATAAGTCGAGAAAATGGTCGTATTCCTGTGTTGGTGGGCGGTACTATGATGTACTTTAAAAGCTTGATTGATGGTATCTCGCCGCTACCTCAAGCTGACCAAAGTATTAGAGATGCGATAGCGTTAGAAGCAGCTGAAAAAGGTTGGCTTGCTATGCACGAAGAGTTACAGAGTTTTGACCCTGTTTCAGCAGAGCGTATTCATCCTAATGATCCACAGCGACTTGCAAGAGCAATAGAAGTTTATCGAAAAACTGGTAACACTTTGACACAATTGACCGAAATAAAAGGTGATAAAGTCAACGGAAATGTTTTACAGTTTGCGATAGCACCCCAAGAGCGTAGCGAATTGCATGCGCGAATTGAGCTGCGCTTTACGCAAATGATAGCACAAGGTTTTGAACAAGAAGTGAGCAGCTTAAAAGAAAGAGCTGATTTGCACTTTGACCTGCCGGCTATTCGTTGTGTTGGCTACCGACAAATGTGGCAACACCTAGCGGGTGACTATGATAAAGATGAGATGGTTTTTAGAGGGATTTGTGCAACCCGTCAGTTAGCCAAAAGGCAGTTAACCTGGTTGCGAAATTGGCAAAACTTGCATTGGTTACCTATGGAAGATGAAAATAATTTAAAAGTTATTTTATCGGCAGTAAGCAAACTTTAAACATTGATGTATAATCAAAGCAGCTGTGTATTAACCAGCTAGTTTTATTGAATAATTTTAATAAAGTATTCAAACAGAATACTTAACTTTTACTAAAAATAAAAAAAGGTACCTAACAATGGCAAAGGGGCAATCTTTACAAGACCCATTTTTGAATGCGTTACGTCGTGATCGTATTCCTGTAGCAATTTATTTGGTTAATGGCATTAAACTACAAGGGCAAGTAGAGTCATTTGATCAGTTTGTAATTTTACTTAAAAATACCGTTAGTCAAATGGTATACAAGCACGCTATCTCGACGGTAGTGCCAGCTAGAGCGGTAACGAGTATGCCGGTTCCACAAGTTAATCAGGACTTAGAAGATTAATGCAAAAAGCTAGTATTGTATTGAGTCGCTCATTTGTTTGATAGATATCAGGCAGGTGAGCAGGCTATACTTGTTCATCTAGATTTTCCCGATGATAATACCCGCGAAGACCTACAAGAGTTTGAAATGCTTGTAAGTTCGGCTGGTATAACTGCGTTAAATACGGTTACAGGTAAACGCGCTACCCCGCACCCGAAATACTTTGTTGGTACAGGCAAAGTGCAAGAAGTTGCTGATGCTGTACGTATGTTCGATGCGAATATCGTCTTGTTTAATCATAGCTTATCGCCATCTCAAGAAAAAAACATTGAAGCCTTATGTCAATGTCGAGTGGTTGATCGTACGACGTTAATTTTGGATATTTTTGCCCAACGAGCTCGAACTCATGAAGGCAAATTACAAGTAGAATTAGCGCAGTTACGTCATATGAGCACACGGCTGATACGCGGTTGGACTCACTTAGAGCGCCAAAAAGGGGGTATTGGTTTACGTGGGCCAGGCGAAACGCAGTTGGAAACAGATAGGCGTTTACTACGTGAACGTATGGTCAATATTCGTAAGCGCTTGGCAAAAGTTGAAAAGCAAAGGCAACAGGGGCGTAGGGCGAGAACTAGAGCTGAAATCCCAACACTTTCCTTAGTGGGCTATACCAATGCAGGTAAGTCAACATTATTTAACCAAATAACGCAGGCGGGTGTTTATACAGCCGATCAATTGTTTGCCACCTTAGACCCAACGTTGCGTAAAATTGAAGTGGATGAAGTCGGCCGTGTTATTCTGGCTGACACCGTAGGATTTATACGTCATCTACCGCATGATTTAGTTGCCGCATTTAAAGCGACGTTAACTGAAACAAGAGAAGCAGAGTTGTTGTTGCACATTATCGATATTGCTGATGAACGACGTAGCGAAAATATTGAACAAGTGGAAGAAGTTTTACAAGAAATCGAAGCGGGTGATGTAGCACAATTATTAATTTGTAATAAAATAGACCAGTTAGATGATGTTGAGCCTAGAATTGATCGTGATGAGCAAGGACTACCTATTCGTGTTTGGTTGTCAGCTCAGCAAGGTATTGGCATTGAGCTTTTATTTCAAGCATTGTCAGAACGATTAGGTAAAAAAATTATCAAACACGTACTTTGTTTACCGCCTAGTGCCGGTAAACTTCGTGGTCAACTTTACCAGTTAAATTGTATTACTGATGAACATTATGACGAGCAAGGTAATTGTTTATTAGCTATAAAATTACCTGTGAGAGAATGGAATCAGTTACTAAAACAAGACGAAGCAGAAATAGAGCACTTTATTCACACTTAACAGACTGCTATATTAACGTTCTTAATATAGCAGTTAGCGCATTAATTTTTATAGCGGAGAATAGCATGGCTTGGAATGAACCGGGGAACAATGAGAAAGACCCCTGGAAAAACAAAGGTGGCAAAAACCAAGGTCCACCTGACTTAGACGATTTATTAAAAGATATCGGTAATAAGTTTGGCGGTATTTTTGGTGGCAACAAATCAGGAGGCGGAGCGGGGAAGAATTTTTCTAGTATCGGCATCATGGTAGTGCTTATTGTGGCGATTTTGGGCTATGCCTTCGCTGGCTTTTTTACTATTAAAGAAGCTGAAAAAGGTATCGTTTTACGCTTTGGCCAATATGCTGGCACGGTAGAACCTGGTTTACGTTGGAAATGGACCTTCGCTGAACGTATTATTCCGGTTGATATGCAAACCACACGTAACCTTCCTTCTTCAGGCTTTATGCTAACCAAAGATGAGAATGTTGTTCGTGTTGAAATGCAAATTCAATACCGCGTTGTTAATGCACGTAATTACATTTTCAGTGTGACTAATGCTGATGAAAGCTTAAGTGAATCGCTTGATAGTGCCTTGCGCTATGTTGTTGGTCACTCGAGAATGGATGACATCTTGACCAGTGGTCGAGAAGCTGTGCGCCAAGCGGTATGGAAAGAGTTAGAAGAAATTATTGAACCTTATAACTTAGGTTTGATTGTTGTTGATGTTAACTTTAAGGACGCTCGTCCTCCTGAAGAAGTTAAAGACGCTTTTGATGATGCCATTGCTGCGCAAGAAGATGAAGTGCGTTTCTTACGTGAAGCAGAAGCGTATGCTAGAGGTATTGAACCTCGTGCTCGTGGTCGTGTGAAGCGTTTAGAGCAAGAAGCATTAGCTTATAAAGCGCAGATACTACTTGATGCAGAAGGTGATGTTGCTCGTTTCAACAAGTTACTACCTGAATATCAAGCGGCACCTGAAGTTACTCGTCAGCGTATGTATTTAACGTCGATGGAAAAAGTTTATAGCAACACCAGCAAAGTGATGGTGGATGTTGACGGTGGCAATAACATGATTTATCTACCATTAGATAAAATTATGCAACAGCAATCTGGTAGTCAAAGTGCTACGCAACAATCAACATCGACGATAAACCAATCGTCAAATAGTACTAATACTGCACCAGCATTATCCGGTCGTAATGACCGTTTCAATAATGGGAGAGACTAAGCCATGAAGAATTTTATATTGGCAATTATTGCCTTAATACTTGTGCTAACAGTGTCGTCTGTTTTTGTTGTGACTGAAGGCCAACGTGGCATAGTTTTCCAGTTCTCAAAAATTACGCGTGATGGTGAAACCGGCGACATGAAAGTTTATGAGCCAGGTTTACACTTTAAATTTCCATTTATTAACACCGTACGTAAACTTGACGCGCGTATTCAAACTTTGGATGAAGAGCCCGATCGTTTTGTCACATCTGAAAAGAAAGATTTAATGGTCGACTCATTTGTTAAATGGCGTATCGTTAACTTTTCAACCTACTATTTGCGTACTACAGGTTCAATTGAGAATGCTCGTGCGTTATTGAAACAGAAAGTAAACAATGGTCTACGTACTGAGATTGGTACGCGTACGATTAAAGAAATTGTTTCTGGCGATCGAGATGACATTATGGCGCAAGCATTAGAAAGTGCGACAAGCAGCCGTGAAGATTTAGGTATTGAAGTGATTGATGTTCGTATCAAAGCTATTAACTTACCTACAGAAGTCAGTAATTCAATTTACGAACGTATGCGTGCTGAACGTACCGCTGTGGCGAAAGAACATCGCTCACAAGGTCAAGAACAAGCGGAAATCATTCGAGCGACTATTGATGCTAAAGTCACGATTATGTTAGCGACAGCACAAAAGAATGCACAAGAAGTTCGTGGTGAAGGTGACGCCCTAGCTGCAAAAGTGTATGCTGATTCTTATACCCAAGACGCTGAGTTTTATAATTTCTTCCGTAGTTTAGAAGCTTATGAAAACAGTTTTAGTGCTAAGAGTGATATCTTAATTGTTAAACCAGATAGTGATTTCTTTAATTACCTAAAGAATGCTAAAAAAGCTGATTAATACTTAAGGTTAAATAATGATTTAAAAGCCATGACATTGTCATGGCTTTTTTGTTTTTATGACTCAGTGAATATCATTAAAGTGTTGGATATTTTTTTTGATTGCATTTATAGCAATTTGATTAAACGTGTAATACCAATCCCATTAAGTTATTGCTCACTTGTACTAGTTAAAATAGCTCAAGGCTGTGTTGCTCTCAATCCCAATAGCCAGCTATTGCTCAATCGAGCGCCTTACCTTGAGTTATTTTTCCTGCGCACAACAAGATCACAAACTTAATGGAACTGGTATAACTAACTTTTTCATGAGGAAAAATGGATAAATTTTATAACGCCATAATTTTTTATTTTAACCATTAAAAAATGAGCAGGTAATTAATCAATTTGGTATTACTATAATAAGGAGTTTATATGCTGTCCACACTGCTCATGGCACTTGCTATTGTGTTAATTATTGAAGGGCTAGTCCCAGCACTTTTTCCAAATAAATGGCGGACTTATGTTTTAAAACTAGCTAATGAACCGGCTAATACTATTCGCCAAATAGGTTTGTTTTTGTTGTTAATCGGTCTTGCGTTGTTTTGGTTAGTAAATTAATTTCTTGGCTAACTCTGCACTACCACTGGTTTTTTTAATAACGCATTAAAATTCAACAATTATTGCTTGGACTCAATATTGATATTTGATAGAATCTTCGCTTAATTTTCTTACCAAAATGTGAACATGGGTAAAAACGTCGTAGTTCTAGGCACCCAATGGGGTGACGAAGGTAAAGGTAAAGTCGTCGACTTACTTACTGATAAAGCCAAATATGTAGTGCGCTATCAAGGTGGCCACAATGCGGGTCATACACTAGTCATTGATGGTGAAAAAACCGTTTTACATCTTATTCCATCTGGCGTATTACGTGACAACGTAAAATGTTTAATCGGTAACGGTGTTGTTCTTTGTCCTAAAGCTCTTATGACAGAAATGGCAATGTTAGAAGCACGCGGCGTACCTGTACGTGACCGGCTTTTAATTAGCGATGCATGTCCATTAATTCTTCCTTATCACAACGCACTAGATGCTGCTCGTGAAAAAGCGCGTGGTAGCAAAGCTATTGGTACTACAGGTCGTGGCATTGGTCCAGCTTATGAAGATAAAGCGGCTCGTCGCGGTTTACGTGTTGGTGATTTATTTTGCGCAGAATCATTTGCTGCGAAATTAAAAGAAATTATGGAATACCATAATTTTGTCTTAACGCAATATTATCAAGCTGAACCCGTCAGTTATGACGAAGTATTAGCTGACGTTATGGCGGTTGCTAACACCATTAAAGGCATGGTTGCTGATATCTCTGAAATGCTAGATCAAGCGCGTAAAGCGGGCGAATCTATTATGTTTGAAGGTGCACAAGGTACATTGCTTGATATTGACCACGGTACATACCCCTATGTAACATCGTCAAATACCACAGTGGGTGGTGTTGCTACTGGCAGTGGTTTTGGTCCACTTTACTTAGATTACGTATTAGGTATCACTAAAGCATACACTACACGTGTCGGCTCAGGACCATTCCCAACTGAATTAGATGACGAAGTGGGCAATCACTTAGGCACTGTCGGCCATGAATTTGGTGCGACTACTGGCCGTGAACGTCGTTGTGGTTGGTTTGACGCTGTCGCTATGCATCGTGCAGTGCAAGTTAACAGTATTAGTGGTTTTTGTTTAACTAAGCTTGATGTTTTAGATGGCTTGAAAACATTAAAAATATGTACTGGCTATAAAACAGCTGAAGGCGACATCATTACTGTGCCACCAACAGCCGCTGAAGGTTACGAAAAAATTACCCCAGTGTATGAAGAAATGCCAGGTTGGAGCGAAACCACCGTTGGTGCTACTTCTGTTGATGCCTTACCGGCTAATGCGATTGCTTACATTAAACGTATTGAAGAGATTACTGGTGTACCTGTTGATATTATTTCAACCGGCCCAGATCGAATTGAGACCATGATTTTAGTTAATCCGTTTGACGAATAATTAAATTTCATCGTTTACTCACTTTCTAAAAACCACCTTCTAGGTGGTTTTTTTATCGCTAAAATTAGGTCATTATTAACTTTTGCTTTGTTATACCAATCTGATTAATTAATCAAATTGGTATAACAGCCAGTGTCGGTATCAAGGTTAAAATCTAGCATCGCGTAAGTTAGCCTAAGTCGTCTTAATCCGGGCTAGAGCGTGGTTAGGAAGATAGTTAAAAGCAAAGGTAGATCTGTTGTGCTTAATTTTGTTAGTTATCATGAAATGATACAAACGTGCATAGCTTTATAACTAAAACAAGGGACTTAAACTCAATCTATATAATTAAACTACTTATGGTTTGATAAGGTATTCTAATGCTTGTTTTTCTATCATTAGTTTGCAGTTTATGTACAATATTTAGCTAAGTTATGTGAAATATGAAACTAATAAGCCTTTATTAATTATAGCTTGTAGCGAATTAATATATACAAAACAGCTTGAAATTAGCTAGTGGATTGCAATAGTATATAAACAGCAATAATAGTGCTAACGTAAATTCATGCATAAGACTCACACATTAGGAATAAACATGACAGATCTTCGCCAACAAGCACTTGATTACCATCAATACCCAACGCCGGGCAAAATTAGTGTTGAATTAACGACCCCTGCTGAAACCAGCAAAGATCTCTCACTTGCCTATAGTCCTGGTGTTGCTGAGCCTGTTCGCGCTATTGCTGCAAATCCTGATGATGTTTATAAATATACCGGTAAAGGCAATACTGTCGCTGTTATTACTAATGGTACCGCTATTTTAGGTCTAGGTAACTTAGGGCCAATGGCCTCTAAACCTGTGATGGAAGGCAAAGCGTTATTGTTTAAACGCTTTGCTGGCATTAACTCGTTTGATATTGAAGTTAACCATAACACTGTTGAAGACTTCATTAACACGGTCGCTAATATTGCTGACAGCTTTGGTGGCATCAACTTAGAAGATATTAAAGCGCCTGAATGTTTTGTTATTGAAAAAGCACTCATTGAACGCTGTAAAATACCGGTATTTCATGATGATCAACACGGTACTGCTATTGTAACCGCCGCAGGCATGATCAATGCGCTAGAGATTCAAGGTAAAGAACTTCGACACGCCAATATTGTTTGCCTGGGTGCGGGTGCCGCTGCAATTTCCTGTATGGAACTGCTGATTAAATGTGGCGCGCAACGTGAAAAAATTTATATGCTCGACACTAAAGGCGTTATTCATAGCCGCCGTGATGATTTAAATGAATATAAAAAATTATTTGCTAACAATACTGATAAGCGCACGTTAGATGACGCCATCGAGGGTGCTGACGTATTTGTTGGTGTATCTGGCCCTAACTTACTATTACCTTCCCACGTAAAGCTTATGGCCGCTAAGCCCGTGATTTTTGCGTGTTCAAACCCAGATCCCGAAATTAAACCTGAACTGGCTTTGGCAACACGTGATGATTTAATTATCGCTACCGGGCGTTCAGACTACTCAAACCAAGTTAACAACGTACTTTGTTTCCCCTTTATTTTTCGTGGTGCTTTAGATGTGCGCGCACGTATCATCAATGACGAAATGAAAATTGCCGCTGTGCATGCCATTCGCACCTTAGCAAAAGAGCAAGTAACGGCTGAAGTATTAGCGGCTAGCGGCTGTGACAGCTTAAGCTTTGGTAAAGATTATATTATTCCAAAACCCATGGACTCACGTTTACGTTCAGCTGTTGCAATTGCGGTTGCACAAGCGGCGGTAGACTCAGGTGTGGCTGCGCTCCCGATGCCAGAAAATTATAACGGCTAACAATTTTTTTGCTGCTCTAGTTTAGGCTAGCGTAAATATGGTGGCTTTAGCGTTATATGGCTTGTTGAGCTTGTTGAGCTAGTTGAATAGCTGAAAAAGTCTAAATTTTTTGAAAAAAAAGTGCCATTAAAAACCTTTGTTTATATTATTTAAAAATGAAGATTTTCAGTGTAGCAAATAATTTTATGGTAATAAAAAAGGCGCTTTAAGCGCCTTTTTTCATTTATAAAGCCAAAGGGCTATATCCGGTTTAATCTTCTACTTCTTCGTCAATTTCAGTTTCGTATTCGCTAAAGTCAGTTACACCTTGTGCTTCTAAGGCCCTGCGAACACTGGCTGGTAATTTTTGTGTGTTGTCTTTAGCCAAGTCACTATCGTCAGGTAATGGTTGGTCAGTAAAAGCGTGCAAAAACGCTTCACATAAGAGTTCACTGTTAGTCGCATGGCGCAAGTTATTCACTTGGCGACGTGTCCGTTCATCAGTGAGTACTTTTAACACACGTAAAGGGATAGACACGGTGATCTTTTTGACTTGTTCACTTTTCTTCCCGTGTTCGGCGTATGGGTTAATATACTCGCCATTCCACTCTGCCATGAATATTCCTCTATGCTAATTAATTGAGATAAACTTATCGCTGTTAAATCTGTCTGGTAAGTCAGTTTGTGATAAATTTATTCTTACTGTTTGATTTTACTGGTTGTGGGGCGTGAGTCAATAACGAATGTGTAGAAGTTTAGAAGTCTAAAGTACTTGACCATGAGCTTTAAAGCATTTAGATTGATAGACGTCCAAACATCTATATAGAAAATATTTTTACCGGAGTACACATGAGCGAGAAAAAAATTGCCACTACCGCTGTTCGAGCAGGTATTAATAGTGACCAACACCATGGCGCTGTTATTCCAGCTCTGCACCTTTCAAGCACCTATGCACTGAAAGGTTTTAATGACAAGCGTCAGTTTGACTATTCACGCACCGGTAATCCAACTCGCGCTACGTTTGCTCAGGCGATTACAGATTTAGAGCAAGGTGCTGTCGGCATTGTGACAAATACCGGCATGGCAGCTGTGCATCTTATTTGCCAATTACTTAATACTCAAGACACAGTGGTTATTCCACATGACTGTTACGGCGGAAGTTTTCGTTTATTTACTCATCTTGCCAAGCGGGGTCAGTTTACTCTCGTGGTGGTTGATCAAAATGATCAACCAGCCTTGGCCCAAGCATTAGCAACAAAACCTAAATTAGTCTTAGTTGAATCACCGAGCAATCCATTATTGCGCTTAGTCGATATTACCGCGATTACCCAACAAGCTCATCAAGTGGGCGCATTAGTCGCCGTTGATAACACCTTTATGTCGCCGGTATTACAGCAGCCCTTGTTATTGGGTGCTGATATTGTTTTTCACTCGACCACTAAATACATTAATGGTCATAGCGATGTGGTTGGCGGTGTTCTAGTCACCAAAGAACAAGCCTTAGGTGAAAAACTAGCTTGGTGGGCAAACTGCATTGGTATTACCGGCTCAGCTTTTGATAGCTTTTTAGCCTTGCGTGGTTTGAAAACCTTACCGATACGGATGAAGCAGCATCAAATTAATGCCAATGTTGTGGCAAAATTTTTACAACAGCACTCGGCTATTCAACAGGTTTATTTTCCGGGTTTAGCTAGCCATCCACAACATGAATTAGCTAAAAAACAGCAAAATGATTTTGGCGCTATGATGAGTTTTGAGCTTAAAGGTGGCGTTGAAGCGGTTAAAATACTGTTTGATAAACTTGAACTTTTTACCTTGGCACAATCACTGGGTGGCGTTGAAAGTTTGATCTGTCATCCCTCAACCATGACCCATGCCGGAATGGAAATTGCAGCACAACTTACCGCCGGCATTACCCAGTCATTAGTGCGACTTTCTGTTGGTATTGAAGATATTGACGATTTGCTTACCGACCTATCTCAGGCGCTCGATGCTAGCCAAGTGTAAAGTCGTATAAATGTACTCTGGCTTGAGTGTTATAGATAAATAATTTAAAGGCGGTATAACAAGGTTGTTATACCTGTGGTAATCAAATGATCGATTCAAATACAGCGGTAACGCTCAGCTCTGCAAAAAATCACCTGGCAAAAGTTGCCTGTAATGTCCATAAGTTTGGCGGTAGTAGCCTAGCAACCAGTGCTTGCATTGAACGTGTGGTGGATATTATTCGTCAGCACTGCCAGCTCAATGACATTATTGTGGTCTCTGCTAATGGCAATACTACGGACGCGTTATTTAATCTTTACCAACTCGCGGTTGAGCTGCATGAAATAACTTTGCTTAGCACTGAGCAAGTGAGCACGAGTAATGATGTAAACAGCTTGCGTGAGCATTTACTGGACACTATTACTGCACTTGATGCGACGCAAGCTCAGTTAATTGATGAACTCTTAAATGCCAGTAGTGCCGCCAGACTAAAAAGTTTACTAAGCGACGACATTATACAAATAGCAGAACATTTACTCAGTGATCCGCCGAGTGATCTCCTTAGTTATCAAAATGACTTATTAGCTTTTGGTGAGATGTGGTCAGCGCGACTATTATCCGCAGTATTAAGTGAAAGTGTTTGTCCCAGTTATATGTTGGATGCCAGAAACTTTATTTTACTAAAAGATGAAAAAAATTGTGTTATTGACTATACCGCAAGCGAAAAAGGTTTTTTACCGCTTCGACAACCAGACCAACTGGTGATTATTACTGGTTATATTGCGCGTAATCAACAGCAACAAGCCTGTACGTTAGGGCGTAACGGTAGCGATTATTCAGCAACCATAATGGCGGCATTATCAGGGGCGCGCAATGTCACGCTTTGGACTGACGTTGATGGTATTTATAGTGCCGACCCAAGGCTTGTACCTTTAGCAAGAAAATTACACCGTTTACCTAATGCTGTTGCCAATGAGCTTGGCCGTCTGGGTAATCCAGTATTACATGCCAAAACCTTACAGCCGTTAACCAACCATAATACTCATTTACACGTTGCCAGTAGTTTTGCACCTGAGATTAGCGGTAGTGAAATAGGCAAGTTTGGCCAAATAGCGAAACAAGAACTTTCGGTAACTAGTTTAAACGATTTAATATTAGCAAAATCAACCAGCTTTTTAGCTAAATCTGGCGCATTAGCGGTAAGTGAATTTTCACCGATTTGTTACAATCTTGATGAAGGTTACATCGTGGTAACGCAGGCCCAGCAAAAAGCGGTTAGTCAATGGTTAGCAAGTCATGACACTGAAGTCACTTTTAGGCCGGTAGCGATTATTGCCATTGTTGGCCATAGCGTGGCGAAACAAGGCGATATGCGCGCTAGGTTCAAAAGGGCGCTTAAGCATCAGCAAAGCTTACATTTTTTACATGCTTTTAATGAACACAGTTATATTGCGGTTTTACCTGAGCCATGCTCGAGTGAAATACTCAATAATGTTCACGCAGATATGACCAAAGACGCGAAAAACATTGCCCTCGTTGTTGCCGGATTAGGTAATATTGGTCAACGATTTTTAACCATGTTACCAAGGCAAATAGCGCGTGTTTCAGGTTTAGACAATGTGCATTTAGTCGCCTTAGTCGGGGCAAGTAAAGCCTTAATAAATACCGATGGCATCGATGTTGCTAATGCTTTGTTACATTATCAACAACAAGCGCAGCCCTACGACAGTGAGCAACTGTTAACTTGGTTGACTAATCATCCTTATGACGAGTTAATTGTTGTTGATATCACACCCAGCGAAGATTTTAGTCAGTTGTATGAAGAATTTTTTGCCCGTGGCATTCATGTTATTGGCGCAAACAAGTGGGCGGCATCTTCAAGCACTAAAAATTATCAGCAATTGGTTAACAGCGCAGAAAAAAATAATAGTCTATGGCTAGGTAATACTACTGTGGGTGCCGGATTACCGATTAACTCGACCATTAAAGAGTTGATTAATAGTGGTGATAAAATAACAGAAATTTCGGGTATATTCTCGGGCACTTTATCGTGGCTATTTCAATTTTACGATGGCACAACGCCATTTTCTGCGCTGTTGTCGAATGCCTTAGCGCAAGGACTAACTGAGCCAGATCCGCGAGAAGATTTATCGGGCCGAGACGTGCAACGTAAACTATTAATTCTAGCGCGTGCCGCAGGTTTTGAATTGTCATTGGCTGATATTGACTGTCAGAATTTAGTGCCAGAGGTATTACGTGATATTAGCTTAGAGGAATTTCTTCAACGAACTTCCGAGCTTGATGAATTGTTTTTCTTGCGCTTACAGCAAGCACAAGCAAAAGCTTGTGGTATTGGTTATGTTGCTCGGTTTATCAGCGATAATGGTCAAGTGAGTGCGAAAGTTAGCTTGGAAGCATTAAGCCATAACGACGCCTTTGCACAATTAACCCCATGCGATAATGTTTTTCAAATTAAAAGTGAGTGGTATCAAGACAACGCACTGATTATTCGTGGCCCAGGTGCCGGGCGTGATGTCACTGCTGGTGGCCTTCATGCTGACTTGGTCACTATTTGTCAGCAGTTGAATCATCGTCAGCAGCAAGTGAAAATTAAAGGCTTAAATTAAATATTTTGCTTGCGGGAAGTTATGCCAAGGGGCAATAAATAGATTTAAGCAGGAGGGTTAAGTAAAGCTTTTGCGCGATACTTTATGACAAAAGTATCGCACCAAATTCACTAACAAATTCACTAATAAATTAATTAACCTGTGTTTTATTAACCATAAAAAAAGTATTACTCTTCTTTTTTTAGCGGTTAATTAGCGATGTCTTAGAAAGATGTACCTATGCTAAATACTAGGTTTTCGTCACTTTGTGTACCAGCTAATTCTTTTGAATTAGCAACAAGAGCAATACCTACATCAAAGCCTGAAACTGCTGTACTGTAACCGGCTTCTAGGTAATCGCCGTCAAAATCCTTACCCCAAGTGCCGTAAGTGGCATAAAAACCTTTATGTTCAACCGTTGCAGATAAGAAATCATAGTCTTGGTCTGGACCCGCTTCAACTTCCCACTCACCGACATTATAAGACAATGACAACATACCGTAGCTTAAACCTAAGTTTACTTCGTTATAAGCCGTATCAAAATCACCGGTGTATTGGTAAGTCGTAAAGCCAAGGCTATAACCTACACCACCGTCTAATTCACCACCGTAACCGCCATAAATGTCTACTTCTAAACCCTCTTGCACGTCAGCTGCCCAAGTACCAATATAAAAGCCACTGTTTTCATAATCAACACCAGCACTAGCAGATGCTGTGTCTGTTTGTACGACACCACGGAAGATATATTGTGATACCGCGCCAACATTAGCACTTAAGCCTGCTATGTCAGTAGCAGATGCTGACGTTGCTGTAAGTGCAGAAGTTGTTAATATCATCGCAATTGATAGAGAGGTCATTGTTTTGTTCATGTTTTAGTCCACTAAGTTTTTATAATTACTAAGGACATTGCAAAGACAGTGCCTATTAATAAAATTTATCATAAGTACTTTGTTTTCAGTTGCTTGACAGTGTTTTTATGTTTTTTTAGTTTGGTCATTGGCGTTATTTGTACTGGCTTGGTGCAAAAAAAGCCGTTAATGTACAAAAAAGGTGCACAGTTTTAAGCATCATAATTAACAACCTTAAGAAAATGTTAAGTTATAGGCCAATATCTCAGCTTTAATACTAGGGTTATTATTGCTTTTAATATCGATTTTTGTGCTGGTTCTCAGTCGCAAAATTACTGTAATTGGGGTAAAGTAGCGCAAATTTTTTTAAGGTTATCATTATGTCTAATTTTTTAATTGCTCCCTCAGTTTTATCGGCAGACTTTGCTCGTTTGGGTGAAGATGTTGCTAATGTACTCAGCGCTGGTGCTGATGTAATTCATTTTGATGTAATGGACAATCATTTTGTGCCAAACCTGACTTTTGGTCCCATGATTTGTAAGTCATTACGAGACTACGGTATTACCGCGCCGATTGATGTGCATTTAATGGTAAAACCGGTTGATCGCCTTATTCCTGATTTTGCCAAAGCGGGCGCTGATATTATTACCTTTCATCCGGAAGCGAGCGACCATATTGATAGAACCTTACAGCTGATAAAAGATCATGGTTGTAAAGCTGGTTTAGTGCTAAATCCGGCAACGCCACTGCAGGTTTTAGATTTTGTGATGGATAAGCTCGACGTTATTTTATTAATGTCAGTCAATCCTGGTTTCGGTGGTCAGTCGTTTATTCCTACCACTTTAGATAAGTTACGTTTAGTACGTGAAAAAATTGCTGCTAGTGGTTACGATATCCGCTTGCAAGTTGATGGTGGTGTTAAAGCGGATAATATTGCCGAAATAGCTAAAGCGGGTGCAGATATGTTTGTTGCGGGCTCAGCCATTTTTTCCAAGCCAGATTATAAAGTCGCCATTGATGAAATGCGTGCAGCACTGGCAAGGGTTAAATAAAACATCATTAATTAATTATACTGAAATCAATCATATTAAAATTAAAAAATTGAAGGATAAAAAATGAGTAAACCTATTGTATTAAGTGGCTGCCAGCCATCGGGCGAGTTAACTATTGGTAATTATCTTGGCGCGTTAAAGCAATGGGTGGACATGCAAGATAGCCACGAATGTTATTACATGCTGGTTGATCAACATGCGATTACTGTGCGTCCTAAGCCTGAAGAGTTACGTAAAGCGACATTAGATGGTTTAGCCTTGTATTTAGCTTGTGGTGTTGATCCAGAAAAAAGCACCATTTTTATTCAGTCACATGTGCCAGAGCACGCGCAATTGAGTTGGGTATTAAATTGCTACACCCAAATGGGTGAGTTAAACCGCATGACACAATACAAAGATAAGTCGGCAAAGTCTGAAGCTAACATGAATTCAGGTTTGTTTACTTATCCGGTATTAATGGCGGCAGATATTTTATTGTACGGTGCGAACAAAGTGCCGGTTGGCGATGACCAAAAGCAACATTTAGAATTAGCCCGTGATATAGCCACACGTTTTAATAATCTACATGGTGAAACTTTTAAAGTGCCAGAGCCTTATATTCCAGAATTTGGCGCCCGGGTGATGAGTTTATTAGAGCCAACTAAAAAAATGTCAAAGTCTGATACTAACCCAGGTAATTTTATTGGTTTATTAGAAGACACCAAGAAAGTTACCAAGAAAATTAAACGTGCGGTAACTGACTCTGACGAGCAAGCGAATATCTATTTTGATATAGCTGAAAAGCCAGGTGTGTCAAACTTACTATCACTTTTATCGTGCACCACAGGTAAGTCAGTGGCTGAACTTGTACCTGAATATGAAGATAAAATGTATGGTCATTTAAAAGCTGATGTAGCTGAAGCTGTAGTGGCTTTATTAGCGCCTATTCAAGCACGTTATCATCAATTTCGTAATGACCAAGCCTACTTAGATGAAGTGATGCGCAAAGGTGCTGAAAAAGCCTCTGCGCGTGCTAGTAAGTTACTGGCTGAGGTTTATCAGGCGGTTGGCTTTATTGCTAAGCCTTAATAGTTAAATTTTTGCTTTAATAAGCCATAAAAATAACTAAGCCGTCGTACTTGTGACGGCTTAGTTGTTATTGGGCTACTCTTTACTCTCTTCTTCAGCGCTTTGCGTTGCCTTTTCAAATAACTTGCTAGCATCACTAACAAAGGTCTCCACATTGCTACTTGGCGCGAATAAGAAGGCTGGTGACATGATGGTGGTGTCAAACTGTGGCCGTGGATTAAAGTCGGGTTGCTTGCTTAGCTGTACGATAAAGCTACCACCAAATAATAATAACACCAGACATAAAGACACTACACTCCTGCGCTGTAAGGTCATATGAAAACCGACGTAACAGTTGAGCCAAAATAAACAAAACGCCAGTAACAAAGGGATAATAGCCAGCAGCCATAACATTGAAGCGTTGCTTGAGGTATTAAAGTGCACAATGTTTTCAAAAATATCACTGAGCCACATTAAGTTGAAGAAGATAAAGCTAATACCCATTTGGGTCCAAAAACGGCCATCGTGTTTGGTTAAATGCGACACTAAGGCAATACCCGCTGGCCATAAGGCAAAACCTAACGTTAAGCCGATGGTTGGCACGAGTATTTGCGTTAAGCTAACTTCATTAACATTGTTTAAATTAATAATCCAACCGCCAATAAAGGCAAATAAGGTCATGCTTAGCGCTAGTACTATTGGGTGACGCGCTAAGTGAATTAAGCCTTCAAACGGGCTAATTGCGATGCTTTCTGAAACCGGATGGCTGGGAAACACAAAACGAACTTGGCTTTTTCCAATAGTAATAATGTCACCAGAACGCACTTGGTGTTGAATAACATTGTTTTTACTGTCTTCAAGATAACTGCCATTAATTGAGCCTTGATCATCGACTAGCCAATGCTCACCATTAAAATGCAGTTGCAGGTGATCAGCGCAAACGTGAGGGTCACTAATAATAATATCGTTGTCGTAACCGCGGCCAATGGTAATGTTATTTGACGCAAACTTATGGCGGCTTAATAACTTGTGGCCATGACTGATTTCTTCAATGATTATTTCCATGAAACCGACTCCATAAATTTAGCTAGAAAGGCTAATGAGGTTTCTTGTGCAACACCTGAAATCGTAAAATGGCTGAGCAATGCGTATTGTTCGTGATCGATTGAGATAGCAATGTAGAGCACATCGTAAAGTGCGGGAAAGTCTTTATAAGCGCGGGTACAAAACACGGCTTTATTCTTAATATTACTGCTTTGTGGCATAACAATGTCATGGTGGCATTGATATTCAGTGACATCATCTTTACCGGCTTTATTACCTGGCGCGGCTTGGTTTAACTGGCGTTCAAAAATATGGTAAAACTTAGTGCTACTAATTTTATCTGATTCCATATAGCGATATTCCATCTCTAGCGAACTGGTAAAGAAATCAGAAGAAATGTAAGTGTTTTCATCTAGGTCACAATTAGCAACAGCCGCCATAATTTGTGCGTCGGTTTTATCTGAATTTGATTCACCCCAACAACGTACAAAAGGTACATCAATGGTTGGAATTAACCCTCGTCCTAACTGTTTAAGTTGCCAATCACTGTTTAGGATTGTGGTGATTAACTTTTCTTGATTTCGCATGAGTTGTGCAGCCATTTGCTGATCAATACTCTCTGGTGGGTTATTTTTATAGGCTAGATAAAGTTCAAGTAGCTTGTCGTGCGGCACTAAAAAACCAATTTGATTACCCGAAGTTGCGACATTAATACCGACAACTTCGGTATTTTTATTAACCACTGGGCCACCACTCATACCTGAGTTAACTGAGCCAGTAAAATGAATTCGGTCGTTAAATGATTCATTTTTTAAACCGTTATAAGTACCAGGTACGACTATCATGCCTAAATCATGTGGGTTACCTAATGAATACAGTTCTTCACCTTTAGTCGGCGCCTGTGTGGCAAGCTGAAAAAAAGGCATTTCAGTCGTGACTTCACGTTGCACTATCGCTAGGTCATTAATGACATCAACACTTTTTAAGGTTAATGGCGCTTGGTTACCTTGGTGGTCTAAATATTCAATGTTGTACTTATGAGGGTGACGTGCAAAACCGGAAATAACATGATAATTAGTGGCAATAAGGCCATTACTGCTAATTTGAAAACCCGAACCAATAGATGACTTTTCACCACTGGCTTTGTCAATTAAGCGAATTTGATAAAGTGATGGGGCCAGTTTTTTAAAAATCTCTTCGGCCTGCTCAGCTGCGAAACTTAATGTACTAAAGCACATAAGTAGCAGAGCAAAAGTAGCTTTCATTGCATATCCTTTTTATTATTACCTTGGGAACTGTTTGATATTTAGGCAAAGCAGCACTTGTCTGACTACCATTGTGCCAGTGTAATCAAATTTGTCATCTTTTATCCGACAATCTGACTATTTCGCTTGTTGCATGCGGTAGTTTAACCGTATGAAAAAAAGCCATAATAAATAGTTAAATTCATTTGTTTTATTTTAATATCAATAGGGGGCTTATTTACGAGTCAATTTAATCAACTTGGTATTATACCAAGTTGATTAATTACCTGCTCATTTTTAATGGTTAAAATGAATAACTACAGCGTTATAAAATTTATAAGGTGAATAACTACTGACTAAATTTTATGCCTTGTATTTATCCATTTTTCCTC
>NZ_VOLS01000040.1 GCF_007954265.1 Colwellia sp. C1TZA3 | reverse complement strand
ACCCGCTTATTCACCTGAATTAAATCCAATTGAACAGGTATGGCAGTGGTTAAGACAGAATGAGTTAGCGAATAAGTGTTTTAAGGATTATGACGATATTGTTGAATCTTGTAGTAATGCATGGAACAGCTTCATAAGTGATATAAAAAGGGTGAAAGATATATGCTTTAGAGACTGGCTAAATTTGAGTGGTTAATTAATGTAATTGGTATTACTTATCACGGCAAAGCCCAAGCGGGTGTAGATATTGAAATAATGCCTGATGGTGCTCGGTACCGTAACAACCCTGAAGTAGTAAAGCTTACCAGTAATAACAAAGGTGAAATTACTTTTACCCCAACGCAAGCCGGTCGTTATTTATTAATCGCACAATATCAGCAAAATGCTAAAAACAAAGCGCTTGCTGATAAAGAACAAGGGGCTGTTTTTTTGACCTTTGAAGTACAATTACAATAATGTGTCGCTATAACTAATACAGCTAAACCAATGATAACGCTAAGATAAAACGTAGCCTTTTTGTTGGTTGGATTTCAATCCGTCAACCGTACAGCAGGTGATTAATACGATGGTGGCAACAAGTCTTTTGTAGGTCGGACTTCAGTCCGTCAACCGTACAGCGGGTGATTAATACGATGGTGGCAACAAGTTTCTGTAGGTCGGACTTCAGTCCGTCAAGCGTCTAGCCAGATAATTAACCCGATGGGTCAAAAAAAATCTACAGCGCTCTATTATGTTTGTCATTCACCAAATACACCAAAACTAGTTAAATTTCATTTAACCTGATGGACTAAAGTCCAACCTAAATCAGGCCTACGGGCGATTAATACGATGGTGGCAACAAGTTTTTGTAGGTCGGACTTCAGTCCGTCAAGCGTGTAGCCAGATAATTAACCCGATGGGTCAAAAAAAACCTACAGCGCTCTATTATGTTTTTCATTCACCAAACACACCAAAACTAGTTAAATTTCATTTAACCTGATGGACTAAAGTCCAACCTACATCAGGCCTATGGGTGATTAATACGATAGTGGCAACAAGTTTTTTGTAGGTCGGACTTCAGTCCGTCAAGCGTATGGCGGACGATTAAGCTGATGAGTCAAAAACATTTGCAGTGGGAATTATTTTCTCGATTAGCATTTATGCCAAAGCAGGTTCAATTTCATTTAACTTGATGGACTAAAGTCCAACCTACATCGGGCCTACGGGTGATAATGTAACGTTGGGCAGTTGTTTTGTGTAGGTCGGACTTCAGTCCGTCAAGCGTACGGCGGGCGATTAACCTGATGAGTCAAAAAACATTTGCAGTGGGAATTATTTTCTCGATCGGCATTTATGCCAAAGCAGGTTAAATTTCATTTAACTTGATGGACTAAAGTCCAAACTACATAAGATCTGCGGGTGATAATGTCGCGTTGGGCAAGTGTTTTTTGTCGGTCAGACTTCGTCCGACCGACAAAACTATCACCAAGTATTATTTGCTTTGCTGATCAGTTGTTTGTAGGCCAATCGCAAATTCATCATCGTCATTATTATTAGTATGGCGGTTTTCTGCTATCCACAAATAAAATACCGGTAACACGAACAAGGTAAAAAATGTGCCAATGGCCATACCGGCAACTAAAATAATGCCAATACTATTTCTGGCCTCTGCGCCGGCGCCGGTCACTAATACCAGTGGAAAATGGCCTAGTATGGTTGCCGCTGTGGTCATTAATATCGGCCGTAAACGAGTGGTTGCTGACTCAATAACCGCGTCAAATTTACTTTTGCCTTCTACTTGTAAATGATTGGCAAACTCAACAATTAAAATACCATTTTTCGCAATCAATCCCACCAAGGTAACTAAGCCAATTTGCGAGTAAATATTTATCGTGGTTAACTCCAAAAATGGTAGTAACAATGCCCCCGACAAAGCTAATGGCACACAGCCGAGTAATATCACTAACGGGTCACGATAACTATTAAATTGAATGGCTAACACCAAGAATACAATGACTAAAGATATTGCCATCACAGTGATTAAGCTATTACCTTCAGCACGAATTTGACGCGACTCACCAGCATAATCTAAGTTGTAATTATTTGGTAACATATCAGTCGCTGCTAACTCTAAGGTTTGTAACGCCTGTTCTTTAGTTACCCCAGGTAATATTCCACCATAGACTCTAAACGAGTTTTGTTGACCAAACGAGCCTAAGGTTCTGGGTACCGTGCGATATTTAATTTCAGTAAATGCCGATACCGGTATTAAAGCACCCGCTGGCGTTTTAACAGTTAGGTTTACTATTTTTTCCGGTTGTGAACTAATATTATCAGCTACCATTGGAATAACGCGATAGGCTTTGCCATTAGCATCAAAGCGATTGACATAATTGCTAGAAAGATAGGTTGATAACTGACTACTAACGTTAGCAACCGTCATGCCTAAGTCAGCAATTTTATCTCGGTCTATTTTTAATTCAACTTGCGGTAAATCGATTTTTAAATCTGTATCGGCATAGAGAAATTGGCCACTTTGAAATGCTGCAGCCACAAGTTTGTCCGCGTACAATTTCATTTCACTGTAGGGCGATGAAGACTTAACCACCAACTCAACATCAAACTGCCCGGCGGTAGGTAATGGTGAAGGTAAAATAGGTAGCAAGTTTAAACCTTCAGAGCTTTGTAAGCGCCCATAAACTTCAGGTAACATGGCTTGAATGCTTTTATCTCGTTTATCATTACTGACAAATTCAAGACCGCTAAAACCACCGCTACTAAATATGATCTGCCATATTTCTTTGCTGCCCTCAGTTTCAAGTAAGGTTTTAGCGACACTCGCCACGTTATCTTCACTGTATTTTAATGAGGCATCGGGTGGCGATTGCACAATAATAAAAACACTGCTTTGATCTTCAGTCGGCGCCAACTCTTTTGCTGACATTAAATAAAAAGGTACAATCAATAACGACACAATTAGGGCAAAAAAGAACAACTGTCCTTGCCAATGAAAAGTCTTTGCTAATAATCGACCATAAAAATTTTGTAAATGCTCAAATGCGTGGTTAACCTTAACCGTTAATTTACTTTCTTTACCGCCTTCACTTGATACATAAGCACTCATTATCGGTGACAAGGTAACGGCAACCAAGCCAGAAATTAGTACAGCGATAGCTAAGGTAAAGGCAAACTCTTTAAATAAAACCCCAGTTAAGCCTGATAAAAAGCCAATCGGTATATAAACCACTGCCAAAGTTAAGGTCATAGCAATAATTGGCACCAATAGTTGTCGAGAGCTCATTAGGGCAGCTTGTATACGCGGCACACCAGCCCGCATATGTCGGGCAACGTTTTCAACCACAACAATCGCGTCGTCGACTACTAAGCCAACTGATAAAACGATCGCTAATACGGTCAGTAAGTTCAAACTAAAGCCCATCAGCCAAATAGCAGCAATAGCGCCTAAAATAGAAATAGGAATAGTCACTAAAGGCACTAAGGCCGCTCTAAATGACCCCATTAACACCACCACAACTATACCGACCAACACAATCGTTTCCATTAATGTAGTGATAATTTCTTTTAATGCGTCTCGCATGTAAAGTGTGCCGTCGTAGGCAATGTCTATTTTAATATGCGGTGAGGCGGCATTGATTTCATCAAGCACTTTATAAAGTTCATCGCCAATAGAAATTTCATTCGCACCCGGTAAAGGCCAAACCGAAATATAAACAGTATCTTTACCATTAAAGCGTGCGGTAGCCGTCGCTTGTTCGGCACTATACTCAACACGCGCAACATCTTTTAAATACACTACCGCGTTATTACTTTGCTTAATAATTAACTGTTCAAATTCACTCACCGATGACATTTGTGTATTGGCGACAATATCGATTTTTTGCCGCTTGTTTTCACTGTAACCTAAAGTTGAAATACGATTATTATCAGCCAATGCTTGATACACTTCATCAGCACTAAGGTTGAAAACGTTTAATTTGTCAGCATCTAGCCAAACTCTCATGGCTGGGGTTCGAGCACCTTCAATTCCAACCTTTTGTACACCGTCAATATTGTTAATAATCGGGTTGATTTCTCGGGTAAGGTAGTCAGTAATTTGCGCCAGCGTTGAACCTTCTGATGCCACATTAAGATAAAATACGGCGAAAGGTCTATCGGTTCTTGTAACGGTAACAAAGGGATCTTCTGCACCCACTGGCAGTTCAAATTTTATTTGATTAAGGCGAGTATTTAACTCAGACAACGCATCGGTGCTGTTTTGGTTAAGCTTAAGCCAGGCTGTTACTTTGCTCTGTCCTGAGCTAGTGCTTGATTCAACAAAATCAACCCCAGGAACGGTTGATGCTACTCGCTCTACTGGATCGGTCACAAAACCCTTGACCACATCAGCCGAAGCGCCCGTATAGTTAGTGGTTATTTCCAGTGAAGCACCTTCAATTTTAGGAAATTGTAATACCGCTATAGCATTAACCGCCCATAAACCCACTAAACAAATAAATATCGATAATACCGTTGAAACTACAGGTTTTCGAACAAAAACATCCATTAGATGTTTCGACGAAGATAATTCTTTTAGCATGACTATTCCTATCCGCCTAAGTTATCTTGATCAAAGTAAGTTTTTAAACCTTGGCGTAATTTAAATGACCCTTTGGCGGCGATCAAATCATCTACATTGAGTCCCTTGATAACAATAACTTGCTCGTCAACTCTGTCACCTAAAACAATTTTTTCTCTGCTCGCGCGATAATCGCCTTGCTCATCTTTAATCAGTTTAAAAACATAGTCGCCAAGCTGATCACGCACAATAGCCAAGTTTGGTACTGTGATCACCGATTGGGCCGGCATAATCGGTACAGCAACTTTAACTAATTGATTTGGTTTAATGTCTAGCGCTGAATTAAACACCTTGGCACGATACTTAAGCTGACGAGAGTCTTTGCTATATAAAGATTCTACTGAACTGATCCTGGCTTCAGTGCTAATGCCAGCCGAAGCAGCATTAGCATTAACTGTGATTTCAACCCTACTATTTACCGGTAATTGTGCGTAGGTTTGTGGTACCTTAAAATCTACCCAAATATAGTTTTCAAGACCAGTTAAATCGGTAATGTCAGTGTTTTTATCAAGAAATTGCCCAAGATTAATATTATGAATACCAACACTGGCAGCAAAAGGTGCTGTAATGATTTTTTTTGCAATAACCGCTTCTAAACGAGTCGTTTCCGCGATCGCAATACTATATTCTGCTTGTGCTAAGTCGACACTTTCTTTACTAATGCGACTTGCTTTCTCTAGCGTTATATAACGCTGCAGCGTTTGTTTTTTCAGTTTAATAGTCGCCTTAGCTGAGGCCAATAATGCCAACTCTTCACTGTGATCTAATTCAACTAACACTTGGCCTTTTTTAACCCTATCGCCTGAGGCCATATTAAGTTTGGTAACCTTGCCAGCAAATTCGTTTTTCAAGCTAATATATTTAACCGCTTGCCCTTCACCAATGACCGATATTTTTTTTTGGTAAGTAACACCTTGCGCCCGAAAAGCTTGTACTTTTGCACTAGGCTCAGGTCCAGATTGCATTTCTTTACTGCCTGACAATGACGCTTTATAATAAAATAAGCCGCCAACGACAACAGAGACAATCATAACAACAATAAACCAACGGATTAATTTCATAACGCTTTCCTAATGTAAAATACCGCTGCAATTTCATGCCGGCGACACGCTTGTAAAAATGTTTCACAGGGGATAACCTCAATCACGATTGAAGTCGATAATTAATTCATAATATTTCTATCAACACCACGGATTACCTAACGCTGCGCTGATATAGAGCATGCTAACAGTGATTAAATTTCAATTAGGTTGAGTTTAATAAAAAACGCCCATTATTTTGTCATACAAAAGTGAAAAGCAAAAGAAAATACGCCTAACTACCGACTTCATTAAATTATTGCCCACTTGTGCTTATTAAAATAGCCAAAAACAGTATTGCTCACATGGATGTGAGTACTTAGATTTTGTCTGGAACTAAAAATCTGTGCTCACATGGATGTGAGTACTTAGACTTTGTCTGGAACTAAAAATCTGTGCTCACATGCGAGCAGCCAACTCTAGGTCAATAAGACATTTTCCTACACAAATATAGTTCTAGAAACTTATGTTTAAACTAGCTCAAAAGTTTGTGTCTTGGTTTGTTTTTCCTATACACAACCTACTGACAAACTGAATGGAACAGGTATAAGTTTTAGTGCTCTGCTACCACATCAATTTAACTTACGTTAATATACCCGCTCTATTTCAAGATGCAGTTTTAGAGCTGGATCTTGAAATAGAGCGGGTATATAACCCTGAAAATTTCTTAATCGCAAATTACTGGAGTACCTTTTGCTTAAAAAACTTACGCTTTTATCGGCAACAATTATAACGACTTCTCTTTTATCATTAACAATAAGTCCATTGGCTACAGCGAAAACTACGCCAATAAGCAGTATCGCGCAAACAACGGCTGACTATGCTGTAACTGCCTATCAAGATGATATGGTTGATAGTTTACGTGCGCTGATCAAGCACAATACCGTTGCCAAAGAGGGAGTGTCAGTTAATGACAATCCGGCTCACATAGCCTTTAAAGCAGAATTAAAAAAACAAGCGCAAACACTCGGATTTGATTATCTCGACGATGGCTATGTGGTTATTATTGGCTTAGGAGACCAAAAAGAACGGGTGGGTATTATTACTCATGGCGATGTGCAACCGGCTAACCCAAAAAAATGGCAAAAATCACCTTTTGAACTTGATATTACTACAGAGCCAGGGCGATTAATTGGCCGTGGTACTGAAGATGATAAAGGCCCGATTTCAACTGCCTTGTATGCAATGAAAGCGATTAAAGATAAAAAATTAGTACTGAACAAGCGTATTGAGTTATACATTTACATGGCGGAAGAGTCAGATTGGGAGCCACTAAAAGCTTATATCAAAACCCATGACTTACCGCAAACCAACATCACCATTGATGCCGAATACCCCGTTGTAACCGCAGAAAAAGGTTACGGCACTATTAAGTTAGTTTTTAATCAGCAAGAAAAGCCAACAATCTCTCCCTATGTTAGTGAATTTAGTGGTGGTTTCTTTGGCAGCCAAATCCCTGAGGATGCCAGTGCGACCATTGAAAATGCCAATATTGTGCTACTAGAAAGGTTAATGCGCAAAGCACTGAGTTACCAAGGTGTCAGCTTTGATCTTGAACTAAAAGACAGCACCTTAACCATTGATGCATTAGGAAAGTCAGCACACTCTTCAAAACCTAATGATGGCGTAAATGCTATTCCCTACCTTGCTGATTTATTGTCTAATACCCGTTGGGTCAATAATGGTCCAGGTACTTTGGTTAACTTTATTAATGATAATATCGGCCTAGGCTTAGTAGGCAAAAAGTTTGGTCACATTGCTTATCAAGATGATTTTATGGGCCCAATGACTGTATCCCCTACCGTAATAAAACAGCATGATGAAAGCATAGAGCTGAACATTAACTTGCGCCGTCCACAAGGCAAGAGTAAACAGCAACTTAACGATGAAATACATCAAGCAGTACAGAACTGGAATAACAAATTTGATGCTGATGTTAAAGAGCTAGAGCATTATATTGGTGACCCTTTTGTACAAAAAGATGTACCACATATTAATACCTTGTTAGCGGTATTTACCCACTTTACTGGGATTAAAGACGCGAAGCCTATTGCCATTGGTGGTGGTACAAATTCACGCTTATTTCCAAATGCGGTAAGTTTTGGCCCGTCTATGCCAAATGCTGAATACACCGGACATTCAGAGCATGAGTTTATTACGATGGAACAGTTTGTTTTGAATTTAAAAATGTATACCGCGGCGTTAGTCGAATTGGCTAAATAAATATAAGAACAGCGGTGAAAATAGCTGTCAGTTAGAAGCTGTCAGCGTTCAGTTTACTTGTCTGTTTGGTTTTTATCTATTGCTTTATGGCTTTGCTTACCGGTTGACGGACTGAAGTCCGACCTACAAAAAAATTACCTATGCTATATTACCATCCACAGGTTCTATGCAGGTTTCATGTAGATTGGACTTTAGTCCATCAGCTTTTAAAGGCCCGCTTTTAATAAAAATCAACTGTCAATTAGAAGCCTTTAGTTAAGAGCTGTCAGTTTAGTTCAGTTTACTTGTCTGTTTGATTTTTATGAGTCTTCTTGTCGGTTGACAGACTGAAGTCCAAACTACAAAAAATTGTCTAGGCTATATTACTATCCGTAGCTTCTATGCAGATTCCATGTAGGCTGAACTTTAATCCATCAATTTTCAATTGTCAGCTTTCAATCTAAATTAACGGTCAGTTAGAAACTCTCAGTAAAAAACAGCTGTTCGTTTTAGCCATTGGTTTGTCTTTAAACAAACTAATTGGCTTGGTATTTAGCACTCATCGCGATATTATTTAACAAAGTCATTTATGTGTTAGTACTATGAGAAAAGTTTGTTTGGTTACTGGTGGTAGTTCTGGTATTGGTTTAAGTATTGTTAAGCTGTTTTTAGCAAAAAAATACCAGGTCTTTAATCTTGATATTGCCGCGTCGGATTTTGGTGATTTTTGCCCTTGTGATATCACCAACGTTAATGACGTTAACCAAATCATTACTGATATTGCCAAACAAGGCCCTATCGACGTGTTGGTTTCTAACGCCGGCATACACTTTTCAGGTACCATTGAAAACACCAGTGAAGCGGATTTTGAACGCGTTTTTAATATCAATGTTAAAGGCGCTTATGCTGCTATTAAAGCGGTTTTACCAGTAATGAAAACACAACAAAACGGCGCAATAATTTTGATCTCGTCAGATCAAGCGCTTATTGCCAAACATAACTCGTTTGCTTACAACCTTAGCAAAGCTGCTCTTGCATCGATGGCAAAAACTACTGCACTTGATTACGCACAATATAATATTCGCGCCAATGCCGTTTGCCCAGGCACTATTGAAACTCCGCTTTACCATCAAGCGATTAATAATTATTGTGAAAAGTCAGGTGCTAACAAAGCTGACGTGCACGCAGAAGAGGCGGCATTACAACCTTTAGGCCGACTAGGACAGGCAGAGGAAGTGGCCGAGTTGGTGTATTTTCTTGGCTCTGATAAAGCAAAATTTATCACCGGTAGTTTACAAGTTATCGACGGGGGCTATACCGCACAATAGCGTTAAAAAAGTTGAAGTAACCTGGTATACCGATGAAAATAATTGATCCACATCTACATCTATTTGATCTAAAAAAAGGTGACTACTCATGGTTAAGGCCAGAGAACCCACCTTTTTTCGAAGATAAACACGCGATAGCTAGAAACTTTTCTGAGTATGACTTAACGCTAACTTCACCATTAACATTAGTGGGCTTTGTCCATATTGAAGCGGGTTTTGATAATCAGCAACCTTGGCGCGAAATCGCTTGGTTAGAAAGCAGCTGCCAAATGCCTTTTCGCAGTATCGCCATGCTTGATATTACTTTGCCAAAATTACCTTTTTTACGACAACTTAATAAGTTAATGCGCTATCAAAGTGTGGTTGGTATTCGCTATATTTTAGATGACGACGCTTTAGTTATTCTTAGCAATAAAAACAGCCAAAATAACCTAGCAATATTGGCCGAAAAAAAACTTATTTTTGAGCTACAAATGCCACTAGCAGACAGTCAGGCAGTGGACAGTTTAATTAAAGTATTATCAGTAACACCGGATTTAAAGCTTTGTATTAACCACGCGGGTTGGCCAACAAAAAATAATCAACAACAGGCTATTTGGTTACATAACCTTCAGCGCTTGGCTAGTTTTACTGATGTTTTTATCAAATGTTCTGGTTTTGAAATAGCTGATAGAGATTACTCAGCCAATTGGGCGGATAAAGTTATTCGTCAGTGCATACAAAGCTTTGGTATAGATCGCGTTATGCTAGCAAGTAATTTTCCGCTATGCTTGTGGCATGCTAACTATCAAGAAACTTGGCTTGGTAATACTCTATTTATAAGTACTGAGCTTACAAAAACAGCGCCTGAATTTGCGTATAACACCGAACAGTTACAGCAATTATGCTTTAGTAATGCGCACCGTTTTTATAAATTTCTATAAATGCTAGCCAACCAGTAAACTCTTATACAAAATATAACTCGCAATGATGGCTTGTTTACCGCAAAATAATTTCTCATTCATCTCTATCTAGGTAAAACCATTTCGTTTTAAAAACTTATGGATGCATTTGATAAAAAAATACTGAACATATTACAACATGACTGTACCGCGTCGGTGAGTGATGTTGCTAGCCAAGTGGGCTTGTCAACAACGCCATGTTGGCGACGTATTCAAGCGATGGAAAAGTCTGGTATTATTAAAGGTCGCGTAGCACTTGCTGACCCAGAGCAACTTAATGTCGGCTTAACGGTATTTGTCACCATTAAAACTAATCAGCACAACCCCAACTGGCTTAGTGAATTTAGAAAAGTAGCAATAGATTTTCCAGAAATTTTAGAGTTTTATCGTATGAGTGGCGAAGTAGATTATTTGCTACGCGTGGTGGTGCCCGATATGAAAGCTTACGACATTTTTTACCAACGCTTGATCACACGGGCAAGTTTTGCTGATATCAGTTCGAGCTTTGCTATGGAAGAAATTAAATACACCACCGCCCTGCCGATTGATTATATTTAATATAAAATGGATTAAATAATACCAATTAAAATAAATAATCGATCATTTTAAGGTGGCCTAAATTTTTAATATCTGCGTTGCTCTTAAATATTTATGCTCACTTATAATTGATCACCTACTTAATTCAATTGGTATAACATACCTATGCACTTGCATCAGAAGGTCATATTTAAGGCTTTATATCGCCGGCAGGTCGATATTTATATCGTCAGGTTAAGAATTAACAATGTAAATAAAAACGCCAAGCACTAAAATAATGGACTAAAGTCAACATACATAAGACCTACAAGTGACAATGTAGCGTTGGGCAATTTTTTTTGTAGGTCGGACTTCAGTCCGTCAACTGGTAAGCAGGTGATTAACCTGATGGGCCAACAAACATTTACAGCGGGTATGTGTTGTGGATCGGCATTTATGCCATCAAGTTGAAGGTGACTAATTAATCTGTTTGGTATGATACCAAACAGATTAAACGGCGATTAAAACTATCTGATTTAAATACTATCTAAAGAAATAATATATTCAATTGTCTTTAACATTCCATGCCAAAAATTCACATTATTTCAGCGCATTGACCGTCACATTGGGTGAGCGCTTAACTATTTCGTCATTTAGCTCAATACCAATACCTGGGGTTTCAGAGACTTCAAAAAAACCATTTACTGGTTGTGGATCTTGTAAACATAGCTCACGGTTCCAATCTTTAATTGCATAAGTATGGTGCTCATGAATTAAGAAGTTTGGAATAGCGGTTTCAAGATGCAAAGACGCGGCCGTAGCCACTGGCCCTCCACAAACATGGGCCTGAATACGAATGTCGTAAACGTCGGCATAATCACAAACTTTTTTAGCTTCGGTAAAGCCACCACATAAGCCAATGTCAGGCTGTAACACGTCAATACTTTGATCTTCAAAATAAGGTCGTACGTCCCAACGGTGATACAAACGCTCACCGCCAGCAATAGGCACGTTAACATTATTAGCCACTTTTTTATGTACTGCCGAGTTCAGATAATTAACTGGCTCTTCGTAGAACATACAGCCAACTTCTTTAACAATTCGCCCCATTTGGATCGCCGAAGCCGCACCCATTAATGAATGCGACTCAAAAATAATGTCAACGTCTTCACCCACCGCATCACGAATGGCGCGTAGGCGATTGCCGAATAAGCGCATTTGTTTTGGGGTAAATAATTTAGTACGATCAAATGAAGAACTGCCATCATGGTTATAAACAATCGGGTCAACTTTTACCGCATCATAACCTTGCGCTACAGCTTTTAATGCGGCTTCTGCATATTGTGTGGGTTCAATAAGTTTAGTAATTTTTTCATCCCAATCGAACTGCAATTGACTGGCATAAGTACGTAGCTTATCATTGGTTTTACCCCCTAATAATTGATAAACTGGCAAACCAAGTGCTTTACCTTTTATATCCCATAAAGCGGTATCTATCGCACTCATAGCCGAATAAAGTACCGGCCCGCCACCTAAACCCCAAAAGCTTTCTCGCAACATTCTCGACCATAATAATTCGGTATTAAAAGGATTAAAGCCTATTAGTATCGCTTCAGTAATTTCTTTTAGCATAGCCGCAGCAGCGCTATGACCCCAATCGTAAGCGAGTCCTGCTTCACCGACACCAGAAATACCTTCATCGGTATGGACACGAATAAATACTGGGTTCCAACCCGGACGTTTTGGACATTCAATATCAAAAATTTCTACATGAGTTACTTTCATTATGCTCTCTTTATGTTCTCTTTTAATGCCATTCTACCATCACTACAGCTATGTTATTGAAGGCTATAGCGCGAAACTTGGATCTTCTTTATACACTCGACGTAACATCGCTGGCCAGGCTTTTTGCCCACCCGTTAACCCGGTATGCACTATGTTTGCCTGAGCTTTAATGCCATCAACAATAGTTTGGTCAACCAATAATGGCTTCATACCCGTTGACATTACTTGTACTTGAATTTGACAAGCACGTATTAAGTCATACATATGCATAAAAGCATCACCAATGGTTTTACCCATGGTTAACGCGCCATGATTACGCAGCAGCATAAAGTTTTTATCACCTAGGTCTTGCTGTATACGTAGTTTTTCTTCGTCGTTAACCGCTAAGCCTTCATAATCGTGATAACTGAGTGAGGCGAGTGCAAACATTGAATATTGGCTAATGGGCAATAAACCTGCTGCCAAGCTAGCGACCGCTATGGCTTCATTACTGTGGACGTGCAAAGCACAAATGTCGTCATGACGAACTTCGTGAATGGCACTATGAATGGTGAAACCTGCCGGGTTAAATTCAAATGGGCAGTCGGCATCAACAATGTTGCCCGCCATATCTACTTTAACTAAATTTGAGGCAGTAATTTCGTCAAACCGTAAACCAAAGGCATTAATCAGCACATGTTCAGTCCCAGGGATACGCACCGACACATGGGTGTAAATTAAGTCATCCCAGCCATGTAGGGCAATCAGTCGATAACATGCCGCTAAATCAACTCTGAGTAGCCACTCTTCTGCGGATACTTTATTTTTTAAATCAATTACGGGAACGGCTAACATCAGCATTTACTACCTTTTGCTTGAAAAATAATTTAGGGCTTTATACCTTATAAACCTTATCCTATGATGGCATAGAGTGAAAGCTCCAGATATTATTAGTTATACCAGTTCCATTAAGTTTGTGATCTTGTTGTGCGCAGGAAAAACAACTCAAGGTAAGGCGCTCGATTGACCAATAGCAGGCTATTGGGATTGAGAGCAACACAGCCTTGGGCTATTTTAACTAGCACAAGTGAGCAATAACTTAATGGGATTGGTATTAGCACCATTTATACCCCTATTTTGGAGAAAACCTTTATATGTGCATTTTGTTTATCGCTGTTGAACAACACCCTGACTATCCGGTTATTATCTGTGCTAATCGTGATGAATTTCATCAACGGCCAACGCAAAATATGCACTGGTGGCCAGAACAAAAGATGCTCGCAGGTAAAGATTTACAAGCACAAGGTACTTGGCTTGGCTTGAACCCTGAAGGCTATTTCTCGGCCTTAACTAACTTTCGTCGGCCAACAAGTTTTGATGCGAAAAAACACTCTCGTGGTGATTTAGTTGTGCGAGCATTGAAAGACGGAGATCTTAAAACCCAGCAACATTTATCGCAAGTGTCAGATCAATACAACGACTTTAATCTCGTTTTTGGTCCGTTAGATAATTTACAAGCATTTGACAGTGTTAATAAAAATTTTATCAACCTTAAAGCTGGCTTTCATAGCGTTTGTAATGGCGCATTAGATGATATTTGGCCAAAAATGACTTTAGGCATAAATACCTTGGAAAGTTTAATTATGGCAAACAAGGTGAATATTGAAGAGTTTTTTGCTGTTATGATGAACCGAGAGCTTGCACAAGAGCAGCACTTACCAGCGACCGGCATAAGCGAAGAGTTGGAGTCGCTACTTAGCAGTATCTTTATCGTATCGCCTGACTATGGCACACGTTCAACAGCTATAATTTTACAATCAAAAATAGGTAGTATTGAAGTTTACGAACGTGACTACAATAGAGCTGGCGAGGTACTAAATCAAAACAAGTTCAATATTGAGCCGAGCAAAAAAAGCTAAACGGTACTTTTAATACTCTCTTGATAAAAATGTCAGAGCTCTATAAAGAACGCTGGCTATTACAACATCTGGCGAATAATAGCCGCAATAATGGCGATAAATACCACTAGCCATAGTATTTTAGAATATTTTTGCTGCTGCTCTACTGCCATTGGCTTGCCAAAACGTTGTCCTAAAACCACCATCAAGGCAACGGCCGAAAATACACAAAATAAAATAAGCAATAACGTCATAATACTTGTCACCCTACTAGCGCCTGTTGAATTTTCGAGAACTAGCAAATCTCGATAGTTCAAACATCATACCGAGATTTGAACTATCTGCAAACTTTCTTAAGCTAAGATAATCTGACAAATTTATCAAGATCTGACATCTGTGCTTTCATTTTAAAATTAATCATTTACCATAGAAAATTATTTTCAATATTAACGAAATTTCCATGACAAATACTGATAGTTTTATCGATAAACGTCGATTTATAATTCGTTTAGGTAAAGCTTTACATAAATTCGGTACTCCAGCTTATCGATTAGAGGCGCATTTAGCCGATGTATCAAAAAGCTTAAATGTTTTTGGCTCTTTTGTTATTAGCCCAACATCGCTAACCTTTATTTTATCTGAAGATGACGAAAATCAAGATTACAATCATATTCTGCGTGTTGCGCCAGGTGATCTCGATTTAGGTTCATTGGCTCGTGCCGACGAATTAGTTGACGAACTCACCTCAGGTCAACGTACACTATCAGAAGCCATTGAACGATTAGATGAAATTGCCAACAAACCTAATCCTTACGGACGATTTTTAACCTTTCTAGCTTTTGGCGCTTCAAGTGGCGCTTTTGCCATGTTAATGCACACCAGTTGGAATGACGTTTTTTGGTCAACCTTACTGGGCTTTGTGGTTTGCTTATTTGCCTTTGGCGCAGAACGTTCGCGCCGTGTCACAGATATGTTAGAGCCCATTGCTGCGATGACTACCGCTATTTTAGCAACCGCGATTGCCTTAATAGATCCCAGCATTAATATCCCGCTGGTGGTTTTGTCGAGTATTATCGCGTTTATTCCGGGCTTGTCGTTAACTTTGGCTTTATCTGAGCTTGCCGCACGAAATTTGATCTCAGGTACCGCAAGGCTGATGGATGCCTTGATGATCTTATTTAAAATTTATTTTGGTGGTGTTTTAGGCATCGCGCTAGGGAAAATGCTCTGGGGTGAAATCGCTTTTATTCAACCACCTAGCACGCCTAATTGGACCTCATGGGCAGCGGTTACTACCTTATCAATTAGCTTAGTCATTTTATTTAAGTGTCGTAAAAAAGACGCACCTTGGGGGATTATTTCAGGCTATATTGCCTTTGGTGCGAGTATCATTGGCGCTGAATATTTAGGTGTTGCCCTTGGCGCTTTTGTTGGTGCCTTTGCACTAGGTATATACAGTAGTATTTTTTCACGTATTATGAATCTACCCTCAAGTATTGTTAAATTAATGGGCTTAGTTGTATTGGTACCAGGCAGTAAAGTGTATATTGGTTTAAGCAATGCGGTATCGGGACAAACGATGTTAAATGCCACTGACATTGGCTCACAAACCTTTCTAATTTTTATGTCATTAGTAGCTGGATTAATATTTGCTAATGTTGCATTTCCATCGAGAAAAGTCCTTTGATCACAAACAATAACGCTAGGCTGTTTAACTAATGGCAACCAAAACAAAATATCACCATGGTGATTTACGTAAGTCGTTAGTCATTACCGCAACAGAAATGGTGACAGAAGCCGGCATTGAAGGCTTGTCGTTACGTAAACTCGCCGAACGCATTGGTGTTTCGCGTACCGCCGCCTATCATCATTTTACTGATAAAAATGATTTATTATGTGCCATTGCTGAACAAGGTTTTGCACAATGGCACCAGCGCGTTAGTGAAATTTTTTCTGAAAAAAAACTATCCAATGAAGAGAAGTATCGTAATTTTGTCCATGCTTATATCGGCTTTGCTACGAGTAACCCCTCGTTATACGAGCTGATGTTTGGCCGGGCTATTTGGAAAGAAAATAATAGCACTGCAGCGTTAAAGAAAATTGCCTATGCAAGTTTTAACTACCAAGTTGAAATGACCAAGTTATGGCAAGAACAAGGCATTATTATCGAAGAAGAAAAAACCTTAAGGTTGGCACAAGTCACTTGGGCTACTTTGCATGGTATCGCGCGTTTGGTTATTGACGGCATCTACGCTCAAGAAAGCCAAATTGATGAAATGTGTGAATGTGCAGTTAACGTGTTTCTCGCGAGTACGCATAAACTTAATTCAAATAGTGAATTAGGCAACTTAGGAAAATTATAAGGTATTTATTTATGACAACCGCTGACCATCAGACAAAACTAGCTCAATTTGATGAGTTTTTTTCGATAAATTATGCTTTTAACATCAACGCTAGTGTTATCGAGCTAACACAGTTACCGAATTATCAGCAGTTTATTGAAAATATGCCGGCACCGTTTAAAATAGCGGCAGAAGTAAATACCGTCGATCAAAGCGCCCTGCGCGCGCTACAAGCCGTAACAGGTGTTGCTAGTAATTTATTGGATTACCTTAATCATCAAGCGAAAAAAATGGACCTACTGATAGGTTACATTCTTAGTCAACAAAACGATGTAAACACAGGATTTCAAGCAATTAAATTTGGTGGTGGTGGTATTATTTTTAAAGCCAATGCATCTAAAATCTTCAACACCGGTAACTTTCTTGAATTAAAATTATTTTTTGCTGATGAAAATACCGCGCTTTATTGTATTGGCGAAATCGTTAATAGTGAAATCATTGACAGCGAAAATCAATACAAGGTAATTTTTCATCATATTCGTGAAGAGGATCAAGAAGCATTAGTGCGACATAGTTTGCATCAGCAATCAAAACAGCTTCAAGCGCTAGCCCAACAGCGTAACCAAGCTAAAAACTCTTCAGCGTAAACGTCTTAAGAATTAACCTTATAGCTTATTTAGTTAACATCGCTAAACTTAGTTAGAGCTTGGTTAGAGCTTAAAACCTTGAAAAAAACCTTAGCTAAAAACGCTTGTTAATAATGAGTTTTGGCGCTTAACTTACTGTTTTGTTTTGTTCTGTTCTGATTATATTACTAAAAAAATAGCCTAATGATTTACTAAGCTATTGTTTGGCTATTATTGAGTTTATTGCTCGGTTATTCATCAGCTATTAATAAATATCAATCACTTAATGATAAATTCTAGCTGTTAACATTACTCAAGCCAATACGGTTCCATCGCAATAGCAGTAGCTTTCGTATTGTCTAATGCCAATAACAAGCCTTGTACTTTACTCTGCTGCCACTGCACAAGTTTTTTTGGTGGTTCGAAAAGTTTTTCTAATTGCAGCTGAATAATCCACAGTGACTGTAATTCGCTTATACCTTGTTGTAAGTCTAGCCAAGGCCGGCGAAATTTATCACGTAAATCATTATCAAACAGTCCAGCAAGCCAAGTACCCGTTAATGAACTGCGATACAGTAATTTACTTTGTGCAATATATTGCTGACAGTCTGAACTAGCCATGCTCTTCATCTTTGTACTAATTTCACTTAGGCTCAATTGAATTTTATCTTGAGCAAATTTAATCAACATATCATCGCCTGCTTTATTGACAATATTAGTATGCTGACTACGCGCTAAATAGCCTTGTAATATCGACAGTTGCAGTTGATTAAAACGGCTACTATGTAACAACTGGCAAATATCCCCACTATTAGGAAAGCGACGTTTTTCTATTTGCAGTTGGTCGATTAATTGCTTGCTAAAATCAAGTTTTTTACGGTAATTACCGGTTTTATTGGTCAGTTCTTGCAAGTGTATCGCGTTATCAACCCAAGCAAGTAAATGCAAAAAATGACTTAATTCGTCTCTGATCAGTAATTCATCTGGTGATAAGTAGTCTGCAAATAACCAAAAGCCATGACGAATGACTGCTAAGTTGGCTTTTACTTGCACTAATTCGTGCAAAGTTGGAGTCGCTAAATAAGCCTCAATACTATTTTGCAGCCGGGTAAGTCCGTGACTTAGTCCATCGGTGAAAGCGTTAGCAATTGAATCCTTACGATTATGGCAAATAAAACTTTGTTGTGGACCGGCTTCTACTACTGGCTCAGGTCGCCAAAGCGCATAACCTCGTGCCGCTTTACTTTTTAAGCCTGGACGCAGTGCTAGCTCTTTAAAAAGCAACGATGCTAAAGTAAATAATGCAGATTTATCACCCTGAACCAATTCAAATTCCAGCTCATGAATGCTCTCTTTTTGCTCCGCGCTAGCCACTTCGCCTTGATCGTAAGCCAGTTCAACCACATTGCCACTGACATCGGTAATTAACCAGGTACAACGTTTAAAATCAGTGTGGAATAAAACAACCAGCTCATGTTGAATAGTGTCAACCGATTGGCCTGGTTGCCAAATTTCATTTGGGAAAAGCCTTAAAATCGGCAGATCACTTTCAATATCAACATTGTATTCAGGGCGACTATGTAGACCACCTACAACCTGCCCTGCTGTTTTAATGGTTTGCTCGATATGACTATTGCTTCGGCGAACTCTCAAGCCCATATCATGTTGTCGCAAATTTAACTCTGGCGTATCAAAGTAGCAATTAGCGAGTTGCTTTTCTTGATAGCTAAAGTGAATATTTTCCCGATTAAGTGTTTGGGTTATTTTTTCTTTGGTATCATTGCCTAAAACTAAATATTTAAGCTCTATTTCGGTCGTCATACTTTTCCAATATTAGTTATAAATCAAGTTTATTAACTGCAGCAAGATTTTTTTTGTACAATCACAGCTAATAATAGTGTCAATCTTACATGATTCATAATTTATATCAAAAATCTTAAAAATCTAAGCGACTCCACTTGCTATCATTCCTGCAACGTCCTACTATCTTTGCCATTCTCTGTTTAAATGGCGCTATTGGTTATTTCATGATAAACATAAAACAAAAATTCGTTGCACTATTATTTTTTACTTCCTTATTCTCTTTTGCCGAGGAGTCTACTAACTCAACAACTACCGGTTATATTTCCGAAGATTTAATTGTTTATATGCATTCAGGTGCAGGTAAAAATTACCGTATACAAGGTACGGTAAACTCGGGTGAGAAAATACAATTAACCGGCAAATCTAATAATGATTACAGCGAGATCATTAGTGATAATGACCGTACTGGCTGGATTGAAAGTAAACTTGTCTCAACAAAGCCCGGCATGCGCTATGCTATTGCTGATCTTAATGAGAAATTAGCGAGTTTTCAATCAGGTAAAAGTGATGTTACTCAGCAACTCAACGATGCGATAAGCGAAATTGATACCTTGAAATCTGAACGTAGTGACTTACAAAACAGTATTTCAGCACTCAATATGGATTTATCAGAAACTAAATCACAATTGAAAAATCAAGATACTAGTATTAAAAAGCGATGGTTTTTTAATGGCGCAATCGTGTTGGGTATTGGTTTACTATTAGGTTTAATTTTACCACGTTTATTTTCAAAGCGTAAATCAAGCATGGAAAACTGGGGTTAATTTTTTCTTTATATTTTAAGACGTTATCCTATACATCAACCATAAAATTTAAGTTTATATTTTGAAATTATTTTTACCCCTACTTTTATTTATTTTAACCTCTACAACGTTGTTGGCACATGCCAATGGCGTTTCGCCTTATCTCCCTTTGAAAACAGATCCCCTGTTTGAATTAGAGCTAGAAAAACTTTCCACCGTTGCTAAGGTACCATTATTAACTAAACCTTATCATGCGGCGACTATTTATAGATATTTAGCAAAAGTCAAAGATAGTCACCCAGCATTATATCAACGCTTAAAAGCCTATATTAAACGTTATAAAAAAGCCCAAGCCGTTACCCATTTTTCGCTGCAACTTAATCATTCATTTAAAGATGACATGCTAGTGGCGAATCAACGTGGGTTAAATGTCGATGATGCTTACAAAATAACAACGAGTAGTTTTTGGCAAGTTAATGAACATCTGATTTTGAACGCTGGTGGCACCTTTTATGATGGTGAAGTAGTCCCTAACAATAGTTATATATCTTTTGGTTGGGATGTATTTCAAGTAGATGTTGGCTATCGAGAGCATTGGCTATCACCGACCCAAGAAGGTGCTTTACTTCTATCTACGCAAGCAAAGCCAGCACTTAACGTCACTATTAGTAATCCGGCACTATTAACCGATTGGAATATCAAATATGAGGTTTCGATAGCTATATTAGAAAAACAAAACGGAATTCAGTTCGATCGCGAAAAAGTACCTGTTTCAGGTAAACCTGCGCTAATGTCACTACACCTTAGTTTACAACCATTAGATTGGTGGACTATTGGTTTTAACCGCACATTAATGTTTGCTGGTGATGATGGTGATATCTCATTAAAAGATGTCTGGAATGGCATCAGTGATCCTGTTAATAGCGACAATTGTGGCGGGGGTGGCACCACATTACAAGATTGCTCTCAAGAGTTTGGTAATCAGCAAGCTGCAATTAGCAATAAATTTGATATTACTGCTTTTAATTTCCCCTTAAGCTTAACTTATGAATATGCTGGTGAAGATACCAAAGAACATAAAAACTACCAACTGGGCAATATCGCACAAAATTTTGGGCTTTTTATACCTTACTTGACTGAGTCTTTATCACTCAATGTAGAATACAGTAAATTTCATACCGAATGGTATGCTCACCATATCTATGGCGAAGGCTATGCCAATGATCAGATACAAATGGGCCACTGGTGGGGTAATTTAAAGGCCACAAATGACCTTGCTAGCGGTACAGCAACCAGTTTAAGATTAGATTGGCAAACACAAACCTTTGCACAAACGACACTGCTTTACCGTTCAGCTACAGTCGACTCATCTATTCTCGCTGATTATCAACGTTCTCATGAAATAGAGTTAAAGTTTAAAAAAATGGTTAAAAATGCCTTTATTAATTTAACCCTAAATTTTGGTGAAGATACCTTAGGTAAAAAATTTATTGCGACAAGTATTTCTTATATTTGGTAAAAAGTTAGAGCTGATATAAAGCATTCACTTATACAACTGGTTTTAAAGGATTAACTCACCAGCATTACGATTAGAATTTAAGAGAGATACTAATGCGAGTTTTTTTTGATATCCAGCACCTTTATTATGTGCCGCAATATTTGCCAGTAAAAGATGCATTAGAGGCTAAAAACATCCAATGTATTTTTATTTTATATCAACAAGAACATTTAAATAATATCTTAGAAGACTATGTAAAAACTCATGGCTTAGATTATTTATGGGTAAATAACAGAGAAGATGCTAAAAGAACTTATTTAGAGGCAAAACCTGATTGGATAATATTTGGCAATGCAACCAGTGAACTAGACGATATACATTCTTGTTCAAAAACGGCGTTAATGCAGCATGGTATTGGACCAAAATCATGCTATTACGACGCTTCTAACTCGCCAATAATGTATCGGTTTGTGGAAGGAAAGCACAGATTAAAAAGACTACAAGAGCTTTTTCCAGCTAAAGATTTTATTGATACTGGTTATGCAAAATTAGACCCTATTATCAATAATACTGACGAGCTAGTAACACTAAAAAGTTTGACTTTAGACCCAAACAAGAAAACCATTCTTTATGCGCCTACTTTTTATCCCAGTTCTATTGAATGTTTACCCAAAAATTTTCCTGAGCTTTTTAAAACATACAATCTTATTATCAAACCACACTTTTTTTCTTTGATCAAAAGTAGATATAAATCTCAGAAAAAAAAGTTAACACATTGGGGTAATTACGAAAATGTATATGTTTGTGATGTCAGTGACGTATCTATATTACCATTTATGCAACTCGCTTCATTAATGATAAGTGATGCATCTTCTACGTTATTTGAATTCACTGCGCTTAATAAACCTGCAATTTGGTGTGACTTTTATAAACTAAGGTGGTCTTATCGCGGCATATTTAAATTTAGATTTCATAATAGATTAGATAATGACTTAGCATATTTTGGACAAGTTGCAGAGCGAGTGATAAATGTGAAAGAACTGGTTCAACAAGTTGGTAGACATCTAAGCACACCACAATTAAAAGCAGCTGATCGGCTTAAAATGTCCGAATATTTAATCGGTAAAATAGATGGGAACTGCAGTGAACGAATTGCTGAATTTATTATAGGAAAAAACACATGAGAGTGATAACTTTTGGTACTTTTGATGTCTTTCATGTTGGTCATGTCAATATTTTAGAGCGTGCTAAACTGCATGGCTCTCATCTCATTGCAGGCGTATCTTCTGATGCGTTAAATATGGCAAAAAAATCAAGATATCCAATATATTCAGAAGATGATAGGCAGCATATCATTCGTTCATTACGTTGCGTGGATGAAGTGTTTCTTGAGCAATCTCTGGAATTAAAAGCTGAGTATATTAAATATTACAATGCCGACATTCTTGTGATGGGTGATGATTGGCAAGGTAAATTTGATCACTTGAAAGATATTTGTCAGGTTATTTATTTGCCTCGAACACCGTCTATTTCTACCACTGAAATTATCGAAGTAGTTAAAACAAAAAGATAAAGTAAAGCTTATGACACGCTATTTATTCTATATTACTGAAAACTATTCATTTGAAATTTTACGCCCATTACAACAAGAAATACAAAAAAGAGGTGATGAAATTAAGTGGTTTTTTTCAGGAAAAAAAGTCAATCTGCAAAACTTTTCTAGAGATGAAATTCTTTTAAGCTCAGTAAAAGAGGCTGTAGATTATAATCCTGCAGCCTGCTTTATACCCGGAAATCTTATTCCAAACTTTATTCCAGGTTTAAAAGTACAGGTTTTTCATGGGCTTGAGTGGAAGAAAAAAGGACACTTTCAAATCCGTGGTTTTTTTGACTTATATTGCACACACGGTAAATCAACCACTTTACGCTTTAAATCACTGGCTGAAAAGTATGGTTATTTTGATGTTATAGAAACAGGTTGGCCAAAAGTTGACCCCTTATTTAGTATTGCCCCAACGCAGTATTTTGCATCTGATAAAGCTATTATTTTATACGCACCAACATTCTCACCAAAATTAACATCTGCAGCTGATTTATTTTATGAAATTAAAGTCTTGTCTCAATCAAATAAATATAATTGGTTAGTGAAGTTTCATCCTAAGATGGATAAAGTCTGGTTAAAACAATATCAAGCCCTTAATAATGATAGCTTTAAAGTAGTTAACTCTTCTAATGTTAATGAGCTGTTTCAAAGTGCTGATATTTTAATATCGGATACATCCTCAGTAATAGGTGAATTTGCCTTATTGGGCAAGCCAATAATAACTTACAAAAACGCACAACCCGGTGCTTATTTGATCGACATAGAAAATCCGCTAGCATTATCTTCAGCAATCGCGGAAGCATTATCGCCATCAAAGTTATTGAAGCAGGCGATAAAAGAATACTGCCATGAGCTTCATCCCTATAGCGATGGAAAATCCTCTTGCCGAATAATGGACGCAGTCGAAAGTATCCTAAAAAATGGCAAACAAGCGAAAAAGCGTAAGCCCCTGAATCTATTTAGAGGCTTGAAGCTTAGAAATAAACTAAATTATTGGCACATATAATATAACGTTTGAATTAACTTCAGTGCCAGTCAATTAAAGATCGATATTAATATTTTTATTGACAATAGCCAAAGAAATGCGCTATTAATAAGATATAACTATTTATTAAATCAACATAACTAAGCAAAAACATTGATGAAACATTTTACTAACATCATTCTGATTAACCTCCTCCTCGCATTATCGATGCGCGGCTAGGTTTTATTGCTTTAAAAAATAAGTAGATAATATAATAAAACACTAGACCCGCGCTAACAAACGCGGGTTTTTTTATGCTCGTTATTTAGCGTAAATCTTCACAAAAAATCAGGAAAACACATGGGCATTTCTAACGATAACGTTATTATTTTTGACACTACATTACGTGATGGTGAACAAGCTTTAAACGCCAGCTTATCAGTACATGAAAAATTACAAATAGCACATGCGATTGAACGCTTAGGCGTTGATATTATGGAAGTAGGTTTTCCAGTCTCGTCACCGGGTGATTTTCAGTCAGTGCAAGCGATAGCGCGCAGCGTAAAAAACTCTCGAGTTTGTGCGCTAGCCCGCGCGGTAGAAGCCGATATTAAAGCTTGTGCTGAGGCCTTAAAACCAGCTGATCAATTTCGTATTCATACCTTTATTTCTACTTCTGATGTACATGTGCAACAGAAGTTGAAAAAAAGCTTTGCTGATGTTCAAGCGATGGCGATACATGCGATTAAATATGCACGTCAATTTACCGATGATGTCGAGTTCTCTTGTGAAGATGCCGGCAGAACCCCTATCGACAATTTGTGCCGTATGGTTGAACAAGCCATTATAGCCGGCGCCACCACCGTCAATATTCCTGATACCGTAGGTTATACTTTACCTAATGAATTTGGCGGTATCATAGAAACATTGTTTAATCGTGTGCCTAATATTGATCAAGCGGTTATCTCTGTGCATTGTCATAATGATTTAGGCTTAGCCGTAGCTAACTCGATGTCAGCTGTGCAAGCAGGTGCTCGACAAATTGAATGTACCATTAATGGCATCGGTGAGCGTGCCGGTAATTGCTCACTTGAAGAAGTCGCTATGATCATGAAAACCCGCCAAGAATTATTAGGGGTACATACGCGCATCAATCATCAAGAAATTGCCCGCACGTCTAAGTTAGTTAGCCAGCTTTGTAATATGCCGGTACAACTAAATAAAGCCATTGTTGGTGGTAATGCTTTTAGCCATTCATCGGGTATCCACCAAGACGGCATGCTAAAAGCCAGTAACACCTATGAGATTATGACACCAGAAAGTGTCGGCATCAGCAAAACCAAGTTGAACTTAACCTCGCGCAGCGGCCGACATGTGATTAAACATCGCATGGAAAGCTTAGGTTATCAAGAATCTGATTATGAAATAGAGACACTTTATGCTGACTTTTTAGCCTTAGCGGATAAAAAAGGCCAAGTATTCGATGATGACTTAGAAGCGTTACTTTTTAATATTCAGCAGCAAGACCAGCAAGACTTTTATCGTTTACAAACCTTAAATGTACAAAGTGGTGGTAGTGATTTTTCTACCTCAAGCATTAAACTTGCCATAGGTGACGAAAATAAAATTATTTCAGCAACCGGTAATGGCCCTGTTGATGCACTGTATCGAGCCATTAAAAAAGCTATAGATATTGACTTTGAAGTTAGCGACTACAAAATTTCAAATAAAGGTGAAGGTGAAGACGGTTTAGGTAAGGCTGACATTGTGGTGTCATGGCAAGGTAGAAACTTTCATGGCTACGGCTTAGATACCGATGTAATTAAAGCGTCAGGTAATGCCTTAGTGAATGCACTTAATGGCATTCACCGTGCAATCACCATAGCCGAGCTAAAAACTGGACTAAAATCTGAGTTCAAAAAAGAGGCTGCTATTGATGGCCAACGCCAAGTTTAGTTAAAAATTATATTCATTTATTAAGTATATTTACGGGTTTAAAAACACTATGTCAAAGATTGCAATATTAGCCGGTGACGGTATTGGACCAGAAGTTATGGCCCAAGCAGAAAAAGTTTTAACAACAGTTGCCAAGCAGTATAATTTTGAAATAAGCACTCACCATTATGACGTAGGTGGCTGCGCTATCGACAACCATGGTCAAGCATTACCAGAAAGCACCATTAAAGGCTGTGAACAAGCTGACGCCATTTTATTTGGCTCAGTTGGCGGTCCTAAATGGAGTGACTTACCCCCCACTGAACAACCAGAAAGAGCTTCTTTGCTTGGTTTACGAGGTCATTTTGGCTTGTTTTGTAATATGCGCCCTGCACAACTGCAAAGCGCCATGTCACATCTTTCACCTTTGCGCGCTGATATTTCACAAGCCGGTTTTGATATTTTAGTGATACGAGAATTAACTGGTGGTATCTACTTTGGCGAACCTAAAGGTCGTAAAAATCAAGGCCAAGCAGATGAAGCCGCTTTTGATACGATGATTTATTCTCGAAAAGAAATCAGCCGCATCGCACACCTTGCTTTTCAATCAGCTCAGAAGCGTCGTAACAAGGTTATATCTATCGATAAGGCCAACGTATTAGCATCGTCTCAATTATGGCGAGAAGTGGTCATTGAAGTGGCAGAAGACTACCCTGGTGTCGCAGTTGAACATATGTATGTTGATAATGCCGCCATGCAATTAGTGCGTAACCCTGCGCAATTTGACGTAATGCTATGTTCTAACTTGTTTGGCGATATTTTATCTGACATTTGCGCCATGATAACCGGCTCGATGGGGCTATTACCTTCAGCCAGTTTAAATGAGCAAGGCTTTGGTATGTATGAGCCCGCTGGTGGCACAGCGCCAGACATCGCAGGCAAAGGCATTGCTAACCCTATTGCGCAAATTCTTTCAGCAGCCTTAATGTTACGTCATAGCTTAAATCAGCCAGAAGCGGCTAGCGCTATTGAAACCGCCGTGGCAGAGGCATTAAACGCGGGTAACTTTACTGGCGATTTATTAAGTGCCGAGCAACGCCATAACGCTAAGTCTACTAACGAAATGGGCGATATTATCTGTCAATATATCGTTAACAACCAAAAAACTTCAGGAGCACACTAGCATGGCCACCACTTTATACGAAAAATTATGGCAAAGTCATATCATTGAAGAAAAGGCTGACGAAACGCCATTGATCTTTGTTGATCGCCATTTGATCCACGAGGTTACGTCACCACAAGCTTTTGCTAATTTAAAATTTCATAATCGTGTACTGCGTCATCCAGAACGCACCATTGCCACCATGGATCATAATATTTCAACACGCTCGATTAAAATTGACGCCGCCGGTGAAGGCGCTGCAAATCAATTGAGAACGCTAGAAAAAAATTGTAAAGAGTTTGGTATTGAATTGTTTGGCATGGGCCATAAAAACCAAGGTGTTGTGCATGTTATTGGGCCAGAATTAGGCTTAACCTTACCCGGCACTGTTATTGTTTGTGGCGATTCGCATACCTCAACACATGGCGCTTTTGGCGCCTTAGCATTTGGCATTGGTACCTCTGAGGTTGAGCACGTATTTGCCACCCAAACCTTACGCCAGACCAAAGCTAAAACCATGAGAATTGAAGTTAAAGGCCAAGTTGCCCCAGGCATAAGTGCTAAAGACATTATTTTAGCCATTATTGGTCAAACAGGTAGTGCTGGTGCAACCGGTTATGTGGTTGAATATTGTGGTGAAGCCATTGAGCGCTTAACCATGGAAGAGCGTATGACGGTGTGTAATATGAGCGTCGAGTTTGGTGCCAAAGCCGGGCTGATAGCCCCCGATGCGACAACATTTAACTACTTAAAAGGTAAAGATTACGCGCCAAAAGGCGAAGTATGGCAGCAAGCAGTTGAAGATTGGCAGCAACTAAAATCAGACAGCGAAGCAACCTTCGATAGTTACTTAACACTAGAAGCAAAAGAGATTAAAACCCAAGTGACTTGGGGAACAACACCAGGGCAAGTAACACAAGTTGATAGTGTTGTGCCTTCACCTGAAGACTTCACTGACCCTGTGGAACGTGAGTCATGTATTGCGGCATTAAAATATATGGGGTTAACTGCCGGTACTAAAATTACCGACATTGCGATTAATAAAGTGTTTATTGGCTCATGTACGAACTCTAGAATTGAAGATTTACGCGCTGCTGCTGCTGTTGCCAAAGGCAAAAAAGTGTCAGCCACGGTTGCAGCCATCGTTGTACCAGGCTCTTATCGTGTTAAAGAACAAGCAGAAGCAGAAGGCTTAGCTCAAACCTTTATTGATGCAGGCTTTGAGTGGCGCTTACCGGGTTGCTCAATGTGTTTAGGCATGAATGATGATGTGTTAACGCATGGTGACCGCTGCGCTTCTACCAGTAACCGAAATTTTGAAGGCCGACAAGGCCGCGGCAGTCGTACGCACTTAGTTAGCCCTGAATTAGCGGCTGCGTCTGCCATTGCAGGGCACTTTGTCGACCTAACCTCGATTAACTCACAAGTTCAAGGAGCATAACATGGAAAAATTTAACCAGCATCATGGCTTAGTTGTGCCACTGGATACAGCGAATGTTGATACTGACCAAATCATACCCAAACAGTTTTTACAAAAAACTACCCGCACAGGTTTTGGTCAACATCTGTTTCATGACCGTCGCTACCTAGATAACGACGGTCACAAAAACAATCCTGAATTTGTACTTAACAAGCCAGAGTATCAAGGGGCAAGTATTTTACTCGCTGGTGAAAACTTTGGTTGTGGCTCAAGTCGCGAGCATGCACCTTGGGCGCTACAAGAGTATGGTTTTCAAGTTATTATCGCATCTAGTTTTGCTGATATTTTCTACGCTAACTGTATCAACATTGGCGTTTTACCCGTGATATTACCGGAAGACACCATAGCAACATTGTTTCAGCAGTCAAAAGATAATTTACAACACATAACCGTTGATTTAGTAGCGAGTACGGTTAAAACAGCCAGTGCACAATATGATTTTACGATTGCGCCTTTTCATAAATACTGCTTAGAAAACGGTGTTGACAGTGTCGGTTGGACGCTAAATAAAATTGCTAAAATAGAAAGTTACGAAGCCCAAATGCCAGCTTGGCAATAGGTAAAAAGTAAAAAGTAAAAATTTAACCATCAGCTGAAAAGCTGATGGTTAAAACATAGTAAAAATTGAAAAAACTGTGGTTGATTTTACTTTAATTCCAAGAAGATAGCGCAGACATAGTAAATTTTTCACCTCGAAAACTCAGTATGACCTGTTGTGGCAGTATTTCATTGAGCAGTAATTCACGGCTAATATAGTCGCCTTCATAACGATCACGGCCATTCACCCTTATCCAACCTTTGCCATCACTGGCATAAAGATGCATTTCAAACGCTAACGATGGCACTCCATCTTGCACCCAAGTTGGCATTTGCGTCAGCGGTAGAAGCTCACTAGTATCTGTTGCTACATTTTCTCTAGCATTTTCACTTTGCTTAGTTTGTTCAATAGCCGATTGAAAGCTTGCCAACAAAGCATCAGACACCCCTGCCTCTGCTTTAACTACAAAATTTTCACCCGTCACATTTTTAGGCTTCGGCTCTGACCTTTCAGCAGTGGTAGGCGCGATAATTTTTGAGTCAGCTAACCTGCTTTCACTCGCTATATCTTGATTTTTAGCCTCGTCTTTATCATCCGTTATCACAGTGCTGTTTTTAGCCACTTTAACAAGCGGTGTTGCCATAAGGTCATTTTCAACGTTAGCCTCAATTACCTTAGCTTGAATCGTTTTATCAACAGCTGATATCGGCAGATTAGTACCGCTGCTAGTATCATTACTGGTATCGCTACCTGCTTGAACTGATTTTTCAGCAACTACAGCCGTTTCTTCCTGAACAGCTAGCTGTTCTTGCTCAGCAATAGTATCTACCTGATTTATAGCCACACGACTTACCTTAGCATCAGCGCCAATATTGTAAGCCTGATAAGTTCCCCACCAGACACCTACCGCTAAAACTAAGCTTAATGTCGTTACTAGGGCACCAACTTTTGCCCAGGTATTTTGCCACCAAGGCTTTACTTGAAATTCATCACCTAAGGCATCATAAGCCGCTTGCAATACAATTTTACGGTTAACCACCGCATTGTTACTGTTATAAGCGTTTATCAAAGATCGTTCGGCTAACAAGTTCATTAAGCGCGGGATACCTTTACAGGTTTTATGAATGGCGTTAACCGCACTTTTATCAAAAATATTACGAAAACATTTTGCCACTGACAAACGATGTTTAAGGTATTGCTCAACTTCTTGCTTATTCAGCGGTAATAAATGATAGCGCGCGGTTATTCTTTGCGCTAATTGCCGTAAATCTCGACGCTGCAATAACTGCTGTAATTCAGGCTGACCAATCAAAATTACTTGTAAAAGTTTTTTGGTGTTAGTTTCTAAGTTAGTTAAGAGTCTTAGCTGCTCTAACACTTCAGGTTGCAAATGTTGTGCTTCATCAATAATCAACAAGGTATTAGTGTCATCACTATGATTTTTGAGTAACTTTTGTTGTATTTTATCGGTAAGGGTTTTTAAGGTTGCCCCCGTTTTGCGATAACGAATTTTTAACTCATCACAAAGAGTCGCTAACAACTCTTGACTAGATAAGGTTGGATTCAAAATAAAAGCGGCTTGGGTATTCTCTGGCAAGTTTTCCATTAGGTGGCGGCTAAGCGTGGTTTTCCCCGTGCCTACTTCACCGGTAAGTAAGACAAATCCGCCGGTATCACCTAAGCCATAAGTTAGGTGATTAAGCGCTTCGCGGTGACGATCACTCATAAACAAATAATCAGGGTTTGGTGCAATTGAAAATGGCTTTTCTTCTAAACCAAAATAACTTGTATACATAGAAAATCTTAACTGATGAATCAACCCTGCAAAATTAACCTGAACGCAATCATATGTCAAAAGTCAGTCGCAATTATGTTAAAGTTAAGCAATATAATTATCTAATACATTATTTATTTTCAGAGGTTTATAGCGCTCAATGGCAAATATAACACAGCAACTAAACACTTTTTTAGTCGGGGGCGCCGTGCGTGATGCTCTCCTTAAACGCGCTGTTGTTGATAATGACTACGTAGTTGTTGGCTCTAGCGTTGAGGAAATGCTCAGCCTTGGCTTTTTACAAGTAGGTAAAGACTTTCCCGTATTTATCCACCCACAGAATCGACAAGAATATGCCTTGGCTCGCACCGAAAAAAAAGCCGGCCAAGGTTATACCGGCTTTAACTGCAATGCCTCGGCTAATGTTACTCTTGAAGAAGACTTACTGCGAAGAGATCTCACCATTAACGCGATGGCGATGGATGAACAGGGTAAAATAGTTGATCCCTATAATGGCCAAATAGACTTAACTAATCGCGTATTACGCCATGTTTCCCCCGCTTTTATTGAAGACCCTCTGCGGGTTTTACGCGTTGCACGTTTTGCTGCTAGATATCATGAATATGGTTTTACCATAGCACCAGAAACATTAACCTTAATGACCAAACTCAGTGAAAGTGGTGAATTATCCAGCCTATCTGGTGAACGAGTATGGCAAGAAATGGAGCGCAGCTTAGCCAACGCTCACCCTGAGGTTTTTTTTCAAGTGTTATATCAATGCCAAGCACTAAAATCGCTTTGGCCTGAATTACACAATTTGTGGGGTATTCCAAACCCAGAAAAATGGCATCCAGAAATTTGCTCTGGCGTACATCCTATGATGATACTCAAGCAAGCAGTTTTACTGTCTAAAAAAACTACTGTTAGGTTTGCCAGTATTTGCCATAACCTAGGTCAGTCGCTAACCGAACAAGACAGCTCTACTCAGCCTGACTATGCAAAGGCAGGAGCAGACTTGATAGAGGTGTTTTGTAAGCGCTTAAGAGTGCCAACAGCACACAAAAATTTGGCATTAAAGCTTTGTCAGTTTCACCGGCATGCACATAAAGTATTTGAGTTAAACGCTAGCACTATTTTGAACTTATTTAATCAGTTAGATGTTTGGCGCAAACCAGAAGAGTTTGTCAACTTTCTCCTCTGTTGCCAGGCAGACTTTACTGGTCGCCTTGGTTTTGAAACTTATCAATACCGACAAAAAGAATTTCTCTATACGGGTTTTAAAATACTCAGTGCAGTAACAGCGAAGCCTTTTGTTGAGAAGGGCTTGCAAGGGCTGGAGATTAAAGCTGCAATAGCACAGCAAAAGCTAGCTCAGTTAAAAAATTACCAACAAAGCTATATGGAACAAAATAATATTTTATCCAATGGAAGTAATACCAATTTGATATAACTAACCGCTAGACTTAGTCGATTGACTGTTGCACTCAATTCCTGCTTGTTTTAATCACTCAGTAATCGTTGCTGACGAACATGGCTCTAATACCAAGTTGATTAATTACCTGCTCATTTTTAATGGTTAAAATGAATAACTACAGCGTTATAAAATTTATAAGTAGAATAGCTACTTACTAAATTTTATGCCTTGTATTTATCCCTTTTTCCTCATGAAAAAGTAGACCACTTAATTAATCAGATTGGCTATAATACCAGTTCCATTAAGTTTGTAATCTTGTTGTGCGCAGGAAAAATAACTCAAGGTAAGGCGCTCGATTGAGCAATAGCTGGCTATTGGGAGTGAGAGCAACACAGCCTTGAGCTATTTTAACTAGTACAAGTGAGCAATAATACCAGTTCCATTAAGTTTGTGATCTTGTTGTGCGCAGGAAAAATAATTCAAGGTAAGGCGCTCGATTGAGCAATAGCTGGCTATTGGGATTGAGAGCAACACAGCCTTGAGCTATTTTAAATAGTACAAGTGAGCAATAACTTAATGGGATTGGTATAAGTCATTAGAGTCATGTGGGAGAATTACCGAGCAGTCCTAATGCTTTGAAGTACTGAACATATGAAAAAGACCTGAACATAAAAAAGCCATATCATTTGATATGGCTTTTTAGACTTAATGAACTTTTATATTAAAAGTTATAAGTTGCTTTTACGTAGTAAAAACCACCGTTGTAATCAAATGGTCCACTTTCGTAATACTTAGCACCTAACTGACCGTATGATTCAGCAGGTAACATTTCTGCTTCTTGGTCAAGGATGTTATTAGCACCGGCTGATAAAGTAATACTGTCATTTAAGAAGTAGCTTACTTCTGCATCAACAGTAACCGCTGAATCAGCCATTTCATTCCAACAACCGACAGCACAAGCATCATCAGCATGCGTTGCAAAATACTCACCAAAGTAATTTACACGAACAAAAGTTGATACATTTTCCCAAGATTGAGAAACAGTAAAGGTAGCACGATGATCAGGCATACCTTCTTCTAAGCGATGAACTTTACCTTCATTAGTGGTCTCTGGATTAAACTGATCAACCGTTGTTTCATTCCAGTTATATGCTAATGATAATAGCGTATCGCCGCCCATTAAGCCCATTGTATAGTTTGCAACAACATCGACACCTTGTGTGGTAGTGTCAAAATCATTAGAAAAATACGAAACCGCTGAAATTAGCTCAGGGTTAACAACACCGATGTTTTCAAGCGCTGCATAATCTGCTGATTCCACATCTATTTGGCTTGACTGTGCTAAACGGTCAGTTACTTCAATGTTGTAGTAATCAAGAGTAAAGAAGAAGTCGTCATATTGATAAACACCACCAAAAGCAAAACTTTTTGATTCTTCTGGCGTTAATTCTTTACCACCGTAAAACGCTGATAAAGCGTTAGTTGGCGGCGCAAGGAAGGTTTGAATTAATTCACCCGCAACTAATGAAGTTTGCGTGTTAACAACATTGGCTTGACCCACTGTTGGCGCTCTAAAACCCGTACTATGAGAGCCACGTAATGAAATCTCATCGTTAAGTCTTAATTGTGCAGTTAATTTATAATTCGTTGTGCTACCAAAAGTATTAAAGCTTTCGTGACGAATCGCTGCGCCAACTAAAAAGTCTGCTGTTACTTGGGCTTCAACATCAATATAGGCGGCAACATTGCGGCGGTCATTACGACCTTGAGTTTCAGGACCAAAGCCTTTAAAACCATGTGAACCAATGTTAAAACCTTGGTCGGAATAAGCACCGGCTTCCCATGAAGCTTTTTCACCTGAAACTATTTCAAAGCTTTCTTCACGCCATTCAAGACCCATAGCGACGTTAACTGGGTCTTCAAGGCCCATGTCAAAACCTTTAACTAAATCAAAGTTAAAAGTTTTTTCCATTTGGATATAGCTACCCGTTTGAAAATCTACTGGTGTATCTAAACCAAGCGATGGGTTTAAAGTATTTTTTAAGTTAAATTTAGATTCGTTACGACCTACTGAGCCGCTAACATCAAAAAACCAATCTTTTAAGAAACCTTCGTTAATTTCGCCTTTAGTACCAACAGTTAACGAGGTATCTGTGATGTTGCCACCAAATTGTGGTGTATAGCCACCTGGGAAAATTTGGTTCATTGAGAAACAATTAGGATCGGCTACCATTGCTTGATATTGAGGGCTATCTAGAACATTGCCGTCAGAACCATCAAGATTTTTTGGAATATAGACTGTAGCACAGGTACGGTCTGCACCTTCTGATTCGCCAACATCACCTACAAGTAAGGTTTCACCACCATCAACAGAAAAAACATTGCTACGGTTATGCGGGTTACGGTAGTAAAAACCACCGGTTACATCACGCTCAGAGTAGTTACCAAACATGTAAAATTCTTTATCATTACCAAGATCTAAACCAACATTAGCAAAAAACGTTACATCGTCTTTAACTTCAGGGTTACCCCAAATTTGAGCTGGACTTTGGATAGATGCATTGCCTTGACTGGCAATATTTGCCGCATCAGGACGTTGTACACTTCGACTGGTTGCATCAGCATTTTTTAACTGAAAACTTAAGTTAACAAAACCATCTTTAGTAAATGGCAAACCGACATTACCGTCTATAATCGTTTGATCGCCATCACCTTCGTAATAAGAACCTTGTTTCACAGACATTGAACCGCCATCTGCGTCATCTTTAAGTACAAAGTTCATTACACCAGCAATTGCATCAGAGCCGTATTGTGCAGCAGCACCATCACGAAGCACTTCAACTTGCTTGATCGCTACACTTGGAATAACTGAAATATCAGGACCTTGTGCACCATCATTAATACCACCACCTTGGAAAGCAATGACAGATGCGCGATGACGACGTTTACCATTTAAAAGCACTAATGTCGAATCAGAAGGTAAACCACGTAAATTTACTGGACGAATTAATGATGCAGCATCACTAATAGGTTGTGCACGTGCATTTAATGAAGGGATTGCGCCCACTAACATGTCAAGCATATCACTTGAAGCGTTTTTACCTAGCTCGTCACCACCAATAATATCAATTGGCACTGGAGACTCAGCTACTGAACGCGGAGCTGAACGTGAACCAACGACAGCGATACGTTCAATGTTTTCTTTTTTTGCAGCTTCTTCGGCAAAACCTGCGGCAAAACTAGGGGCTGTTCCTAGCGCTAAGCCAACGGCAAGGGCTAAAGTACCAGTGCGAAATGTTGTAGACATGTTGTTTCTTCCTAATATATTTGAATATGTTTTCAATAATTATCTATTTTATAATTATTTATTTTATAATTTTATTTTTACCCATTGCGCTGATCACAAAAAATAACGTTACTGCAGACAGTCAAAACGGCTTGGTGCTTTATAAAACAGCTAGAAATACTTTACAAGTAGTCTTTTTCACTGGCATTCAACATCGAGTCTATAAAAAGAATTGATATGCAAAAGTATACATATTTTATGCAAAGAACATCAACAAAGACAATTAACCTGCAGCCTATAGCCTTTAGGTGTTGCAAGAAAAAACATAAACGAAGCGTGTGCGAAGTTTTTCGTATTAAATTAAATATTCCCTGCATATTTAATCAATAAAAAAAATATAAAAAAAATGAACTTTTTCTAAACTAGGTATTTACTAAAACAAAAAGCCCCGTTAAAATTAAGTTATCAATGTTGATAGCTTGTTAATCCAGTATCTAGAGCCAATCTATAGTTTTCTCAATGGGAAGTAACATAGTAAATAAAACATAAAAAAAAGCTCCAATTTAGGAGCTTTGTTAATACAATAATATGATATTTTAGTTAGCGGCTAAAACAGTCGCACTTACTGCACCAAAACCTATACGTGCAGCGCCAGATTTTTCACACCAACCTTTCATAATGACACAATCACCATCTTCTAAGAAAGTACGAGTTTCGCCATTAGGTAAATGAATCGGCTCTGAACCAGCATTCGATAATTCAAGCATTGAACCTGCTTCTTCAGGCTTAGGTCCAGACTGTGTGCCACTACCAAACATATCACCTGAACGTAGGTTGCAACCATTAACCGTATGATGCGCTACCATCTGCGCTACGGTCCAATATGAATCTTTAAAGTTTGATTGCGACAATTGTACCGGTGCTTGCTTGGCATTACGCATTTTTTCAGTTTCAATTAATACCTGTAAGCTTAAATCTAGAGAGCCAAAGTCTCGATTGTGCTGTGACTCTAAGTAAGGCATAGGCTGAGGATCAGCTACGTCACGCGTCCATTTTGACCGGTAAGGTGCTAAAGCTTCTGAGGTTACAATCCACGGTGAAACCGTTGACGCAAAGCTTTTTGACAAAAATGGCCCTAAGGGTTGATATTCCCAACCTTGAATATCACGTGCTGACCAATCATTAAATAAACACATACCAAAAACATGATCTTCGGCACTTTCGATGCTAATAGGCTCACCTAAAGCATTACCATTACCAATAAATATACCCACTTCCATTTCATAATCTAAACGTTTACAGGGACCAAAAGAAGGCTCTGTTGCTGTTGGTGCCTTGGTTTGTCCTTTTGGACGTTTAAAATGACTACCAGAGACCTCAATTGAAGAAGAGCGACCATGGTAGCCGATAGGAACCCATTTATAATTGGGTAACAAAGGATTATCAGGACGAAACTTACTACCAACAGATGTTGCATGATGAATCGAAGTATAAAAATCAGTGTAATCACCAATTTGACATGGCAAAGCAAATTCAACATCGGTTTGTGCAAGTAAACATGATGCTAACTTCGTTTGTAATGCCGAACCCTGGGTTAATGCTTGTGATAACGCTTGACGTAAGGCGCTCCAAAAACGATTACCCATCGCCATAAAAGCGTTTAGCTGAGAATGACAACATTGCTCTAATGCCAATTGTGTATCACCAGCAAAAATTTCCAAGGCGAATAGCGCTTTTAAATCCACCACTTGATCGCCAATAGCAACACCCGCTCGACAGTCTTCTTTGCTGTCTTTTCGCTTAAAACTAGCAAAGGGTAAGTTTTGTATTGGAAAGTCACTATTTTTTGCGTTGGCTGACTCTACCCAGCTAATTAAAGCCGGGTTGTGCGTTTCATTAAGTAAATTGGTGTTAGACATGGGCTAAAAAACTCCAGAAAATAGGTGAAATACGTGTTTACAATACACGTTATTAAATAGCAATGTGCAGTATTATAACAAGCGCTCTAATAAAGGCCATGCCAATAAAATATACTTGATAAACAACTGTCAACAATATGTTGCAGGGCCAAGTTTACAGATACACTTGTCTTGCATTTAACAAAAAATGGTGTAAACACTATTCGCCAGAATCGACATTTGCTAGAATGCTGCCGATTTATCAATAGCTGGTAAACTTGCACGCCTACCTTAGTGGTAGGTCAACATTCAATCTACAGCTCCTGACTTACTATCAGGCTCGCTCAATGGGTCATAACATATGAATAACACTACTGTTTGCGCATTATATAAATTTGTTCGCTTAGAAAACTTCGAAGCCATTAAACCACCTTTGCTGCAGGTGATGGAAGACAATGCAGTTAAAGGTACCTTACTTTTAGCGCTTGAAGGTATTAATGGCACTATCGCTGGCTCACAAATTGGCATAGACGCCGTACTCGCCTTTATTAATAGTGATAGTCGTTTGTTTGGTGTGTCCTCTAAATGCTCGTTTCATCAAGACAACCCTTTTCAACGTACGAAAGTTAAATTGAAAAAAGAAATTGTCACCATGGGTGTAGAAGGTATCGATCCAACACTTACCGTCGGCACTTATGTTAAACCCAAAGACTGGAATGCCCTTATTTCTGATCCCGAAGTGCTATTAATAGATACCCGCAATGATTACGAAGTAGAAATTGGTAGTTTTGAAAATGCTATCAACCCAAACACCGAAAGCTTTCGTGAATTTCCTGATTATGTCGCCAAAAATTTAGATAAAAGTAAACATAAAAAGGTCGCTATGTTTTGCACCGGCGGTATACGTTGTGAAAAGTCTACCGCTTATCTAAAAGAGCAAGGCTTTGAAGAAGTTTACCATCTAGAAGGCGGCGTTTTAAAATATCTTGAAGAAGTCCCTGAGCAAGAAACAATGTGGCAAGGTGAATGCTTTGTATTTGACGGCCGAGTTGCCGTGAACCATAGTTTAGAACGTGGTCAATATGACCAATGCTTTGCCTGTCGTTATCCAATCACAGCAGCGGAAAAAACCAGCGAGCATTATATTCAAGGCGTAAGTTGCCCACGTTGTTATGATAAATACACTGACGAGCAGAAGAGCAGATTTCAGGAGCGTGAAAAACAAATCAACCTTGCCAAAGCTCGCGGTGAAGAACATATTGGTGGGGATATCAAACAAGTTATAGCCGAGCGCCGGGCAACTAAAAGTGCCAGTAAACAGGCTCAGAAAAAATAATATTTTATACACAGACCAAACAAACTAAATATAGTGCCTGCTGATTAGCGGGCATTTTTATGTCAGATAAAAAATATTTTCCGGCACAACAACAATCGTCAAGACAGATCAAAAATAAATTTCAGCCAAAAAAAAGCCTCAACATATAAATGTTAAGGCTTTAGATTTTTTACTAAAATATAAAATGGTGCCTTGACCCGGAATCGAACCAGGGACACGAGGATTTTCAATCCTCTGCTCTACCGACTGAGCTATCAAGGCACGGTCTTTAAATAAACCAGATAGACATCGTGTTCATTTTGAAACAAGCGACATAATATCGGGAATTAAACTCGCTCGCAAGCCATTTTATTGACTTACATTGATAATTACTTGAATTAGCATAAAAAATCAGCACTTCTACCACTATCTTAACTAATACCAGTTCCATTAAGTTTGTGATCTTGTTGTGCGCAGGAAAAATAACTCAAGGTAAGGCGCTCGATTGAGCAATAGCTGGCTATTGGGAGTGAGAGCAACACAGCCTTGAGCTATTTTAACTAGTACAAGTGAGCAATAACTTAATGGGATTGGTATAATACCAAGTTGATTAATTACCTGCTCATTTTTAATGGTTAAAATGAATAACTACTTATACCAATTACATTAATTAACCACTCAAATTTAGCCAGTCTCTAAAGCATATATCTTTCACCCTTTTTATATCACTTATGAAGCTGTTCCATGCATTACTACAAGATTCAACAATATCGTCATAATCCTTAAAACACTTATTCGCTAATTCATTCTGTCTTAACCACTGCCATACCTGTTCAATTGGATTTAATTCAGGTGAATAAGCGGGT